>NZ_CAMFLB010000004.1:0-457622 GCF_945957435.1 Serratia sp. PL7 | reverse complement strand
CGGTTGCAATATAAAAAGCCCGAAAATTTTACTCATTTTGGCGCAAAAAGCAATCTAAAGCGTCGATCGCAGGGGACAACTTTTGCAGCCTGTCAAATTTCGGGCGGTTTTCACCGCGAACGGCGAATGCTGAAAGCGCCCGCACTCAGCGTGCGGAGGCCCATCAGCGGCCTGGGAAGCCCGGTGGCATCATACCTTTCATGCCGCGCATCATCTTCGCCATACCGCCTTTCTTCATCTTCTTCATCATACGCTGCATTTCGTCGAACTGCTTCAGCAAGCGGTTGACGTCCTGCACCTGCATGCCGGCCCCCATCGCGATGCGGCGCTTGCGCGAGCCCTTGATGATTTCAGGTTTGGCGCGCTCTTTCAGCGTCATCGAGTTGATGATCGCCTCCATGCGCACCAGCACTTTGTCGTCCATCTGCGATTTGACGTTGTCCGGCAGTTGGCCCGCGCCCGGCAGCTTGCTCAACATGTTGGCCATACCGCCCATGTTGCGCATTTGCTTGAGCTGCTCCAGGAAGTCGGTCAGATCGAAACCGTCGCCCTTCTTCAGCTTGTTGGCCAGTTTCTCCGCCTGCTCGCGGTCGACCTTGCTTTCGATATCTTCGATCAGTGACAGCACGTCGCCCATGCCCAGGATGCGTGATGCCACGCGATCCGGGTAGAACGGCTCCAGCGCTTCGGTCTTCTCGCCCACGCCGAGGAATTTGATCGGCTTGCCGGTGATGTGGCGGATGGACAATGCGGCACCGCCGCGCGCGTCGCCGTCGACCTTGGTCAGCACCACGCCGGTCAGCGGCAGCGCTTCATTAAACGCCTTGGCGGTATTGGCGGCGTCCTGGCCGGTCATGGCGTCAACCACGAACAGGGTTTCCACCGGCTTGATCGCCGCATGCACCTGTTTGATCTCGTCCATCATCGCTTCGTCAACGTGCAGACGGCCGGCGGTATCGACGATCAGTACGTCGTAGAATTTCAGCTTGGCCTGTTGCAGCGCGCGATTGACGATGTCGATCGGTTTTTCTTTGACGTCAGACGGGAAGAAATCGATGCCGACACCTTCCGCCAGCGTTTCCAGCTGTTTGATCGCCGCTGGGCGATAAACGTCCGCGGAAACCACCAACACTTTCTTCTTCTGTTTTTCTTTCAGGAACTTGCCGAGCTTACCGACGCTGGTGGTTTTACCGGCGCCCTGCAGGCCCGCCATCAGCACCACGGCCGGCGGCTGAGCCGCCAGATTCAGCTCGGTGTTGACTTCGCCCATCGCGGCGATCAGCTCGCCCTTGACGATCTTGACGAACTCCTGCCCCGGCGTCAGGCTCTTGTTGACTTCATGGCCAACCGCGCTCTCTTTGACGCGGTTGATGAAGTCGCGCACCACCGGCAGCGCAACGTCCGCTTCCAGCAATGCCATACGCACTTCACGCAGGGTTTCCTTGATATTTTCTTCGGTCAGCCGCCCGCGGCCGCTGATATTGCGCAACGTGCGCGACAATCGATCGGTTAAATTTTCAAACATCGTCTCATGCTCAACGTGTAATGACAGGCCGCTCCGGCGACACAATTGCGCCGATGATAACACGAAGCGAGCAGGATCTCTGCCTCAGCGTTGGAGATAGGTTGGAGTGAAACGCGCGCAACGTTATACTGACACTCCAATTAACCACGCCGAAGCAAAATTAAACGCTATGCCAGTTTTCTCCATTGTGGCTTTGATGGCCTACCTGCTCAGCCTTGGACTGATCATTCCCAGCTTGTTGCGGAAGAACAGCGCATACCGTCGACTGGCCCTCGTCTCGGCGGTGGTGGCGCTGATTTGCCACGCCATCGCGCTGCAGCAGCGCATCTTTGACGTCAGCGCCGGGCAGAATCTCAGCCTGCTGAACATTGGTTCTATCGTCAGCCTGATCATCTGCTCGGTGATGACCTTCGTCGCTTCGCGCGACCGCGGCTGGTTCCTGCTGCCGATCGTCTACAGCTTCGCGATGATCAACCTGGCCTTCGCCAGCTTTATGCCCGGCGAGTTTATCACTCACCTGGAGGCCAGCCCGGAATTGATGGTGCATATCGGTCTGGCGCTGTTCTCTTACGCCACCCTGATCATCGCTGCACTCTACGCCTTGCAGCTCGCCTGGCTCGACTACCTGTTGAAAAACAAGAAGCTGACCTTCAGCGCCGACATGCCGCCGCTGATGAGCATCGAGCGCAAGATGTTCCATATCACCCAGATCGGCGTGGTGCTGCTGACGCTCACCCTGTGTACCGGCCTGCTGTACATGGATAACCTGTTCAGCAAAGAGAACGTGCATAAAGCCGTGCTGTCGATCATGGCCTGGTTCGTGTATATCGTGCTGTTGTGGGGCCATTACCATGAAGGCTGGCGCGGCCGCCGCGTCGTCTGGTTCAGCTTCGCCGGCGCCTTCCTGCTGACGCTCGCCTATTTCGGCAGCCGTCTGATTCAGCAGGTGATGGTGCGCTAGGCCAGCCTGGCTCAATTCTCCCTCTCTATAAGGAATACTGCATTGGAGCATGTGTCGACGGGGACCCTCATCATTATCCTGGTGATCATGATCGTGGTCTCCGCTTACTTCTCCGCCTCCGAAACCGGCATGATGACGCTCAACCGTTATCGCCTGCGTCATCTGTCCAAACAGGGCAACCGCTCGGCGCGTCGGGTGGAGAAGCTGCTGCAAAAACCGGATCGGCTGATCGGCCTGGTGCTGATCGGCAACAACCTGGTCAACATCCTCGCCTCGGCGCTGGCGACCATCGTCGGCATGCGGCTGTATGGCGATCTCGGCGTGGCGATCGCGACCGGCATACTGACCTTCGCCGTGCTGCTGTTCGCCGAAGTGCTGCCGAAGACCTTCGCCGCCCTCTATCCGGAACGTATTGCCTTCCCCAGCAGCGTCCTGCTGGCCCCGTTGCAAAAGGTGATGTTCCCGCTGGTCTGGTTGCTTAACGGCATCACCAGCCTGACCTTGCGCCTGTTCGGCATTCGCACCAACGTGCGCATCAGCGACGCCGTCAGCAAGGATGAGCTGCGCACCATCGTGCGCGAATCCCAGTCGCAGATCTCCCGCCGCAATCAGGACATGCTGATCTCGGTGCTGGATCTGGAAAAGGTGACGGTCAACGACATCATGGTGCCACGCACCGAGATCGTCGGCATCGACGTCAACGACGACTGGAAGTCGATCATGCGCCAGCTGACCCACTCGCCACACGGCCGCATCGTGCTGTATCGCAGCTCGTTGGACGATGCGATCGGCATGCTGCGCGTGCGCGAAGCCTATCGCCTGATGACCGAGAAAAAAGAGTTCAACAAAGAGAACCTGCTGCGCGCCGCCGACGAGATTTATTTCGTGCCGGAAGGCACGCCGCTCAACGTGCAGTTGGTGAAGTTCCAGCGCAATAAAGAGAAGGTCGGCATCGTGGTCGACGAGTACGGCGACATTCAGGGCCTGGTCACGGTGGAAGACATCCTCGAGGAGATCGTCGGCGACTTCACCACCTCGATGTCACCGACGCTGGCGGAAGAAGTCACGCCGCAGAGCGACGGTTCGGTCTTGATCGACGGCACCGCCAACGTACGGGAGCTGAACAAAGCCTTCAACTGGACCTTGCCGGCCAATGAAGCCCGTACCGTCAACGGTATGCTGCTGGAAGAACTGGAAGAGATCCCCGAAATCGGCACCCGGGTGCGTATCGGCCATTACGATATCGACATTCTCGACGTACAGGGCAACATGATCAAACAGGTGCGAGTCACGCCGATCACCTCGCTGCAGTCCAGCGTCGGCCATCACTGACCGCCGGCCAGAACGTAAAAAAGACGCGAAATCGCGTCTTTTTTGTTTCTGCGGGAAACGTACGGTCAGATATGCAGCTCCTGCAGCTTCTCTTTCGGCAGCGCCAGCTCGTCGTTGTGGTTCACCACCACGCCGTTATCCAGAATGTGCTTGGCGATTTCCTGCGCTTCTTCCAGCGAGTGCATGTGGTAGGTACCACACTGGTACTCGTTCAGCTCAGGGATCTTGCGCTGGTCGGTCACTTTCAGCACGTCGGCCATCGCCGCTTTCCAGGCATCGGCAACGCGCTGCTCTTCCGGCACGCCGATCAGGCTCATGTAGAAACCGGTGCGGCAGCCCATTGGGGAGATGTCGATAATCTCCACGCCCTGGCCGTTCAGGTGGTCGCGCATAAAGCCGGCGAACAGGTGTTCCAGCGTGTGAATGCCGCGTTCGGGCATCACTTCCAGGTTCGGGCGGCAAAAGCGCAGATCAAATACCGTGATGGTATCACCATGAGGCGTTTTCATGGTTTTCGCAACGCGGACAGCCGGGGCTGCCATACGGGTATGATCGACGGTAAAGCTATCCAGCAATGGCATTTCGCTACCTCCTCGTAAAAGAGCATTTATTTCGAAACTTTTTTTCCTAACCGGGAAACCTTTTCCAACCCTGCGAGTCTGAGTATGTGAAAGACGCGCATTTGTTATCATCATCCCTGTCATCAGAGATGCATATTTGGCCACATTGATGTGGCCTTTTTCTTTTTCAGCTTCCGCCGTTTTGCTTCAGGAACGCTTCAAAGCTTAGCGTATCATTGGCTTCTATGTCGCGTTGGCGCTGCCACGAGGCTTCCCGCTCTTTATCCAGCTCGGCCTCATTCAGGATTTCCAACGGTTCTTCCAGCAACGTCTGGCGATACTGCTCCGCCAGCTGCAGACCGACGCGCCCAGTGCCTTCCGCCTTCATCGCCTTCAGAATGCGCGCGGAGAAGGTCAGCTCAGGATCGTCAAATGCGGCGACCAGCTCATCGCACACCTGCTGGTATTGACGGTTGCCGGCTTCGCCGTCCAACACTTCCGCGACCCGACGCAGATCGGCGAACAGCGCCTTACCCACTTTTTCCAGCGGCTCATGGCTGGCACCACAGCCGATGCCGATGGTCTGGCCCGGCTTGCGCCCTTCCAGAATCACCCGGTTCCAGTTCTTGCGCGTGCACAGCAGTTCATCGCTGCTCATCTCCGGCGCATCGGCCAGCGCGCACCACACCAGGAACAGATCCAGGAAACGCGCCTGCACCGCATCCACGCCGATCGGCGAGAACGGGTTGATATCCAGCGAACGCACTTCGATATATTCGATACCGCCGCGCAGCAGCGCGTCTGACGGCGTCTCGCCGCTTTTGGTCACGCGCTTCGGCCGGATCGGCGCATACAGCTCGTTTTCGATTTGCAGCACGTTACTGTTCAACTGCAGGTAGCGGTCACCCTCTTTCACGCCCAGCTTGGCGAACTCTTCGGAAGGCGTAACGATCGCCCGCTTCAGACCGGCCACATAGCTGTGCAGATCGTTGAAGGTGATGCCCAGATTACTCTGCGACTTGTTGGTGTAACCCAGGTCGCTCAGACGCAGCGAGGTGGCGTACGGCAGATAGCACATCCCCTGCTCGGTGCGTTCGAACGGCAGAGTGGTCTCGCGCCCTTTGAGGAACGAAGAACAAATGGCCGGCGATGCGCCGAACAGATACGGGATCACCCAACCGAAACGGTAATAGTTGCGGATCAGGCGGAAATACCCCGCCGAGATCTGCTCTTTACCGCTTTCTGCGTCCTGCACGCCAGCCCAGGCCTGCCAAAACTCCAGCGGCAGCGAGAAGTTGTAGTGCACGCCGGAAATGGTCTGCATCAACGCGCCATAGCGATTCTTCAACCCTTCGCGGTACAGCGTCTTCATGCGGCCGATGTTCGACGAACCGAACTGCGCCAGCTCAATATCCTGCTCGGCTTCGATAAAGCACGGCATGCTGAGCGGCCACATGCGCTCATCGCCAATATTGCGCGCCACGTAGCGATGAATATCGCGCAGGAACGTCAGCAGGTGATCGATATTGTCATCAACCGGCGTAATAAACTCTAACAGCGCCTCGGCGAAGTCCGTGGTGATCCAGTGGTGCGTCAATGCCGCCCCCAGCTTTTCCGGATGCCCGGTGGTCGCCAAGGTGCCGTTCGGCGTGACTCGCAGCGTTTCACGCTCGATGCCGCGACGAATGCCTTTTAATGCCTGAGGATGGGCTTCCAACCAAGAAAGCGCCTGTGATACGTCCGGGATCAAATTGACCTCCCGCTTCTAAAAACAATAACTCGTAAGCATACTGAATCCGCACCCGAGAGAATATTGAGTTATATTCACTTGGTTACTGCCACCAGGCGATGCCCTGTACCGTTATCATAGTCAAAACGATGTAACGCAGCGCCTTTCCGATACACAGAAACAGCGCGACAGAGCCCCAGGGCATGCGCAGCCAACCTGCCAACACGCACAACAAATCGCCCACCACCGGCACCCAACTGAGCAACAGCGCAGCCGGGCCGAAGCGTTGCAGCCACCCGAGCGCCGTTGCCAGCCCCCGCTGTGGTTTCAACGCCGGTAACAGGCGCCCGATAATGACATTGGTCAAGCCGCCCAGCGTGTTGCCCAGGGTCGCGGCCAGCACCAGCAATTCCGGCGAGACGCGACTCTGGGTCAGCAAGGCGACCAGAACGATTTCTGAATTTCCCGGCAGCAGCGTCGCACTGAGGAAGCTACTGCCAAATAACGATATTACGGCTAGCGTACTACTCACAGCGTGCGGACGTCTACCACAGCCATACCGGCACTTTTCGCCGCCTGAATGCCAAATTCGGCATCTTCAAACACCACGCATTTTTCCGGCGGCACGCCGATCAGTTCAGCACAGCGTAAGAAGGTATCCGGCTCCGGTTTATGGCGCTGTACGTCGTCCGCGCCGACGATCGCGTCGAAGCAGTCGAACAGGCCGAGATGACGCAGCAGCATTTCCGCCATGCGGTGCTCGCTGCCGGTACCGACCGCCATCGGACGGCGACCGTGATAGGACTTCACCACCTCGATCAGCGGCAAGGGACGCACGCTATCCAGCAGCATCGCTTCCACCGCGCGGGTTTTCTCCGCCGCCAGGTGATGGGGATCGAGGTCGGCCTGATGGCTGGCGATAATCGCCTGAGCGATGCGCCAGGTCGGCGAACCGCTCAGCGCCACCATGGCCGTTTCATCAAACGTCATGCCATAACGGGACAACACTTCATGCCACGCTTTACGGTGCGTTGGCTCGGTGTCCAGAATCGTGCCGTCCATGTCGAAAATAAGACCCTGATAGCGGTCGTACATCGTTACTCCATGATCGTTGAGGAAAGAAAACTACTTTAGCGTAAAGCCGATGGGTTGTCGCTGACTGCGTCATAGCGGAATGTGCTGTGCCTAATCGTACACAAAGGGGAAAGAGGGGGAGATAGATAAAGGCTGAAAAGCGAAAAACCCGCCGAGGCGGGTTTCTCTTAGATGGTGCATCCAGGAGGATTCGAACCTCCGACCGCTCGGTTCGTAGCCGAGTACTCTATCCAGCTGAGCTATGGATGCATGTCTATTTTTTTACTGCTTGCCTGCTTCGCTAACGAAACACGACAGAAAGAATGGTGCATCCAGGAGGATTCGAACCTCCGACCGCTCGGTTCGTAGCCGAGTACTCTATCCAGCTGAGCTATGGATGCACAGGAATTCTTTTTTGATACCGTATGGTACGTTGTTACTACCCCACCATACTGCAAAATATGGTGCATCCAGGAGGATTCGAACCTCCGACCGCTCGGTTCGTAGCCGAGTACTCTATCCAGCTGAGCTATGGATGCAAATGGCGGTGAGGCGGGGATTCGAACCCCGGATGCAGCTTTTGACCGCATACTCCCTTAGCAGGGGAGCGCCTTCAGCCTCTCGGCCACCTCACCATACGCTTCTTTCGAATTGTGCCTAACTTGCTTTGGAGAAGCTCATCGGCACTGCGTGGCGCACATATTACTTTCTCCGACTTTTAAGTCAAACAATTTTTCCCAACTCATGCGCGTTTGCACAATTCACACCCAACATGGGCGATTTCACGGCAAAAAGGGCGTTTTATCAACAGGCAACCGCAGCGTCTGTGGCAACAAAGCAGGAAACTCACCGGGAAAATAATCACGAAAAAGAGAGGGGAGAACGAAAGAAGTGGGTAAAACGATGCAGTAGCGTCTCGTCTGGCAACGAGACGCTGCTTCGGAATCAGTAAGTCGTCTGCTGAGACTTCTCTGCCTGAATGCGCTGATAGATTTCTTCACGGTGAACCGAAACCTCTTTGGGGGCATTCACACCAATACGCACCTGGTTGCCTTTTACCCCTAGCACAGTGACCGTAACCTCATCGCCAATCATGAGGGTTTCACCAACTCGACGAGTCAGAATTAACATTCTTTGCTCCTTGAAAGATTAAAAGAGTCGGGTCTCTCAGTTTCCCCGTCATTATCCATCATATGTGGTGAAAACGTAAGCCGCGCAATCCACAATAAGTGTAAGCAGACTTGGTCCCACCTCAGATAATGGTAAGTTTAGCCGACCTGAAAAACTTTGTTCCCGCAATTGTAACTAAATTGTGTTAGCACAGTATGAAAACGCCATAATCAACAAAGTATTATGGCGTTTGTGCGTGCTATTTATTTATGTTCACAGCTTCGAGGCCACCCAGGCTTCTACGCTGTTTAACGCCGCTGGCAGGGCGTTGATATCCGTCCCCCCCGCCATCGCCATATCAGGGCGACCACCGCCCTTGCCGCCGACCTGCTGCGCCACGTTGCCGATCAACTCGCCGGCTTTCACGCGGTCAGTCAGATCCTTGGTCACGCCTGCGACCAGGCTGACTTTGTCATCAGCCGTCGTCGCCAACACGATAATGGCCGAACCCAATTGATTTTTCAGGTCATCCACCATGGTGCGCAGCATTTTGGCTTCGACATTGTCCAACTGGCTGACCAACAGCTTCACGCCGTTAACCACTTTCGCCTGGCTGGACAGCGACGCGCTTTCCTGCGCCGCCTGCTGATCTTTCAGTTGCTGCAGTTCTTTTTCCAGCACACGCGTGCGATCGAGCACCGAGCGCACTTTATCGGTCAGGTTGTTGCTGTCGCCCTTCACCAACTGAGCAACGTCTTGCAACAAATCGCTTTGCTGATGCAGCGTAGCGATAGCGCCAGCGCCGGTCACCGCTTCAATACGGCGGATGCCCGCCGCGGTGCCCGATTCGCTCAGAATGCGGAACAGGCCGATATCGCCGGTGCGGCTGGCGTGGGTGCCGCCGCACAGCTCGGTGGAGAAGTCGCCCATGGTCAGCACGCGAACGTTGTCGTCGTACTTCTCACCGAACAGCGCCATCGCACCCTTCTCTTTGGCATCTTCCAACGCCATCAGCTCGGTCTGCACCGGCAGGTTACGACGCACCTGCTGGTTAACCAGATCTTCCACCGCGCGAATTTGTTCCGGCTTCATCGCTTCGAAATGCGAGAAGTCGAAGCGCAGGTATTTGTCGTTAACCAGAGAGCCTTTCTGCGCAACGTGCTCGCCCAACGTTTGGCGCAGCGCAGCGTGCAGCAGGTGGGTCGCGGAGTGGTTCAGGCGGATGCTGTTGCGGCGTTCAGTGTCGATCTGCGCGTCCACGCGATCGTTCAGCTTCAGCGAACCTTGCGCCAGCTTGCCTTGATGGCCGATAGCCTGACCGTATTTCTGGGTGTCGTTGACCACAAACTCGGCGCCTGCGGCTTTCAGCACGCCTTTATCGCCGACCTGGCCGCCGGATTCACCGTAGAACGGCGTCTCGTCCAGCACCACCACCGCCTCTTCGCCAGCGTTGATCTGATCGACCGGCTGGCCGTCGCGGAACAGCGCAATGACCATCGCCTGCTGCTCGTCGTGATCGTAGCCGCTGAACTGACTTCTGCCGTCCACACGGATCAGGCTGTTGTAGTCGGCGCCGAAGCCGCTGGATTCGCGCGCGCGGCGGCGCTGTGCTTCCATCGCCTCTTCAAAGCCCGCTTCGTCGACTTTCAGACCGCGCTCGCGGCAGACGTCAGCGGTCAGGTCCACCGGGAAGCCGTAGGTATCGTACAGACGGAAAGCGGTTTCGCCGTCCAGGGTATCGCCCTGCAGCTTGGCCAGCTCTTCATCCAGCAGCGCCAGACCACGCTCCAGCGTACGGGCAAACTGCTCTTCTTCGGTTTTCAGCACCTGCTCCACCAGCGACTGCTGGCGTTTCAGTTCATCGGCCGCCGGGCCCATCACTTCGATCAGCGGCGCCACCAGCTTGTAGAAGAAGGTGTCTTTCGCGCCCAGCATGTTGCCATGGCGGATCGCACGACGAATGATGCGACGCAGCACGTAGCCGCGGTTTTCGTTAGACGGGATCACGCCGTCAGACACCAGGAAGGCGCAGGAACGGATGTGGTCGGCGATAACGCGCAGAGATTTATTGTCCAGATCGGTCGCACCGGTCACTTTCGCCACGGCGGCAATCAGGGTGCGGAACAGGTCGATCTCATAGTTGGAGTTCACATGCTGCAACACCGCCGCGATGCGTTCCAGGCCCATACCGGTATCCACCGAAGGTTTCGGCAGCGGCAACATGGTGCCGTCGGACTGACGGTTGAACTGCATGAAAACGATGTTCCAGATCTCGATGTAGCGATCGCCGTCTTCTTCCGGGCTGCCCGGAGGACCACCCCAAATGTGATCGCCGTGATCGTAGAAAATCTCGGTGCACGGGCCGCATGGGCCGGTATCGCCCATCTGCCAGAAGTTATCGGAAGCGAAAGGCGCGCCCTTGTTGTCGCCGATGCGGATAATGCGCTCGGCCGGTACGCCGATTTGCTTCTGCCAGATGTCGAATGCTTCGTCATCGGTTTCATACACGGTGACCCACAGTCGCTCTTTCGGCAGGTTGAACCAGTTTTCACCGGTCAGCAGTTCCCACGCGTAGCTGATCGCATCGTGCTTGAAGTAATCGCCGAAGCTGAAGTTGCCCAGCATTTCAAAGAAGGTGTGGTGACGAGCGGTATACCCGACGTTTTCCAGGTCGTTATGCTTGCCGCCTGCGCGCACGCAGCGCTGCGAGGTAGTGGCGCGGGAATAGGCGCGTTTGTCGAGCCCCAGGAAAACATCCTTAAATTGGTTCATGCCGGCATTGGTAAACAGCAATGTCGGATCATTGTTAGGCACCAGGGAGCTGCTTGCTACAACCTGATGACCCTTACTATGAAAGAAATCGAGAAACGCTTGACGGATCTCAGCGGTGCTCTTGCTCATAATTTTCCTGGAAAGGCTAGAATAACGACACGTGAGCCGGTGGCGCGTCATCCCGACGATGACAACCAGCTCACGAACAAAAAGTGGGGATAAGATAAATTTTCTTCAGAGGGAAGTAAAACCCCGTGTGCGCTCATTGCGCAAAATCACGGTAAATTGACTGAATTTCTTCCTGGAAAAAGCCGCGATAGAGCAGATAACGCTGCACTTTGGCTTTCTCTTTCCAGTCAGTTGGCAACGCATCGCCAAATTTTCGCTGCGCCACCTGTTTCGCCTGTTCACACCAGTCGATGTCGCATTCCGCCAGCGCGTCCTGTACCAGCGCTTTGTCGACGCCCTTTTGCATCAGTTCGCTGCGGATGCGCTGCGCGCCGTAACCTTTGCGGCTGCGGCTGCCAATGTAGCTGTGGGCGAAACGCTTATCGTCCAGCCAATTATGCTGATAACAGTAGGCGATAACCTGCTCGATCAGCGCAGGATCTACCGGCTCTTCAGCCACCGGCGGTGATGTCGACGCATGTGGCCCCTTGCCGCCAAAACGGGCTTTCGCCACAAACGGCTGCGCCGCAAGTTTGCGGCGCAGTTCAGCTTCACTATGATCGCGTTGCGACAGCAGGCGCATGGCGCGGCTTAGCAAGTCATTCATCATTTGAGCCTGAATTCAGGGGATGTGCGCCACATAAACGGCGGCGCACATCTTCAGCGATTAAAACTGCTCGCTGGTTTCCGCTTCGTCATCTTCGAAGTCGTCACCGGAGGCAGCCACCAGCTCACCGCCGCTGTGCAGCAGCAGGTCGCGCAGTTTCTTATCCAGCTCGGCGGCGATAGCCGGGTTTTCTTTCAGGAAGTTACAGGCGTTCGCCTTGCCCTGACCGATCTTCTCGCCGTTATAGCTGTACCAGGCGCCGGCTTTTTCGATCATCTTGTGCTTCACGCCCAGATCGACCAGCTCACCACGGCTGTTGATGCCTTCGCCGTACATGATTTGGAATTCAGCCTGTTTGAACGGCGCAGCGATTTTGTTCTTCACCACTTTCACGCGGGTTTCGCTGCCCACCACTTCGTCGCCCTCTTTGATGGCGCCGATACGACGGATATCCAGGCGTACCGAAGCGTAGAACTTCAGGGCGTTACCACCGGTGGTGGTTTCCGGGTTGCCGAACATCACGCCGATCTTCATACGGATCTGGTTGATGAAGATCAGCAGGGTATTGGCGTTTTTCAGGTTGCCGGCCAGCTTACGCATCGCCTGGCTCATCATGCGCGCCGCCAGACCCATGTGCGAATCGCCGATTTCACCCTCGATTTCCGCCTTCGGCGTCAGCGCCGCCACGGAGTCGACGATGATGACGTCAACCGCGCCGGAGCGGGTCAGCGCATCACAGATTTCCAGCGCCTGCTCGCCGGTGTCCGGCTGGGAGCACAGCAGGTTGTCGATATCAACGCCCAGCTTTTTCGCATAGATAGGATCCAGCGCATGCTCAGCATCAATGAACGCACAGGTTTTGCCTTCGCGCTGCGCAGCGGCGATCACCTGCAGCGTCAGGGTAGTTTTACCGGACGATTCCGGGCCGTAGATTTCGACGATGCGGCCCATCGGCAGGCCGCCGGCGCCCAGAGCGATATCGAGTGACAGTGAGCCGGTGGAGATCGTTTCCACGTCCATGGAGCGGTCTTCACCCAGGCGCATGATGGAGCCTTTGCCGAACTGTTTCTCAATCTGGCCCAGTGCCGCAGCTAACGCCTTTTGCTTGTTCTCATCAATAGCCATTTTTGCTCCTTCGTTTCGCAATGCCGGTGTTACCCCACACTGCCACTGAATGTATGTTGTGCAGGAAATGTCACTAATTATACTGTATGGTCATACAGTATCAAGCCTAATTTACAAAAATTCGTCGATGGCGGTTTGCAGCGCGAAAATCGTCGCCTGCAGCCGCACCGCATCGCGGTCGCCCTCGAATTGCATCTTGCGCGACAGCCCCCGGCCATCGCTGCCGGCGAAACCGAACCACACGGTGCCGACCGGCTTTTCCGCGCTGCCGCCGTCCGGGCCGGCGATGCCGCTCACCGACAGCGCCAGATCGGCCTGCGCCGCACGCAGCGCCCCTATCGCCATCTCGCGCACCACCTCTTCGCTGACCGCGCCGTGCGCCGCCAACGTCGCTTCGTTCACCCCGAGCAGGTCATGCTTTGCCGCATTGCTGTAGGTGACGAAACCGCGATCGAAATAGGCGGAGCTGCCGGCGATATCGGTAATGGCCTTGGCGATCCCCCCCCCGGTGCAGGATTCCGCACAGGTGATCCAGCGGCCCTGAGCCTTCAGTTTCTCCCCTGCCAGCACGCTGAGCTGACGCAGTTGGTTTTCACTCATAATCCCTCCCTCGCGAATTCAGGTATATGCGCCCGATAGTAGCATTTATCAAGGCGCTGCAGCGGCTGGCGCGCAGAAATGCGCAGCGCCTCGCAGGAGGTGCGGTTTTAAGCGCCCAGCCAAGCTGCTAGTATCAAAAGAAGCGCCCCATCGAGCGGCGGCGCACCAGCACAAGGAACATCACGGAGGCGGCACGCTGCGGCGGCGGCCTCAGGGCGCACCAGAAGAGATTAGGATGATAGCGTGAAAAAAACGTTGGGCGTATTTTTGCCGTTGTACACCACCACCCTGCTGCTGCTGTTGGGCTCGGGCCTGCTCACCACCTACGTCTCGCTGCGGCTGACCTCCATCCACGTCAGCAGCGCGTTGATCGGCGCTATCATCGCCGCCAACTACATCGGGTTGGTGATCGGCGGCAAGGTCGGCCACTTTCTCATCGCCCGCGTCGGGCATATCCGCGCCTACGTGGCCTGCGCCGGCATCATCACCGCCGCGGTGCTGGGGCACGGCCTGACGGAGTTCATTCCCGCCTGGGTCGCGCTGCGTCTGGTGATCGGGCTGTGCATGATGTGCCAGTATATGGTGCTGGAAAGCTGGCTGAACGACCAGGCGGAATCCAACCAGCGCGGCATGGTGTTCGGCTTCTATATGGCGGCGACCTATCTCGGCATGTCGCTGGGCCAGATCGTGCTGATGCTGCAAAGCAATCTGGGCATCACCACGCTGCTGGTGATCGCACTGTGTTTCGCGCTCTGTCTGGTGCCGATCGCTCTCACCACCCGCACCAATGCGCGCCACATGTCGCCGGCCCCGATGGAGCTGCGTTACTTTGTCGGCGCCATTCCCAAGGTGCTGGCCACCACGTTGGTGATCGGCATGGTGGTGGGCTCGTTTTACGGCCTGGCGCCGGTCTACGCCAGCCTGCAATCCTTAACCACTCAGCAAACCGGCCTGTTCATGGCGCTGGCCATCTTCGCCGGGTTGGTGGCGCAGTTCCCGCTCAGTTGGCTGTCGGATCGCTATAACCGCCCGTTGCTGATGCGCTTCAACGCCATTTTGCTGATCGTGGCGGCGCTGCCGCTGGCGCTGCTGCCGCACATCGATTTCCCGCTGCTGCTGGCGGTGGGGTTCGTCGTCAGCATGCTGCAGTTTACGCTCTATCCGCTGGTGGTGGCATTGGCCAACGATCTGATCGAGCCGGAGCGCCGCGTCTCGCTGGCCGCCTGTCTGCTGATGGCGTTCGGCGTCGGCGCCAGCATCGGGCCGTTGGCGGTCGGCGCACTGATCGAGCCGCTTGGCGGCAACATCCTGTACGCCTTCTTCGCTCTGTGCGGCGTACTGCTGGCGGCCCTCGGCCGTACGGCGAAAGCGGAGGAACCGCAGCTGGCACAGGACGCGCCGGTGCCGCACATTGCGCTGCCAGACAGCCTCGCCAGTTCACCGCTGTCGCCGGCGCTCAATCCGACCTTCGATGAGCAGATCATTCACGACACCATGCCGCCGCCGGAAGCGGCGCCCGATGTCGAGGAGCCACAGCCCGAAGAACAGGAGGAGGAACCCTTGCCTCAGGGAGCCGATCCGCACGAGGACACCGGCCTGAAAAAGGCGCACGCCATGCTGTAAACGGTGGTGCTACAGATCCTGGAAGGAGCCCAGCATAAAACCGCGTTCGGCGATCGCCGCTTTCAGCGTCGGCGCGGTCAACACATCCAGCTCGACGAGCCGCGGGTGGCAGTATTTGCTCTGCAGGATCGTCGCATCGAGGAACGCCGGGTGGCACATCATTTCCAATGACTCGGCGCCCTGCGCGTCGGCGCGTGCCAACCTCTGCAGGAACAAGGCTTCGGAAATCGTTTCACCGTAGAATCCCGCGTCAAACGCGTCGGTGCTGTAGGGCGTCTGCAACGCAATACCGCGCCGTTTCGCCTCTTCGCGATCGAGGCGCAGCGGCAGACCCTGTGCCTGTGCAAACGCCTCCACCAGCGGGTAAATCTGCGGCTGCATATGCACATGGTGGTGGCTGTCGATATGCGTTGGCGCCCTGCCGAACAGCGTCACAAACCGCGTGAACTGGCGCTGCAGCTCCTCCTGAATCTCGTCCAGCTGCAGCTCGCCGGCCTCGGCGCGGCCCCACAGCCATTTGCCCAGCTCGCCATGCTCATTGACCAGCGAAGGCATGGCGCCCAGCGGCCTGCCATGGGTCAAAACGAAATGCAGCCCGATCGGCAACCCCGGATATTGCCGGCTGAGCGCCGCCGCGTGCTGGGCGCCGCCGCCGTTCACCATCGCCGTGGTGGAGGAAACGACGCCATGCTGATACGCCTCGACGACGCCGTAGTTCTGTCCTTTGCTCAGGCCGAAGTCGTCGGCATTCACGATCAGTAGTTTTTCCATAATGGCTCCCGCAGGATGAATTTTCGGCAAGGAAAAGCCGACCGACCGGCGCGGCATTCCCCTTCTCGAAGGTAAAAATCGAATGATTAACCGGCCGGCGACCTAAAGCTCATCGGCATATCGGCGTTAATACTGATCGGGAGCGGCCCTAAAGAGGGCCGTAACACTTTTTTCGGTAGTTGCCTGGGGTCACGTCGGTGAGCCGCTTGAAGTTTTTAATGAACAGACTGACGTCGCCATAGCCAGAATCAAAGGCGATATCGGAAACTGAATAGTTGGTGACCTCCAGCTGCGTCTTGGCGAAGTTGATGCGGATCTCGTTGATCACCTGCATCGGCGTCTTCTGGTAGTAGCGCCGCATCGCCCGGGTCAGATATTCCTGGGTTTTCCCCGACAGCGCCACCATGTTCGCCAACGCCCTTTCGCCGAACATCGCCTTGTCATGCATGCCGGCGAGGGTGTTCTTCAGCCACTGCGGGATATCATCGCCGCCGTCATTGTCTTCTTTATAGTGACGAATACGGCTGATCACATAGAAAGTCAGCGTTTCGAGAAATTCGGCGAAGTCATCCTCGCGAAACTGTGGCGAACTCACCACCGACTCGATGTAGGCCAAGAACTCGCTTCTCAGGCTGTAGGCTTGCGAGGCGACAAAGCAACGCGGCAGCTGCTGCAAATAGTGCTCTTCAAAGAACGCTTTGCTGACCGCCACGTTGAAGATTTTCGTCGCGCCGAACTCGTAAAAGCTCTGGTGGTAGGAGCCGATAGGGATAAAGACGAAATCCCCGCGTTCCAGCAGCACCCGCTTGCCGTTGATCTCCTGATAACATTTGCCGCTCAGCACGATGGTGAACTCGTAATAATCGTGCTGATGCAGCCCGGTGGCGCTTTCCACCTTGTTGTAGATAAACAGGTGAAAATCTTTGCAGTTAAAGAAATCCTGCTCGCGAATCAGCTTCACGTCGTTGGCACTCAGCGAAATTCGGTTATCGGACACGGCACCGGCCTCCCGTTAGTCAAACCCGTTGCGTCTGGCCGCCTCGGCAAACCAGTAGCCGCTTTTCTTGATGGTGCGGCGCTGATCTGCCCGATCCAAGCGCACCAGCCCATAACGATTCTTGTAGGCATTCAGCCAGGACCAGCAGTCGATAAAGGTCCACAGATGATAGCCCTTGCACTGCGAGCCTTCCGCCAGCGCGCGGTGCAGCCACTTCAGATGCTCGCGAATAAAGTCGATGCGGTAATCGTCCTCCACCCGCCCATCGGCGCCGATAAACGCCTCTTCGCCCTCGACGCCCATGCCGTTTTCGGAAATATAACAAGGCAGATTGCCGTAGTTCTCTTTCAGATCCATCAGGATGTCGTACAGCCCCTTCTCGTAGATCTCCCAGCCGCGGTGCGGATTGATTTTGCGGCCCGGCATTGCATAGTAACTGAACAAATCCTCCGGCGATGCGATCGGCCCCTCGGCACGACGCCCCGCTTTCGCCTGTACCCTGCGCGGCTGGTAGTAATTGACGCCGAGGATATCCACTACGCCGCCTTCGATCAGCGGCGCATCCTGCGGCTCGCAGTAGGGCATCAGCCCATGGCGCTCCAGCAAGTGCAGCAACGCCGCCGGATAACGCCCTTTGGCGACCGGATCGAGGAAACTGCGGTTGAGCAGCAGATCGGCGTCGTGTGCGGCCTGCCGATCCTCCGGCGCGTCGGAGCGCGGATAGGTCGGGCTCAGATTCAGAATAATGCCGATGCTCCCCGGCAGCCCGCGCGCTCTGAAACGCTGCACCGCCATGGCGTGCGCCAGTACGCTGTGATACGCCACGGTGATCGCCCGTTTGAAATCCACCACGCAAGGGTAATGCAGGTCATTCAGGTAACCGGCCTCCACCGGCACGATCGGCTCGTTGAAGGTGAACCAGTGGGTAACCCGATCGCCAAACAGACCGAAGCAGATGTCGGCATAACGCGCATAGGCTTCGACCACCGCCCGATTTTCCCAGCCGCCGCGCTGCTGCATGCACAGCGGCATATCGAAGTGATAGAGATTGATAAACGGGGTGATGCCCTGCGCCAGCAGCTCGTCGATCATCGCGTTATAGAAGGCCACCGCCTGCGGGTTCACCTCGCCGTCGCCGTCCGGGATCAGCCGCGACCACGAAATCGAGGTTCTGAAGGTATTGTGGCCCAGCGTTTTGAGCAGCCCGATATCGGTACGGAAATGGTCGTAAAAGGTCGAGGCCTCGGCCGGCCCCACCCGATCGTGAAAGCGCTCGGGCGCGATCTCGTACCAATAATCGAAGATATTGCGGCTCTTGCCGTCCCGCGCTGCCGCACCTTCAGACTGCGGCGCGGAGGTGGCGCTGCCCCACCAGAACCCGTCGGCAAATTGATATTCCATACTCGTGTCCCTCGCGGGGCGGCCGCGCCGCCCCGTTCCACAGTTAGAATTTCAGCGCCTTGGCGATGTCTTCTTCGCTTTCCGTCGCCGCGTCGATCTGGCTCTGCGCCTTGTTGGAGATCGCCACGAACGGCAGATAAATCACGGTGGCGACCGCCAGGTTGAACAGGCTCAGCAACATGGCCATGATGCTGCCGTTGGTGTTGAAGAATGCCCCCAGGCCGACCGGCATGGTCCAGGGCGCAATGTTGGTGATCGGCGGGATCAGCCCGGAGTAATAAGCCAGCGAGGTGATAATGGTCAGTACCGGCTGCACCAGGATGAACGGAATGAACATCACCGGGTTCATGATCACCGGCAGGCCGAACAGAATCGGTTCGTTGATCTGGAAGATGCCGGACGGCGTCGCCAGCTTGGCGACCTGGCGGTAATCTTCGCGGCGCGAGGCGATGAAGATGGCGATGATCAGGCCCAGCGTCGAGCCGGTGCCGCCAAGGTAGATGTAGGAGTCGACGAACGGTTTCGCCCACATATGGAACTCTTTGCCGGCGGCCACCGCCGCTTCGACCGAACCGTATTTGTTGTACAGCTCCACGTTTTCCAGCGCGAACGGCGTCATGATGCCGCTGTCCAGCGCCGCCAGCGCCATGGAGCCGTGCACCCCGAAGAACCACAGCAGCGAGGAGAACAGCACGTAAACCCAGCCCACCACGCTGCCCATCTTGGCCAGCGGCGCCGAAATGCCGTCCATGATGATCTGGTGGAAGTTGGTGCCCCAGTGCGCCAGCGCGAACGCCACCAGCCCCATGATGGAGAGGATGATGAAACCGGGGATCAGCGCCGAGAAAGAGCGCGACACCGAAGCCGGCACGCTGTCCGGCAAGCTGATCACCCAGTTGCGCCGTACGATGAAAGCAAACATCTCAGCCACCGCCAGCCCGATCACCATACCGGAAATGATGTTGGCGCCGCCCAGCCAATTGGCGCCCACCGCATAGGCCTCGCCGACGTTGAACGGCGTGACGGTCATGAAGGCCGCCACCGCCAGCAGCGCCGAGGCCAGTGGATCGACCTTGCGCTCTTCGGCCAACGCCATGCTGATAAAGAACGGCGTCATCAGGGACATGATCCCTAGCGTACCGTTATAAACGCTGCCACCAATACTCTTCAGGCTATTGAGCGTCTCGATGGTGGAGGCGTCCAACCTTACACCCAACGAATAGAAAAACGATCCCTCGCCGAAGCTCAGGAACACGTTATTGATCAACACGAACATCGCCCCGGTCAAGGTCAGCGGCATCAGGCGGATAAAGCCGTTCTTGATGGCGTTGACGTGGGGCTGCTTACCGATTTTTACGGCGAAAGGCAGGATAACCTTCTCGAGCGAGGCAATGAGGGTATTCACGGCGGCCTCCTGTTATTGATTGGCTTTCTTGATGGCGGCCACCGCGGCCTTCAGTACGCCCAGCCCATCGACCTTGCCGTACAACAGCGGATCGATGACTTCAACAGGTTTATTGGGCAGCTGTTTCTGCACTTCCGGCAGGGTGTAGGCGATCTGCGGCCCCAGCAGGATCAGATCCGCTTCAACGCCTTTCTCCGCGGCCAGCGCTTCCGGATAGGCGGCGATGATCACCGGCACTTCATATTTTTCGGCCTGCGCCTTCATTTTTGATACCAACAGGGAAGTGGACATACCGGCAGAACAAAACAGATAGATTTTTTTCTTTTCCATACCAAGCACCTCAGATAATCAAAAAAACCCGGTGTTATTTGTATGCCAGATGCAATCACGATTGCTTCACGCACATTCCTTATGAAAATTTCCGTCACGTTGCCCTGGTTACAGACAGTATACGGAGCATGAAAAACGGATCGGTAAGCCAAGAGGATAGAGAACCGTCTCTCATTGACCTGATGGATTGACCCTCTTCACATTTTGCACAAAAAAATAGTGTGACCGGGCTCTCAAATAACCGCTAAAAACTCAGAATATTCTTAATAAATAATCAAATGACAATTATAAACAGCAAGTTATGAACTCGCTGAGAATTTAAGAGGTTATTTGCGTCTGAACAAACGGCGAGGGAGTAAAAATAGTTCAAGCTTGATTCGGCTGCTGCCATCCGAACGCGACGGCAGCAGGCGAAGAGGATTACATGGGCAGACGCAGCAACTCGATCACCGTGGCCAGCGCCACGGAATGGTTCCTGCGGTTGGGGTAATAGAGGTAAAAACCGGGAAACGGCGCGCACCAGTCGGCCAGCACCCGCCGCAGCCGCCCGCTCGCCAGGTATTCTTCCACCTCCTGCTCGATGGCAAAAGCGATGCCGACGTTCGCCAGCGCCGCCTGCACCATCATCCTGCCGTCATCGAGTATCAACGGGCTGTTAACCGCCACAGAAAATCGCTGCTCCCCCTGCTGAAAAGCCCATTTGTAGCGCTCGCCTGAAGAGGCTTTGCGCCAACCGATGCAACGGTGCTGCAGTAAATCCCGCGGATGCGTCGGCTCGCCGTGCCGCTGAAAATAGTCCGGCGTGGCGACGATGGCGAAACGCAGATCCGGTGTCAGGCGCACCGCGCGCATATCGTTATGCAGGTCCTCACCGAGCCGGATGCCGGCGTCAAAACCTTGCTCGACGATATTGGCGAACCCCTCGTCCGCCACCACTTCCAGCGTAATGCCGGGGTATTCGCTGGCCAACCGCCCCAGATGCGGCACGATGGCGAGATCGATCGCCGAACGCGGCGCGTTGATGCGCACCAGGCCGCGCGGCCCTTCGCGAAACGCATTCAGGCTCTCGAGCGCGGCGTCGATGTCGGTAAAAGCCGGCACCAGCTGCGCCAGCAGATGCTCTCCGGCCTCCGTCGGCGAGACGTTGCGGGTGGTGCGGTTCAGCAGGCGAATGCCCACCTGCGCCTCCAGTTCGCGCAGGGTGTGGGTCAGCGTCGGCGGCGTCACGCCCAATCGGGCGGCGGCGCGGCGGAAGCTGCGTTCACTGGCGATAGCCACGAAGGCCGCCAGGCCGGACAGTTCGGGTTTCTTCATGCTATTGATATAAATTATCTAATAGTGAGATGAATTTTTAGCGGATAGTTATCCGTCATCTAACAACATAGCATTGCGATCGAACCCATTACCAGGTATCGATGCGATGATTAATGCTACAGCTCCAACCCATGAAACGCCGCGCCGTCTGGCAGACAAAGTCGTACTGGTGAGCGGCGGCGGTACCGGTATCGGCCGCGCTGCGGCGCTGGCCTATGCCCGCGAGGGCGCCAAAGTCGCACTGGTCGGCCGGCGCGCGGCGGAGATCGAAGCCACGGCGCGCGATATCGCGCTGGCCGGCGGTGACGCCCTGCCCATCGTGGCCGACGTCTCCCTGGAAGACGATATCCGTAGGCTGCTCGCCGCAGTGACCGCCCACTACGGCCGGCTCGACGTCGCTTTCAACAACGCCGGCATCATCGGCAACTTCGCCCCCATCACCGAACAGAGCAGCGAGGATTTTGACCGCGTGATCGCCATTAACCTCAGAGGCGTCTGGCTGGCGATGAAATACGAGATTGAAACCTTCCTGGCACAGCATTCAGGCGGCGTGATCATCAACACCTCCTCCTGGCTGACCCACGGCGCGCTGGCCGGCTCATCCAGCTACTCCGCCAGCAAAGGCGCGCTCGATGCGATGATCCGCGCGGTGGCGCTCGAATACAGCGGCCAGGGCATCCGCGTCAACAACATCAACCCCGGCATCATCGACACGCCGATGGCGCGCGGCAGCGTGGCCGACAGCGCGGCGTTCGCGCCCTTTATCGCCTATACGCCCGCCGGCCGCTTGGGCGAATCAGAAGACATCGGCGATGTGGCGCTGTGGTTGGCGACGGACGAGGCCCGCTTCATCACCGGCCAAAGCCTGCTGGTGGACGGCGGTTACACCATCGCCGGCATGCGCTGAGGAGACGATGCCATGAACTACGTTCGGCTTGGCGACAGCGGCCTGAAAGTGTCTCGTCTCTGCCTGGGCTGCATGACCTATGGCGATCCGGCCTGGCGCCCCTGGGTGCTGAAGGAAGATGAAGCGCGCCCCTTTATCCGCGAAGCGCTGGAAGCGGGCATCAATTTTTTCGATACCGCCAACATTTACTCCGGCGGAGAAAGCGAGCGCATTCTCCGCCGCGCCCTGAAGGCGTTCGCCCGCCGCGAAGACGTGGTGATCGCCACCAAAGCCTACTTTCCGATGGACGCGCAGCCGAACAGCCGAGGGCTGTCGCGCAAGCACCTGCTGCACAGCGTCGACGCCTCTTTGCAGCGGTTGGGGACGGATTACCTCGATCTGTTTGTACTGCACCGCTTCGACACCGAAACGCCGATCGAAGAAACCGCCGACACCCTCGATGGCCTGGTGCGGGCGGGCAAGATCCGCTATCTCGGCGCCTCCTCGCTGCACGCCTGGCGCCTGATGAAAATGCTGGCCTTTCAACGTCAGCACCGCCTGGCGCCGTTTATTTCGCTGCAGAGCCAATACAACCTGGTGACGCGTGAAGACGAAGAGGAGCTGATCCCGCTGTGTCTGGAGGAGGGGCTCAGCCTGACGCCCTGGTCGCCACTGGCCCGCGGCGTGCTGGCCGGTTCCGGCAACGCCGGCACGCTGCGCGCCGCCACCGACGAACAGGCGCCCCGTTGGTACGGCGGCAGAAACGAAGTGGAACGCACCGTCGCGGCGGTCGCGGAGGTGGCGGCCACGCGCGGCGTTCCACCGGCGCAGATCGCGCTGGCCTGGCTGCTGGCCAAACCCGGCGTGGCGTCGCCACTGGTGGGCATGTCCAAGCCGCACCATCTGCAGGATGCGCTGGCGGCGCTCAATCTCAGCTTATCGCCGCAAGACGTGGCCGCGCTGGAGGCGCCGATGGCGCACGCTGCCCGTCCCGATCGCTGGTAGCCCCTTTTCCGTCATTCCAGGAGAGAAGACATGTCATATGCGCTTACCGCGCGAGCAGCGTTGTTCACCCTCGCCGCCGCACTCCCCCTGACCACTCCGGCGCAGGCCGCCGCCAATGCCCACTGCGCCGAAAGCAGCATGACGCTGCCGCCCGGCGCGCTTTATCCCAACGGCATCGCCCGCGCGGCGGACGGCTCGCTGTATGTCGGCCTGATCACCAGCGGCAACGTGCTGCGCAAGCGGCCGGGTAAAGCGTGGGAAACCTTTTTCCCTGGCGCTGACACGGTGTTCGCCTCAAACGCGCTGCGGCTGGACGAACGGCGCGGGTTGCTGTGGGGCAATTCGCCGGACTTCCTTTCCGGCGGCAAATCGCGCGCCAACCGCATCTATGCGCTGAATGTCGCCGATGGCACGCTCAACCGCAGCCTGGCGCTGCCGACGGGGGAAATGGGCAACGATATCGTGCTCGGCGCAGACGGTACGGTATACGTGACAGAAACCCGAGGCGGCGGCATCCTGCGCCTGCGGCCGGGCGAAGCGGCATTCAGTACGCCGTTTCAGGATGCGCGATTGGCGGCCCCCAGCGGGCTGGGCGCCGCCGGGATCGTGCTGCTCGACGATCGGCTGATGGCTGTCGCCAATTTCGGCACCGGTAAGCTTTATACCCTCAGCTATAACGATCCGCAGCCGCAGCTGACGGAAATGCAGCTGCCGCGCCTGATTGAAAACCCGGACGGAATGGGATTGGCGCCGGACGGCGCGCTGATCGTGCTGGAAAACGGGATCCAGAGCGGCCAAGGGCGGATCCCGTCACCCAAGGCGGCAGGGATGCACCAACTTGAGGTCTTGCGCGAAGGCATGGAGTCGCCGGTTAACCTGACTATCACCCCACAAGGCTGCGCCTTCGTCAGCGAGTCGCGCATCCGCCACCGTCTGCTGCCCGGCCATGAAACCGAAGTGCCCGACAGTTTCCGCCTCTATCAACTGCCCCTGCCTCTCACCGCCGCGCAATAAAGTCGCCCCCCCACTGCGGGCGGCGACTTGCGTTGTTGCCCGCAGGCGAACGACAATCTCGCTGCGTTACAAACCGGCCTTGCGCAGCGCTTCCCATTTTTACCTGTGACAGCCGATTGCCCGCTGGGCTAGTATAAGCGTCTGTGCAAACCTTGGGTTTGAGCGCGCCGTTTGGCGTTTTGATGATTTGATTTGCGCCGCCCGGCAAGCGCTAAAAGGGGCGGCGTCTGCTGAAACAATGTGATAGCGAATGACGACAATGAAAATCACAGTTCCCTTTACATTCAATGGATTGGAAAAATAATCGCATGAATAGCACCGATAAACTCGATTCGCACACGCCGATGATGCAGCAGTACCTGCGCCTCAAGGCCCAGCATCCTGAAATCCTGCTGTTCTACCGCATGGGCGACTTCTACGAGCTGTTTTACGATGACGCCAAGCGCGCTTCCCAACTGCTGGATATCTCGCTGACCAAACGCGGCGCTTCGGCGGGTGAACCGATCCCGATGGCCGGCGTGCCGCACCACGCGGTGGAGAACTACCTGGCCAAGCTGGTGCAGCTCGGCGAGTCCGTCGCCATCTGCGAACAGATCGGCGATCCGGCCACCAGCAAAGGGCCGGTCGAGCGCAAAGTGGTGCGTATCGTCACCCCCGGTACCATCACCGACGAAGCGCTGCTGCAAGAACGCCAGGACAACCTGCTGGCGGCGATCTGGCAGGATGCGCGCGGCTTCGGTTATGCCACGCTGGACGTCAGCTCCGGCCGCTTCCGCGTCGCCGAGCCGCAAGATCTGGAAACCATGGCCGCCGAGCTGCAGCGCACCAATCCGGCCGAGCTGCTCTACCCGGAAACCTTCGAACACATGGCGCTGATCGAACAGCGCCACGGCCTGCGCCGCCGTCCGCTGTGGGAATTCGAACTGGAGACCGCACGCCAACAGCTCAACCTGCAGTTCGGCACCCGCGATCTGACCGGCTTCGGCATCGAGCAGGCGCACCAGGCGCTGCGCGCCGCCGGCTGTCTGCTGCAGTACGTCAAAGATACTCAGCGTACTTCGCTGCCGCACATTCGCGGCATCACTATGGAGCGCCAGCAGGACGGCATCATCATGGACGCCGCGACCCGCCGCAACCTGGAGCTGACGCAGAGCCTGTCCGGCGGCAGCGACAACACGCTGGCGGCGATCCTCGATCGCACAGTCACGCCGATGGGCAGCCGCATGCTGAAACGCTGGCTGCACATGCCGACCCGAGACATCAAGGTGCTGACCGCCCGCCAGCAGGCGATCGGCGTATTGCAGGAACTGTTCGCCGATCTGCAGCCTTCGCTGCGTCAGGTGGGCGATCAGGAGCGAATTTTGGCGCGCCTGGCGCTGCGTACCGCGCGTCCGCGCGATCTGGCGCGCATGCGTCATGCTTTCCAGCAATTGCCGGACATCCGCGCGCTGCTGCAAGACGTGGACACCCCGCACGTGCAGCAGCTGCTGGCGCAGGTGGGCCAGTTCGACGAGCTGCGCGAGCTGCTTGAACGCGCGGTGATTGAATCGCCGCCGGTATTGGTGCGCGACGGCGGCGTGATCGCCCCCGGTTACAACAGCGAGCTGGACGAGTGGCGCGCGCTGGCCGATGGCGCCAGCGACTACCTCGACCGGCTGGAGATCCGCGAGCGTGAAAAGCTGGGGCTGGACACGCTCAAGGTCGGTTTTAACGGCGTACACGGCTACTACATTCAGGTGAGCCGCGGCCAAAGCCATCTGGTGCCGATCCACTATGTGCGCCGCCAGACGTTGAAAAACGCCGAGCGCTACATCATCCCGGAATTGAAAGAGTACGAAGACAAAGTGCTCACCTCCAAGGGCAAGGCGTTGGCGATCGAGAAAAGCCTGTACGACGAACTGTTCGATCTGCTGCTGCCGCACCTGGCGGAGCTGCAGCAGAGCGCCGCCGCACTGGCCGAGCTGGACGTGCTGGCCAACCTGGCCGAGCGCGCCGATACCCTGAACTACGCTTGCCCGACCATGAGTGAGCAGCCGGGGATCCGCATTACCGAAGGCCGCCACCCGGTGGTGGAGCAGGTGCTGAGCGAACCGTTTATCTCCAACCCGCTCACCCTGTCGCCGCAGCGCCGCATGCTGATCATTACCGGCCCGAACATGGGCGGTAAAAGCACCTATATGCGGCAAACGGCGCTGATCGTGCTGATGGCGCACATCGGCAGTTACGTGCCGGCCACCAAGGCCACCATCGGCCCGGTGGATCGCATCTTCACCCGCGTCGGCGCGGCGGACGATCTGGCTTCCGGCCGCTCCACCTTCATGGTGGAGATGACCGAAACCGCCAACATCCTGCACAACGCCACCGAACACAGCCTGGTGTTGATGGATGAAATCGGCCGCGGTACCTCCACCTACGACGGCCTGTCGCTGGCCTGGGCCTGCGCCGAGAACCTGGCTAACCGCATCAAGGCGATGACACTGTTCGCCACCCACTACTTCGAACTGACGACCCTACCGGAGAAAATGGAGGGCGTGGTCAACGTGCATCTGGACGCGCTCGAACATGGCGACACCATCGCTTTTATGCACAGCGTACAGGACGGGGCTGCCAGCAAAAGCTATGGCCTGGCGGTCGCCGCGCTTGCCGGCGTGCCGCGCGACGTCATCAAGCGCGCCCGCCAGAAGCTGCGCGAGCTGGAGTCTATCTCCAGCCACACCGCGTCGGGCAGCGTCGATGCCACCCAGATGACGCTGCTGCAGGAAGAGGCCTCGCCGGCGGTTGAAGCCCTGGAAGCGCTGGATCCGGATTCCCTGTCGCCGCGCCAGGCGCTGGAATGGATCTACCGGCTGAAAAATATGGTGTAGTCAGGCGCCAGACGCAGGCATAAAAAAACGGTGAGCATAATGCTCACCGTTTTTATTTGATGCGGTTCAACAACCGGCGTTATTCGCGGAACAGCGCCTCAATGCTCAGGCCCTGCATCTGCAGAATCTCACGCAGACGGCGCAGACCTTCAACCTGAATCTGACGGACGCGCTCGCGCGTCAGGCCAATCTCCCGGCCTACGTCTTCCAGCGTCGCCGCTTCATAGCCCAGCAGGCCGAAACGACGCGCCAACACTTCACGTTGTTTGGCGTTCAGTTCGAACAACCATTTGACGATGCTTTGTTTCATATCGTCATCTTGCGTGGTGTCTTCAGGCCCGTTGTCCTTCTCGTCGGCCAGAATGTCCAGCAGCGCTTTCTCCGAATCCCCGCCCAGCGGCGTATCCACCGAAGTGATGCGCTCATTCAAGCGCAGCATGCGGCTGACGTCATCCACCGGCTTGTCGAGTTGCTCGGCAATCTCTTCAGCGCTCGGTTCATGATCCAGTTTATGGGAAAGCTCACGCGCGGTGCGCAGATAGACATTCAGTTCTTTGACGATATGGATAGGCAAACGAATAGTACGGGTTTGGTTCATGATCGCCCGTTCAATCGTCTGACGGATCCACCAGGTTGCATAAGTGGAGAAGCGGAAACCGCGTTCCGGGTCGAATTTTTCCACTGCGCGAATCAAACCGAGGTTACCTTCTTCGATCAGATCCAGCAGCGCCAGACCACGGTTGCTGTAGCGGCGGGCGATTTTCACCACCAGCCGCAGGTTGCTTTCAATCATGCGACGGCGGGACGGCACGTCACCGCGCAGAGCACGCCGCGCAAAATAGACTTCTTCCTCTGCGGTCAGCAGAGGTGAATAACCGATCTCACCCAGATAGAGCTGCGTCGCATCCAATACGCGTTGCGTAACGCCTTGAGACAACAGCTCTTCTTCCGCTAAATCGTTCTCGCTGGTCTCTTCTTCTACCAGCGCTTTTTCATCAAACGACTCGGCCTCAGCTCCATTCTCGTCGAAATCCGCATCATCATGTAACTCGTTAACTTTCAGCGTATTTTGGCTCATATGCTGCTCCTACCCGTGATACCGCGAGCAGAATCTCAGCGTATTCTGCCCAATCTATCGCTGCGGAAGATAACGCAGCGGGTTTACGGATTTCCCCTTGTAACGAATTTCAAAATGCAAACGTACTGAACTGGTACCGGTGCTACCCATGGTGGCTATTTTTTGACCCGCCTTCACTTCTTGTTGTTCCCGGACCAGCATTGTGTCGTTATGAGCGTAGGCGCTCAGGTAATCATCATTATGTTTGATGATGATTAGATTACCGTAACCCCGTAAAGCGTTGCCTGCATACACTACGCGACCATCGGCGGTAGCGAAGATAGGCTGTCCACGAGAACCGGCGATATCGACACCTTTATTCCCACCTTCTGATGAGGAAAAGTTATCAATAACCTTACCGTCAGTCGGCCATCTCCAGGTACTGACCGGAGCGCTGTTGCTGACGGTGCTGCTCACGGGTGGAGCGGCTTCCGGCGCGGTAACAGGCGCAGTCGCGGTCCCAACCGCTGCGGCACCTGCTGCAGGTAACATCTTACCTACATTCTGTTTACCCGAGTTTTCAGAATACGCGTTAGTTGATTGAGAATCAACCGTTGCCGTCTGGATCTGGGAGCTGGAAGGTGGCTTCGGAACGCCGCCTTTGGTCGCGTCTGTCGTCGCCAACATGCCGCCGCCGCCGTTGGCAGAACCATTACCAAGCTGAATGGTTTGACCAACATTCAGGCTGTATGGCTCGGGAATATTGTTGCGCTGAGCCAGGTCGCGGAAATCATTGCCGGTGATCCAGGCGATGTAAAACAGCGTGTCGCCGCGCTTGACCGTATAAGTTTCGCCGCCGCTGTAGCTCCCTTTTGGGATGGCGTTATAACTACGATTATAGACAATGCGGCCCTCTGGGCTGGCCTGCTGCACTCCGCCATTATTATTGCCGGATGGAACGGCGCCGCCGCCCACACTGCTGATAGGGGCCGACGTCGAGGCCGTATTCGTACAACCCGCCAACCACAAACTTACCATCGTACACACCGCTACCCGGCGTAACGTAATCATTGGGCTTCCCGTGCTCATGCTTCCCCCATGACAGCAATATCAGTGATATATCCAAAATACCCTTTACATCGTAGCCGAGCTTTTGCCACTTCCCAGTTTCTGCGATGTAAAGGCGCCGCCGGCCGATCCCTGAACGCCAGGTCATCTCCCGCCGGAGCATCAAAACGCGCGCCAATGCTAACCACATTGGCGTCGCCGCACCATAAGACAACTACGTAGAAAGGCCAATTCTAGTGAAAATTAGCCTGATTGGAACGAGAAAACCTTATCCGCACGTGATGAAAGTGCAACAGATTTTGCAGACGGTCGAAAAATCAGACAATCGCTAGGCCAATTCGCCTTTCACCAGCGGCACAAAGCGCACCGCTTCTACCGCATCGACCACGAAATCGTTGCCATGACGCTGAATGCGTTTGAGGGTTTGGGCCTGCTCGCCCACCGGCAACACCAAAATGCCGCCGTCGTCCAGCTGCTCCACCAGCGCCTGCGGGATCTCCGGCGGCGCGGCAGTGACGATGATCGCATCGAATGGACCGCGCGACGCCCAGCCCTGCCAGCCGTCGCCGTGGCGAGTGGAAACATTATGAAGATCGAGCTGCTTCAGGCGGCGCTTGGCCTGCCACTGCAGCCCCTTGATGCGCTCGACGGAACAAACGTGTTGCACCAGATGCGCCAGGATGGCGGTCTGATAACCGGAACCGGTGCCGATCTCCAGCACTCTTGAGGTGGGCTTCAGATTCAGCAGCTCGGTCATCCGCGCCACCATATAAGGCTGAGAAATGGTCTGGCCAGAGCCGATCGGTAATGCAGTGTTTTCGTAGGCTTTGTGATCCAGCGCTTCGTCGACAAAACGCTCGCGCGGCACCGCCTCGATCGCCCGCAGCAGCTTTTCGTCCCGGATCCCTTGCTGACGCAGCTGCGTCAGCAATGTTTGCATACGCTTGTTCACCATTCCCCGCTAACCTCTGCCTTGGTTAACCATGTTGTCACGACTTCCTGCGCCGCGTAGGCGGTCAAATCCACCTGTAGCGGCGTGATCGCCACATAGCCTTGTTCCACCGCCGCAAAGTCGGTATCCGGCCCGACATCAAATTTATCACCAGGCGGCCCGATCCAGTAGAGATTTTGTCCACGCGGATCCTGCTGGCAGAAGACCTTATCGGCAGGATGACGGCTGCCACAGCGGGTAACGCGCAGGCCTTTAATCTCCGCCAGCGGCAGATCCGGTACGTTGATATTCAGTATTTTTCCGGTACGCAACGGCTCACGCTGCAACGCGCGCAGGATACGGCAGGTAATGACGGCGGCGGTCGCATAGTGCTGGTGGCCGTTCAACGACACCGCCAACGCGGGCAGCCCCAGATGCCGGCCCTCCATCGCCGCCGCGACGGTGCCGGAATAGATGACGTCGTCGCCCAAATTCGGTCCGGCGTTAATGCCGGAGACCACGATATCCGGTGCCGGGTGCATCAGTGCGTTGACGCCAAGATAGACACAATCGGTCGGCGTCCCCTGCAGTACCGCAATATCGCCGTTGGCCAGCGTCTGCGTGCGCAGCGGCGATTCCAGCGTCAGGGCATTGGAAGAGCCGCTGCGGTTACGATCCGGCGCCACGACCTGCACCTCGGCGAACTCCCGCAGCGCCGCCGCCAGCACCTGAATGCCCGGGGCGCTGACGCCGTCATCGTTACTCAGCAATATCCGCATCACTGTCATCCTGCTGCATGATCTCGCGAACTACGCTGGTGGCAAAGCTGCCCGCCGGCAGCCAGAAGCGCAGTTCCACGGTAACCTCATCCCACCAGTTCCACAGCATATTTTGCGGCTGCAACAGCAGGGCCCGGCGAGCGGGTTCGACACGCTCGCGCTTTAAAAGCGTAAGCAATTCCTGCTGCTCCGCCAAGCATTGTTGTTCAAATGCCAACGCGCTGCCGGCGGTGCCCGGCTCGCCGTCGCCCGGCAACGTCGCGGTGACAACCAGCTCACCGGCATCCAACCGCTGTTGCAGCGTCTCCAGCTCATCGGCCTTGGCGACGAACCAACTGCCGCGGCCGCTCAGCTGCAGGGCGTCCCCTTCCAGTACCGTGCGCTGCAGGCCATCGGCCAGGCGCCTGCTCGCGACCTGATTAAACAGCGCGCTGCGGCTGGCGGACAGGTAGAAACTGCGCTTGCTGCGCTCTTTGACGCGGATTTCGTCGTTCGCCCAGCGGCGCGCCATCACCAGATTGTTGCCGCCACGGCCGAAACGCTGGCTGCCGAAGTAGTTCGGCACGCCCTGCGCAGCGATGGCCTGCAAACGGTGCTCTACGTCCTGACGATCGGAAATGTGGCGCAGCACCAGCGTAAAGTGGTTGCCCTTCAGGTTGCCGATGCGCATTTTACGCAGGTGGCGGGCGAACGAGAGCACCTCGCAGCCTTCCAGCGCAAACTGGGAGAAATCCGGCGTGTCCTTGCCCGGCATGTGCAGGCAGAACCACTGTTCGGTCACCGCGTGGCGGTCTTTCAACCCCGCATAGCTGACCGAACGAGCGTGAATACCGGCGAAGCGCGCCAGATAGTCGGCCACGAACTGGGTATTGCAGCCGTTTTTACGGATGTTCACCAGCACATGCTCGCCTTCGCCGTCCGGCGCAAAGCCCAGGTCTTCCACCACCACGAAATCTTCCGGATTGGCTTTCAACACCCCGGTGCTCTGCGGCCGGCCATGCAGCCAGGTCAGATTCGCCATATCCATGCGGTTATTCCTTAATCAGCAAGGCGACCGCTTCGCAGGCGATGCCCTCGCCGCGCCCGGTGAAACCGAGCTGCTCGGTGGTCGTGGCCTTCACGTTGACGTCATCCATATGACACTGCAGGTCTTCCGCCAGGAAGACGCGCATCTGCGGGATGTGCGGCGCCATTTTCGGCGCCTGAGCGATAATGGTGATATCGAGGTTACCGAGGCGGTATCCTTTGGCGCGAATGCGTTTCCAGGCTTCGCGCAGCAGCTCGCGGCTGTCGGCGCCTTTGAACGCCGGATCGGTATCGGGGAACAGTTTGCCGATATCGCCCAGCGCCGCCGCGCCCAGCAGGGCGTCGGTCGTGGCGTGCAGCGCAACGTCACCGTCCGAGTGGGCCAGCAAACCTTTGTCGTAAGGGATGCGAACGCCACCGATCACCAACGGGCCTTCGCCGCCGAATTTATGTACGTCAAAACCGTGACCGATACGCATGATGCGCTCCTTAATTGTCTAACTGAGTCAAATAGAACGCCGCCAGCGCCAAATCCTCCGGCCGCGTTACTTTAATGTTATCCGCCCGGCCGGCGATCAGCTGCGGATGATAACCGCAATGTTCCAGCGCCGAGGCTTCGTCGGTGACGTTCGCACCTTCATCCAGCGCGCGCTGCAGGCACTGCTTGAGCAGCGGCAGCGGAAACAGCTGCGGCGTCAGCGCGTGCCACAGATCCTGCCGTTCGACGGTGTGGGCGATGGTTTCGCGGCCGGGTTCAGCGCGTTTCATGGTGTCACGCACCGGCGCGGCGAGAATGCCGCCGACCTTGCTGTGTGCGGTGATCGCCAGCAGGCGCTCGAGATCGTCGGCGTGCAGGCAGGGGCGTGCAGCGTCGTGCACCAGTACCCAGTCCGCATCGTCCGCCAGTTTAAGCCCGGCCATCACCGAATCGGCGCGCTGTTTGCCGCCCTCAGTGACGGTCACCCGCGGATCCTGGGCGATCGGCAACTGTTCGAACTGGCGATCTTCCGGGCCGATCGCCACGATCACCCGCTCGATGCGCGGATGACGCAACAGGGCATGGATAGCGTGCTCGACGATACTGTGTCGGCCAATGGTTAAATATTGCTTCGGGCATTCCGCCTGCATGCGGCTGCCGATACCGGCAGCGGGCAGGACGGCAATCACCGAGGGAAAGGTGCCTGCGGAGTGATTCATGCGTTATTTTTGTGCGTTATTTTGCGAGGAAGACGCCGCGTTGCGTCTGGATTGGTCAGGAACCAGACGATAGAAAGTCTCACCGGGCTTGATCATGCCCAGCTCATTACGTGCTCGCTCTTCGATCGCTTCCTGACCGCCGTTCAAATCATCGATTTCGGCAAACAGCTGATCGTTACGCGCTTTCAACTTGGCGTTGCTACCCTGTTGGACCGCAACATCTTCATTGACTCGCACGTAATCGTGAATACCATTTTTGCCCAGCCACAGTGAATACTGTAACCAACCGAGCAATGCCAGCAATAGCAGCGTAAGTTTTCCCATCTCCGCCCCCTGAAAAACCGACCAATCATCCCACAACTTCTCGTTGGACTCCACACTGAGAGCGGCATTTCAACGCCAAATTCAGAATACGGATGAAGGGTTCCCGAGTTTATTGCCTAATTCCGCGGTGAAAGCGGCAAAAAAAGCCGCTTTTGCCCGGCACGCGCGGCGCATTTTCCGATGAGACACACACTGCCCCTCCCTCATTATGCAGCAAGAACCACTGCATCGCCGCTTGCTGACCCATCGCTTACGCCAAAGCAACGTCAAAAGTGAATATTTAACACCATAGAAAGAATAATTCTCATGCAGTGGTTGCACTTTCATTCATTGAAGCTTATTTTTATGCACTCATAGTGCATAAATAATTCCAATATATAACCATTCATTATCGGGGATCGCGATGTTAAAACGTTTAGTTCTGATCGGCGCCTGCCTGGCCGCCACCTTCTCCACCGCCGTATTGGCGGCTGAACCTACCTACGTCGTCGGCTCCGGCGGCACCTATCGGCCGTTTGAGTTTGAAAACAGCCAAAAGCAGCTGGAAGGTTTCGACATCGACATCATCAAAGCGGTAGCCAAGGCCGAAGGTTTCCAGATCAAACTGATCAATACACCGTGGGAAGGGATCTTCGCCACGTTGAATTCCGGCGATCGCGATATCATCATTTCCGGCATCACCATCACCGACAAACGCAAGCAAATGGTTGATTTCTCGGCGCCATACTTCCCGGCCGAGCAGGCTATCGTGGTGCCGCAAGACTCGACGGTAGACTCCATCGCCGCGCTGAAAGCACTGAAGGTCGGCGTGGTGAACTCCAGCACCGGCGACATCGTGGTGTCCGATGTGCTGGGCAAAAACAGCACCGCCATCAAGCGCTTCGACAATACCCCGCTGATGCTGCAGGAACTGTATGAAGACGGCATCGGCGCGGCGGTCGGCGACGTCGGCGTGGCCAAGTTCTACATCAAAACCCACCCTGAGAAAGCCTTCAAGCTGGTACCCGACGCCAAGTTCGAGCGCCAGTATTTCGGCATCGCCGTCGCCAAAGGCAACGACGAACTGCGCAACAAGATCAACGCCGGCCTGAAGAAAATCGTCGCCGACGGCACCTACGCCAAGATCTACCAAACCTGGTTCGACAGCAACGTACCGACGCTGCCGGCGGAATAATGCCCTGTCGCCGGCGCCCACCAGGCCGCCGGCGCACCACCGTTTCAGCCTACCAAGAAGGAACACCCTTTGAACTTCCGCTGGGAGATCATCCAGGAATACGCGCCGCTGTTTATGGAAGGCGCCTGGATGACCATCAAATGCACCATTATCTGCGTGCTGCTGGGCACCACCTGGGGATTGATCCTCGGGCTGGGCCGTTTGGCGCAGGCGCCGCACGGCATCTGGAAACCCATCCTGCATTACGGCGTTCAGTGGCCGGTGCGCATTTACATCAGTGCCTTTCGCGGCACGCCGCTGTTCGTACAAATCATGGTCGTGCATTTCGCTCTGGTGCCGCTGTTCATCAATCCGCGCGACGGCCTGCTGGTCACCAGCGGCCTGATGAGCGTCGATTTCGCCCGTGCGCTGCGCGCCGACTACGGTGCCTTTCTTTCCTGCGTGGTGGCAATCACGCTCAACGCCGGAGCCTATGTGTCGGAGATCTTCCGCGCCGGGATCCAATCGATCGATCGCGGCCAGATGGAGGCTTCGCGTTCGCTGGGTATGAGCTACGGCAAGACCATGCGACAGGTTATCTTGCCGCAGGCCTTCCGCCGCATGCTGCCGCCGCTGGGCAACAACGCCATCGCTATCGTCAAGGATTCGTCGCTGGCCTCCGCCATCGGCCTGGCGGATCTGGCCTATGCCGCCCGTACCGTCTCCGGCGCCTACGCCACCTATTGGGAGCCCTACCTGACCATTTCGCTGGTCTATTGGGTCATCACCTTCCTGCTTTCGCTGCTGGTGCAACACATGGAAAAGAGGTTCGGTAAAAGTGATTCGCGTACATAACCTGCAAAAACAGTTCGGCGAGAGCCACGTGCTGCGCGGTATTTCCTGCCAGATCGCCGCCAACGAAGTGGTGTGCGTCATCGGCCCTTCCGGCTCGGGGAAGAGCACCTTCCTGCGCTGCATCAACGCGCTGGAAACGCTCTCCGGCGGCGAGATCGAGGTGAATGGCTTCGCCGTCCACGATCAGAAAACCGATCTGAACAAAATGCGTGAAAGCGTGGGCATGGTATTTCAGCGCTTCAACCTGTTCCCGCACATGACGGTGTTAGAAAACATCATCATGGCGCCGGTAAGCGTGAAGAAACTGCCGCGCGCCGAAGCCATTACGCAAGCTGAACAGCTGCTGCGCAAGGTCGGCCTGCTCGACAAGATTGACGCCTACCCCAACAGCCTGTCCGGCGGCCAGCAGCAGCGGGTGGCGATCGCCCGCGCGCTGGCGATGGAGCCGAAGATCATGCTGTTCGACGAACCGACCTCCGCGCTCGATCCGGAGCTGGTGGGCGAAGTATTGGCAGTGATGAAATCGCTGGCCCACGAGGGCATGACCATGGTGGTGGTAACGCATGAGATGGGCTTTGCCCGCGAGGTGGCCGACCGGGTGCTGTTTATCGATCAGGGGATCATTCAGGAAGAAGGGGTGCCGCAGCAGATCTTCAGCCATCCGACCAATCCGCGCACTCAGGCATTTCTAAGCAAAGTTTTGTAACCTTCGGCACCGCTTTGCAATCCTTCGGGCGCCGGCATCGGCGCCCGTTCTCTTACCACCCGGTCAGGAAGCTGAACACCAGCCAGAACAGGCACAGCACAATGGTGCCGGTCAGCAGCAGCGTCAAAATCAGACGACCCCGCAACAGCATGCTGAGGGTGATGCCGATCAGCACCGACAGCGGCATCAGCGCCAGGAAGAATGGCCAGGTATAGAGCAGGAAAAACAGCGTGTTGGAACCGTAAACCAGAAACGGCAACGCGAACGCCAGCCAGTAGAAAACAAAGCCGCTAACGCCGCCCAGGAAAGAATAAGAAGGCTCCTCTCTCTCCTGTTTTGACTGCTTGGCGTCGATCAAGATAGGCGTGACATTTTGCATAGTGATCCCTGGTTATTCGGCTCGCTCTGCGGCGGCTTAGAGTAAAAAGCGCATGGCGAAAAACGCCACACGCTTTTTTTGAATTCAGGGTTTGATAATAGCCTGACCACGCAACACGTCTAACAATTGCGCAATCAAATTTGTTACCAATTGTTGGCCATCGAGGTGGATTTCCGGCTGCTGCGGCGCCTCGTAAACCGCGTCGATGCCGGTGAAATTGCGCAGCTCGCCGGCACGCGCTTTTTTATACAATCCCTTCGGATCGCGCGCCTCGCAGATCGCCAACGGCGTGTCGACGAACACCTCGATAAAGCGCTCGTCGCCGAGCATCTCGCGCACCATTTGCCGCTCGGCGCGGTGCGGCGAAATGAACGCGGTCAACACCACCAACCCGGCATCCACCATCAGTTTGGCCACTTCCCCCACCCGGCGAATATTCTCGCGCCGATCCTCGTCAGAGAAACCGAGATCGCGGCACAGACCGTGGCGCACGTTATCGCCGTCCAGCAGATAGGTGCTGACGCCGAGCCCATGCAGCGCCTGCTCCAACGCGCCGGCGACGGTGGATTTGCCCGAGCCGGACAGCCCGGTAAACCACAGCACCGTGCCACGGTGACCGTTGCGCGCTTCGCGATCCGCGCGCGTCACCGCGTGCGGATGCCAAACCACGTTCTCATCATCCGGCCCGGTCGCCCTCAGTTCAGCGGCCACCTTATCGGCCACCGAGCAGATCGCGTGCGCCCCAGTGCGGGAAGTGCTTGCGCACCAGCGCATTCAGCTCCAACTCGAAGGCGCTAAATTCGCCGCGTGCCGCCGATGCGGCCTGCAGCGTTTCACGCACCAGCCCGGCGCCCACCGTGACGTTGCTCATACGATCGATGAAGATCAGCCCGCCGGTGTCGTGATTGCTCTGATAGCTGTCCAGCATCAGCGGCTCGTCGAAGGTCAGCTCCACCAGGCCGATACCGTTGAGCGGCAACGTGTCGGCCGGGTGTTGCGCCAGCGTGTTGATCTCCACCTGATGGCGGATGCTCTCCACGCGTGCGCGGGTCTTTTTACCAGCGATTTTGATGTCGTAGCTCTGGCCCGGCACCAGCGGCTGCTCGGCCATCCATACCACGTCCACCCGCGCGCTCTGCGCCGCCTGCAGGCTTTCGCCGGCGTCGACCAGCAAATCGCCGCGGCTGATGTCCACTTCATCCTTCAGCACCAGCGTAATCGCCTCGCCCGGCACCGCTTCTTGCAGATCGCCGTCGAAGGTCACGATGCGCGCCACGCTGGACTCCACGCCGGAAGGCAGCACTTTAACCCGTTGCCCCACCCGCACCACACCAGCGGACAGCGTGCCGGCATAGCCGCGAAAATCGAGGTTCGGGCGGTTGACGTACTGCACCGGGAAGCGCAGCGGCTGATTTTCTCGCTCGCTGACCACGTCCACGCTCTCCAGCACTTCCAACAGCGTCGGGCCGCTGTACCACGGCATATGGGCGCTTTCGCTCGCCACGTTGTCACCGTCCAGCGCCGACAGCGGTACGAACTTGATATCCAGATCGCCTGGCAACTGCTGGGCGAAGGTCAGGTAATCCTGTTTGAACTGCTCGAACACCGCTTCCTGGTAGCCCACCAGATCCATTTTGTTCACCGCCACCACCAGATGGCGAATGCCCAGCAGGGTCGCGATAAAACTGTGGCGGCGAGTCTGATCCAGCACCCCTTTGCGCGCGTCGATCAACAGGATCGCCAGATCGCAGGTGGAGGCGCCGGTGGCCATGTTGCGGGTGTACTGCTCATGCCCAGGGGTATCGGCGATGATAAATTTGCGTTTTTCGGTCGAGAAATAGCGATAGGCCACGTCGATGGTGATGCCCTGCTCGCGCTCGGCCTGCAGGCCGTCCACCAGCAGCGCCAGATCGAGCTTCTCGCCCTGGGTGCCGATGCGTTTGCTGTCGCTGTGCAGCGTCGACAGCTGATCCTCGTAGATCTGGCGCGTATCGTGCAGCAGGCGGCCGATCAGGGTGCTTTTGCCGTCATCGACGCTGCCGCAGGTCAGAAAACGCAGCAGGCTCTTGTGCTGCTGCGCGTGCAGGTAAGATTCGACGCCGCCCTGGTCAGCGATTTGTTGTGCAATTGCGTTGTTCATCCGGCGGCTCCTTAGAAATACCCTTGACGCTTTTTCAGCTCCATCGAACCGGACTGATCGCGATCGATCATCCGCCCCTGGCGCTCACTGGTGGTGGAGACCAGCATCTCTTCGATGATCTCCGGCAGGGTTTGCGCCTGCGAGTCCACCGCGCCGGTCAGCGGCCAGCACCCCAGGGTGCGGAAACGCACCATGCGCTGGCTGATCACTTCGCCCGGCTGCAGATCGATGCGATCGTCGTCCACCATCATCAGCATGCCGTCGCGCTCCACCACCGGGCGCGGTTTCGCCAGGTACAGCGGCACGATGTCGATCTTTTCCAGGAAGATGTACTGCCAGATATCCAGCTCGGTCCAGTTCGACAGCGGGAACACGCGGATGCTCTCCCCTTTGTTGATCTGACCGTTGTAGTTGTGCCACAGCTCCGGCCGCTGGTTTTTCGGATCCCAGCGATGGAAGCGATCGCGGAACGAATAGATGCGCTCTTTGGCGCGCGATTTCTCCTCGTCGCGCCGCGCACCGCCGAAGGCAGCGTCGAAACCGTACTTGTTCAATGCCTGCTTCAGGCCCTCGGTCTTCATGATGTCGGTATGCTTGGCGCTGCCGTGCACGAACGGGTTGATGCCCATCGCCACCCCTTCCGGGTTTTTATGCACCAGCAGCTCGAAGCCGTACTCCTTCGCAGTGCGATCGCGGAATTCGTACATTTCGCGGAACTTCCAGCCGGTATCGACGTGCAGCAGCGGGAACGGCAGCGTGCCGGGGAAGAACGCCTTGCGCGCCAGATGCAGCATCACGGAAGAGTCTTTGCCGATGGAATACAGCATCACCGGGTTGGCGAATTCAGCGGCGACTTCACGGATGATATGGATACTCTCCGCCTCCAATTGCCGCAAATGAGTGAGTCGTTTTTCGTCCATAACAGGTCCTTAAAAGCCTTGCCTATGCCAAATTCACGACGGCCGGGCGCGCTGCCCCTTCCGTCTGCGATTGATGCCCGAACCAGGCGATTTGATGGTGCAGTTCCACCACCTCGCCGATCACCAACAGCGCCGGCAGCGGCGCCCGTTGGGCCAGATGTTCCAGTTGTTCCAGCGTGCCGATCTGCACCTGCTGATCGGCGCGCGTGCCGCGGCTGATCACCGCCACCGGCGTCGCGGCAGCGCGACCGTGGGCGATCAGGCGCTGGCTGATGTCCGCCGCCTTCATGGTGCCCATGTAGATAGCCAACGTCTGCCGCGCCCGAGCCAGATCGGCCCAGTCCAAGCCATCGCCGTCGGGGCGGCAATGGCCGGTGATAAAGGTCACGCTCTGCGCATGATCGCGGTGCGTCAGCGGAATGCCGGCGTAGGCGGTCGCCCCCGCGGCGGCCGTGACGCCCGGCACCACCTGGAACGGGATGCCGGCGGCGGCGGCCACCTGCAGCTCTTCGCCACCTCGGCCAAAGATGAACGGATCGCCGCCCTTGAGGCGCACCACGCGTTTGCCCTGCTGCGCCAGTTCCACCAACAGCCGATTGGTTTCTTCCTGGATCACCGAGTGTGCGCCGGCGCGCTTGCCCACGCAGATGCGTTCGGCGTCGCGGCGCACCAGATCGAGGATTTCGCCACTGACCAGATGGTCATACAGCACCACGTCCGCCTGCTGCATCACCTGCAGCCCACGTAGGGTCAACAGCCCCACGTCGCCCGGCCCGGCGCCCACCAGAGCGATCTCGCCCTGGGCGCCTTCATCGCCTGCGGCGAAGCGGTGCAAATCCTGCTCCAGCTGGCGTTCCGCCTGCGCCGTCTGGCCGTTGGCCACCAGCGTGGCGAAACGGCCGCCAAAGGTTTTCTCCCAGAAACGGCGACGCTCGCCAATCGAGGCCAGCCGCTGTTTGACCTGGCCGCGCCAGCGGCCCGCCACCTGCGCCATCTGCCCCAAACTGGCGGGCAGCAACGCCTCCAGCTTTTCGCGCAGCAACCGCGCCAGCACCGGCGCCTGGCCGCTGGACGATACGGCCACCACCAGCGGCGAGCGATCGATGATCGATGGGAAGATGAACGAACAGCGCGGCTGATCGTCCACCACGTTGGCCAGCACCCGGCGCTTATCCGCCTCGGCGAACACCGCGGCGTTCAACGCGTTGTCGTCCGTGGCGGCGATAGCCAGAAACACATCGTCCAACTGCTGCGGATCAAAGGTTTTCCCCAGCCAGAGCACCTGCCCTTGCTGACGTTGTTGTTCCAGTTCCGGTGAGAGCGACTGCGCAACTATCCGTATTTCAGCCCCGGCGCGCTGAAGCAGATCGACTTTGCGCGCAGCCACGTCACCGCCGCCAACGACCAGCACCGGACGTTGTTTCAGGTCGGCGAATATTGGTAGATAGTCCACAACAGCCTTTTCATATAACAGAAAGATAGTGTGACTATACGGGCTGAGATTTAGCCTCTGAAATGACGAAAAGGAATGATTAGTTCCTTTATGGAATATAGGCCGCAACGCCAAAGGCAAACGGTGATAACTGCAGCAGCGGTTTGCGCATTCGCGCGAAAATTAAGAGACAGGGAAATTGTGTAATGCCGCCCGGCGTCTCATACTGGGTGCCGCAGAAAAATGATCGGCAGCGCCGATAGCAAAGAAGGATTTTTCGGTATGTTTTCCCGTTTTTACCTGAAGAGCAGCCTGCTGGCCCTCGCACTCGGCGGCGTCTTCAGCGTATGTGCCGCACAGCCCGCAAAAGACGCGCCAATGGGCCGTTTCGCCGCCGAACAGACTCGCCACATCGCCACTTACTTCCCCGGTCGCATGGCGGGCAGCCCGGCAGAATTGCTCACCGCTGACTACCTGAAACAGCAGTTCAGCAAGATGGGTTACCAAAGCGATATTCGCAGCGTCAACACGCGCTATCTCTACACCAGCAAAGACGGCAAGAAGAACTGGAATAACGTTACCGCCAGTTCAGTGATCGCCGCCCGCAACGGCGACAGCCCGAAACAGATCGTGATCGTCGCCCACTTCGACACCTACACGCCGCAGAGCGACGAGGATTTGGATAACAACCTCGGCGGCCTGACGCTGCAGGGCGTCGACGACAACGCCTCCGGCATCGGCGTGATGCTGGAACTGGCGGAGCGCCTGAAGAGCATCCCCACCGCCTACGGCCTGCGCTTCGTCGCCACCAGCGCCGAAGAGATCGGTTCGCTGGGGGCGCAGAACTACCTGCAGCGTATGAGCGCGGAAGAGAAAAACAACACCGTGCTGGTGATCAACCTCGACAGCCTGATCACCGGCGATCGTCTGTACTTCAACGCCGGGCGCAACACGCCGCCGCAGATGGCGAAACGCTCCCGCGATCGCGCGCTGGATATCGCCCACCGTTACGGCATCGCCGCCGCCAGCAATCCGGGCAGCGCGCAGCATCCGAAGGGCACCGGCTGCTGCTCCGATCAAGAGGTGTTCGACGCGGCGGGCATCCCGGTGCTGTCGGTGGAGGCCACCAACTGGTCGCTGGGCGACAAGGACGGCTACCAGCAGCGCGCCGTCAGCCCGCACTTCCCGCAGGGCGTCACCTGGCACCGCCCGCAGTATGACAACCTGCAGTACCTGGATCGCTACCTGCCGGGGCGGATCGACAAACGCAGCCGCGACAGCGTGCAGATCCTGCTGCCGCTGATCAAAGAGCTGGCGCAGGCGCACCCGCCGAAAGCACAGAAGAAAAAGTAGCCCGCAAAAAAACAGGGCCCAGCATTGCTGAGCCCTGTCGTGTGATTCGCCTCGTTTAGCCTTCGTGCAGGCCGCACTCGCGCTTCAGCCCGAAGAAACGCGTCTCTTCCTCGCTCATGCCCGGCTCCCACTTCTGGGTGGTGTGGGTATCGCCTACCGACAGGTAGCCCTGCTCCCACAGCGGGTGATAGCTCAGCCCGTGCTCGGTCAGATACTGGTAAATCTTGCGGTTGTCCCAGTCGATGATCGGCAGGATCTTGAACACCCCGCGCTGCACCGCCAGCACCGGCAGATTGGCGCGGCTGCCGGACTGCTCGCGCCGCAGGCCGGCGAACCAGCTCTGCGCTCCCAGCGTCTCCAGCGCACGGTTCATCGGCTCAACCTTGTTGAGCTGGTTGTACTTTTCAATCCCTTCCACGCCCTGTTCCCACAGCTTACCATAGCGCGCCTCTTGCCAGGCGGGAGACTGTTCGGCGCGGAACACCTGCAGATTCAGCTTCAGCTGGTCGGTCAGTTGATCGATAAAGCGGTAGGTTTCCGGGAACAGGTAACCGGTGTCGGTCAGGATCACCGGGATATCCGGCCGGATGCGCGTCACCAGGTGCAGACATACCGCCGCCTGAATGCCGAAACTGGACGAGAGTACGAACTCGCCGGGCAGATGCTCCAGCGCCCACGCAACGCGCTGTTCGGCGCTGAGGGTCTCCAGTTGGCCGTTGACCACCGCCAATGCCAGCGCCTGCCCGGATTTGGGCAACGCGTTCAGCGCCGCCAGATCGAATTCAGCCATGTTGTCTCTCCTGATGCTTGAAATTACCTGTGCGGCCCCTCTGCCCAGAGGCCGCCCGGCCTCACTCCCAGAAATCTCGCGCCGGATCCAGCACCGGTTTGACGATGCCCGCGCGCACGGTGAAGTCGCCGAAGCCTTCGCCGGCGTTGCGCTCCTTCGCCCAGCGCCCCACCAACAGGTCGATCTCGTTCAGGATCTCGTCTTCGTTGATGTTTTCGCGGTACATGCGCGGAATGCGCGTGCCTTCGCGGTTGCCACCCAAATGCAGGTTATAGCGGCCGACCGCCTTGCCCACCAGCCCCAGCTCCGCCAGCAGCGCGCGGCCGCAGCCGTTCGGGCAACCGGTGATGCGCAGCACGATATGCTCGTCGCCCACCCCGTGCCGATGCATGATCCCTTCCACCTTGGTGACGAACTGCGGCAGGAAGCGCTCGGCCTCCGCCATCGCCAGCGGGCAGGTCGGGAACGATACGCAGGCCATCGAGTTCTTGCGTTGCTCGCTGATCTCGTCGTCGATCAGGCCATGATCGCGCGCCAGGGCTTCGATCTTCGCCTTCTCGCTTTCCGGCACGCCGGCGATGATCACGTTTTGGTTCGCCGTCAGACGGAAGTCGCCTTTATGGATCTTGGCGATCTCCGCCATGCCGGTCTTCAGCGGGCGCCCCGGATAGTCCAGCAGGCGACCGTTCTCGATAAACAGCGTCAGGTGCCATTGATCGTCGATGCCCTTCACCCAACCGATGCGATCGCCGCGGCCGGTGAATTCATACGGCCGGATCGGCGCGAAGGTAATGCCGGCACGCTTTTCCACTTCGGCGCGGAAAACCTCCACCCCGACGCGCTCCAGCGTGTATTTGGTTTTGGCGTTCTTGCGATCGGTGCGGTTGCCCCAGTCGCGCTGCGTGGTCACCACCGCTTCCGCGACCGCCAGCGTATGCTCGAGCGGAATGTAGCCGAACTCGCTGGCCTGGCGCGCGTAGGTTTTCTTGTTGCCGTGCTCGATGGACAACCCGCCGCCCACCAGCAGGTTGAAGCCTACCAGCTTGCCGTTTTCGGCGATCGCCACAAAGTTCATGTCGTTGGCGTGCAGATCGACGTCGTTCTGCGGCGGGATCACCACCGTGGTTTTGAACTTGCGCGGCAGGTAAGTCGACCCCAAAATCGGCTCTTCGTCGGTGGTGGCCACCTTCTCCTGATCCAGCCACACCTCGGCGTAGGCGCGGGTGCGCGGCAGCAGGTGTTCGGAGATCTTCTTCGCCCACTCGTAGGCTTCCTGATGCAGCTCGGACTCCACCGGGTTGGAGGTACACAGCACGTTGCGGTTCACGTCGTTGGCGGTCGCCAGCGCGTCCAACCCCAGACGGTTCAGCAGCTGGTGCACCGGTTTGACGTTGCTTTTCAGAATGCCGTGAAACTGGAACGTCTGGCGGTTGGTGATGCGAATGCTGCCATACAGCGTGCTCTCCTGCGCGAACTTGTCGATGCCCAGCCACTGCTGCGGGCTGATGACGCCGCCCGGCAGGCGGCAGCGCAGCATCATGGCATGGCGCGGCTCCAGCTTCTGCTCGGCGCGTTCGGCGCGAATGTCGCGGTCATCCTGCTGGTACATGCCGTGGAAACGGATCAGCAGGAAGTTGTCGCCGTTGAAGCCGCCGGTCAGGCCGTCATTTAAATCTTCGGCGATGGTGCCGCGCAGGAAGTGGCTCTCCTTCTTCATGCGCTCCGCATCGGCCAGTTTGCCTTCGACTACCAAAGGCCCGGGGTGTTTATCACTCATCAGTAAACATCTCGCTGATAACGGCGCTCAAGGCGCAGCTCACTTAAAAATTCATCCGCCTGCTCGGTATCCATGCCACCGTGCTCGGCCACCAGTTCCAGTAATGTGTTTTCCACGTCTTTCGCCATGCGATTGGCATCGCCGCAGACGTAAATGTGCGCGCCTTCCTGAATCCAGCGCCACACTTCCGCGCCCTGTTCACGCAGTTTGTCTTGTACGTATATTTTATGTTGCTGGTCGCGGGACCAGGCCAGATCGATGCGGGTCAGCAGGCCGTCTTTCACGTAGCGCTGCCATTCGACCTGATACAGGAAATCTTCGGTGAAGTGCGGGTTGCCGAAGAACAGCCAGTTCTTGCCGCCGGCGCCGTCGGCGTCGCGCTGCTGCATAAAGGCGCGGAACGGCGCGATGCCGGTGCCCGGGCCAATCATGATCACCGGCGCTTCCGGATTGGCCGGCAGGCGGAAGTTGTCGTTGTGTTCGATAAACACCCGCACCTCGCCGTCCTCCTCCAGGCGATCCGCCAGGAAGCCGGAGGCGCCGCCGCTGCGGGCGCGCCCGTCGATGTCGTAACGCACCACGCCCACGGTGATGTGCACTTCGCTTTCGTTCTCCGCCTGCGAAGAGGCGATGGAATACAGGCGCGGCGTCAGCGGGCGCAGCAGGCCAACCAGCTGTTCGGCGCTCAGATCCGCCGGCGCCTGCCGCACCATATCGACGATCGGCGTATTGTGCGCATACTGCTGCAGCGCAGCCTTATCCGCCAACAGGCCGATCAGCGTTTCGTCGCGCGACAGCGCGGCGTATTTATCGACGATCGGCGTGGTGTTCTGCGTCAGTTCGAAATGGCTGCGCAGCGCCTGCGCCAGCGGCAGGGTCTGCCCTTCCACCTCGACCGGCTCGTCGCCTTTCAGCCACAACAGTTGCACCAGCTCATCCACCAGCGCGGGATCGTTGTCGAACCATACGCCGAGCGCATCGCCCGGTTGATAACGCAGGCCGGAATCGCCCAGATCGATCTCGATATGGCGCACGTCTTTATCCGACGCGCGGCCGGTAATCTTCTGCTTAACCGCCAGTTGGGCGGTGAGCGGCTGTTCCTTGCTGTACGGGCTGCTGTCGATCAGATCGACCGCACCGCTGGCCAACACGCCCGGCGCGGCGCTTTCCGCCGGCGCGCGCGCCTTCAGCACCGATACCACCTGTTTGCGCCAGGCGGCCGCCAGCTCCTGGTACTCCACGTCGGCGTCCACACGCTCCACCAGGCGCTCGGCGCCCAGTTCGGCCAGCTTGCCGTCGAAATCTTTACCAGACTGACAGAAATTCTCATAAGAGGTGTCGCCCAGCCCGAACACCGCAAAAGCGGTATCATTCAGCTTCGGCGCCTTCTTCGAGAACAGGAATTTATGCAGCGCCACCGCTTCTTCCGCCGGTTCGCCTTCCCCCTGCGTGGAGGCGACGATCACCAGCAGGCGCTCTTGCGCTATCTGTTTGAATTTGTAGTCGCCGGCGCTGACCAACGTGGCGCTCAGATTGGCGGCCAACAGATCGTCGCGCAGCTGCTCCGCCAGGCGGCGCGCATTGCCGGTCTGTGAAGCGGAAATGATGGTGATGGCGGCCGCAGCCGCAGGGGCGACAGGCGCAATGGCCACGGCTCCGGGCTGTTGATTGACCATGCCCCAAAAATAACCGGACAGCCACGCCAGCTGCGTCGGCGAATAGTCGCCGATCGTCGCCTGTAAGCGCGCCAGCTGTTCGGGCGTCAGCGGGAGCAAAGATGTTGGAGGAGCCTGAGTCGTCATTGCTGTACTTATTTCCTATACTTAGCGCCTTTCCTGCCAGGCGCGCGCCAGTGCCAGTCGCTGTCTCTTCGCTGCGTCGGGTGTGCGGAAAAGATCAGGAGAGTTTGTAAGGTTACCGAGCAGAATAGCAACGATTAAATAAGGGATAGCAATAAATCATAACCAAAATGACTAAGCTGTTTTTCTGGTAAGGGATAACGCTTAAACCGTTAAACAAAGTTTTTTATCCAGATGAAAATAAAGCACTTTTTTTCATCATTTTTTCACCGTTCAACATTTCGGCTCATAACCCCAGCCGATAGGTGCCGCAGACACCAAACAAAAAAAGTGTTAACCGGGTGCGTTTGCCGTGGCGGTAGACCATACCGGTATAAATGGCAAGCAGGCGCGCTTTCCGGTACTATGCGGCGGTTTTTGAGTCAATGAGGCCGTAATAATGGCAACCACGCTGTTTAAAGATTTTCAGTTTGAAGCCGCACACCGTTTGCCGCATGTACCGGAGGGCCACAAATGCGGCCGTCTGCATGGGCATTCGTTTATGGTGCGTCTGGAAGTGACCGGTGACGTGGATCCCCACACCGGTTGGGTGATGGATTTCGCCGAGCTCAAGGCTGTGTTTTCCCCGATCTGGGAGCGGCTGGATCACCATTATCTGAACGATATTCCAGGATTGGAAAATCCCACCAGCGAAGTGCTCGCCGCCTGGATTTGGCAGCAGCTCAAGCCCCAGTTACCGGAACTGACTGCGGTGATGGTGAAAGAGACCTGTACGGCGGGATGCGTATATAAAGGTTGATGCCGTGAGGGTATGTGCAGATACCCTCACACTACCTCGCCTTGCAGATCCAGGCGCCGCGCCACCCAGGGCCTTTCCGACAGGCTCAGCACCATTCCCCCGCGATAGACAAACGTTTTGCTCTCGCCATCCTCAATGAACGCCGTCTCGTTTTCCATCGCCCGATAGCCGGCGCCGGTATAGTACTTTTCGCTTACCGCAAACAGTATGGAATACGCGATCCCTTTACTGCGCAAATAGTCATGCGCCTTCACCAGCATGTTTGCGGCCACGCCGCGGCGCCGATGCGTTTGTGCCACGGCCACCAGCCCGATGATGCCGATCACCTCGGCCTCACCGTCAATCAACACCGGCCGCTTATGCACCGCCAATTGGCCGACGATCACCTCGCCTTCCGCGGCGGTCACCAGGCAAACCGGCACCTGCCGCCGATAAAATCCGTCGGTTATCTCGGGGAAAGCGTCGGACAACAGCGAGCGAATCGACCGCAATTCCGCTTCCGTCACCGCCTCGAATGCACGCGATACAATTTTCACCGTAACTCCCGTCCCGTTCGAAGGCCTGCGGCCAATAAAAAACTCAGGCGATATTCAGATATTTGTGGGTCTGCATCGACAGCCGCCAATTGCGCGCAATGCAGGTTTCGATGCACAGGCGGGTCGCCTCTTCTTTCTGGCTGATCGGTTGCAGCGCGATAATCCGCGCCTTGTCATCCTGCAACGTCGCCAGCAGCGCATCCAGCGCCTCGATGTCGCGCTCGCGCGCCACCGGATGCTTCACCTCGTCAGCGCGCCGCAGCGCCTGATCCAGCACCTTCATGCCGCCGCGCATATTCACCTTGGGCGAAACCGTCACCCAGGTGTTGGCGGAGCAGCGAATTTCGTGGGTGCCGCTGGTCTCAATCTGGCAACGGTAGCCGTGCTGTTCGAACAGCTCGGTCAGCGGCGCCAGATCGTAAATGCAGGGTTCGCCGCCGGTGATCACCACATGACGCGCGGTGTAGCCTTGTTGGCGCATCACCGCCAACAGCTGCTCGGCGCTGGCATTGCCCCAGGCGTCGCTCTCTTCTGTTTTGACCAGGATCCGTTGCAGGTCGACTTCCCGATGGGCTTCCTTTTCCCAGGTATGTTTGGTATCGCACCAACTGCACCCTACCGGGCAGCCCTGCAGGCGGATGAAAATGGCCGGCACGCCGGTGAAAAAGCCTTCGCCCTGCAAGGTTTGGAACATCTCGTTGATCGGGTACTGCATCGGTTTCTCAATCTGGAAAAGTAAAAAGCGATTATCGCAGATTCCGGCCCGGCGACCAAACGGCCAAAATTGTATTAAATTTTATCCTCCGCGCCGCCATCAGCATATCTCACCGCCAATGGCGTTCATTTAATTTGTTAACCGGTCTTTGGCCTTTCATCGGCGGTGCAACCTGCTCCACAGAAAACAACACGCAGTTAACAAATAAGATAATTATATTTGACATAAAGCGCTGGCGCGCAGATGTATATACAAGCAAACACAAGCCGAGCGCCAGTTTCGGCCACGTTCCATCACGACTACATCTGCGTTTAGAGGGTGCCATGACTCATTCCACCAGCGAGTTAAACATTCAACAGGCCATCGACGACAGCAAGTTTTCGCTGTTTCACTGGACCCTGATCATTCTCGGATTCCTGATCCTCGCCATCGACGGTTTCGATACCGCCGCCATGGGCTATATCGCCCCCTCGGTCGCCAAAGACTGGGGCATCGTCAAACAGGATCTGGGGCCGGTGCTGAGCGCCGCGCTGCTGGGGCTGTCGCTCGGCGCGCTGATCGCCGGGCCGATCTCCGACCGCATCGGCCGCAAGCGCGTGCTGGTGTTTTCCTGCCTGTTCTTCGGCCTGTCGAGTTTGGCCACCGCCTACGCCGGTTCGCTCAACAGCCTGACGCTGTGGCGCTTCCTCACCGGCCTCGGGCTGGGGGCGGCGATGCCCAACGCCATTACCTTGATCTCCGAATACGCGCCGCAGCGCTGCCGTTCGCTGGCGATCAACACCATGTACTGCGGCTTTCCGCTGGGCGCGGCCGGCGGCGGCGCCATTTCATCGTGGCTGATCCCGAGCTACGGCTGGCACAGTGTGCTGCTGCTCGGCGCCATTGCGCCGCTGGTATTGACGGTTCTGCTGATCCTGCTGCTGCCGGAGTCGGTTAAATATATGGTTAACCGCGGCCAGGATGCGGCGAAGATCAAGCGCATCGCGCAGCGCTTCGTTAGCCGGAGCCTCGACGGCGTGACGCGTTTTTATCTGTACGAAGAGAAGCTGGCGCAGACCAAGACCAGCGTCGGCCTGCTGTTCAGCCGCCCTTACCTGCTCGGCACGCTGATGCTGTGGCTGACCTACTTTATGGGGCTGGTGATCTACTACGTGTTGCTGAGCTGGATGCCAATCCTGATGCAGGGATTGGGCTATCAGTTGGAGCAATCGGCGATGCTCACCTCGCTGTTCACCTTCGGCGGCACGCTGGGCATCCTGGTGGCCGGCTGGTTGATGGACCGCTGGAATGCGCACAAAGTGGTCTCGAGCGGCTTTGTCGTCACCGCCCTGCTGATCGTGGCGATGGCCACCGAGGATAAACAGATCGTGCTGCTAGGCGCCTTCATCTTCCTGATGGGCGTCACCATGAACGGCGCGCAGTCCGGGCTGCAAACGCTGGCGGCGACATTCTACCCGACCCACAGCCGCGCCACCGGCATCGCCTGGATGCAGGGCATCGGCCGCTTCGGCGGCGTCGCCGGCACCATGATGGGCGCCCAACTGCTGGCCATGCAGTGGGAAGTGCAGAGCATCCTGATGTTCCTGTGCGTGCCGGCGCTGATCGCCGCCATCGCCACGGTGTGCAAGATGAGCCGCAAACCGACGCTGCAGCCGGCCGCCTGACCCTTGCAAGCCCGCCCACGGCGGGCTTTCTTCCTGCGGTGATAGGGCTTTTTTATTCTCCGCCGTCAACTGTAATCAGACTGTAAAAATATTGTGACTAGCCGCCCAAAAATGAGTCAATTTTAATTCATTTTTGCCGAACAGCTCACTTTTCTCCGGCTTTCCGTACCTGAGACCGGCGATAAAAAATCGCATATCAACCTGATATAAAAAGAAAATAACTTTTTCTTATGCCACTTTTCAGCGGCAACTGGTCAGTGTTGCATATGCTTGTACATACAAGTATATGTTAATAAGCCCTATGCATTGTTATGCCGTGGTACTCATCCCCACCGCGGCATGGAATCTGCACCGATACTGTTTGAGGAAACTGCTGTGACTACAAATAACAAAGTTCGCAATGTCGATGTACGCGCGCCACGCGGCACACAATTAAACGCAAAAAGCTGGCTGACCGAAGCGCCGTTACGCATGCTGATGAACAACCTCGATCCTGAAGTTGCGGAGAACCCACACGAGCTGGTGGTGTACGGCGGCATCGGCCGCGCCGCGCGCGACTGGGATTGCTACGACAAGATCGTCGAAACCCTGAAAACGCTGGAAGAAGACGAAACCCTGCTGGTGCAGTCCGGCAAACCGGTCGGCGTCTTCAAAACCCACAGCAACGCGCCGCGCGTGCTGATCGCCAACTCCAACCTGGTGCCGCACTGGGCAACCTGGGAACACTTCAACGAGCTGGACGCCAAAGGCCTGGCGATGTACGGCCAGATGACCGCCGGCAGCTGGATCTACATCGGCAGCCAGGGCATCGTTCAGGGCACCTATGAAACCTTCGTTGAAGCGGGCCGCCAGCACTACGACGGCAGCCTGCAGGGGCGCTGGGTGCTGACCGCCGGTCTGGGCGGCATGGGCGGCGCGCAGCCGCTGGCCGCGACGCTGGCGGGCGCCTGCTCGCTGAACATCGAATGTCAGCAGAGCCGCATCGATTTCCGTCTGAAAACCCGCTACGTCGATGAGCAGGCCAAAGATCTGGACGACGCGCTGGCCCGCATCAAGAAATACACCTCAGAAGGCAAAGCCATCTCCATCGCTCTGTGCGGCAACGCGGCGGAAATCCTGCCTGAGCTGGTGCGCCGCGGCGTGCGCCCGGACATGGTCACCGACCAGACCAGCGCCCACGATCCGCTGAACGGCTACCTGCCGAAGGGCTGGAGCTGGGAAGAGTATCGCCAGCGCGCGCAAACCGAGCCGGCCAAAGTGGTCGCCGCCGCCAAGCAGTCGATGGCCGATCACGTCAAAGCCATGCTGGCGTTCCAGCAGATGGGCGTGCCAACCTTCGACTACGGCAACAACATTCGCCAGATGGCGAAAGAAACCGGCGTCGACAACGCCTTCGACTTCCCGGGCTTCGTGCCGGCCTACATCCGTCCGCTGTTCTGCCGCGGTATCGGGCCGTTCCGCTGGGCGGCGCTGTCCGGCGATCCGCAGGACATCTACAAAACCGACGCCATGGTGAAAGAGCTGATCCCGGATGACGAACACCTGCACCGCTGGCTGGACATGGCGCGCGAGCGCATCAGCTTCCAGGGCCTGCCGGCGCGCATCTGCTGGGTTGGCCTCGGCCAGCGCGCCAAGCTGGGCCTGGCGTTCAACGAGATGGTACGCCGCGGCGAACTGTCCGCCCCGATCGTCATCGGCCGCGACCACCTGGATTCCGGCTCCGTTTCCAGCCCGAACCGTGAAACCGAAGCGATGAAAGACGGTTCCGATGCGGTTTCCGACTGGCCGCTGCTGAACGCCCTGCTGAACACCGCCAGCGGCGCCACCTGGGTTTCCCTGCACCACGGCGGCGGCGTCGGCATGGGCTTCTCCCAACACTCCGGCATGGTGATCGTCTGCGACGGCACCGACGAGGCCGCCGAGCGCATCGCCCGCGTCTTGCACAATGACCCGGCTACCGGGGTCATGCGTCACGCCGACGCCGGTTACGATATCGCTATCGACTGCGCCCGCGAGCAAGGCCTGAACCTGCCGATGGTTGCCGCGACCCAAGGAGAAAAAGCATGAAAGCGCTGACTATTCGCCCAGGCAAACTGACGCTGGCCCAGCTACGCGACGTGTATCAACACCCGGTGACGCTGACGCTGGACGACAACGCCTACGGCCCTATCCAGCAGAGCGTGGCCTGCGTGGAACGCATCGTTGAAGAAAACCGCACCACTTACGGCATCAACACCGGGTTTGGCCTGCTGGCTTCGACGCGCATCGCCCGCGACGATCTGGAAAACCTGCAGCGTTCGATCGTGCTGTCACACGCCGCCGGCGTGGGCGAGCCCACCGATGACAACCTGGTGCGCCTGATCATGGTGCTGAAAATCAACAGCCTGTCGCGCGGCTTCTCCGGCATTCGTCTGGAAGTCATCCAGGCGCTGATCGCGCTGGTCAACGCCGAAGTTTATCCGCATATCCCGCTGAAGGGCTCGGTCGGCGCCTCCGGCGACCTGGCGCCGCTGGCGCACATGAGCCTGGTGCTGCTGGGCGAAGGCCAGGCGCGCCATCAGGGCCAATGGCTGCCGGCGACCGAAGCGCTGGCCAAGGCCGGTCTGAAACCGCTGACGCTGGCGGCGAAAGAGGGCCTGGCGCTGCTGAACGGCACCCAGGTCTCCGCCGCCTTCGCGCTGCGCGGCCTGTTCGACGCGGAAGACCTGTTCGCCGCCGCGACCGTGGCGGGCAGCCTGACGGTGGAAGCGGCGCTGGGCTCCCGCAGCCCGTTCGATGCGCGTATCCATGAGGTGCGCGGCCAGCGCGGCCAGATCGACGCCGCCCTCGCCTACCGCCACCTGCTCGGCGCGCGCAGCGAAGTCTCCGACTCGCACCGCAACTGCGAAAAAGTGCAGGATCCTTACTCCCTGCGCTGCCAGCCACAGGTGATGGGCGCCTGCCTGACGCAGATCCGCCAGGCCGCCGAGGTGCTGGAAATCGAAGCCAACGCCGTCTCCGATAACCCGCTGGTGTTCGCCGAACAGGGCGACGTGCTGTCCGGCGGCAACTTCCACGCCGAACCGGTAGCGATGGCCGCCGATAACCTGGCGCTGGCGTTTGCCGAAATCGGTTCGCTGTCCGAACGCCGCATCTCGCTGATGATGGACAAACACATGTCGCAACTGCCGCCGTTCCTGGTGGAAAACGGCGGCGTGAACTCCGGCTTCATGATCGCCCAGGTCACCGCCGCGGCGCTGGCCAGCGAAAACAAAGCGCTGGCGCATCCGTCGAGCGTCGACAGCATCCCGACCTCCGCCAACCAGGAAGACCACGTCTCCATGGCGCCGGCCGCCGGTCGCCGCCTGTGGAGCATGGCGGACAACGTGCGCGGCATTCTGGCGGTCGAATGGCTGGCCGCCTGCCAGGGCCTGGATTTCCGCAACGGCCTGAAGACCTCGGAAGGTCTGGAGCAGGCGCGCCGTCTGCTGCGCGAGCATGTCAGTTTCTACGACAAGGATCGTTTCTTCGCCCCCGACATTGAAGCCGCCAGCCAACTTTTGGCGGCCGGTCACCTGACATCGCTGCTGCCTGCGGCGCTGCTGCCTAGCCAGGCATAATCATCACACACTGAATCACGCAGTTTGTTCTGCCCCGCCGGGTGCATTCCACCCGGCGCGGGCAGCGCGTGCCTGTTCGGCAAACACTTAACGGGAAACAACATGCGTAACGAAACGACACAACTCAGACGCGGACTAAACGCGCGGCATATCCGTTTCATGGCTCTCGGCTCGGCGATCGGCACCGGCCTGTTCTATGGCTCCGCCGGCGCCATCCAACTGGCCGGCCCGGCCGTGCTGCTGGCCTACCTGGTGGGCGGCGCGGCGGTGTTCATGGTGATGCGCGCGCTGGGTGAAATGGCGGTACACCAGCCGGTTTCCGGCTCGTTCGGCCACTACGCCAGCCACTACCTCGGCCCGCTGGCCGGGTTCCTCACCGGCTGGACCTACACCTTTGAAATGGTGATCGTCGCCCTGGCGGACGTCACCGCCTTCGGCATCTATATGGGGCTGTGGTTCCCGGACGTCGCTCAGTGGGTTTGGGTGCTCAGCATCATCCTGTTTATTGGCGCGCTCAACCTGTGCAGCGTCAAGGTCTTCGGCGAGCTGGAGTTCTGGCTGTCGCTGGTCAAGGTCGCCGCCATCGTGGCGATGATCGTCGGCGGTGCGGCGGTGATGCTGTTCGGTTTCGGGCAAACCCAACACGCCACCGGTATCAGCAACCTGTGGCAACACGGCGGCTTTATGCCTAACGGCTTCGGCGGCGTGGTCGCGTCATTAGCGGTGGTGATGTTCGCCTTCGGCGGCATCGAGATCATCGGCATTACCGCCAGCGAGGCGAAAGACCCCGCCAAAGTGCTGCCGAAGGCGATCAACGCCGTACCGGTGCGCATCCTGCTGTTTTACGTGCTGACGCTGACGGTGCTGATGGCGATCTATCCGTGGAACAGTATCGGCCAGAACGGCAGCCCGTTCGTCGAGATTTTCAGCAACCTTGGCATCAGTTCCGCCGCCAACGTGCTGAACGTGGTGGTGATCACCGCGGCCATTTCGGCCATCAACAGCGACATCTTCGGCGCCGGCCGCATGATGTACGGCATGGCGCAGGACGGCCAGGCGCCGCGCAGCTTCACCAAACTGACCGCCAGCGGCGTGCCGTGGATGACGGTGCTGGTGATGTCAGTCGCCCTGCTGCTGGCGGTGGTGCTCAACTACCTGATCCCGGAGAAGGTCTTCATGATCATCGCCTCGATCGCCACCTTCGCCACCGTCTGGGTGTGGCTGATGATCCTGCTGTCGCAGATCGTCATGCGCCGCACGCTGTCGCCGGAAGAAACTCGTCAGTTGAGCTTCCCGGTGCCGTGGTGGCCGGTGGCGCCGGCATTGGCGACCGCCTTTATGGCGTTCGTCATCGGCCTGCTCGGCTACTTCGAAGAGAGCCGCATCGCGCTGTACGTCGGGCTGGTGTGGATCGCTTTACTCACCGTGGCTTACTGGCTGTGGGTGCGCAAAAAAGGCGGCGGCTCGCCGGTGACCGCGGCGACGCAACAGATGTAACGCCCGCTGTTGATAAAACCCGCTGCGGCGGGTTTTTTTATTGCGCTTGCGCCAGCGCCTGCAGGATATCGGCCTGCAGATCGTCAAACGCCTCCAGCCCGGCGGACAGCCGCACCAGCCCCTCGCTGATGTGGTGCCGTTTCCGCTCTTCCGGCGTGTAGGCCGAGTGCGTCATGCTGGCCGGGTGTTGCGCCAGGCTTTCGCAATCGCCCAGGCTGACCGCGCGCAAAATGAGCTGCAGCGCATTGAGGAAGCGAATGCCTGCACGCATGCCGCCCCGCAGTTCAAACGCCAGCATGCCGCCGGGGCGCGCCATTTGCCGCTGCGCCAACGCATGCTGCGGGAAGTTCGCCAGGCCGGGGTAATACACCCGCTCGACCGCCGGATGCTCCGCCAACATCTCTGCCAGGCGCTGCGCGTTATCGCAATGACGATCCATGCGCAGCGGCAAGGTTTTCATCCCACGCAGCACCAGCGCGGCATCCTGCGCCGACAGTACCGCCCCGTTCATGTCCTTTAGCCCCTCCAGACGGATCGCCTCGGCCAACGCCTGGCGCGTCACCGCTATCCCGGCCAAGAGATCGCCGTGCCCGCCGAGGTACTTGGTCGCCGAGTGCACCACGATATCGGCACCTAACGCCAAGGGCCGCTGTAGATAGGGCGTGCAGTAGGTATTGTCCACCAGCAGCAGCGCCTGATGCCGATGGGCGATCTCCGCTACGGCGGCGATATCGACCAAGCGCATATTGGGATTGGCCGGGGTTTCGCAATACACCAGTCGGGTATGCGGACCCATGGCCGACGCTAGCCGCTCCGGCCGGGTCAGGTCAACGTGGGTTATCTTGACGCCGAAGCGTGCCAAGCCATGATGAAAGTAGCTGAAGGTACAGCCATAGACGGTTTCATCGACAATCAGCTCATCGCCCGGTCTGAGCAGCGTCCAGCAACACGCGGTGATCGCCCCCATACCGGAAGCGAACGCCACCGCCGCCTCCCCCTCCTCCAGGTTGGCGATGCGTTGCTCGAGCAGGGTTAACGTCGGATTGGCGATGCGCGAATAAAAGTACCCCGGCTCGGTGCCGGCAAAGCAGGCACCGCCGTATTCCGCGGTGGGAAAAGCAAACGTAGAGCTCATAAACACCGGCGGAGACAGTGCCCCCTGATACCGCTGCGGATCGTAGCCGTAATGAATAGCCCGGGTGGCAAAGTCGTGGCCAACTGCTGTAGCGGACATAACACAACTCCTTACCTGAGTGGGTGAAGCTTAATTCGTTGATTCATCCGAAAGGGCCGGCGGCAATGCGCTGTCTCGCGTGCGCTGGCCGATGATTTGTAAAGTACGCAGCAGCAGCGTCAACCCCAGCAGGGTATCCGGCTGCTTCAGCAAGGCGTACAGCGCGCGAAAACTGGCCGGCGGAGGATTCAATTGCAGCTCGCTGTGCGCCATCTGCAACGCAGTCCCCCCCTCCCAACCGACCGTAACCAGCCCTTCAAACACGCCGGCCAGTTTCTCCACCAGCGCGTTGTCGGCGATATCCACCACGTCCGACAACAGCGACAACAGATCGACCACGTTATCCAACCGCCCGCCCGCCAGCAGCGGCTGCAATTTCTCGAGCAACGCCGCCAATGATTGCAGGTCCGCCGCATGCACCGTGCTTTCCGTCATATCAGCCCCCTTACCGTGGCCCAGTAAAGGCCACGGTTAAACCCATTGCGCAGCATGCCGCCTACCTTGGTGGCGGGCGTCGGCAGTACGTCATGCCGGTAGTCGTAGACCAGCGGCATGCCGGCATTCAGCCCCATTTGCGCGACCGCCTGCACCTTGCCATCGTAATGGCTCACGGGCTGGCCCAGCCGCATTTCCGCCACGATGTTGTCGGCAATGACCGGCGCCTGATTATGGCAAGAGCCGCCGGCCTTGCTGACCGGCAAATCCACGGTATCGCCGATCACATATACGCCCTGCTGGCCGTAGACCTGCAGCGTTTGATGATCGGTTGGCAGCCAGCCTTCGCCGTTTTGACTCTCGCTCAACCCGGTATTGCGCACCGCCTCGACTGCGCGAATCGGCGGCGTTGCCATCAGAATGTCGAACGGCTGTTCTTCCCCTTCGGCGGAATAGGCGATGTTACGCTGGGCGTCTACCCGGCTGAGGGTAAACCCACGCTGGTGGCGAATGTCGCGCGCGGCAAAAATGGCGGGCAGCGCTTCGCCGGTCGGCCGCTGCAAAAACAGGCAGTTGCGCAGCAGTTGGGAAATGGTCGGGTAGGTGTACACAATCTCTACCGCCTTGCGCACGCCGCGCCGCCGCAGGTAGTCGTCCAGCATCAAGGTGGTTTCGATCGGCGCAATGCCGCACTGATGGGGCACATTGGGCGTTTCGGGGAAGGACACGGTGATGAAAATTCGGCCTTTTTCGATCGTCGCCAGCTTATGCGCCAGCCGCCTGGCGGCCTGATACTGATAAAAATGATCGCCCGCCTGCGCCAATCCTTCGATGCGTTCTGGCCAAGGAACACAGCCGGTAGCAAAGACCAGAAAGTCATAGGAATAAATTTTACCGCTTTGCGTAGCTATACTTCGCTGTTTTAAATCGAAAGATTGCGCTTTATCAACAATAAACTGTATTTCAGGCCGCAATAAACTCCGCTGTGAACGCGTGAGCTCTTGCTTGAAAAAAGCATTGAACGCCACATACATAAACGCCGGCTTGTAATAATGCAGCGGCGAATCCGATATCATTAATAACTCGACTTTATTATTAATAATCTCTTGGTGTAATTTTGCGGCCAATAAATTGGCCAGGATGGTGCCGCCGGTTCCACCGCCGATAATGATGATTCGCTGTCGCATCAAGCCCCCGCTCAACCGGCCAGCAAGCCGGCAGTATTAAGGTATGGTGATGATGAAGTTCTACGGCAGAACGGCGAGAAATAAACTGCCTTATTGGCAGTCTAGTAACGAATAGTTATAAAGCAAATAAAATGGGAATATAAAAACGGGAAAGAGAGATATCGGAATAAATTTACCCCGTTAAAAACTACCGTTTTTAATAAATAACTACTGGTTAATATATCGGTTATAGCTATAAAAAAACCCGCCGCAGCGGGTTTTTATTTAACAACCGAATCGGTCGAACTTACTGGCCTTTAACTTCTTTCAGGCCGTTGAATGGCGCACGGTCACCCAGCGCTTCTTCGATACGGATCAGTTGGTTGTATTTAGCAACGCGGTCAGAACGGCTCATGGAGCCGGTTTTGATCTGGCCAGCCGCAGTCCCTACCGCCAGGTCGGCGATGGTCGCGTCTTCGGTTTCACCGGAACGGTGAGAGATCACCGCGGTGTAACCAGCGTCTTTCGCCATCTTGATTGCAGCCAGCGTTTCGGTCAGAGAACCGATCTGGTTGAATTTGATCAGGATGGAGTTAGCGATGCCTTTCTCGATGCCTTCTTTCAGGATCTTGGTGTTGGTCACGAACAGGTCGTCGCCCACCAGCTGAATTTTGTCGCCCAGCACTTTGGTCTGGTAAGCGAAGCCCGCCCAGTCAGATTCATCCAGGCCGTCTTCGATAGACACGATTGGGTACTGTTTGGTCAGCTCTTCCAGGAAGTGAGTGAACTCTTCGGAAGTGAAGGCTTTATTGCCTTCGCCGGCCAGCACGTATTTACCGTCTTTGTAGAATTCGGAAGCCGCGCAGTCCATCGCCAGAGTAACGTCTTTGCCCAGCTCGTAGCCCGCCGCTTTTACCGCTTCAGCGATAACGGCCAGCGCTTCGGCGTTGGAGCCCAGGTTTGGCGCGTAGCCGCCTTCGTCGCCCACGGCGGTGTTCATGCCTTTGGCTTTCAGAACTTTCGCCAGGTGGTGGAACACTTCAGAACCGATGCGCACCGCTTCTTTCAGGGTCTTCGCGCCAACCGGCTGAATCATGAATTCCTGAATGTCGACGTTGTTGTCAGCGTGCTCGCCGCCGTTGATGATGTTCATCATCGGCAGTGGCATGGAGAATTTGCCTGGGGTGCCGTTCAGTTCAGCGATGTGCTCATACAGCGGCATGCCTTTAGAGGCTGCGGCCGCTTTCGCTGCTGCCAGGGAAACCGCCAGAATGGCGTTGGCGCCGAAGTTGGATTTGTTTTCGGTGCCGTCCAGATCGATCATGATCTTGTCGATGTTCGCCTGGTCTTTGGCATCTTTACCCAGTACTGCCTGAGCAATCGGACCGTTTACTGCAGCAACGGCTTTCAGTACGCCTTTACCCAGGAAACGAGACTTGTCACCGTCACGCAGTTCCAGCGCTTCGCGGGAACCGGTAGAAGCACCTGACGGCGCAGCAGCCAAGCCGACGAAACCGCCTTCCAGATGAACTTCGGCTTCAACAGTCGGGTTACCGCGGGAGTCGATGATTTCACGACCGATGACTTTAACGATTTTGGACATTAGGTTTTCCTCAGTACAAGTTAAACTAAAACTCCAGACAAACAGCGCGCGGTTCTCACCGCGCGCCGCCCACCAAATATTTTATTTCACCTGGCGCTTCTGATGCTCGCCTGCGGCTTTCACGAAGCCGGCGAACAGCGGATGCCCATCACGCGGCGTAGACGTAAATTCCGGGTGGAACTGACAGGCTACAAACCACGGGTGATTCGGCAGTTCAATGATCTCGACCAGCTTGTTGTCGGCGGAACGACCGGCGACACGCAGCCCTGCGGCTTCGATCTGCTTCAACAGCATGTTGTTAACTTCGTAACGGTGACGATGACGCTCGACAATGGTCGGTTCGCCGTACAGCTGACGCACCAGGCTGTTGTCGCTCAGGTTGCACTGTTGGCCACCTACGCGCATCGTGCCGCCCAAATCGCTTTCTTCGCTGCGCACTTCGACGTTGCCGTCTTCGTCGCGCCATTCGGTGATCAACGCCACCACCGGGTACTTACAGTCTGGCATAAACTCGGTGGAGTTGGCGTTTTCCATGCCGGCCACGTTGCGAGCGAACTCCATCAACGCCACCTGCATGCCCAGGCAAATGCCCAGGTAAGGAATGTTGTTCTCGCGCGCATAGCGTGCGGTCATCACTTTGCCTTCCACGCCGCGGTAGCCGAAGCCGCCCGGGATCAGGATCGCATCCAGCCCTTTCAGCACTTCCACGCCGCGGGTTTCTACGTCCTGCGAGTCGATCAGCTTGATGTTCACGGTCAGACGGTTTTTCAGCCCGCCGTGTTTCAGCGCTTCGATCACCGACTTGTAGGCATCCGGCAGCTCAACGTATTTGCCGACCATTCCGATGGTCACTTCGCCGCCCGGATTGGCTTCTTCGTAGATCACCTGTTCCCATTCGGCCAGGTTGGCTTCCGGTGCGTTCAAGCTGAATCGTTTACAAATATAATCGTCCAGCCCCTGAGATTTCAATAGGCCTGGGATTTTATAAATAGAATCAACGTCTTTCAGAGAGATAACCGCTTTTTCCGGCACGTTACAGAAAAGCGCGATTTTCGCGCGTTCGTTAGCAGGAACCGCGCGATCGGAACGGCAAATCAGCACATCAGGCTGAATACCGATGGAAAGCAGCTCTTTTACGGAATGCTGGGTCGGCTTGGTTTTCACTTCGCCCGCCGCCGCCATGTAAGGCACCAGCGTCAGGTGCATGTACAGGGTGTGCTCGCGGCCCACTTCCACCGCCATCTGACGGATGGCTTCGAGGAACGGCAGCGATTCGATATCGCCGACGGTGCCGCCGATTTCCACCAGCACCACATCGTGGCCTTCGCCGCCTTCGATGATGCGTTCTTTGATCGCGTTGGTGATGTGCGGAATGACCTGCACGGTCGCGCCCAGATAGTCGCCGCGGCGTTCTTTACGCAGCACGTCGGAGTAGATGCGGCCGGTGGTGAAGTTGTTGCGACGCGACATTTTGGTGCGGATGAAGCGCTCGTAGTGACCCAAATCCAGATCGGTTTCTGCGCCGTCTTCGGTGACGAAAACTTCCCCATGCTGAATCGGGCTCATGGTGCCCGGATCCACGTTGATGTACGGGTCCAGTTTCATGATGGTAACGTTGAGGCCACGGGCTTCAAGAATAGCCGCCAGAGAGGCTGCGGCAATGCCTTTACCCAGAGAGGATACGACCCCGCCGGTCACAAAAATATAATTAGTTGTCATGCTGAACCTGAGAGTTTAGGTTTAAAGACGATGGAAGAACCAGGACGGGAAAGTAGTATACCCGAACCTCTCCTGACCTACAAACGATCGTTTTGCTGTCCATCATCTCGGCCGCCCTCCCGTGTTCATCAGGGTTTACTCCGCCGGCGCCGCCTAAACCCTCTAGGAAATACAAAGAGTTAGCGGAGAAAATTTCTTTTTACCGCCCCTATCGAGCGATAAAACGCCTTAGATTTCAGTTTGTTGGCCTTTTGCTGCCGACGGCAGCCCTGCGCCTGTGACCTGACCGTAAGCTTAACCGTTTCAGCCTGAGTGAACCTTGTTTGCGATCAACATTGTCGTTGCAGCGATTCAACTTTCCTTGCGCTTCACCTGCTGCCAGGCGTCTTCCATCTGCTCCAGCGTGGCGTCTTCAAGCCGCAGCCCGCGTTGCTGGACGATCGCCTCCACCTCCCGGAAGCGGCGTTCGAACTTGCGGTTCGCCGCCTGCAGCGCGTTCTCGGCCTTGTGGCCCAAATGGCGCGACAGGTTCACGGTGGCGAACAGCAGATCGCCGATCTCCTCTTCCAGCTTGCTCTCATCGACCACCGCCTGGCGGGCTTCGTGCATCACTTCGTCGATCTCTTCATACACTTTGTCCAGCACCGGCCCCAGCGTGTTCCAGTCGAAGCCGACCGAGGCGCAGCGTTTTTGGATCTTGTGCGCCTTCATCAACGCCGGCAGCGCCTGTGGAATGTCGTCCAGCACCGAGTGCAGCGCTTTTTCGGCGCGCTCGCCGGCCTTCAGCTGCTCCCAGCGCGCCGCCACGGCTTCGCTGTCTCCGCCCTCGGCGTCGCCGAAGATGTGCGGATGTCGGCGCTCCAGCTTGTCGCTGATGGCGGTGCACACCTCATCAAAATCGAACAGCCCCTGCTCCTGCCCCATCTGGGCGTAGAACACCACCTGAAACAGCAAGTCGCCCAGCTCGTCGCGCAGATCGGCGTAGTCCTGCCGTTCGATGGCGTCCAGCACTTCGTAAGTCTCTTCCAACGTATAAGGCGCAATGGTGGCGAAGGTTTGCTTGCGGTCCCACGAGCAGCCGAGCTGCGGGTCGCGCAGCGTTTTCATGATGTTCAGCAGACGCTGCAGCGGAGTGGATTGGGTCATAAAAAATCTCTGAGAAAGAATGGGGGCGCAGGGGAGCGCCCGCAGAGTTCATGGATTTCGGGCCGCATCCGCTATCGATACGGCCCGAAAGGCGATATGGGCTTAGTTGCCGTGCAAACGCTTGGCGTCTATCACGTCCGGCAGCTGATTCAATTTCGCCAGTACCCGGCTCAACACCTGCTGGTTGTAGATTTCGATATCCATGTCGATAGTGGCCAACTGCTTCTTGGTATCGCTGCGGCTGGCGACGCCCAGCACGTTGACCTTTTCGTTGGCCAGAATGGTGGTGATATCGCGCAGCAGCCCGCTGCGATCGTTGGCCATCACGCGCACCACCAGCGAATAACCGCTGGAGTAGCTTTCGCCCCACACCGCATCGACGATGCGCTCCGGCGCATGCGATTGCAGATCGACCAGCTGATCGCAGTCCGCACGGTGGATCGAAATACCGCGCCCCTGGGTAATAAAACCGACGATGTCGTCGCCCGGGATCGGCTGGCAGCAGCGGGCGATGTGGTGCATCAGGTTGCCCACGCCCTCCACCACCACGCGGCCGTTATCCTTGTTGCGGGTCGGCGGCGGCGCTTTCTGCTGCACCAGCTGGCGCAGCGCCTCGCGATCCTGCTCTTCGGCGCTCGGCTTGTTGAACTTGCCCTGCAGGTAATTCACCATCTGGTTCAGGCGAATGTCCCCGCCGCCGATCGCCGCCAACACCTCGTCCAGCGAGTTCATGTTGTAGCGCGGGATCAACAGCTTCTCAGCCTCTTTCAGGCTGATGCCGAGATGCTCCAGTTCGTTGTCCAGCATCTGGCGGCCGGCGAGAATGTTCTTGTCGCGATCCTGCTTGCGGAACCAGTTGTGGATCTTCGAGCGCCCGCGGCTGGTGGTCACGTAGCCCAGGTTCGGGTTCAGCCAGTCGCGGCTCGGGTTTGGCTGTTTCTGGGTGATGATCTCAATCTGATCGCCCATCTTCAGCTGATAGGTAAACGGCACGATGCGGCCGCCGATCTTGGCGCCGATGCAGCGGTGACCGACGTCGCTGTGAATGTGGTAAGCGAAATCGAGCGGCGTGGAGCCGGCCGGCAGATCCACCACGTCGCCTTTCGGGGTAAAGACATAGACCCGATCGTCGAACACCTGGCTGCGCACTTCGTCGAGCATTTCGCCGGAGTCCGCCATCTCTTCCTGCCAGGCGATGAGCTTACGCAGCCAGGCGATGCGCTCTTCGTAGCCGGAGCGCACGGTCACCCCCGCGCCCTCTTTGTACTTCCAGTGTGCGGCCACGCCCAGCTCGGCGTCTTCATGCATTTGCCGGGTGCGGATCTGAATCTCGACGGTTTTGCCGCGCGGCCCCAGCACCACGGTGTGGATCGACTGGTAGCCGTTGGGTTTCGGGTTGGCGACGTAGTCGTCGAACTCGTCCGGCAGGTGGCGGAAGTGGGTATGCACGATGCCCAACGCCGCGTAGCAATCCTGTAGACGCTCCGCCACGATGCGCACCGCGCGCACGTCGAACAGTTCGTCAAACGCCAGGTGCTTTTTCTGCATCTTGCGCCAGATGCTGTAGATGTGTTTCGGCCGGCCGTAAATCTCCACCCGAATGCCTTCTTTGGCCATCTCGGCGCGCAGCCCGGCGACGAAGTCGTCGATGAACTGTTCGCGATCGATGCGGCGCTCATGCAACAGCTTGGCGATGCGCTTGTATTCTTCCGGGTGCAGGTAGCGGAAGCAGAAATCTTCCAGCTCCCACTTCAGTTGGCCGATGCCGAGCCGGTTAGCCAGCGGGGCGTAGATGTTGGAACACTCTTTCGCCGCCAACACGCGTTCGTCTTCCGGCGCGTCTTTCACCTCGCGCAGGTGGGCGATACGTTCCGCCAGCTTGATGACCACGCAGCGGAAATCCTCCACCATCGCCAACAGCATGCGGCGCACGTTGTCGACCTGTTCGGAGGCCATCGAGTCGTTTTGGGTGGCTTTCAGTTGACGAATGGCGTCCATGTCGCGCACGCCGTGCACCAGCGCGACGATGCCATTGCCGAACGCTTCGGTCAGGGTCTCTTCCTGCACGATGCCGGCGTCCACCAGCGGGAACAGCAGCGCGGCGCGCATACTGTCGTTGTCCATGCTCAGCGTCGAGAGGATTTCCACCATCTCCAGGCCGCGCCACAGCAGCAGCGAGGCGTCGGGATGGTTTTGGGTCTGCTGCTCACAATAACGCCAGGTTGCGGCCAATCGCTCACATGACTGCGGGTTAGGTAGCCCCAAGCCGGCGATCCACTCATCGAGAGCGAACTCACCCGCCGTATTCAGATGTGCACTTCTTACCGCAACCATAACTTCTCCCTACTTTGCAGCGACCTCTGGCGCGCGCTCGTTGATAAACAGCGCCATTGATTCAAGATGCCCCGTGTGCGGAAACATATCCAACATCCGCACGCGCGCAAGACGATAACCGGCGTTCAACAGCACTTTGCTGTCGCGAGCCAGCGTGGTGGGGTTACAGGAAACATACACCACCCGCGCCGGCGCCAGTTTTACAATGTGTGACATCACCCCGGCCGCACCGGCGCGGGCGGGATCCAGCATCACCTTATCAAACCCTTGTGCTGCCCAAGGTTGCCGCTCAACGTCGTCCTCCAGATTCTCATGGAAGAACGACGCATTATTCAGCTTATTCTTATGTGCATTATATTGCCCATTCGCTACCAGCGTGGCAACACCTTCGATGCCCACCACCGCAGCGGCGCGGCGCGCCAGCGGCAGGGTAAAATTCCCCATGCCGCAGAACAGGTCCAGCACCCGATCATTGGGTTGAATGTCGAGCCATTCAAGGGCCTGCGCCACCATTTGTTGGTTTACGGCGTCATTGACCTGAATAAAGTCGCGCGGACTGAAGTCTAAGCGTAGCCCGTCAACCTGATAATACGGCGTTTCACCGCACAGTTTTTCCACGCGGTCGCTGTCCGGCGCCAGATAAACAGCGACGTTTTCCCGCTCGCCAAACGCCAACAGCGCCTGGCGATCCGCCTCTTTCAGGGCATCGAGATGGCGCAGCACCAGCAGCGGGCCGTTATCCGCCAGCACCAGCTCCACATGCCCCAGCCGCCGCACCGCCTGCAGCCCGCTCAGGCAGGCGCGCACCGGCGCCAGCAGCTGTTCCAGCTCCGGGCGCAGCACCGGGCAGTGCTCCACCGCTACCAGCTCGCTGGAGGCCGCCTGTCGAAACCCCATCATCAGGCGCTGCAACTTCGGCTGCCACGCCAGGCTCAGGCGGGCGCGGCGGCGATAGCCGTATTCCGGGCCGGCGATCACCGGTTCCTGCTGCGGGGTCACCCCGGTTTCGCGGGCGATCATGCGCACCAGCGCCGCCGCCTTGCTCTGCTGCTGCAGTGCCTCATCCGCATGCTGCTGCTGGCAGCCGCCGCACACGCCGAAATGCGGACAGCGCGGTGCCACCCGCTGCGGGCTGCGGCTCAGCAGGCGCTTGAGCTTGCCTTTGGCGAACTGGCGCTTGTCTTCGGTCAGCTGGATTTCCGCCTGCTCGCCCGGCAATACGCCCGGCACGAACACCGCTTTGCCGTCGTGGCGCGCCACGCCCTGGCCGAAAGGATCGAGATCGCTCACCGTCACGGTGAAGATTTGTGAGCTCTGCCGGGTCGTCACGCGGCGTTTGGGAGAGTAGAATTGCGCCATATTTGTCGATTGTGTGCTGGTTCATTAAGCTAGTGTCAGCTGTCAATTCTCCCACATTGGAATCCCATGACCAAATACAGCCTGCGTGCGCGCATGATGATCCTGATTCTGGCCCCGACCTTGCTGATTGGTTTGCTGCTCAGCACCTTCTTCGTGGTGCACCGCTATAACGAGCTGCAGGAGCAATTGGTCGACGCCGGCGCCAGCATCATCGAGCCGCTGGCGGTGGCCAGCGAGTACGGCATGACGTTCCGCAGCCGCGAATCGGTCAGGCAGTTGGTCAGCCTGTTGCACCGCCGCCATTCGGACATCGTGCGTTCGATCACCGTGTTCGATGCGCAGAACAATTTGTTCGTCACCTCCAATTATCATCACAACTTCGCTCAGCTGCAGCTGCCGAAAGGCGTGCCGTTGCCCACCGAGCTGATGCTCACCCGACGCGGCGATTCGCTGATCCTCCGCACGCCGATCCTGTCGGAAAACCAATATCCGGATGAAACCGCTGACGGCGGCAGCCACCCCGACAACAACCTGGGCTATGTGGCGATCGAGCTGGATCTGCAGTCGGTGCGGTTGCAGCAATATAAAGAGGTGTTCGTCTCCACCCTGCTGCTGTTGCTGTGCATGTGTATCGCCATCCTGTTTGCTTACCGGCTGATGCGCGACGTGACCGGCCCGATCCGCAACATGGTGAACACCGTCGACCGCATCCGCCGCGGCCAGCTCGACAGCCGCGTGGAGGGCTACATGCTCGGCGAGCTGCACATGCTGAAGAACGGCATCAACTCGATGGCGATGTCGCTTACCGCCTATCACGAAGAGATGCAGCAGAACATCGATCAGGCCACCTCCGACCTGCGTGAAACGCTGGAGCAAATGGAGATCCAGAACGTCGAGCTGGATTTGGCGAAAAAACGCGCGCAGGAGGCAGCGCGCATCAAGTCCGAATTCCTGGCCAACATGTCGCACGAGCTGCGTACCCCGCTCAACGGCGTGATCGGTTTTACCCGCCAGATGCTGAAAACCGATCTGAGCGCGACCCAAACCGACTATTTGCAGACCATCGAGCGCTCGGCCAACAACCTGCTGACCATCATCAATGACGTGCTGGACTTCTCCAAGCTGGAGGCCGGCAAGCTGGTGCTGGAGCATATTCCGTTCGCCCTGCGCGAAACGCTGGACGAAGTGGTGGTGCTGCTGGCCCCCAGCGCCCACGACAAAGGGCTGGAGCTGACGCTGGATGTGCACAACGACGTGCCGGAGCAGGTGATCGGCGACTCGCTGCGCCTGCAGCAAATCATCACCAACCTGCTGGGGAACGCCATCAAGTTCACCGAAACCGGCAATATCGATATCCGCGTCGAGCTGCGCAAACAGCTGGATCGCCGGGTGGAAGTGGAAGTGCAGATCCACGACACCGGCATCGGCATTTCCGAACGCCAGCAGTCGCAGCTGTTCCAGGCATTCCGTCAGGCAGACGCCAGCATCTCCCGCCGCCACGGCGGCACCGGGCTAGGGTTGGTGATCACGCAAAAACTGGTGAAGGAGATGGGCGGCGACATCTGCTTCCACAGCCAGCTGAATCGCGGCTCGACCTTCTGGTTCCACATCACGCTGGATCTGAACGAGGGCATGCTGTCGCTGGCGCCGAGCCTGCCGGATCTGAACGGCAAAACGCTGGCCTATATCGAGTCCAACCCGACGGCGGCACAGGCGACGCTCAACATGCTCAGCGTCACGCAGCTGGTGATCACCCACTCGCCGACGCTGGGCCAGCTGCCGTCAGGCCATTACGATTTCCTGCTGGCCGGCGTGCCGATCCCGTTCCGCGACAACATGGCGCAGCATCAGGACAAATTGTTGGCCTCGCTGAAGCTGGCCGATCGGGTCATTCTGGCGCTGCCGTGCCAGGCGCAGATCGACGCCGAGCTGCTTAAGCAACAAGGCGCGCTCGGCTGCCTGATCAAGCCTATCACCAGCACGCGTCTGTTCCCGCTGCTGAGAATGGAGACGCCCGATCGGCTCGCCGCCCCACCTGAGCGTAAACGTCTGCCGCTGACGGTGATGGCGGTGGACGACAACCCGGCCAACCTGAAGCTGATCGGCACGCTGCTGGGCGAACAGGTGGAAAAAACGCTGCTGTGCGAGAGCGGTGAGGAAGCGCTGGCGCTGGCGCGCAACAACGTGCTGGATCTGATCCTGATGGACATTCAAATGCCGAAGATGGACGGCATTCACGCCAGCGAACTGATCCGCCAACTGCCGCACCACAACTCTACGCCGATCGTCGCCGTCACTGCCCATGCCGCCAGCGGCGAACGCGAGCATCTGCTGCAGGCCGGGATGGACGACTACCTGGCCAAGCCGATCGACGAGAAAATGCTGACCCGCGTGCTGTCGCGCTACCACAGCGGCGACGTGGAAAGCGCCGTCGCCGACGATGCCCCGCTGTCGCTCGACTGGCCGCTGGCGCTGCGCCAGGCGGCCAATAAACCGGATCTGGCGCGCGATCTGCTGCAAATGCTGCTCGATTTCCTGCCGCAGGTGCGCGAACGGGTGCAGGCGCTGCTCGAGGGGCAACACGACGACGAGATCCTCGACCTGGTCCATAAGCTGCACGGCAGCTGCAGCTACAGCGGCGTGCCGCGCCTCAAGCAGCTGTGTTTCTACCTCGAGCGGCAGCTGCGCCAGGGCATCACCAACGACGAACTGGAGCCGGAGTGGCTGGAGCTGTTGGATGAGATTGAACTGGTGATCCACGCGGCGCGCGCGCATCTGGCGCAACCGGCCTGAATCCTCAGGCCATAATGCAAAAAGGCACGCCGTAGCGTGCCTTTGTTGCTTTTAGCGCCTGATGTTTATCACTGCGCCAGCAGGTACAGTTGGCTATCGCCACGCTGAATATTCAACGCCAGCACCGACGGTTTGCTGTCGAGGATTTTACGCAGCTCGCCCAGGTTCTGGATCGGCTGTTGGTTCACGCCCAGGATCACGTCGCCCTTTTTCAGGCCGATGCGCGCGGCGGCGCTGCCGGCTTTCACGCTGTCGACCTTGACGCCTTTCACGTTGCCGACCTGGGTATTGCTCAGCTCGGCGCCTTCAATGCCGGTGTAGATATTGCCCGAGGCCACCTGGGTCTGCGCGCTTTGCTCCAGCGTGACGTCAATCGTTACCGGCTTGCCGTCGCGAATAATGCCCAGCGACATCTTGCTGCCGACCGGCAGCGTGCCGATCTCCGCCCGGAACGAGGCGAAGCTGGAGATGGCCTTGCCGTTCATGGTGACGATCACGTCGCCGGCCTTGATGCCCGCCTTCGCGGCGGAAGATTTCGGCATTACCTGGCTGACGAAGGCCCCGCGCTGCGCATCGACTTTCATTGCCTTGGCCAGCTCAGAGTTCAGCTCGGTGCCCATGATGCCCAGCTCGCCGCGTTTCACCTGGCCATACTCGACCATTTGCGCCGTCAGGTTTTTCACCATGTTGCTCGGAATAGCGAAGCCGATACCGATATTGCCGCCGTCCGGCGCCAGGATCGCGGTGTTGATGCCGATCAGCTCGCCGTTCAGGTTAACCAGCGCGCCGCCGGAGTTGCCGCGGTTGATCGCCGCATCGGTCTGGATAAAGTTTTCGTAGTTTTCGATGTTCAGGCCGCTGCGCCCCAGGGCGGACACGATGCCCGAGGTGGCGGTTTCACCCAGCCCGTACGGGTTGCCGATCGCCACGGTGTAATCACCGACGCGCAGCTGATCGGAGTCCGCCATCTTGATCGCCGTCAGGTTCTTGAAGTCTTTCAGCTGGATCAACGCGATATCGGAACGCGGATCCTTGCCGATCACTTTGGCGTCGAAGCGGCGTCCGTCGCTCAGCTGCACCTGGATCTTGTTGGCGTTGTCCACCACGTGGTTATTGGTCACCACATAGCCCTTGGTGGCATCGATGACCACCCCGGCGCCCAGCGCCTGGAATTTCTGCTGCGTGCCCTGCGGCTGGCCATCCGGCCCTGGCTGTTCACCGCCCTGACACATCGGCGAGCCCTGGAATGGCGAACCGTCCTGGCAGAACGGCGAATCCTCACCGAAGAACTGTTGGAACTGCTGCGGCATGCGCGGCGTATTGACCGTGGTGCTGCCCTCAACGTTAATGCTCACGACGGAAGGCATCACCTTCTCCAGCATCGGTGCCAGGCTCGGCAGCTGTTGGGTGCTGGAAGAGGCGGTTTCAGCGGCGCTGGCCGTCGCCGGGCCCATCGCCATACCGATACTGAATGCCAGTGCGCTCAGAACTAATGCGGTTTTTTTCATCTGTGTGTCTCTTATAAAGTCGTTCAAAAAGAATGGCCGTCTTGCGTGCTTATTCAGAGTTAATTAATAGCCCGAAGTTCCGGCACAGATGATTGGCAATAGTAAACAAATATTGTCCGTCTTTACAAAACTCGAGACAGCCAACCGGTTGGAATTGCTGGCAATTATTCTTCAGCTCAATTATTCCGCCGCCATCAATCGACGATATTCATCATAGGCGTACAGGTCGGTCATTCCGCTGATATAGTCCTGCAATAAACGCGCGCGGAAATAATATTCCCGAATGCCTTGCTGCTCCGGCGATAAATGCTGCAGCCCTTCTACCGCCTCCGCATACGCTAGCCGATGCTTGGTGGACAGCTTGTGGAACAGGCGTGTTTCAATCGGATAAGCGCGATGGCTGTCCTCGCGCACCAGCTGGCTGAAGTCCGCCAGCGACATCGCCAACAGCGGGCTGTAAATGTCCAGCAGGCCGCTGATCACCCGATAGCCTTGCAGCTCGAGCTGCTCGACCTCAGGGTGGTTGAACACGTGCTTGAACGCCACATTTTTAAATATCTTCAGTAGCCGATAGGCCGGGCTGGAATCCTCCAGCAGCGCCTGATTGAAACTGCCCTGATAGACCGCGTCCAGATTGTCGATAAAGCGCTGCGCCGCATGCGGCACCAGCCGCGCCACGGTAAACACCCGCAGATACATGAAGAACTGATCTTCCGCGCTGCGCCGCGCGCCGCCGCGATCGATCTTGCGAAACGCGCTGGCGACGGTCTTGTCGAACAGATCGCCCGGCACCACCTCGCCCCACTCCTGAATCAGGTGCTGATACAGCTGCTCGACGGTGAAAATGCTCTTCTCCACCGCGTCTTCCAGATCGGCCACGCAGTACGAGATATCGTCGGCGGCCTCCATAATATAGGTCAGCGGGAAACGATCGAACTCGCCCATGTGCAGCTCGCGCCGCAACCGATCGACGAAGGCCTCTTCCGCCAGATAGTAGCCGGGCTTTTTCATCAGGTAACTGTGGCTGGCAGGGATGTCGCTCGCCCAGTAGGCCGGGCGGGTGTATTTCAAAATGCAGCCGACCTGCGCGTAGGTCAGGTTGAGCTTGAGCAGGCTGTACACCATGCGGATCGCCTGAGCGTTGCCCTCGAAGTGGCTGAGATCCTGACGGATCCGGCTGCGCAGCCGGTTCAGATCGCCCTCCCCTTCATGCAGGCGCAGCGTCGCCACCTGGCAGCGATCGTGGCTGCCCGGCTCGCTGCCGCAGCTGGCGGGATCGAGCCGCTGGGCGAACCAGTCGTTGATCGCCGACTCGCCGAAGTGTCCGAACGGCGGATTACCGATGTCGTGCATCAGGCAGGCCATTTCCACGATGCTTTCAAACGGATCGAGCAGCCGGGTCAAGCCGAGCTCATCAATTCTCCCCGCCTGTTTGAAGCGATTGAGGATCTCTTTGGCGATGTGGCGCCCAACCTGCTGCACCTCCATCGAGTGCGTCAGGCGGCTGCGCACCGCCGCGTTGCGTTCCAGCGGAAACACCTGGGTTTTTTGCTGCAGACGGCGAATGGCGGCCGAGTTGACGATGCGCCCGCGATCGCTCTCGAACTGCCGCACGATGTCGTACTCTTCCTCGGCCTCGATCGGTTTGCTGAAAGGCCGTTGGAAGCTGATTTTTTGCTTGAAGTCGATCCCGGACATCTGTTTCTCCGCCGTTGCGCCCTGCCCCCGTGATAACAATTCCCGGCAGCGGATGCAACGCATTATCTCTGATACACAGCCATGATAGACTATGCCGCAATTCTCACGGCCAATCAGCGAGTGTTATTTATGAAAGTAGGCATCATCGGCGCAATGGAGCAGGAAGTCACCCTGCTGCGCGATCAAATCGAAAACCGTCAAACCATCCAGCGCGCGGGCTGCGAAATCTACACCGGCCAGATCGGCGGCGTTGACGTGGCCTTGCTGAAATCCGGCATCGGCAAAGTCTCTGCGGCCATGGGCACCACCCTGCTACTGGAACACTGCAGCCCGGATCTGGTGATCAACACCGGTTCCGCCGGCGGCTTGGCCAGCACGCTGCGCGTGGGCGATATCGTGGTGTCGGAAGAAGTGCGCTACCACGACGCCGACGTCACCGCCTTCGGCTACGAGCCGGGCCAGATGGCCGGCTGCCCGGCGGCGTTCGTCGCCGACGACGCGCTGATCGCGCTGGCGGAAAGCTGCATCAAACAGCTGGATCTGCACGCGGTGCGCGGCCTGATCTGCAGCGGTGACGCCTTCATCAACGGCGCCGAGCCGCTGGCGCGCATCCGCGCCACTTTCCCGCGCGTCGCCGCCGTGGAAATGGAAGCCGCGGCGATCGCCCACGTCTGCCATCTGTTCGGCACGCCGTTCGTGGTGGTGCGCGCCATTTCCGACGTCGCCGACAGCGAGTCGCACATGAGCTTTGACGAGTTCCTGGTGGTAGCGGCCAAGCAGTCTACGCTGATGGTCAATGCCATGCTGCAAACCCTGGCCAAGCGCGGTTGATGTGAGGCTGCGCTTCACCTCGATGCTCTGTCTGTTGGCGCTCTGGCTGGCCCTGCCGGTCGGCGCCGCCCAGCGGGTGATTAGCCTGGCGCCCAACGCCACCGAGCTCGCCTATGCCGCCGGCATGGGCGAGGTACTGGTGGCGGCGAGCGCCTATTCCGATTACCCGCCGCAGGCCGCCAAGCTGGAGCAGGTGGCCTCCTGGCAGGGCATCAACCTGGAGCGGGTGCTGGCGCTCAAGCCGGACCTGATCCTCGCCTGGCGCGGCGGCAATCCGCAGCGCGTGCTGGATCAGCTCGCCGCGTTCGGCATCCCGATCTTCTATGCGGACGCCGACAACCTCGGGGGGATCGCCGGCTTGCTGGATAAGCTGGCGCAATACAGCCCGCACCCGGATCAGGCGCATCAGGCGGCAGACGACCTTCGCCGCCAGTTCGCCGCTCTCAAGCAACAATACGCCGCTAACTCACCACGGCGCGTGCTGCTGCAGTTCGGCACCCAGCCGCTGTTCACCAGCTCCGGCGCCACATTGCAAAGCCAGGTGCTGGCGCTGTGCGGCGGGCAGAACGTCTTCGCCGATAGCCGCACCCCTTGGCCGCAGATCAGCCGCGAGCAGGTGCTGGCGCGTCAACCCCAGGCCATCATCATCACCGGCGGCGCGAAAGAGGCCGCCAATGTGAAAGCCTTCTGGGCGCCGCAGCTGCAGGTGCCGGTGATCGCGCTGAACGAAGACTGGTTCAATCGCGGCGGGCCGCGCCTGCTGTTGGCGGCGCAGCAGCTGTGCCGCCAGCTGGCGGAGATCCGCTAATGCTGGTGTTCTGGTTGGATATTCTCGGCACGGCGGTGTTCGCCGTCTCCGGCGTACTGTTAGCCGGCAAGCTGCGCATGGATCCGTTCGGCGTACTGGTATTGGGCGTGGTCACCGCGGTCGGCGGCGGCACCATCCGCGATATGGCGCTGGCCAACGGCCCAGTGTTCTGGGTCAAGGATCCCACCGATCTGGTGGTGGCGATGATCACCTGCGTCTTGACGCTGCTGCTGGTGCGCCAGCCGCGCCGCCTGCCGAAATGGGTGCTGCCGGTGCTCGACGCCGTCGGGCTGGCGGTGTTCGTCGGCATCGGCGTCAACAAGGCTTTCGCGGCCGGCACCGGCCCGCTGGTGGCGATCTGCATGGGAGTGATCACCGGCGTCGGCGGCGGCATTATCCGCGACGTGCTGGCGCGCGAGATCCCGATGATCCTGCGCACCGAAATTTACGCCACCGCCTGCATCATCGGCGGCATCGTGCACGCTACGGCGTTTTACACCTTCCACATGCCGCTGCAACAGGCCATGATGCTGGGCATGGTCATCACGCTGGCCATTCGGCTGGCGGCCATCCGCTGGCACCTCAAGCTGCCCGCCTTTATTCTCGAACGCTGAGCCGTCGCCCTGCGGGGCGACGCGTGGCAACGCCGCACCGGGTGATTTATTAGACTAAAAATGGGTCTAGTGGTATTATTTTCGTCCAAAAAATAGCGTAGTATCGATGTGAAATTCTGTTACCCGCAGGTTAATCCCTTCCCCACGCTGTTAAAACTTTTTAACTTTTTGCCGATAAGTCATCACAAGATGGCTTACGGATGACTATTCCCGCAATGATGAAAAAAATTCTGCTTGCCTGCTGTGGCGCCCTGCTGAGTGGCGCCGCGTATGCCGATGCCGTCAGCGGCCAGATCGGCGTTACCCTGACCATTGAACCGCAATGCGCCGTGCGCCTCGAAGCCGCCGTCCCCCAGGCCGAATGCAGCCACGCGACGGCGCAGCCGAAGATCATCCGCACCCCACCGGCGCAGGAAAGCAATGCGGAAGTGATCCTCGTGGAATGGTAGACATAAAAAAACCCGCCGGCCGTAAGGCGAGCGGGTTGATGTTCTGACAGACAAACTCAGATGCTGAACGACGAACCGCAACCGCAGGTGGTTTTGGCATTCGGGTTGGTCACCACGAAGCGCGACCCTTCCAGCCCTTCGGTGTAATCCACCGAACCGCCGACCAGATACTGCAGGCTCATCGGATCGACCACCAGCGCCACGCCCTGCTTCTCGATGGTCATGTCGCCATCGTTGACCTTGTCGTCAAAAGTGAAGCCGTACTGGAATCCGCTGCAGCCGCCGCCGGTAATGTAAACCCGCAACTTCAGGTTCGGGTTTTCTTCGTCAGCAATCAGGAACTTAACCTTGTTTGCTGCTGCCTCGGTAAATTGCAGGGGCAGTGCCGTTTGATCACTCATACTCTTTACTCCCAACATTGTTCAGCATCAGATCGCGACTATGGCTGCCTGATTAATATTAACGATTATCCGATACCTGAGTGTTGCGTTCAAGTATTCACCGCATTTGTTGTATTTTCCTTACCTGTTTTCTCCGCCGCTTCCCGTGCCAGCTGCACCTCCTGCCTTTGCAGGGTGCGAGCCAAGATCGACGAATACAGCGGCTTGCCGCCGAGCAGCTGCGCCACCACCGTGGCGCCGAGGCAGGTGATGATCATCGGTAAAATCAGCTGATAGTTGTCGGTCATTTCCAGCACCAGCACGATGCCGGTCAACGGGGCCCGCACCGTGGCGGCGAACAGCGCCCCCATACCGGCGATGGCGAAGGTGCCCGCTTCGATGCCGTATTGCGGGAACAGATGCGCCCCCGCCAGCCCGAAGGCGGTGCCGAACAGCGTGCCCAGCGCCAGCATCGGCGCAAAGATGCCACCCGGCGCGCCGGAACCGAAGCACAGCAGCGTGGTGAAGATGCGGGTAATGAAGATAAACATCAACATGCCGACGCTGTAATTGCCCGCCGCGGCGATCGGGATCAGCCCAAAGCCGCCGCCCGCCGCCTCTGGCTGAATCAACCCCAGAATGCCACACACGCCGCCGAGCAACCCACCCATCAACAAGATATTGCGCATTCTGCCGCCGTGCAGGCGCGCGAACATGTCTTGGGTGCGGAAGATCAGCGCGTTGAACCCCACGCCCACCGCGCCGAATATCGCCCCCAGCACCAGATAGAGCCACAGGGTGTTGATGGGCGCCGAAGAAAGTTTGTCGACCGCGATCACCGAGCCCTGGCCGTTAAACAGCTGGTACACCACGCTCGACATGATAACGCCGATAAACACCGCTTTAATCGAGATCAGGTTGTAGCGAAACTGCGGCCGCATCTCTTCGATGATAAACAGAATGCCGGCCAGCGGCGCGTTGAACGCGGCGGACAGCCCGGCGGCGGCCCCGGTCGCCAGCAGCGAATGACGCGCCTCGGCGCCGCGAATGCGCAGCACGTCCAATACCATGCGCCCGACGTTGCCGCCCATTTGCACCGTGGGCCCTTCGCGCCCCAGCACCATGCCCGCCCCCAGCGTGCCCATGCCGCCGATGAATTTCACCGGTATCACGCGCCACCAGCGCACCGGCCGCAGCTCCTCCAGCGCGCCTTCGATCTCCGGAATGCCCGAGCCGCCCGCCTCAGGCGCAAAGCGCCGCACCAGGTAATAGCCCAGCGCCGCCAGCGCGGCGGACAGGATAAACGCCAGCGGCCACACCAGGATCCAGGAGTCGGCGACCTGCGCCAGCGAAGCCAGCCGCTGCTGCTGCACCCACTCCACCGCTTTATCGAAGGCCACGCCAAGCAAACCAGCCAGCGTCCCCACCAGCGCGGCCATCAACAAGATCGCCACCGGCGTTTTATCGCGGCGGATAAACTGGCGCACCGCATCGCTGCGGCTAAGGCGCGGGCTCAACGTCCCGACGGGCTGTGAGTGTGATTCTGTCATCGCGAATAATTCGTCAGGTAATTTGTAATACAAATAGGCAGGGCGATAATTCTACCCCAACCCGGCGGCGGGCGCTGCCGTTAATGGTATCTGACTGTGATCGTTTCATAACGCGGCGCTCTCCTCTAGAATAGCGCGGTCAAATCATTCAAAAGAGAATCCAGGAGCCGATTTATGAGCCTACACAGCAAGTCCGAAAGTCTGTACGCCCAGGCGCAACAGTTGATCCCCGGCGGGGTAAACTCTCCGGTGCGTGCATTCACCGGCGTAGGCGGTGTGCCGCTGTTTATCGAGCGCGCAGACGGGGCTTACCTGTTCGATGCCGACGGCAAGGCCTATATCGACTATGTCGGTTCCTGGGGGCCGATGGTGCTGGGGCATAACCACCCGGCGATCCGCGACGCGGTGATCGAAGCGGCGCAGCGCGGCCTGAGCTTCGGCGCGCCGACCGAGATGGAAGTCAAAATGGCGCAGCTGGTCACCGAGCTGGTGCCGACGATGGATATGGTGCGCATGGTGAACTCGGGCACCGAAGCCACCATGAGCGCCATCCGCCTGGCGCGCGGCTACACCAACCGCGATAAAATCATCAAGTTCGAAGGCTGCTACCACGGCCACGCCGACTGCCTGCTGGTGAAAGCCGGCTCCGGCGCGCTGACCCTCGGCCAGCCGAACTCACCGGGCGTGCCAGCCGACTTCGCCAAACACACTCTGACCTGCACCTATAACGATCTGGATTCGGTGCGCGCCGCCTTCGAACAGTACCCGTCAGAGATCGCCTGTATCATCGTCGAGCCGGTCGCCGGCAACATGAACTGCGTGCCGCCGCTGCCGGAATTCCTGCCGGGCCTGCGCGCCCTGTGCGACAAGTACGGCGCGCTCTTGATCATCGATGAAGTGATGACCGGCTTCCGCGTGGCGCTGGCCGGCGCGCAGTCCTATTACGGCGTTGAGCCGGATCTGACCTGCCTCGGCAAAATCATCGGCGGGGGTATGCCGGTGGGCGCCTTCGGCGGCCGTCGCGATGTGATGGAGGCGCTGGCGCCGACCGGTCCGGTCTACCAGGCGGGCACCCTGTCCGGCAACCCGATCGCCATGGCGGCGGGCTACGCTTGCCTGACCGAAGTGTCGCAGGTTGGCGTGCACCAGACGCTGACCGAACTGACCGAGATGCTGGCCGCAGGCCTGCTGCATGCGGCGCAGGAAGAGAATATCCCGTTGGTGGTCAACAACGTCGGCGGCATGTTCGGCCTGTTCTTCACCGACGCGCCGGCGGTCACCTGCTACCAGGACGTGATGCAGTGCGACGTGGAACGCTTCAAGCGCTTCTTCCACCTGATGTTGGAAGAAGGGGTGTATCTGGCACCGTCCGCCTTCGAAGCGGGCTTCATGTCCGTGGCGCACAGCAAGGAAGACATCCAGCGCACCATCGACGCCGCGCGTCGCTGCTTCGCCAAGCTGTAATCCCGGCCGGATGGCCAAAAAAATGGGCGCCTCGGCGCCCGTTTTGTTTTTCGCTGCGGCTTAAAGCAGCGTGCCGTAAATGGTCAACAGCGCCACCACCACCACGATGATCATCGTCACCTTGCGCGCCAGCGTCACCGCCGCGCGCGGCGTTTGCACCGGATCCATATGCGGATCGCGCGCCAGCGAGAACTGCGCCAGCCGCGTCAACACCTGATACGACGACGAATGCCGATCCCCCAGCGAAGCGAACCAAGCCGGCAGCGCCCGCTCGCCGTGGCCAAACAGCGCATAGGCCACCCCGGCCAAACGCACCGGGATCCAGTCCAGCCAGTTCAGCAGATGATCGATGCCCGACTGCGAACGCTCCAGCGGCGTATTGTGGCGCGCCAGCCAGGTTTGATAGGCGCGCAGGAAGGCATATCCCGCCAGCGCGATCGGCCCGTACGGCCCAAAGACCACGAACCAGAACAGCGGCGCCAGGTAATAGCGGAAGTTGATCCACAGCAGCGCGTTTTGCAGCTCGCGCAGGCGCAGCTCCTCACTGCAGTCCACCGGCAAGCCGTGGATCAACGCCAGCTCTTCCGCCATCTGGTCGCTGGCGTGGGTATCGCCCTGTCGCGCCGCTTTCAGGTAGGCGCGGTAGTGTTTGCGCTTGATGCCGGCGCCGACGCACAGCAGATCGATGACGATCCACAGCAGCAGCGTCACCACGCCAAAGAATAACCCGTGCGACAACCACAGAACGCCCCAGACGACAACCATCCAGGCGGCGGTCATCGCCAGCGTCTGCGCCAGCGAAACCCGATGCAGCCGCTGAAATACCACTTCGAGGCGATGATCCAGCTGCCAGTGTTCCCCCAGCTTGAACAGGCGCTCCCAGGCCAAAACCAGCAACAGCGTAAACAGCGTCATTAGCGATTCCTCTCCCTTTTTCTTGTCTCAAGCATAGCGTCGGCAGGCGCGCCGCGTTGTTCCAGAGATGCCAGATAGCGATCCCAATCGAACGCCGGCCCGGGATCGGTTTTGCGGCCGGGGGCGATATCGCAATGCCCGGCGATATGCGCCGCCAACGGCGGATAATGTTCGGCCAGCAGCGCGGTGACCGCCTGCAGCGTGCGGTATTGCGCCTCGGTGTAGGCTAACTGGTCGGTGCCTTCCAGCTCGATGCCGATGGAGAAATCGTTGCACCGTTCGCGCCCCTGATACAGAGAAACGCCCGCGTGCCACGCGCGCTGGTCGAAGGGCACATACTGCACGATCTCCCCATCGCGGCGGATCAGGCAGTGCGCAGACACTCGCAGCTGATGGATCTCGGCGAAATAAGGGTGCTGCGCGGGATCGAGCGTGCCGGTGAACAGCTGGTCGATATAGGGGCCACCGAATTCGCCGGGCGGCAGGCTGATGTTATGGATGACCAGCAGCGAGGGCGGCTCGTCATCCGGGCGACGATCGCAGTGCGGCGAAACCACTCGCGTCACCCCGACAATCCAGCCATTTTCCAACTGCATCAGACACCTCTCTGCGGTGGTACTTATTCCTGCAACAGAGTAGCATGTTCCCCTACGATCTAACCGTCCATTTCGGAGTTTTCCATGCCGACACGCCGCTACAGTGCCGACCGTCGCCGTACCGAGCTTCTTGAACGTATTGAAAGTGATATTCCCTATTCCGTCGCCCAGGCGCTGCGCGAAGACCTGGGAGGTGAAGTTGACGCCGGGCGCGATATTACCGCGCAATTGTTACCGGCGGACAAGCAGGCCGAAGCCACCGTCATTACCCGCGAAGCCGGCGTGTTCTGTGGCCGCCGCTGGCTGAACGAAGTCTTTATTCAGTTGGGCAACCAGGTGCAGGTGGAGTGGCTGGTGGCAGACGGCGACCGTCTGATACCGAACCAACCGCTTTGCCGGCTGCGCGGCCCTGCACGGGTGCTGTTGACCGGCGAGCGCACCGCGCTGAACTTCGTGCAGATGCTCTCCGGCGTGGCGACCGAGGTCAGCCGCTATGTGGCTCTGCTGGAAGGCACCCAGACTCGCCTGCTCGATACCCGCAAGACCTTGCCCGGCCTGCGCACCGCGTTGAAATATGCCGTACTGTGCGGGGGCGGCAGCAACCACCGGCTGGGGCTGTCCGATGCCTTCCTGATCAAGGAAAACCACATCATCGCCTCCGGCTCGATCAAAAACGCGGTGGAAAAAGCCTTCTGGCTGCACGCCGACGTGCCGGTGGAAGTGGAAGTCGAATCGCTTGATGAACTGCAGCAGGCGCTGGACGCCGGCGCCGACATCATCATGCTGGACAACTTCAGCGTCGAGATGATGCGTCAGGCGGTCGCCCAAACCCAGGGCCGCGCCCAGTTGGAGGTATCCGGCAACGTCACCAGCGAGACGCTGCGCACCTTCGCCGAGACCGGCGTGGATTACATTTCGGTCGGCGCGCTGACCAAACATGTGACCGCGCTCGATCTGTCGATGCGCTTCAAATGATCCCCTCGCCCCCGGCCGCCGCCGGGGGCGTTACCGCAGATTTGCGAAGCCCCTCGCACCGTTTTTCCCTCCGCTGCAAACGGCATCATTACTGATGGAAGCACGCCGAGAAACGCGTAAAACCCGCTCGCCGTTCCCCCGCGCAAACCGCTACCGTTGTTTTCCACACCCTTATGGAGGAAACAACGCATGGAAACGCAACGCGGCTTTAGCCTGATCGAACTGATGGTGGTGATCGCCATCATCGCCATCCTCAGCGCCATCGGCATTCCCGCCTACCAGCGCTACATCCAGAAAGCGGCGATGACCGACATGCTGCAAACCATGGCGCCGTATAAACTGGCGGTCGAACTGTGCGTGCTGGATGAAGGCGCGCCCGCCGGCTGTGAAGCCGGCAGCAAAGGCATTCCCACCGGCGGCGCGTCGCGTTACGTCAGCGGGGTGAAAGTCGTTAAAGGCGTCATCACGCTGACCGGCGCCCAAACGCTGCAGGGGCTGGCGGTGGCGTTAACCCCCAAGTCGAACGCCGATGGGCTGACCCACTGGACCCGGCTGTGCAGCAGCGAAAACGCGACGCTGGTTGAGGTGTGCCGGGAAGTCTTCCGCTTCGACGACGCAGCGGAGTAGCAGCGATGAACGCGCAAATCAGCGAAGAGGTTCACACCCTGTGTCGGCGCTATCAGGCGCTGGCGCTGAGCGAAGACCCGACCACCCTGACGGTCGCGCTCAGCGAAGAAGCGCCGCAGGGGCTGCTGGCGGCGCTGCGTTTCGCCACCGGCAAACGCATCCATCTGGAACAATGGCCGGCGGCCAGGTTGGAGCTGGCGCTGAATCAGCACCACGAGCCGCTCTCGGCACCGCTGGCGGCCGAAGAGGACACAACCGATATCGCCTACCCCGACGACGGCGATGCGCCGGTGGTACAGTTCATCAACCAGACGCTGCGCCTGGCCATTCAGCGCCGCGCCTCGGACATCCACTTCGAGCCCTTTCGGCAGCATTTTCGCATTCGTCTGCGCATCGACGGCGTGCTGCAAACCCTCGCCTCACCGCCGCCGCAGCTGACCGCGCGCCTCATCGCCCGGCTGAAGATCCTCGGCCAGTTGGATATCGCCGAGCGCCGTCAGCCTCAGGACGGGCAGCTCAGCCTGACGCTGGACAGCGCGCGCTATGCCATGCGTATCGCCACCCTGCCGACGCTGCACGGCGAAAAGGTGGTACTGCGCGTCCAGCAGGGTGAGCAGCAGGAGCTGCCGCTGGATAAACTGGGCATGAGCCGGGCGGATCTGGCGCGCTACGCGACGGCGCTGGCCTGCCCGCAAGGGTTAATCCTGGTGACCGGCCCGACCGGCAGCGGCAAGACGGTGACGCTGTACAGCGGTCTGCGCCAGTTGAACGATGCGCAAAGCAACCTATGCAGCGTCGAGGATCCGGTCGAGATCCCGCTGTTCGGCATTAATCAGACCCAGATCAACGCCAAAACCGAGCTGAGCTTCGCCCGGGTGCTGCGCGCCCTGCTGCGCCAGGATCCGGACGTCATCATGATCGGCGAGATCCGCGATACGGAAACCGCCGAGATCGCGGTCAAGGCCGCGCAAACTGGCCACCTGGTGCTGTCAACGCTGCATACCAACTCCACTGGCGAAACCCTGACGCGGCTGATGCATATGGGGATCCCCGGCTACCTGCTCGCCGGCTGCCTGAAGCTGATCGTCGCGCAGCGGTTGGTGCGCAGGCTGTGCCGCCACTGCCGCTATCCGCAAAGCCAGCCGACGCATTTTCCCACCGCTATCTGGCCAGAACCGCTGACCGCCTGGCGCGCCGACGGCTGCGAGCACTGCTTCGGCGGCTACTATGGGCGCATCGGCGTGTATGAGCTGTTGGCCATTACGCCGGAAATACAGGCGGCGCTGCTGGCGAACGCTGCTCCTAGCCTGCTGGCGAATATCGCCCGTGAGCAGGGGCAGCTTTCGCTGCTGCAGGCCGGGCTGACTCTGGCCGCCGAAGGCACGACCTCGCTGGAAGAACTGTATCGCGTGATCGACGTCGTCCAGCTCGGCGCAACCACGTCATGAAAGCACGCCGCCTGTTTCTGTGGCAGGCTTTCGACGCTCAGGGCGCCTTACGCCGCGGCGAACTGATGAGCGAAGAAAAACGGCAGGTGAGCCGATTACTGATTGAGCAAGGCATGCAACCGTGCCGAATCGGGCACGGCAAACGCGTTACGCCCGGCCAATGGCGTGGAGAACCCTTAATCCACTTCACCCGCCAGCTCGCCACTCTGCTGCAGGCGGGGTTGCCGCTGGTCGATGCGCTGCAGTTGCTGGCAGCAGAGCATCCTTCGGCAGCCTGGCGCTGCCTGCTGCGCCAGTTGGCCGACCAGGTGCGCGAAGGGCAACCGCTTTCCGAAACCCTCGCCGAACAACCGGGGATTTTTCCCCTGATCTACCGCCAGCTGATCGCCATCGGCGAACTGACCGGTAACCTCGATCGCTGCTGCCTGCAGCTGGCACAACAGCAAGAAGCCCAACTGCTGCTGCGCCGCAAGGTGACCAAGGCGCTGCGGTATCCCCTCTTCATCTGTGCGGTGGCGCTGCTGGTCAGCGTGCTGATGCTGGTGATGGTGCTGCCGGAATTCGCCAAGGTTTATCAATCGTTCGATGCGCCACTGCCCTGGTTTACCCAAGGGCTATTGAAGTTGTCCGCGCTGCTGATCGCCGTTGGCCCCTATTTGGCGCTGCTGCTCGGCGCATCGCTGTTCGGCTACTGCCGCTGGCTGCATCCGCGCCCGCCGTGGCGCAGACGTGAACAGGCACTCTTGCTTCGCCTGCCGCTGATCGCCCGGCTGGTGAGCGGCGGCGCGCTGAGCCAAACATTTCGCATCCTGACCATGACCCAACGCGCCGGGCTGACGCTGGTGGAAGGCTTGAGCGCGGCGGCGCTGGCGGCTGACCATCTGCTGTACCGACAGGCGCTGGAGCAGGTGCGACGGCAGATCGCCGAAGGCGAAGCCTTTCATCAAGCCATGGGCCTGCAACCGCTGTTTCCGCCGCTGTGCCGGCAGTTGGTGCGGGTGGGCGAAGAGTCCGGTTCGCTGGACGCCTTGCTGGATAAATTGGCACAGTGGTATGAACGGCAGACGCACGAGCTGGCCGATACGCTGGCGCAAACGCTGGAGCCGCTGCTGATGCTGGTGGTGGGCGGGATTGTCGGCGCTTTGGTGATCGCCATGTACCTGCCTATCTTTCAACTGGGCAGCGTGTTGGGATAAGGGGAAGAGGATAGCGGGCGCCGCGGTGTGCTGCGCCCGAATGCAAGCTGTGGCTTATTTGCTGCCGAAGACGCGGTTTTCCTGCTCTGCCACGCGGATAAAGGTGGTGCGCTTGGTCAGCTCTTTCAAACGCTCGGCGCCGACGTAGGTGCAGGCGGAACGCAGGCCGCCGAGGATATCGCGCACGGTAAACTCCACCTCGCCCCTCAGCGGCAGCTTGACGGTTTTCCCTTCGGCCGCGCGATACTCCGCTACGCCGCCGACATGGCGCTTCATCGCTGACTCGGAGCTCATGCCGTAGAACAGCATGAACTTCTCGCCGTTCTCTTCCACCACGGTGCCTTCGCACTCGTCGTGGCCGGCCAGCATGCCACCCAGCATCACGAAGTCCGCGCCGCCACCGAAGGCTTTGGCGACATCGCCCGGCACCGAGCAGCCGCCGTCGCTGACAATTTGGCCGCCCAGCCCATGGGCCGCATCGGCGCATTCGATCACCGCCGACAGCTGCGGGTAGCCCACGCCGGTTTTCACACGGGTGGTGCATACCGATCCCGGCCCGATGCCGACTTTAACGATGTCGGCGCCGGAGAGGATCAACTCTTCCACCATCTCGCCGGTCACTACGTTGCCGGCGCAGATGACGTGATTAGGGCAGGCTTCGCGCGCTTTCTGCAGGAAGGCGACGAAGTGTTCAGAGTAGCCGTTGGCCACGTCGATACAGATGAATTTCAGCGCCGGAGACAGGGCCAGGATCTGCTGCATTTTGGCGAAGTCGGCTTCGGAGGTGCCGGTGGACACCATCACGTGGCGCAGCACCGATTCCGGCATGCGCTGCACGAAGTCAGCCCATTGCTCGACGCTGTAATGTTTGTGTACGGCGGTGAGAACGTCGAAAGAAGCCAGGGCCTCGGCCATGCGGAAGGTGCCCACCGTGTCCATGTTGGCGGCGATAATCGGCACGCCGGACCAGCTGCAACCTGAATGCTTGAAGGTAAACTGACGTTCCAGTTCAACCTCGGAACGGCTTTTCAGCGTGGAACGCTTAGGGCGGATCAACACGTCTTTAAAGCCTAACTTCAAATCTTCTTCAATACGCATGACTTATGATTTCCTGGTTAATGGCGACGGATCGCAAGGAGGATATTCGAACCTCTGCCCGACGGCTTTCCCGTGGCGCGGAAAGATGACGGCGAGATTAATGCCAGTTCCAGTGACGTTATAATACGCGCTAATAATCGCCGAACAAGACTGCGAATTCGCCTTTATTTACGCTACAATCCGACAAATTTACCTGCATAATCGCAGTGTGATTGCCCGCTCATTTCTGCCGTGCCGCTGCGCTTTTTCTCGCCGCCCGAACGGGGCCGAGGCGCAAGCGCCGCCTGCCGACTTGCACTTCTGCGCGATCGCTTTATGATTCGTCTATTATTTTTTTATGAACATCGGATGCACCTAACACCATGGCCTACATTGTTGCGTTGACCGGGGGCATAGGCAGCGGCAAAACGACCGTTGCGAACGCCTTTGCGCGCCACGGCGCAGCCATTGTCGATGCCGACGTGATCGCCCGTCAGGTCGTTGAGCCGGGCACCCCTGCTCTGGCCGCGATCGCCGAGCGATTTGGTAATGAAATGTTGCTGCCGGACGGCGCGCTCAACCGCGCTGCTCTGCGTCAGCGCATCTTCAGCCACCCCGATGATAAAACCTGGCTGAACCAACTACTGCATCCGCTGATACACCGCGAGACCCAACGCCAACTGGCGCAGGCGGCCAGCCCGTACGCGCTGTGGGTCGTGCCGCTGCTGGTGGAAAACGGCCTGCAGGATCGCGCCGATCGGGTGCTGGTGATCGACGTCGACACCGAAACCCAGTTGGCTCGCACCATCGCGCGCGACGGCATCAGCCGCGAGCAAGCGCAGAGCATTCTCGCCGCCCAGGCCACGCGCCAGCAGCGCCTCGCCGTGGCGGATGACATTATTGACAACAGCGGCGCCGCTCAGGGGATAGAGCCACGGGTCGCCGCACTGCATCGTCGCTACCTTGAACTGGCGGCAACAGCGCCCCAACAGGATTAAACTGCATGAGTGATGTTTCCCCAACCGTTCTCTTTGAACACCCGCTGAACGAAAAAATGCGCACCTGGCTGCGCATCGAGTTTTTACTGCAACAGCTGCACGGCCAGCGCGCCCTGAGCGAAACCGCCATCGCCCTTACCTTTTTCCGCACCGTCTCCGATTTGCTGGACGTGCTGGAGCGCGGCGAAGTGCGCACCGAACTGCTCAAAGAGCTGGAGCGACAGCAGCAAAAACTGTTGGCCTGGGCCGATGTGCCGGGCGTGGATATGGCGCTGATCGATCAGTTGCGAGGCCAGTTGAAGTCGCGCTCATCGGCGCTGATGGCGGCGCCGCGCCTCGGTCAGGCGCTGCGTGAAGACCGGCTGATCGGCCTGGTGCGCCAGCGGCTGAACATTCCCGGCGGCTGCTGCAGCTTCGATCTGCCAACCCTGCACATGTGGATGCACGCGCCGCAGCAGGATCGCGACGCCGACGTCGCCGCCTGGCTGCAGTCGTTGGATCCGCTGAACCAGGCGCTGATCATGGTGCTGGATCTGATCCGTCAGTCGGGGCCGTTCCGCAATCAAATCAGCCTGAACGGCTTTTTCCAGGACAACGCCGAAGGGGCGGATCTGCTACGCCTGCGCCTCCATCTGGCGCCGCAGCTTTATCCGCAGATTTCTGGCCACAAGACGCGTTATGCCATTCGTTTCCTGCCGCTGGACAGCGAAAATGGCGTGGTGCCTGAACGCCTGACGTTCGAATTGGCCTGTTGTTGAACTCATGAAAGCAAGCCTTCTCAGCACTGACAGAAGGCGTAAGGAACCGTTATGACGACCGTAGTGAAATGCCCAACCTGTGGCACCGGCGTGGTTTGGGGTGAAGTCAGCCCGTTCCGGCCGTTTTGCAGCAAGCGCTGCCAGCTGATTGATCTTGGCGAGTGGGCCGATGAAGAGAAGCGCATTCCGAGCAACAGCGATCTGTCAGAAAGCGAAGACTGGAGCGAACTCGACGACCGCTAGTCGCCGGTTGAAGGCCTGGCGGACGCCAGGCCAATCTTGTTATTGCGCGGCGTTAGCCTGCGCCACCAGCAGTTGAATAATGCCGACGTTGGCTTCCGGGAACTCGTCTTCACGCAGATCGGCCTGTTTTACCCAGCGCATCGGCTGCCCTTCACGGCCAAACGGCTCGCCCGCCCAACGCTCCACCAGATAAAAATTCAGTGTCACGATGCGATCGCTGAAACGATGTTCCACCACCTCCAACAGTTCGGCCCGCTCGGCTTCGATACCGGTCTCTTCACGCAACTCGCGGCTCAGGGCCTGTTCCGGCGTCTCACCCGGTTCGATCTTGCCGCCGGGAAACTCCCAAAATCCGGCCATGTGCGTGTCAGCGGCGCGGCGGGTAATAAAGATTTCCCGTTGAGCATTGCGGATGATGCCCACGGCGATATTCAGATGTTTCATCTCACCCTCCTGATGGGTGCCAAAAAACAGGGGCTCAGCAAGCTGAACCCCTGGGTGTTATCGGTTAACCGCAGCCGGCATTACTGCAGGCGGCCGTGGCACTGCTTGTATTTCTTGCCGGAACCGCATGGGCAAGGATCGTTGCGGCCCACTTTGCGCTCGGCGGTCGCCGGCGCGTTCGGATCTTCGGTCACCAGCGCGTTCTCGTCGTGGTGGCTCAGCTGTTGCTGCTGCGCCAGGCGCTCAGCCTCTTCACGACGCTGCTGTTCCAGCGCTTCCACTTCTTCCGGCATCCGCACCTGTACCTTGCTCAGCACGCTGATCACTTCATATTTCAGCGATTCCAGCATGGTGGCGAACATGTTGAAGGATTCGCGCTTGTACTCCTGCTTCGGATCCTTCTGCGCATAGCCGCGCAGGTGGATGCCCTGACGCAGGTAGTCCATCGCCGCCAGGTGCTCTTTCCACAGGGAATCCAGCGTCTGCAGCATCACGCCCTTCTCGAAGTTGCGCATCATTTCGCTGCCGACCACGTCTTCCTTACGCAGGTACTGCTCTTTGGCGTTCTCCAGAATACGTTCGCGCAGCGTCTCTTCGTGCAGCTCCGGCTCTTTGTCCAGCCACTGGGCAATTGGCATCTCCAGATCGAAGTCGTTCTTCAGGCGCTCTTCCAGCCCCTGAATGTCCCACTCTTCTTCCAGCGACTGCGGCGTGATGTAGTTGTCGATGGTGCTCTTGAACACGTCCTCGCGGATGCTGGCGATGGTTTCGCTCACGTCGGACACGTCCAGCAATTCGTTACGCTGGCTGTAGATAGCGCGGCGCTGATCGTTGGCGACATCGTCGTATTCCAGCAGCTGCTTACGGATATCGAAGTTGCGGCTCTCCACCTTGCGCTGGGCGTTGGCGATCGCCTTGGTCACCCACGGGTGCTCAATCGCTTCGCCTTCTTTCATGCCCAGTTTACGCATCATGCCAGACACGCGATCCGAGGCGAAGATACGCATCAGGGCATCTTCCATCGACAGGTAGAAGCGAGATGAACCGGCGTCGCCCTGACGACCGGAACGGCCGCGCAGCTGGTTATCGATACGGCGCGATTCATGGCGCTCGGTGCCGATAATATGCAGACCGCCCGCCGCCAGCACCGCGTCGTGGCGCACTTTCCAGGCGGCTTTGATGGCTTCAATTTGCTCTTCTGTCGGTTCTTCCAGCAGCGCCACTTCGGCCTGCCAGCTGCCGCCCAGCACGATATCGGTACCACGGCCCGCCATGTTGGTGGCGATGGTCACCGCACCGCTCTGACCCGCCTGGGCGACGATGTCCGCCTCCATGGCGTGGAATTTGGCGTTCAGCACCTTGTGCTCGATACCCGCTTTGGTCAGCTCATGGGAAACCACTTCGGATTTCTCGATTGAGATGGTACCCACCAGCACCGGCTGGCCTTTGGCGGTACGCTCGCGGATGTCTTCGATGATGGCACCGATCTTCTCTTTCTCGGTCATGTACACCAGATCCGGCATATCCTTACGGATCATCGGACGGTTGGTTGGCACCACGATGGTGTCCAGCTTGTAGATCGAGCTGAATTCGAAGGCTTCGGTATCGGCGGTACCGGTCATCCCGGCCAGCTTCTCGTACAGACGGAAGTAGTTCTGGAAGGTGATCGAAGCCAGCGTCTGGTTCTCGTTCTGGATCTCCACGCCTTCTTTGGCTTCCACCGCCTGGTGCAGACCGTCGGACCAGCGGCGGCCCTGCATGGTACGGCCGGTGTGCTCATCGACGATGATCACTTCGCCGTCTTTCACGATGTAGTCCACGTCGCGGGTAAACAGCACGTGGGCACGCAGCGCGGCGGTAACGTGGTGCATCAGCATGATGTTGGTCGGCGAGTACAGCGATTCGCCTTCATCCATGATGCCAGCTTCCACCAGCATCTCTTCGATCAGGATCAGACCGCGTTCGGTCAGGTGGACCTGACGCGCCTTCTCATCCACCGAGAAGTGCCCTTCACCCTTGAAGGTGTCGGAGTCTTCTTTTTCCTGGCGGATCAGTTTAGGGATCAGCTTGTTGACCTTGATGTACATCTCGGAGCTGTCTTCTGCCGGGCCGGAGATGATCAGCGGCGTACGCGCTTCATCGATCAGGATGGAGTCCACCTCATCCACCAGCGCATAGTGCAGTTTGCGCTGCACGCGCTCTTCCGGGCTGAACGCCATGTTGTCGCGCAGGTAGTCGAAGCCGTATTCGTTGTTGGTGCCGTAGGTGATGTCGGCGGCGTAAGCTTCACGCTTGGCCGGCGCCGGCATGCCCGGCAGGTTGATACCGATGCTCAGGCCGAGGAACTCGAACAACGGACGGTTGTTTTCGGCGTCACGCTGCGCCAGATAGTCGTTGACGGTCACGACGTGCACGCCGCGGCCGCTCAGGGCGTTCAGATAAGCCGGCAGCGTCGCGGTCAGGGTTTTACCTTCACCGGTGCGCATCTCGGCGATGCAGCGATCGTTCAGCACCATGCCGCCCAGCAGCTGCACGTCGAAGTGACGCATGCCGAACACGCGCTTGCTCGCCTCACGCACCACGGCGAAGGCTTCCGGGATCAGGCTGTCCAACGACTCGCCTTTCTCCAGGCGCGCGCGGAACTCGTTGGTTTTCGCTTTCAGCTCGTCATCGGACAGTTTTTCCATGTCCGGTTCCATGCGGTTGATCTGCTCAACCACTTTGCGCATGCGGCGCAGGGTACGATCGTTACGGCTGCCAAAAACTTTGGTTAATAATTTCACTAACATGATGTTTGATATCTCTGTCATGACGGCCGAGCACGGCAGTCAACTTGCTATTATTTATGGTTTTTGTGCCCGAAGGGCGAAGTCAGACGAGAGCGGCTGGCCCGGCGCGAATGCCTTGCACCTGCGCCACCCACAGGCCGGTCTGGTGGCGCGCCAGCGTGGGCAGCACCTCAAGGTGGGTGTGGCGAATGATGGTCGGCGGCTTCGGCTCGTGCGTCAGCAGCGCGTTGAGAGTAGAAAGCAGCGCCAGTTGCGCTACCTGCAAAGGGGGTTCCGCTTCGGCTTCGCTTTCCTGCACCCGCGCATAAACCGCCTGCGGCGCCAGCGCGAAAGAGAGGTGACGAATGACGGTGCGCAGCGCATGTTGCTGCCAATAATCTACGCTGAAGGTAGGACGGCGATGTGCGTCCTGCAGCAGGGCCAGGCTGTTGAAGGTGCCGTTGGCCGAATTTTGCCGGTTAAGGCTGGACGATGTGCTCGGCAGTGCGGCCTGATCGGGGGCGCCGGACAAATTGGAAGGTGCGCCAAGCGTGGCCGCAACCATCCCTAACAGGAGATGGGGCCAGAAATAACGTCTGCCAAATTGTCGCCAACGATTTAGAATACCGATCACGAGTTTATAATCCGCCGGAGCCCATTATGCGCGATAGCCGTCCACAATTATTAGATGTCCTGTTCGACGACGCGTCTGCCGGCAGCAAAGGGACGCTGCAAAACGTCCAGCAACGCGCGGTGGCGCTGCTCAAGCTTAACCGTGCAGTGAAGGGCCTGTTGCCCGCTCCCCTGCATCCCTGGTGCCGCGTCGCGAATTTCCGACAGGGTATTTTAGTGCTCGAAACGGCAAATGCCAGTTGGATGATGCGCTTGCGCTACGAACAACCCGCTTTGCTGTCTGCACTACGAGCGCAAATTCTACCATCATTGTCGTCGATCGACATCAGGATTAATCCGGCCTTGATGGCGAAAGGCAGCAACCAGGTGCAAAACGCCGAAAAAGCGCCGGAAAAACCCGTGCCAATGCGGCATTTGAGTCTGGAAAGTGCGAAGGAACTGAGAGGATTGGCAAGCCGTAGCCCGGAGAAGCTGCGCAAAATATTGGAACGGCTGGCTGCATTGGCCGGAGAGGGTACCAACACAACCAGTCGTGATAAGTAATCAGCGACACGAACTGCAAAACACCCGACAGCCGGCATCACACCATCGCGAGCCTGAATTCTCAGGCTCTTAGGGGATGCGCCTGCCGTTATTCGCAGGCGAGGAATTCAGACCTTACGCCAATACGGTAGACGGTGCCTTGAATGCCAATGGCATTTCGGCTTCGTCCTGGAAGGTCACGTATTCCCACGCTTCCTGCTTGGCCAGCACGGCCTGCAGCAGTTTGTTGTTCAGCGCGTGGCCAGACTTGAACGCGGTGAACGCGCCAATAATGTTGTGGCCGCACATGAACAGGTCGCCGATGGCGTCCAGCATTTTGTGACGTACGAATTCGTCTTCGAAACGCAGACCGTCTTCGTTCAGCACGCGGTAATCATCTACCACGATGGCGCAATCGAAACTGCCGCCCAAGGCCAGGCCACGGGACTGCAGGTATTCGATGTCTCGCATAAACCCGAAGGTGCGCGCGCGGCTGATTTGACGCACGAACGACTCAGCCGAGAAATCAAGGCGATAGCGCTGAGAGCTGGCGTCGATAGCCGGGTGGTTGAAATCGATGGTGAAGTCCAAGCGGAACCCGTTATGCGGGGACAGCTCGGCCCATTTATCGCCATCTTCAACACGCACAGTCTCTTTCAGACGCAGGAATTTCTTCGCCGAGTTCAGTTCTTCGATGCCGGCATCCAGCAGCAAGAACACGAACGGACTGGCGCTGCCGTCCATGATTGGGATTTCAGCGGCGTCGACTTCAATGACGATGTTGTCGATGCCCAGCCCAGCCAGCGCGGCGTTGAGGTGCTCAACGGTCGAAATACGCACGTCATGCTCATTCACCAGGCAAGTACAGAGCATGGTATCACGCACGGATTTTGCATCAGCCGGAAAATCAACCGGTGGATTCAAGTCAGTGCGACGATAGATGACCCCGGTATTAGCCGGCGCTGGGCGCATTGTCAGCGTGACTTTCTTGCCGGTATGCAAACCGACGCCAGTCGCCTGAACAATACGTTTTAATGTCCTTTGTTTGATCATCGTTTTATCTCGCAATGTTATCCATCCTACCAGCCAAGCATACAGCATGGCTGGCGGGACAGTTTAGCACAAAGAGCGGAGATTCCAAATTCTCAGGATATTCTTAGTCTGCCTGCTTACGCAGGAAGGCTGGAATATCAAGATAGTCGGGCTCTTTATTCGGCTGCGCAGCTTGGTCGTTGACCACCTTCGCGGCAGGTTTCACTTCCTGCGGCAGAGGCGACATGCCGTGCTGCTGATAACGGTGATCCATCACCGGCTGGCTGGCCTGCTTATTGGTCACCAGGGTGATTTCAGGACGCTTGTCCATACCGATACCGGTTGCAACCACGGTTACGCGCAGTTCGTCGTTCATTTCTGGATCCAGCGAGGTACCGATAACCACGGTAGCGTTGTCGGAAGCGAACGCGCGGATGGTGTTACCCACGGTTTCGAACTCATCCAGACGCAGGTCGAAGCCAGCGGTAATGTTGACCAACACGCCGCGCGCGCCGGACAGGTCGATGTCTTCCAGCAGTGGGCTGGAGATCGCCATTTCGGCCGCTTCTTCGGCGCGGTCTTCACCGCAAGCCACGCCGGAACCCATCATCGCGTAGCCCATTTCGGACATCACGGTGCGCACGTCGGCGAAGTCGACGTTCATCAGGCCCGGACGGGTGATCAGCTCGGCAATACCCTGCACCGCGCCTTTCAGCACGTCGTTGGCCGCGCCGAACGCGTCCAGCAGAGAGATGCCGCGACCCAGAACTTTCAGCAATTTGTCGTTCGGGATGGTGATCAGCGAGTCCACGTGTTTGGACAGTTCAGCGATACCCTGCTCCGCGAATGCCATGCGCTTCTTGCCTTCGAAGTTGAAAGGCTTGGTCACCACGGCCACGGTCAGAATACCCAAATCTTTAGCCACTTCAGCCACCACTGGCGCCGCACCGGTACCGGTACCGCCGCCCATGCCGGCTGCGATGAAGACCATGTCTGCGCCGTCCAGCGCTGCGCGCAGGGCTTCGCGGTCTTCTTCCGCTGAATTGCGACCCACTTCAGGGTTCGCGCCCGCACCCAGACCTTTGGTAATACCGCTACCAATCTGGATGGTTTGGCCAACCGCCGTTTTACGGAGCGCCTGGGCGTCCGTGTTCACAGCGAAGAATTCAACACCTTCGATGCGCTCGCGCACCATGTGTTCAACGGCGTTGCCACCGCCGCCGCCGACGCCGATGACTTTAATCACCGCGTCATTGGTTAGTTCCATTGGTTCAAACATAGTTTCTCTCCGTTTTGTGCCTGTCGCTGCGAGATCATAAAAAGATTACTCAGCATGATCTCTTTGTTGAAACATTAAAACTCTTTTCTCAGCCAGCTATTGATGCGTTTAAACCAATTGCCCACCGAGGCGCGTTTTTCTACTTCTGTCTCACCGCTCAGGTGAGACTCTTTTCCATAGTGCAGCAGACCTACCGCCGTCGAGTAGTAAGGCTCCTGCGCATAATCCGTCAGACCCGTGATGTTCAAGGGTTGGCCGATGCGTACCTGGGTATGGAACACCCGTTGCGCACAGGCTGCCAGGCCATCAATCTGGGCGGCGCCACCGGTCAGCACGATACCTGCCGCCAGATGATGCTTCACCCCTTGCTGACGCAGTTGCTCCTGCAATTGCAAAATTTCATCGTTAACCAGATTCAACAGTTCGGTGTAGCGTGGCTCAATGACTTCAGCCAGCGTCTGTCTTTGCAGACTGCGCGGAGGACGTCCCCCGACGCTAGGCACCTCTACATTCTCATCCTTGCTAACAATCGACCCAAGCGCACAGCCGTGTCGAACTTTAATCGCTTCCGCGTCGGTCGGCGGCGTGCCGAAGGCGTAGGCGATATCGCTGGTGACCACGTTCCCGGCGTAAGGGATCACTTTGGTGTGGCGCAGCGCACCGCCGGTGTACACCGCCATATCCATGGTGCCGCCGCCGATATCCACCACGCAAACGCCGAGTTCGCGTTCATCTTCGGTCAGCACCGCGTAGCTCGCGGCCAGACCGGCGAAAATAAGTTGGTCAACTTTCAAGCCGCAACGTTCCACGGCCTTGACGATGTTCTTCGCCATATCGTTATGGCAGGTAATCAGATGCACCTTGGCCTGCATGCGCACGCCGGACAGCCCAACCGGGTTTTTGATGCCTTCCTGATAATCGATGGCGTATTCCTGAGGAATCACGTGCAGGATGCGGTGTTCGTCGCGCACGCGCACCGATTTGGCGGTGTGCACCACATTCTCCACGTCGTCCTGCGTCACTTCCTCTTCCGAGATCGGCACCATGCCGATTTCGTTCTGGCAGCTGATGTGTTTGCCCGACAGCGCCAGGTACACCGACGAGATCTGGCAGTCCGCCATCAGCTCGGCCTGATCGATGGCGCGCTGTACGCACTTCACCACCGACTCCAGGTCGTTTACGCCGCCCTTATCCATGCCGCGAGACGGGCAGCTGCCCACCCCGATAATGTTGACCATGCCATCGGGCAGAACTTCCCCTACCAATGCGGAGACTTTTGCAGTACCGATCTCCAGTCCAACTACCAGTTTTCTGTCCGTCGACTTGATCATTGTTGTTTTGCCTGTGCCTGATTCTGTTGCTGATTACTGTTTTGCTGACCGCCAAGCGCCTGCGGATCGACCAACACCGGAGCCCACCCTACCGAAGCGCCGGACTCGTAGCGCAGATCGACATAGCTGACACGCTTGCTCTCCGCCTGGCCCTGCTGCTGCAATACCGGGTAAAGCTCAATAAACCGCTGCAAACGCCCGTTGCGGTCATCGCGCCCCAGCTCAAGCCGAACATCGTTGTCCAGCGCCAGCTGCCAGGAATGGCGCGCGGTCATCGCCGCCATTTTCAGCGTATACTTGCTGGCCGCCAACGTGGCGCTCATCGCCCGATAGCCCTCCAGCACATCCTGCTCGCTCCCTTCCGGCCCGTAGAGCAGCGGCAACTTCTGCTTGCCCGCCCGCTCCGCCGGCACGCTGAACGCTTTGCCCTCGGCGTCCACCATGTGCAAATCGTTCCAGCGCGCCACCGGGACGTACTCCACCAGATGGATCTTCAGCTCATCCGGCCATTGTTTGCGCACGCTGGCCTGCTTGATCCACGGCAGACGTTCGATCTGCTGCTGGATAACGTCCACATCCTGCGTCATAAAGGTGCCGGGCGCGCCCAGCGCCAGGATCGCCTGACGAATATCATCGTTGGTGGTGTAGTGGCGTTCGCCGGTCACCACCAGCCTTGAGAGCGGCAGGCGACTGGCATCTTTCATCCAGCCAAGCACCGCCCAACCGCTCCACACGACCGTTCCCAACACCATCAGCAGGAAAATCATTCCCGCCAACTGGGTTCCATTGCTGCGGCGCGGGCCGTTATCCACCTCGCGATCGCGCGCATTCAGGGCAGCTTGCGACATATCAGTCGGCCAACTCCAAAATTCTCGCCACTAGCTGCGAGAAGCTTAATCCAAACTGGCGCGCTGCCATCGGCACCAGGCTATGACTGGTCATGCCCGGAGAGGTGTTCACCTCAAGCAGATAGAAGCTGCCATCGCTGTCTTGCATCACGTCGACGCGGCCCCAGCCGCTGCAGTCCAGACCGCGGTAGGCGCGCAGCGCCAATGCCGCCATCTCGGCTTCCTGCTCGGCGCTCAAACCGCTCGGGCAGAAGTACTGCGTGTCGTCCGAAATGTACTTGGCCTGGTAGTCGTAAAACACACCGGCCGGCTGGATGCGGATCGACGGCAGCACCTGGTCGCCCAGCATTGCCACCGTGTATTCCGGGCCGCTCAGCCACTTCTCCACCAGCACATCGTCGTCATGGCGGAAGGCTTCTTCCAGCGCGGCTTCCAACGCAGCGCTCTCGGTGACCTTGCTCATGCCGACGCTGGAGCCTTCACGGCTCGGCTTGACGATCAGCGGCAGGCCGAGATCCGCCACGCGCGCCAGCAGCGCCGCTTTTTCGGCGCCGAGATACAGCTGGCGATTCAGCGCCACGTAAGGCGCCACCGGCAAGCCCATCGACTGCCACACCATCTTGGTGCGCCATTTGTCCATGGTCAGCGCCGAGGCCATCACGCCGCTGCCGGTATAAGGCAGCTCGAGGAACTCCAGCAGCCCCTGCAGGGTGCCGTCCTCGCCGCCGCGGCCGTGCAGCGCGATAAACACTTTGGTGAACCCTTGATCTTTCAGCTGGGTCACCGGGAAATCGCGGGTATCGACGCCGTGCGCATCGATGCCGGCTTCGCGCAACCCGGCCAGCACCGCGGCGCCGGACTGCAGAGAAACGTCACGTTCAGCGGAGGTGCCGCCCAGCAGAACTGCAACTTTATCAGCCATGGTGCTCCTCCTCTTTCTTCGGCGGCTGCAGCTTCAGCTCGGCCAGTTTACGGGCGATTTTGCCCACGTTGCCGGCGCCTTGCACCAGCACCAAGTCTTCATCCTGCAGCAGCTGCGCCAGCGTTTCCGGCACGGTATCGGCATCGGAAACCAGGATCGGATCCAGCTTGCCGCGGCTGCGGATGGTGCGGCACAGCGAGCGGCTGTCCGCGCCCGGGATCGGCGCTTCGCCGGCGGCGTACACGTCGAGCATCAGCAGCACATCCACCTGCGACAGCACGTTGGCGAAATCGTCGTACAGATCGCGAGTACGCGTGTAGCGGTGCGGCTGGAAGATCATCACCAGACGCTTGTCCGGCCAGCCGGCGCGCGCCGCTTTCAGCGTGGCGTCCACTTCGGTCGGATGGTGGCCGTAATCGTCCACCAGCATCGCACTGCCCGCTTTGCCGTTGACCGGCTCCAGCGGGAACTCACCGAGGAAATCGAAGCGGCGCCCAGTGCCCTGGAAGCCCGCCAGCGCGCGCAGGATATCTTCGTCGTCGATGCCTTCTTCGGTCGCTACCGCCACCGCCGCCGCTGCGTTCAACGCATTGTGGCGGCCCGGCGCGTTCAGCGTCACCGTCAGTAACGGTTTGTCCTGACGGCTCAGGGTAAAGTGCCCCTGCGGCCCAATCTGCCGGTAGTCTTCGATGCGCACGTCGGCATCTTCACTGAAGCCGTAGGTGGTGATATGGCGACCCACGCGCGGCAACAGCTCGCGCACCACCGGATCGTCGATGCACATCACTGCGCGGCCATAGAACGGCAGGTTGTGCAAGAAATTGATAAACGTCTGCTTCAGGTTCTCGAAGTCGCCCTGGTAGGTGTCCATGTGGTCGGCTTCGATGTTGGTGACTACGGCCACCATCGGCTGCAGATGCAGGAACGACGCATCGCTCTCATCCGCTTCCGCGATCAGATAACGGCTGGACCCCAGTCGTGCGTGGGTCCCCGCCGCCTTCACCAGCCCGCCATTGACGAAGGTCGGGTCCAGGCGGGCTTCGGCGTAAATGCTCGAGACCATCGCCGTGGTGGTGGTTTTGCCGTGCGTGCCGGCGATAGCGATACCGTGGCGAAAACGCATCAGCTCCGCCAGCATTTCAGCGCGGCGGATCACCGGGATGCGCGCTTCACGAGCGGCGACGATCTCCGGGTTGTCGGCGGAGATGGCGGTAGACACCACCACCACGCTCGCATCCAGCACGTTTTCCGGACGGTGATTGAAATAAATCGTCGCCCCGAGCGCGCTCAACTGTTGGGTGACCGGATTCGGCGCCAGGTCGGAGCCGCTGATCTGATACCCTTCGTTTGCCAACACTTCGGCGATACCACCCATGCCGGCACCACCGATGCCGACAAAGTGAATGTGCCGGACGCGACGCATCTCGGGCACGATAGTACGTAGTTTCGCCAGTTGTTGTGTATTCATCACTCTCTCTAATCCGGATCCGGTACCCCGGCCCTACATCACATTGCTTTTATTCAGGTTCGGCGCGCCGAACCCCTGCACTCGTTACTTGGCGAGCCGCACCAGCTCCGCCGCCACGCGCTCGGTGGCATCCGGAATGGCGACCGCACGCGCTTTCTCGGCCATGGCCAGCAGCGTCTTGCGATCCCAACTCGCCAGCAGTTCGGCCACCACATCGGCGTTAAACTGCGGCTGTTCGATAATCTTCGCCGCGCCGGCTTCTTCCAGCGGACGCGCGTTCCAGTACTGCTGACGATCCTTGTGCATAAACGGCACGAAGATCGCCGGCAGCCCTGCCGCCGCGATTTCACTGACGGTCAACGCGCCGGAGCGGCAGACCACCACGTCGGCCCAGGCATAGGCGGCGGCCATGTCGTCGATGAACTCGGTCACTTTGTGCTGCGTCTGCCCTACCCTTTCGTAGTCGCGCAGCACCGTTTCCAGCGCGCCCTTGCCAACCTGATGCCAGAGCGTAATTCTATCGCCCAAACGCGCCGCGACTTCAGGAACTGTCTGATTCAGCACGCGGGCGCCCTGACTTCCGCCAATCACCAGCACGCGGATCGGGCCTTCGCGCCCTTGCAACCGCTCTGCCGGCAGTGGCAGCGCCAACACGTCGGTACGCACCGGGTTGCCCACCACCTCGGCGTTCGGGAACGCGCCGGGGAAGGCCTGCATCACTTTGGCGGCGATGCGCGCCAGCCAGCGGTTGGTCAAACCGGCGATGCCGTTCTGCTCGTGCAGCACCACCGGGATGCCGCACTGCCAGGCTGCCAGGCCGCCGGGACCGGAGACGTAGCCGCCCATTCCCAGCACCACATCCGGCTGATAGCTGCGCATAATGGCTTTTGCCTGACGCACCGCCTGCCAGATCCGCAGCGGTGCGGTCAATTGAGCCTTCAGGCCCTTGCCGCGCAGGCCGGAGATGCGGATAAAATCGATCTCGATCCCGTGCTTCGGCACCAGATCGGCTTCCATTCGGTCTGCGGTTCCGAGCCAGCGCACCTGCCAGCCCTGCGCCATCAGATGATGCGCGACCGCCAGCCCCGGGAACACGTGCCCACCGGTACCGCCTGCCATCACCATTAAACGCTTAGGTTTCCCGCTCATCCCTTACCTCTTCACAAACGCCTGAGCCTTGGTCAGGCGCGTTTCATAATCAATTCGCAGCAACAGCACGATCGCCGTCGACATAATCAGCAAGCTCGAACCGCCGTAACTGATCAGCGGCAGCGTCAGACCTTTGGTCGGCAGCATGCCCGCGGCGGCGCCGACGTTAACCAGCGCCTGGAAGCTGAACCACACGCCGATCGCGCAGGCCAGGAAGCCGGAGAAGCGTTGGTCGATCTCCAGCGCGCGGCGCCCGATGGACATCGCGCGAAAAGCGACGAAGAATACCATTAACAGGGCTAAAACCACACCGATATAGCCCAGTTCTTCCCCCAAAATGGAGAAGATGAAGTCGGTGTGTGCCTCTGGCAAATACTCCAGTTTCTGCACCGAGTTGCCGAGCCCCTGCCCCCAGAACTCGCCGCGGCCGAACGCCATCAGCGACTGGGTCAGCTGGTAGCCGCTGCCGAACGGGTCGGCCCACGGGTTCCAGAACGACGTCACGCGGCGCATACGGTACGGTTCCGCGATGATCAGCAGCACCACGGCGAACACGCCGGAGCCGATGATCGCCAGGAACTGCCACATTTTCGCACCGGCCAGGAACAGCATTGCTAGCGTGGTGATGAACAGCACCACCACGGTACCGAGGTCCGGCTGCGCCAGCAGCAGCACCGCCAGCACCACCATCACGCCCATCGGCTTGCAGAAGCCCCAGAAGTTGCTGCGCACCTCTTCCACCTTGCGCACCAGATAGCTCGCCAGGTAGCAGAACAGCGACAGCTTGGACAGCTCCGCGGGCTGAATACGCAACGGGCCGAGTGCGATCCAACGCGAGGCCCCGTTTACCGAGCTCCCCACCACCAGGACGATCAGCAGCATCACGATCGACATCAGCAGCATCACGTTGCTGTAGCGCTGCCAAATTTCCATCGGGATGCGCAGCGTCACCAGCGACAGGCCGAACGCCAGGCCGAGGTACAGCGCGTCACGTTTGGCGAACAGGAACGGATCGTCCGCCAGGCGTTGGCCGATCGGCATCGAGGCCGAGGTCACCATCACGAAGCCGATGATCGCCAAGCCGAAGGTCAACCACAGCAGGGTGCGATCGTACAGCACCATGTTGACCGCGTCGTTGTCGCGCGCGCCGGTCACCCAGTCTTTCAGCCGTTCTGTCAGCCCGAAGTTCGGCAAGCGTAGTTTCATCCGCCAAGCTCCTGCGCCAGGCGGGCGAACTCATCGCCGCGCACTTCAAAATTACGGAACTGATCGAGGCTGGCGCAAGCCGGCGACAACAGCACCATATCGCCGGGCATTACGCGGCCGGCGATGGTGCGCATCGCCTGCTCCATGGTCTCGGTCAACGTCGCCACTTCCGGCCGCAGCTGTGCCAGCTGAGCGCCGTCACGGCCAAAACAATACAGACGCACGTTGTCGCCCTGCAGATAGCGCGCCAGCGGCGAGAAATCGGCGGACTTGCCGTCGCCGCCCAGCAGCAGATGCAGCGTGCCGTCCACCTGCAGGCCGTTCAGCGCCGCTTCGGTGCTGCCGACGTTGGTGGCTTTGGAATCGTTGATCCAACGCACGCCGTTGTGCTCCCAGGCCAGCTGGAAGCGGTGTGCCAGGCCGGTGAAGGTGGTCAGCGCCTTCAGGCTGGACGCACGCGGGATATTGACCGCATCCGCCAACGCCAGCGCCGCCAGGGCGTTGGTGTAATTGTGGCGGCCGGTCAGCTTCATTTCGCGCGTATTCAGCACCTTCTCACCGCGCACCCGCAGCCAGGTTTCCCCCTGCTGGCGGTTCAAGTGATAGTCGCCTACGTCCGCGCCGAAGCTGACACAGCGTTCGTCGGCGCCGCGCACCGGCATGGTCAGCGCGTCGTCCGCGTTCACCACGCACACCGCGGCGTTTTCATACACGCGCAGCTTGGCACCGCGATACTGCTGCAGACCGAACGGATAGCGATCCATATGATCTTCGGTCACGTTCAGGATGGTCGCCGCCGCCGCCCGCAGGCTATACGTCGTTTCCAGCTGGAAGCTGGACAGCTCCAGCACGTAAAGCTGACATTCCTGACGCAACAGGCTCAGCGCCGGCAGGCCGATATTGCCGCCCACGCCCACCGCCCAACCGGCGGCTTTCGCCATCTCGCCCACCAGGGTGGTGACGGTGCTCTTGCCGTTGGAGCCGGTAATCGCCACGATCGGCGCCTGCGCCTCGCGGCAGAACAGTTCGACGTCGCCGACGATTTCGACGCCGGCGTCAGCCGCGGCGCTCAATGCCGGGGTCGCCAGCGCGACGCCCGGGCTGGCGACGATCAGATCCGCCGCCAGCAGCCAGTCTTGATTCAGATCGCCCAGATGGCGCTCCACGCTTTCAGGCAGTTTGTCCAACCCTGGCGGCGCGATACGGGTATCCATCACGCGCGGCGTCACGCCGCGCGCCATGAAGAAATCGACACAGGACAGGCCGGTGAGGCCCAACCCGATGATGACGACTTTTCTACCCTGATAGTCTGCCATGATTAACGCACCTTCAGCGTTGCCAGGCCAATCAGCACTAGCATCAGCGAAATGATCCAGAAGCGCACGATCACGCGCGGCTCCGGCCAGCCTTTCAATTCATAGTGGTGGTGAATCGGCGCCATGCGGAAAATGCGTTGTCCGCGCAGCTTGAACGATCCCACCTGCAGGATCACCGACAGCGTCTCTACCACAAACACGCCGCCCATGATCACCAACAAAAACTCCTGGCGCAGCAGCACCGCGATGGTGCCCAGCGCGCCGCCCAGCGCCAGCGAACCGACGTCGCCCATAAACACCTGAGCCGGGTAGGTGTTGAACCACAGGAAGCCGAGGCCGGCACCGACGATGGCGGTACACACGATCACCAACTCACCGGCATGACGCAGATACGGAATGTGCAGGTAGTTGGCGAAGTTCATATTACCGGTCGCCCAGGCCACCAGCGCGAAGCCGGCCGCCACGAATACCGTCGGCATGATCGCCAGGCCGTCCAGGCCGTCGGTCAGGTTAACCGCGTTGCTGGTGCCGACGATGACGAAATAGGCCAGCAGGATGTACAGCAGGCCCAGCTGCGGCATCACGTCCTTAAAGAACGGCACAACCAGCTCGGTGGCTGGCGTGTCTTTTCCTACGGCGTACATGGCGAATGCGACAATCAGCGCAATCACCGATTGCCAGAAATACTTCCAGCGGGCGATCAGCCCTTTGGTGTCCTTACGCACCACCTTGCGGTAGTCGTCAACGAAGCCGACGATGCCGTAACCCACCAGCACAAACAGCACGCACCAGACATACGGGTTGGACGGGTAGGCCCACATCAGCACCGAAATGGTGATGGAGGTCAGGATCATGATGCCGCCCATGGTCGGCGTGCCGCGCTTGCTGAAGTGCGACTCGGGGCCGTCGTTGCGCACCACCTGACCGAAGGACATTTCTTGCAGACGCTTGATCACCCGCGGGCCCATCCACAGCGACAGGAACAGCGCGGTCAGCAGGCTGACAATGGCTCGGAACGTCAGATAAGAAAAGACGTTGAAGCCTGAGTAATACTTGACCAAATGTTCGGCCAGCCAAACTAACATGGTGCTTTCTCCTGTAACGCGCGTACTACCTGCTCCATTGCGGCACTACGTGAACCTTTGATTAACACGGTGATGACCGCATGTTCCGACAGTAATTCCGCCACGCGCGCGATCACTGCTGTCTTGTCCTGATAATGTTCGCCGTTGCCGGAGGCTTCGCTCAGCACGCGGCTCAACCCGCCGACGCTGATCACTTTATCGACCCCGGCCAGGCGGGCGGCTTCACCCACCTGACGGTGGCACTCTTCCGCTTCTGCGCCCAGCTCGGCCATATCGCCGACCACCATCACGCGGTAGCCCGGCATTTCCGCCAGCACCTGCGCCGCCGCGGTCATCGACCCGACGTTGGCGTTATAGCTGTCGTCCAGCAGCAGCTTGCCTTCGGCCAGCGCCACCGGGAACAAGCGCCCCGGCACCGCCTGCAATTGTTTCAACCCCTGACGCACCGCTTCGAGCGTCGCGCCCACCGACATCGCCAGCGCCGTGGCCGCCAGCGCGTTGGCCACGTTGTGGCGCCCCGGCAGCGGCAGTGCGATCTCGGCGGTGCCGAACGGGCTGTGCAGCGTGAACTGCGTACCTGCGCCATTCACCCGCACGTTGTCCGCGAAGAAGTCCACACCTTCGGCGGCCTGCGGCGAGAAGCGCCAGACGGTTTTGCCGACCAGCATGCTCTGCCAGTGCGGCCAATCGTTGTTATCGGCGTTGATGATCGCCACGCCGTCGGCCGGCAGGCCGGTAAAGATTTCACCTTTCGCCTGAGCGACGCCGGCCAGCGAGCCGAAGCCTTCCAGGTGCGCCGCCGCCAGGTTATTCACCAAAGCGGTCTGCGGACGCGTCAATGCGGTGGTGTAAGCGATTTCGCCAATGTGGTTAGCGCCCAGCTCTATCACGGCAAAATCATGCTGCGGCTCCAGACGCAACAGCGTCAGCGGCACGCCGATGTCGTTATTGAAGTTACCGGCGGTATACAGCACTTCGCCGCATTCACGCAGAATGGCGGCGGTCATTTCTTTCACCGATGTCTTGCCCGAGGAGCCGGTCAGCGCCACCACGCGCGCCGGCACCTGCTGACGCACCCAGGCGCCAAGCTGCCCCAGCGCCAAACGGGTGTCTTCCACCACCAGCTGCGGCACGTCCACCAATAAGCGCTTACTGACCAGCAATGCCCCGGCGCCTGCGGCTACGGCATCCGCCGCGAAGTCGTGAGCGTCGAAACGCTCACCTTTCAGCGCCACAAACAGGCAACCGGCGGTCACCTTGCGGGTGTCTGTCGTCACCTCGACAATTTGGCAATCGGCGCCGATCGGTTCAGCGCTCAATACCTCAGCCAGTGTCTGAAGAGAGACAGGGATCATGCCAGCACCCCCAGCAGTCGGGCGACCGTCGTGCGGTCGGAGTAATCCAGGCGGCGGTTGCCCACCAGCTGATAATCTTCATGGCCCTTGCCCGCCACCAACACCACATCCTGCGCCTGCGCTTGCATGATGGCGCTGGTTACCGCTTCGGCGCGGCCGTGGATCACCAGCGCCTGCCCGGCGTCCAGCAATCCGGTCAGGATGTCGTTGATAATTGCGCGCGGCTCTTCGGTACGCGGGTTGTCATCGGTGATCACCACGCGATCGGCGAACTGCTCGGCAATACCGCCCATCAGCGGACGCTTGCCCTTGTCGCGATCGCCGCCGCAGCCGAAGACGCACCACAGCTGCCCCTGGCAGTGCAAGCGCGCGGCTTCCAGCGCTTTCTCCAGCGCATCCGGCGTGTGGGCGTAATCCACCACCACCGTCGGTTTGCCCGGCGCGTTAAACACTTCCATGCGGCCGCAGACCGGCTGCAGACGGCTGCCGGTTTCCACCAGCGCCTCCAGCGGATAGCCCAGCGACAGCAGCGTGGCCAAGGCCAACAGCAGGTTGCTGACGTTGAAAGCGCCCATCAGGCGGCTTTCGATCTCGCCGTCGCCCCAGCTGGAGCTGAAACGAACGGTGGCGCCGTTGTCGTGATAATCGACCGCCGTGGTTTTCAGCCAGCGGCCGTGGCCGCCCGGCTGCAGGTTGCCCTGCATCGTCACCGCCACCGCATCCGGCAGCTTGCCGAGCCAGCGCTGACCGACTTCATCGTCGGCGTTGATGATCGCCTGCCCCACGCTGTGGGCGGCGAACAGCGACCATTTGGCCGCCTCGTAATTGGCCATGTCACCGTGGTAATCCAGGTGATCGCGGCTCAGGTTGGTGAAGACCGCCGCGGCGAACGGCAGCGCCGCCACCCGGTGTTGCACCAGACCGTGGGAAGAAACTTCCATCGCGGCGAAGGTCGCGCCCTGTTCCGCCAACTCGTTTAATACGTGTTGAACATCCACCGCAGAACCGGTGGTATTCTCGGTCGGACACACCTGGCCCAGCAGGCCGTTGCCGACGGTGCCCATCACCGCGCTGGTTTCGCCCAGCAGTTGGCTCCACTGCGCCAACAGCTGCGTAGTGGTGGTTTTGCCGTTGGTGCCGGTCACGCCGACCAGACGCAGACGCTCGCCCGGCTGGTGGTAAAAACGCCCGGCCAGCGCGGAAAGGCGCTGGTTCAGTTGGCTCAGGTAGATCACCGGCACGCCGTGCATCTCAACGATGGCGCCGTCTTCGGCCTGACCGTCAGCTTCGGCGATCACGGCGGCGACGCCCTGCGCAATGGCCTGCGGAATATAGCGGCGTCCATCCGTTTGATGGCCAACCACGGCGACAAACAGATCCCCGGCAGCCGCCACACGGCTGTCTAATGTCATTTCCCGCAGCGCGCGCCCGGGCGCCGTCGGCACCCACGGGGCGAGTAAGTCGCGCAAATTACGATCTGCCACCTGAACCCTCTTTCTTGTTAATCACTAATTCGCTTTTGTCACCGGTGGGCAACGCGTCAGGCTCGACGTTCATGGTGCGCAATACGCCGCCCATGATGGCGCCGAACACCGGCGCGGAGATTGCGCCACCATAGTATTTCCCACCCTGCGGGTCGTTGATGACGACCACCAGGGCAAAACGGGGGTTACTTGCCGGCGCGACGCCGGCGGTATAAGCGATGTATCGGTTGACGTATTTGCCGTCCGGGCCCACTTTTTTCGCGGTACCGGTTTTGATGGCGATACGGTATCCCTTGATGGCGGCTTTCACGCCGCCGCCGCCCGGCAAGGCCACGCTTTCCATCATGTGCACCACGGTGCGCACCAGAGGTTCAGGGAAAACGCGTTCGCCGGCGACCGGAGGGTCAACCTTGGTGATCGACAATGGGCGATACACGCCCAGACTGCCGATCGTTGCATAGACTCGCGCCAACTGTAACGGAGTTACCATCAGCCCGTAGCCGAAAGAGAAGGTGGCCCTCTCTATGTCAGACCACCGTTGTTTTTTTGGGTATATGCCACTGCTTTCTCCGACCAGCCCCAAATTGGTCGCTTTTCCCAGCCCAAAACGAGAGTAAGTATCTACTAACGCTGAGGACGGCATCGCTAACGCCAGCTTTGAAACACCGACGTTACTCGACTTCTGCAAGATCCCGGTCAATGACAGCTCCGAGTACCGCGCCACGTCTTTGATCTCGTGGCCCTGAATGCGATACGGGATGGTGTTCAGCACGCTGTTTTCTCTCACCACGCCGTTTTGCAGCGCGGTCATCACCACCATCGGCTTCACGGTTGAACCGGGTTCAAAAATATCGGTGATAGCACGGTTACGCATGGTCTCTTTCGGCGTACCGGCCATGTTGTTCGGGTTGTAAGACGGGCTGTTGGCCATCGCCAGCACTTCGCCGGTGTTCACGTCGATCAGCACCGCAGTGCCCGATTCGGCCTTGTTGAACGCCACCGCGTTGTTCAGCTCGCGATACACCAGCGCCTGCAGGCGCTCATCGACGCTCAGCACCAGGTTGTGCGCAGCCTGGCTGTCGACGGAGGAGATATCTTCGATCACCCGGCCGAAGCGGTCCTTACGCACCGTTCTCTCGCCCGGTTGCCCGGTCAGCCAGCGGTCGAAGCTCTTCTCGACGCCTTCGATGCCTTGCCCGTCGATGTTGGTCACACCGATGATGTGCGACGTCACCTGCCCCGCCGGGTAGTACCGGCGCGACTCCTGCCGCAGGTAGATCCCCGGCAGCTTGAGTTTGTGGATGTAGTCGCCAATCGCCGGGTTCACCTGGCGAGCCAGATAAACGAAGCGCCCTTTCGGGTTGGCGTTGATGCGGTTGGAAAGCTGGTCCAGCGGGATGTTGAGCGCATCGGAAAGCGCTTTCCAACGGCTGTCCAGCGTGATGCCGCCGCGCTCGTTCAGCTCTTTCGGATCCGCCCACACCGCATTGACCGGCACGCTGACCGCCAACGGACGGCCGGCGCGATCGCTGATCATGCCCCGCGCGGTCGGCACTTCCTGCACGCGCAGCGAACGCATGTCGCCTTCTTTCACCAGACGATCGGGGTTGATGACCTGCAGGTACGCGACGCGCAGCATCAGGCCAACCATCGCCAGCAAAATGCAGCCGCACAGCAACGCAAAACGCCAGCTGACAAAGCTGGCCTGATCTTCCTGGCGTCTCAACTTACCGGGGCGCGCTGCTTTCATGCGTTTCCTTTCTACTCCGTGTCATTATTCCGGTTAAACCATTCATTGTTTAACGATGATATTTTCCTGCGATGGATCAACATGTTGCATCTGCAGTTTTTCTGTCGCGATACGTTCAACCCGGCTGTGATCGCCGAGGGCGTTCTCTTCTAAAATCAGGTTGCGCCACTCGATATCCAGCGCATCACGCTCCAGAACCAGCTGTTCGCGCTCGGCGGTCAGCAGGCGGGTGCGGTGCGCGGTGGTCACCACGAAAACCGCGGAGACCAGTGACGCAATCAGTAAAATCATGGGGATCTTGGCGTTGCGCAGCAGATCGCCGCCAATCACCCCGACCAGGCCGTGACGTTCGTTGCCGATCACGCGGGCATCCTCTCAGCAATACGCAGCACCGAGCTGCGCGCACGCGGGTTGTCCGCCACTTCCGCTTCCGACGGCATCATTTTGCCCAGCGCTTTCAGCGTTCGTCCGCCCATGCTGCGCAGTTGCTCTTCGGTCAACGGAATGCCCGCCGGCACCTGAGCGCCGCGGCTGTGGTGACGCATAAAGCGTTTGACGATGCGGTCTTCCAGCGAATGGAAACTTATGATCGACAAACGGCCCTGTGGGGCCAGCACTTCCAGCGCGCCGTCGAGCGCACGCTCGATCTCTTCCAGCTCGCTGTTGATATAGATGCGGATCGCCTGGAAGCTGCGCGTCGCCGGATGCTTGTGCTTTTCACGGAACGGGCTGGCATCGGCAATCAGATCCGCCAACTCTTTGGTGCGCGTCATCGGCTCCACGCGGTTTCTTTCGACGATGGCGCGTGCGATGCGCTTGGCGAAACGCTCTTCGCCAAAGGTTTTCAGCACCCAGGCGATATCGTCCGCCTCGGCCTTCATCAGCCAATCCGCGGCGGACAGGCCGGTGGACGGATCCATGCGCATGTCCAGCGGACCGTCGCGCATAAAGGAGAACCCGCGCTCTGCGTCGTCAAGCTGCGGCGAGGAAACGCCCAGATCGAGCAGAACGCCGTCGATCTTGCCGACCAGTTCGCGCTCCCGCACATAGTGCGACAACTCGGAAAATGGGCCGTGTACGATGGTAAAACGAGGATCTTCAATAGATTTGGCGGCTGCAATCGCCTGAGGGTCACGGTCAATTGCCAGCAAGCGCCCTTCCGGCCCCAGCTGGGACAGAATCAGACGAGAATGGCCACCGCGACCAAAAGTACCGTCGATATATATGCCGTTGCTGCGGATGTTGAGGCCGTTGACGGCTTCGTCCAGCAGGACGGTGGTGTGTTTATAGTTTTCCAACATGCTTATAGCGACAAGTCCTGTAGCCGCTCAGACAACGGTTCCTGAGTCGACTGTTCAGCGTCAATATCATCCTTGACTTGTTGATACCAGGTCTGTTCATCCCACAGTTCAAACTTGTTGAACTGACCGACCAGCATCACTTCTTTTGTGAGCCCGGCGTGTTGCCGCAGCGTATTGGCAAGCAGCAAACGACCGGCACTATCCATCTGACACTCACTGGCATGCCCCAACAGCAGGCGCTGAACGCGGCGCTCGGCGGGATTCATGCTCGACAGACGTGATAATTTTTGTTCAATAATTTCCCATTCGGGCAAAGGATAAAGCAGCAGGCAGGGCTGATGGAGGTCAATGGTACAGACCATTTGGCCTTGCGATTCCTCGTTGAGCAATTCCCGATATCGGGTAGGTACGGCGAGCCGCCCTTTGCTGTCGAGGTTGACCATCGTCGCTCCACGGAACATTCCTGAGCTACCCCTTAGTGACCGTTTTCACCACTTTACCCCACAAATTCCCACACAATGGAGTTTACGGAGGGTATGAAAACCTTGTCAAGCCAGAGCGCCAGCGCTTTGGCAATATTTCTCTGGTCATTTTGGGAGCTGACTCGCGAAAGAAACTCTGATTATTCGACGATTAAAAATTAACACCATGATAAACGGAGAGAATTTTCTAAGCGGAAAGAATCTGATTAAAAACCTGACGAACTGGCGATTAATTAACTCATTACTTCCTTCTGCAAGCCATGTCTCATTTTTCAGCTCGGCAATCTCAGGGCTGTAACCGCTGCCGCCCCGCGCCCGCCAAGGCTCAGCGCCTGGCGAATCGACCGAAGAATAAGGCCATAACCCCTTGAGTTAATAACGCTCAATCGTTATTCACCGTGAAACTGCGCGCTATTTTACTTCAATTTGTCCCGCCATGATGAGAGCACGATAAAAATAAATGGCTCGGATATTACGAGCAGAAGTAATTTCGATTTAAATCAATTTGGTAAGATTATTCCCAAAATACCTGTTTACAATTATGGTTTCATTTTCTTACACCTTTATTTCCACAATTTTTGCCGGAAAAAAACCTCTTCAAACACCAAAAATCGCAACTGCATGTTTTTAATGAATTTATTTAAATTCACCGATTTTAATCTCCCTGTCCCATCCAGTGCCCCTGTTCTGCGGGACAAAAACCGAACAAATGTTAAAAATAAAAATTTAAATCCAGTTAAAAAACACAATACAGATTAGTACACTATATGAAGCGCAAAAAACCAGAACTAACAACTGCAAATAAATAATTTAACAGAACATTAACCAAAAAAAGGAGAGAGTGCATGCTTTCGCCCGCCCCTCACTGGCGTAGCGCCGCTGCCGATACGTTCGCACTGGTGGTGTACTGCTTTATCGCCGGCATGGCGATAGAAGTGTTGATCTCCGGCATGAGCTTCCAGCAATCCCTCTCTTCGCGCCTGCTGTCGATCCCGGTCAACATCCTGATCGCCTGGCCTTACGGCCGCTATCGCGATCTGTTTATCCGCACGGCACGCCGCTGCCCACGCGGCCAATTCCTACTGCGCAACCTCGCCGATCTGCTGGCTTACGTCAGTTTCCAGTCGCCGGTTTATGCCGCCATTCTGTGGAGCGTGGGCGCCGACGGCCAACAAATGCTGGCGGCGGTGACCAGCAATGCGCTGGTCTCCATGGCGATGGGCGTGGTGTATGGCTATTTCCTGGAATATTGCCGACGGCTGTTTCGGGTCGCGGGTTACGTCTAAACCAGGAGCCCGACAACGCGGGCTCCTGTAGAGCGGCCTATTTGCGGCTCAGGCTACCGCGGCGGAACAGATTACGGCGGATCCGCGTCAGTCCCGGTTTGGGTTTACGCGGTTCGTCCAGGCTGGCCAACACCAGCTCCAGCACGCGTTCGGCCACGTCGCGATGGCGCTGCGCTACCGCGAGCACCGGGCACTCCAGAAAATCCAACAGCTCATGGTCGCCGAAGGTGGCAATCGCCAGATCGGTCGGCAAACGGCCGCGTTGCTTCAGCGTCACGTCCATCACGCCCTGCAATAAAGAGAACGACGTGGTGAACAGCGCCTGCGGCATCGGGTGCGTTTTCAGCCATTCGGCAAACAGCGCGCCGGCGGCCTCACGCTCATAGCTGTTGGCGTACAGATAATCGACATGGCGAGGATCCTCTTGCCAGGCCTGACGGAAGCCCTGCTCACGCAGGAAGCTGACCGAAAGCTCCGGCAAGGCGCCCAGGTACAGTACCGACTCCGCCGGGAAGGTGCGCAGCTCCTGCGCCAGCGCAAAGGCATCTTCCTCGTCGGCCCCGACGACGCTGATGAAATGCTCGCGATCCAACGCGCGGTCCAGTGCGATGATCGGCAGCGGATCGTTGGCCCAGCGTTGATAGAAGGGGTGCTCCGGCGGCAAGGCGGTGGAAACGATGATGGCGTCCACCTGACGCTGCAGCAAGTGCTCGATACAGCGCATTTCGTTGTCCGGCTGATCTTCGGAGCAGGCGATCAGCAATTGATAACCACGCTGGCGCGCCTGACGCTCCAGGTAGTTGGCGATACGGGTATAGCTGGTATTTTCCAGATCCGGGATCACCAGACCGATAGAACGGGTGCGCCCAGCGCGCAGCCCTGCCGCGACGGCATTCGGGTGGTAGTTATGCTCCCTGACCACGGCCATCACTTTCTCGACGGTTTTATCGCTGACACGATACTGCTTCGCCTTGCCGTTGATGACATAACTGGCCGTCGTGCGCGAAACGCCCGCGAGACGCGCGATTTCATCCAGTTTCACATTAACCCCTTAATGACGCTGAAAATAGAAGTGAAGGCTGTGCTCGGATTAACCATGACATCCCGTGCGGTTATTCAATCCAGCCTCTGCGATCTAACAGCAGAAAACACTACCTAGCAACCGCTTTTGCCGAAAGGTGCCAGCAATTGGGCAAAAAAATGCCGAAAAACAAAGGGCGCAGCCATGCCGCGCCCCGATTATTCGCCACTAAACCGCGCTCAGCGCATGATTTTGTCGCCGCGCGACACGCCGACCACGCCGGAACGCGCCACTTCCACAATCTCCGCCACTTCACGCACCGCGCTCAGGAAGGCGTCGAGCTTGTCGCTGGTGCCGGCCAGCTGTACCGTGTACAGCGTCGCCGTCACATCGACGATCTGGCCGCGGAAAATGTCGGCGCAGCGTTTCACCTCTTCACGGCCATAACCGCTGGCCTGCAGCTTCACCAGCATGATCTCGCGCTCGACGTGAGCGCCTTGCACCAGCTCGCTGACGCGCAGCACGTCCACCAGCTTGTGCAGCTGTTTCTCAATCTGCTCCAGCACTTTCTCGTCGCCGACGGTCTGGATAGTCATGCGCGACAGCGTCGGATCGTCGGTCGGCGCCACCGTCAGGCTTTCAATGTTATAACCGCGCTGGGAGAACAGCCCGACCACGCGCGACAAGGCGCCGGATTCGTTTTCCAGCAAGACAGATAAAATACGGCGCATGATCAGGTCCTCTCCGTTTTGCTAAGCCACATTTCGTCCATGCTTCCGCCGCGGATCTGCATCGGGTAAACATGTTCGGTTTCATCGACGGTCACGTCGACGAACACCAGCCGCTCTTTTTCCGCCAGCGCCTGCGCCAGCTTACTTTCCAGCTCATCCGGCGTGCGGATGGCGATGCCGACATGGCCGTAAGCCTCGGCCAGCTTGACGAAGTCCGGCAGCGAATCCATGTAAGACTGCGAATGGCGGCCGGAATAAATCATGTCCTGCCACTGCTTCACCATGCCCAGATAACGGTTATTGAGGTTCACCACCACCACCGGCAGGTTATATTGCAGCGCAGTGGACAGCTCCTGAATATTCATCTGAATGCTGCCGTCGCCGGTCACGCACACCACGGTTTCTTCCGGCAGCGCCAGCTTGACGCCCAATGCCGCCGGCAGGCCGAAGCCCATGGTGCCGAGGCCGCCGGAGTTGATCCAGCGGCGCGGTTTGTCGAACGGATAATAGAGCGCGGCGAACATCTGGTGCTGGCCCACGTCCGAGGTGACGTAGGCGTCGCCTTTGGTCAGGCGGTGCAGGGTTTCGATCACCGCCTGCGGCTTGATGGTGCCGCTGTGCTTGTCGTAACCCAGGCAGTCGCGGGCACGCCACTGCTCGATAGACTGCCACCAGTCGCGCAGCGCATCGTGATCCTGCGCTTTCTCATCCTGCGCCAGCAGCTCCAGCATTTGAACCAACACCTGCTTGGCATCGCCGACGATCGGAATATCGGCGTCCACCGTTTTGGAGATCGAAGTCGGATCGATATCAATGTGCAGCACGGTGGCGTCCGGGCAGTATTTAGCCAGATTGTTGGTGGTGCGATCGTCGAAGCGCACGCCTACGGCGAAGATCACGTCGGCATGGTGCATGGTTTTGTTGGCTTCATAGGTTCCGTGCATGCCGAGCATACCGACGCTCTGACGATGGGTGCCGGGGAAAGCGCCCAATCCCATCAGGCTGCTGGTTACCGGCAGGTTCAGCTGCTCCGCCAACGACAGTAATTCAGCTTCACAACCGGCGTTGATCGCGCCGCCGCCGACGTACATCACCGGCTTTTTGGCCGCCAGAATGGTTTGTAACGCGCGTTTGATCTGCCCGCGGTGGCCCTGCACCGTCGGGTTATAAGAACGCATGCTCACGTCCTGCGGGTAGGCATAAGGCATCCGCACCGCCGGACCGACAATATCTTTCGGCAGATCGATCACTACCGGGCCGGGGCGGCCGCTGGAGGCCAGGTAAAAGGCCTTCTTCAACACCGCCGGGATGTCTTCGGTGCGTTTTACCAGGAAGCTGTGCTTCACCACCGGACGCGAAATCCCCACCATATCGCACTCCTGGAAGGCGTCGTAGCCGATCAGCGAGCTGGGCACTTGTCCCGACAGCACCACCATCGGGATCGAATCCATATAGGCGGTGGCAATACCGGTAATGGCATTGGTGGCGCCGGGGCCGGAGGTCACCAACACCACGCCCACTTCACCGGTGGCGCGCGCGTAACCGTCGGCCATGTGCACCGCACCTTGCTCGTGGCGCACCAGAATATGATCGATCCCTCCGACCGTATGCAGGGCGTCGTAGATATCGAGCACCGCCCCGCCGGGATAGCCGAATACATGCTTAACGCCCTGATCGATCAACGATCGGACGACCATCTCGGCTCCTGACAACATCTCCATGGGTTTGCCTCCAGGCTTGCTTATTCTTCTCTGGCGCCGGAACGTAGCGCCTGCTGCGGGGCAATGCCCCTAAATTTTTATGGGTTGTCGCTATCGAATTAACATAACGTCAGAAGATGGGGCAGGCAAACGGCAAAATGGCTTAACGGCGGCGGGGTTATTGCCAAGCGGCTGGAGATCGCGGCTTTATAAAAACAATGCGCTAGCCCCAGAGGCGTCAGGCTAGGCATTGTTTCGAACAGAGGGAAAATTACAGAACTAAATCAGGCGAGGTATATGCCGTTTTTTTCGCCGGACGCGCGATCCGGCGGCAGCGTCAAGCCTGTTCCTGGTACATTGAGTCGATTTCACGCTGATAGCGCTGCAGGATCACTTTGCGGCGCAGCTTCAGCGTTGGCGTCAGCTCTCCCAGCTCCATGGAAAAGGCCGCCGGCAGCAGAGTGAACTTCTTCACCTGTTCGAAGCGCGCCAGCTCCTTTTGCATCTCGCGCAGACGCTTTTCGAACATCTCGAGAATTTCACCGTTGCGCAGCAGTTCCAGACGATCTTGGTACTTCAGGTTGACTGACTTCGCGTACTCTTCCAGCGACTCAAAGCACGGCACGATCAGCGCGGAAACGAACTTGCGCGCATCGGCGATGATCGCCACCTGTTCGATAAAACGGTCCTGCGCCAGCGTACCTTCCAGCATCTGCGGCGCGATGTATTTGCCGCCGGAGGTTTTCATCAAATCCTTCAGGCGCTCGGTGATGAACAGATTGCCCTCTTCATCGATCGCCCCGGCATCGCCGGTTTTCAGCCAGCCGTCTGCGGTAAAGGTCGCGGCGGTTTCCAATGGCTTGTTGAAATAGCCGCGCATCACGATCGGCCCTCGCACCTGGATTTCATTTTCTTCACCGATGCGCACCTCGACCTCCGGCAGCGGTTTGCCGATGGAGCCGAAACGGAAATGCCCCTCTTCCCAACAGGAGACGGTCGCACAGGTTTCGGTCATGCCGTAGCCGTACTTGATGTTGACGCCCATCGCCTGGAAGAACAGGATCACATTGTCATCCAGCTTGGCACCCGCCGCCGGTAGAAAGCGCACCCGGCCGCCGAGGATACCGCGCAGCTTGCTCAATACCAGCTTGTCGGCCCAGCGATGGGAGAGTTCGAACAGTTTGCCCAACGGTTTGCCGGCCCGCTCCTGCAGGAACTTGCGCTCCCCGCAGACGATCGCCCAGTGGAACAGCGCGCGGCGCAGCCAAGGGGCCCGCGCCACTTTTTCATGCACCGCGCTGAAAATCTTCTCGTAGAAACGCGGTACCGCGCACATCAGCGTCGGGCGGACCTGCCCCATCGCTTCCCGCACCCAGTCGGTGTTCGGCAGGAAGACGTTCTGCGCGCCGGAATGCATCACAAAGAAGCTCCAGGCACGCTCGAACACGTGCGACAGCGGCAGGAAACTGAGCGACACATCTTCTTCGCCGACCGTCAGCCTTTCATCATGCAGGTAGAGCTGCGCCGCCAGATTGCGGTAGTCCAGCATCACCCCCTTAGGCTCACCGGTGGTGCCCGAGGTATAGATCAGGGTGAAGAGATCCTGAAGGTCGCACTCTTCAATGCGCTGCCGACGTTGAACGATAAAAGCCGCCGGATCGGCGGCACGCTCGAAGGCGCTCAGATGCTGTGCGATCTCGCAGCCGCGCAGATCGGCATCCTCGTCAAACACGATAATATGGCGCAGCTGTGGGCAAACGCCGCGCAGCGCGATGGCGGCGTCAAGCTGCGCCTGCTCGCCGACGAACAGTATACGGATGTCGGCGTCGTTGATGACAAATGCCGCCTGCGCCGGCGTATTGGTGGAATACAGCGGCACGCTGACGCCGCGCAGATGCAGGATAGCGAGATCGGCCAACGACCAGGCTATGCCGTTATTGGCGAATATACCTATGCGCTCTTGCACTTCGGCCCCAAGGGCCAACAGCCCGGCGGCAATGCGATCGATGCGGGTGGCAGCCTCTCCCCAGGTCAGTTGAAACTCGCCGTTGGGCGACCATTGGCGAAAAGCTGTGCGATCGGCTCGATGGGTGATTTGATGCTGTATACGATGGATAAGATGGTATTGCAGCAGATTAGTGATCATAGTGCTCTAAGCCTGAAATGAATCATACAGTTAAGCCTGAACGACGCCTTGCGGCCCTCATCTCAGCTTACACGTGTTTACTTTTTTCCGCGCAGTCTACCTACTCTCAGGCAGAGGGAAAAGTGATTTCAGCGTAGAAGTGTGAGCCAAAACTCAGGCCGGCTTTTGTGCTTTCATGGGTTGGACAGAACGGGAAGGAAAAGGTTGGGTGGCAGCAATAAAACGCGGCCCATCCGGGCCGCCGCATCGAATTAGTTTAAAATACCAGCCGAAAAGTAAAAATCAGAATATTAATTTATATTAATTATTTTTGGTAAACGAACCAACCCACCCTGAAAATAAGTTATTTTATCGCCGCAAAACCAAGAAACATCTTAATAAAAACCCAGATAGTTCTTAGCTTTTATCATGAGAAAAAAACGCTCAGTTGAATATTATTTTTGTATGACCCCATTTTTTATCGCGTTACTTTGGGTTACCGGCCTCAATCAGAACGGATTTCATCCACTGGTGGCCTTTATCCCGCTCGGAGGATTCATGCCAGGAGAGATAGCAAGTGGCTTTATTATCGTTGCCACATAAAGGAACCGACTTTATTTTCAACGCTTCCGTCTGTTGCCGCACCAGCCAGGCGGGCGCAATCGCCACCATGTCCGTTTGCGACACCATATTCAACACGCTGTAGAGATCCGTGCACTGTTGTGTCACGGTGCGCAGCATCGGTTCCTCTAAATAAAAAGGTTTACTGAAAGAACCAAAACTTTCCAGAGAAACTGCCGCGTGCTGTTCGGCCAACATTTTCTCCGGCGTCACCTCCTCCCCTATTCGCGGGTGCGCCTGCGCGACCGCCAGCACTAATTCGTCGTCGAACATTGCCAGGCTGCGAAACTCCGCCGACTCGAAACGGCTGTAGCCGATGACAAACTCGACGTCCTGATAACGCAATTGATGTTCGATATTATTGTTAATGTATGACTTTATTTGCAGGTTAAGCTGCGGCGCGATCTGTTTGACGTGATTGATTATTCCGGCGCCCAGACGTAAATCGAGCGGGCTGCACAGCGACAAGGAGAACGCTCGCGTGCTGGTCAGCGGCTCAAACTCAGATCCCGGCAACTCATTTTGCACCAGCTGCAGCGCTTGCCGCACCGGCCCGAACAGCTGCCTGGCGCGCATAGTGGGCTGGATCCCGCGCCCGCAGCGCACAAACAGTTCATCGTTGAACATCACCTTCAGGCGCGCCACCGCGTTACTCACCGCCGGCTGCGACATCCCCAACGAATTAGCGGCTCGCGTAATATTTTGCATTTGCATCACGGCGTCAAACACCGTCAGCAAATTAAGATCGACGCTGCGCAAATGGATGTCCGCCGGCTCTTTGACCATGGCGATTTCTGAATCATATTCAGCCATATTTCACTCCACTAAATCCTGTGTAGATAATCTAATCCTTATGCTCGAAAAACAATGAAACGCCGCATTGTCTTATCTTTGCACGACAAATCCTGCTATTACCGTCATGAGCCGATAAAAAACCTCGTGTTATCGACACGATATAAGTCGTATATGGAATGCATGTCAGTCACTTATCCCGTCAGCAGGAAGAATGCTACCTGGGTGGTACCAACAATTAGGTATTAACAATGATTAATACAATTAAACAACGTAACCGCACTGTATGAGACAAACTATAAAAACACATCATAAGCAATCAAACCATCTAAAAACACCGCTCACTTTGTGTAAAATCGCATTATTTTGTTATATTATGACTAAAACAATCAATTAATCATATGAATCCAATTTCAATCATTTGAATTAAAAATGTTATTTTGTTGCCTCCCGTGATTAATCTCTCTTAATTTTCATCACAAATCTTAACCCAACAAAATCCAGAAGCAATTAGCGCAGTCTCTATTCGATTCGTTTATGCTAAGCAACGCGCAAACTGCGCCCCACTTTTTCTCTAGAGCACCGCATTTTTACCGAATGTTCCTCTGTTTGGCCACTTAGCCGGTGCATTGTCCCCGCATTCAATCAGGTGTTGACATCGCCAGGCCAATCACGTATCAAATTAGGCAGACACCCAATTTAAGAGAAGCTGAACCCTTATGATCCGTACCCACCGTCTACTAGGCCTACTACTCAACGCATCTTGTTTGCGCGGTATGCCTGTGGATGAAGTTCGGAGCTGATTCAGCCGATCACCCATAAGAAACCCGCGCTACTGCGCGGGTTTTTTTTTGCCCGCTTAGCGTGAAATCAACACGATAAGGAATGCACCGATGAGCCAACAAGTCATTATTTTCGATACCACGCTGCGTGACGGCGAACAGGCATTGCAGGCCAGCCTGAGCGTAAAAGAGAAGATTCAGATTGCGCTGGCGCTGGAAAGAATGGGCGTTGACGTGATGGAAGTCGGCTTCCCGGTCTCTTCGCCGGGCGACTTCGAATCGGTGCAAACCATCGCGCGCCAGATCAAGAACAGTCGCGTCTGCGGCCTGGCCCGCTGCGTGGACAAAGACATCGACGTGGCCGCCGAAGCGCTGCGCGTCGCCGAAGCGTTCCGCATCCACGTGTTCCTGGCCACCTCCACCCTGCATATCGAATCGAAGCTGAAGCGCTCGTTCGACGAAGTGTTGGAGATGGCGGTGCGCTCGGTCAAACGCGCCCGCAACTACACCGACGACGTAGAGTTCTCCTGTGAAGACGCCGGCCGCACGCCGATCGACAATCTGTGCCGCGTGGTCGAAGCCGCCATCAACGCCGGCGCCACCACCATCAATATTCCGGACACCGTCGGCTACACCACGCCGAACCAGTTCGGCGGCATCATCACCACCTTGTATGACCGCGTGCCGAACATCGACAAAGCCATCATTTCCGTACACTGCCACGACGATTTGGGCATGGCGGTCGGCAACTCCATTGCCGCGGTCCAGGCCGGCGCCCGTCAGGTGGAAGGCACCCTGAACGGCATCGGTGAGCGCGCCGGCAACTGTTCACTGGAAGAGGTGATCATGGCGATTAAAGTGCGTCAGGACATCATGAACGTGCACACCAACATCAATCATCAGGAAATCTTCCGCACCAGCCAGATCGTCAGCCAGCTGTGCAACATGCCGATTCCGGCCAACAAGGCGATCGTCGGCGCCAACGCCTTCGCCCATTCCTCCGGCATTCACCAGGACGGCGTGCTGAAGAACCGCGAAAACTACGAAATCATGACCCCGCAGTCGATCGGCCTGAAGGACGTGCAGTTGAACCTGACCTCCCGCTCCGGCCGCGCGGCGGTGAAACACCGCATGGAAGAGATGGGCTACCAGGAGCAGGACTACAACCTGGATACCCTGTATGCCGCCTTCCTGAAGCTGGCCGACAAAAAAGGCCAGGTGTTCGACTATGACCTGGAGGCGCTGGCCTTCATCAATAAACAGCAGGAAGAGCCGGAGCACTTCAGCCTGGGCTACTTCAGCGTGCAGTCCGGCAGCAGCATCATGGCCACCGCCTCGGTGAAACTGATCTGCGGCGGCGAAGAGAAAGCCGAAGCCGCCACCGGCAACGGCCCGGTCGATGCGGTCTATCAGGCGATCAATCGCATCACCGATTACCCGATCGAGCTGGTGAAGTACCAGTTGACCGCCAAGGGCCATGGCCGCGACGCGCTGGGCCAGGTGGATATCGTCGTCTCTTACAACGGCCGCCGCTTCCACGGCGTAGGCCTGGCGACCGACATCGTCGAATCCTCTGCCAAGGCAATGGTGCACGTGTTGAACAATATTTGGCGCTCACAGCAGGTAGAAAAAGAAAAGCAGCGCCTGCAGCAAAACAAACATCAAAATAATCAGGAAACGGTGTGAACATGACGAAGACTTATCACATTGCCGTCTTGCCCGGAGACGGCATCGGCCCGGAAGTAATGGCTCAGGCGCGCAAAGTATTGGACGCGGTGCGTCAACGCTTTGATATTCGCATCACCACCGCCGAGTACGACGTCGGCGGCATCGCCATCGATCGCCACGGCAGCCCGTTGCCGGCGGCGACCGTCGCCGGCTGCGAGCAGGCCGACGCCATCCTGTTCGGCTCGGTGGGCGGCCCGAAATGGGAACACCTACCGCCGGCCGAGCAGCCGGAACGCGGCGCGCTGTTGCCGCTGCGCAAGCACTTCAAACTGTTCAGCAACCTGCGCCCGGCCCGCCTGTATCAAGGGCTGGAGGCATTCTGCCCGCTGCGCGCCGACATCGCCGCCCGCGGCTTCGACATTCTGTGCGTGCGCGAACTGACCGGTGGCATCTACTTCGGCCAACCGAAGGGCCGCGAAGGCCAGGGCATGCAGGAGCGCGCTTTCGATACCGAGGTGTATCACCGTTTCGAGATTGAACGCATCGCACGCATCGCCTTCGAATCCGCCCGCAAGCGCCGCCACAAGGTGACGTCGATCGACAAGGCCAACGTACTGCAAAGCTCCATCCTGTGGCGTGAAGTGGTCAATCAGGTTGCCAAGGATTACCCGGACGTGTCGCTGTCGCACATGTATATCGACAACGCCACCATGCAGCTGATCAAGGATCCGTCCCAATTCGACGTGCTGCTGTGCTCCAACCTGTTCGGCGACATCCTGTCCGACGAATGCGCGATGATCACCGGCTCGATGGGCATGTTGCCATCCGCCAGCCTGAACGAGCAAGGCTTCGGCCTGTACGAGCCGGCGGGCGGTTCCGCGCCGGATATTGCAGGCAAAGGCATCGCCAACCCAATTGCGCAGATCCTGTCCGCCACCCTGCTGCTGCGTTACAGCCTGGGCGCCGATGAAGCGGCCGACGCCGTGGAGCGCGCCATCAACCAGGCGTTGGAACAGGGCTACCGCACCGCCGATCTGGCCGGTGACGGCAAAGCCGTCAGCACCGATGAAATGGGCGACATCATCGCTCGCTTTGTAGCTCAGGGGGCATAACATGGCCAAGACCTTATATCAGAAGCTGTACGACGCCCACGTGGTATACGAAGCGCCGAACGAAACGCCGTTGCTGTATATCGACCGTCACCTGGTGCACGAAGTCACCTCGCCGCAGGCGTTCGACGGCCTGCGCGCCATGGGCCGCAAGGTACGCCAGCCCGGCAAAACCTTCGCCACCATGGATCACAACGTGTCGACCCAGACCAAAGACATCAACGCCAGCGGCGAGATGGCACGTATCCAGATGCAGGAGTTGATCAAGAACTGCGCGGAATTCGGCGTTTCGTTGTATGACCTGAATCACCCCTTCCAGGGCATCGTGCACGTGATCGGGCCTGAGCAAGGCATGACGCTGCCGGGCATGACCATCGTCTGCGGCGACTCGCACACCGCCACCCACGGCGCTTTCGGCTCGCTGGCGTTCGGCATCGGCACCTCCGAAGTGGAACATGTGCTGGCGACCCAAACCCTGAAGCAGGGCCGGGCCAAAACCATGAAGATTGAAGTCACCGGCGACGCCGCCGAGGGCATCACCGCCAAAGACATCGTGCTGGCGGTGATCGGCAAAACCGGCAGCGCCGGCGGCACCGGCCACGTGGTGGAGTTCTGCGGCAAAGCGATCGAAGCGTTGAGCATGGAAGGCCGCATGACCCTGTGCAACATGGCGATCGAAATGGGCGCCAAAGCCGGCTTAGTGGCGCCGGACGACACCACCTTCGCCTACCTGAAAGGGCGCCAGTTCGCGCCAACCGGCGAAAACTGGGAGCAGGCGGTCGCTTACTGGCGCACGTTGAAGTCCGACGCCGACGCCCAGTTCGATACCGTGGTGACGCTGCGCGCCGAAGAGATCGCACCGCAGGTCACCTGGGGCACCAACCCCGGCCAGGTGATCGCCGTCAATCAGGCGATCCCGGCGCCGGAATCGTTCAACGATCCGGTCGAGCGCGCCTCCGCCGAGAAAGCGCTGGCCTACATGGATTTGAAACCGGGCATCAAATTGACCGACGTGCCGATCGACAAAGTGTTCATCGGCTCCTGCACCAACTCACGCATCGAAGATCTGCGCGCGGCGGCGGCGATCGCCAAGGGGCGCAAGGTCGCCAGCGGCGTGCAGGCCATCGTGGTGCCGGGATCCGGCCCGGTGAAGGCCCAGGCGGAAGCCGAAGGGTTGGACAAAATCTTTATCGAAGCCGGTTTCGAATGGCGTTTGCCGGGTTGCTCAATGTGTCTGGCAATGAACAACGACCGTCTGAATCCGGGCGAGCGCTGCGCATCCACCAGCAACCGTAATTTCGAAGGGCGTCAGGGCCGCGGTGGGCGCACCCACCTGGTCAGCCCGGCGATGGCCGCCGCGGCCGCCGTCGCCGGTCACTTCGCCGACATCCGTGATATTCACTAAGGGGCTAACGTGGCTAAATTTACTCAACATACCGGCTTAGTGGTGCCTTTGGATGCGGCCAACGTCGACACCGACGCCATTATTCCCAAGCAGTTCTTACAGAAGGTCACCCGCACCGGTTTCGGCCAGCATCTGTTCAACGACTGGCGCTTCCTCGACGATGCCGGCCAGCAACCGAACCCGGCGTTCGTGCTGAACAAACCGCGCTATAAAGGTGCCAGCATCCTGTTGGCGCGGGAGAACTTCGGCTGCGGCTCCTCGCGCGAACACGCCCCTTGGGCGCTGACCGACTACGGGTTCAAAGTGGTGATCGCGCCGAGCTTCGCCGATATCTTCTACGGCAACTCATTTAACAACCAGCTGTTGCCGGTAACGCTGAGCGAGCAGCAGGTGGATGAGCTGTTCAAACTGGTAGACGCCAACGAAGGGACGGAGTTCGTGGTGGATCTGGAGAACCAGACGGTCAACGCCGGCGGCAAAAGCTATCCGTTCGAAATCGACAGCTTCCGCCGCCACTGCATGATCAACGGGCTGGACAGCATCGGCCTGACGCTGCAGCACGAAGCGGACATCTCCCGCTACGAAGCGCAGCAGCCGGCGTTTCTGAATTAATCCCCTTCACCCGCCGCCCGGCGGGTGAATTTTTTCCTCACCAGTAGCCCAGCAGCTTCCACCACGCCCCGCCGATCAGCATCCAGATCAGCAGGTTAACCACACTCATCACCCATCCCGCTTTCCACCATTCTCCCAGCGTCACATAGCCGGAGCCAAAGATGATCGGCGCGGTGCCGGTGCCGTAATGCGTCAGCGACATCATCAGCGAAGAAGAAAACGCCAGGATCAGGCCCAGCAGCGCCGGTGGCGCGCCAAGCGCGATGCCGGCGGCGAAGAAGGCGGCGAACATCGCCGTCACGTGTGCGGTGGTGCTGGCGAAGAAATAGTGCGAATACAAGTAGATGAGAGTCAGCAAGATCGTACCGCCCACCCAGCTCATACCCATATGGTCAATGCCGTTGCCCACGGTCTGCGACAGCCAGCCGATCAGCCCCAGCTTGCCGAGGAAACTGGCCATCATCACCAGCGCCGAGAACCACACCACGGTGTCCCAGGCCCCTTTATGCTTCAGCACATCCTCCCAGCTCAGCACGCCAGTGGCCAGCAACACCGCCAGGCCGATCAGCGCCGCGGTGGTGGGATTGACCGCCAGCGCCGGGCCGAAGATCATCGCCGGAATGCCGGCCCACAGTATCAGCAACAGCGCGAACACCCCGAGGGTAATTTTTTCCGGCAGCGTCACCGGCCCCAACGCCTGCAGTTTTTCGCGCGCGAAGCGCGGCGCGTCCGGGGTGCTTTTCACCTCCGGCGGATACAGCAGGTAGATGACCAGCGGCATCACGAGCAGCGAACACAGCCCAGGTACCAGGGCGGCAATCGCCCACATCGACCAGGACAGCTCGAAGCTGCCATGGGTGCCTTTGGCGATCAGGCTGACGATCAACGGGTTAGGCGCAGTGGCGGTGATAAACATCGCCGAGGTGACCGGGTTGATGTTGTAGTTCACCAGCGACAGGTAGCGGCCGATCTTGCCGGAGGTATTGAGCTCCGGTTTTGAACCGAAACTGTCGGCGATCGATTTCATGATCGGGTGAATGATGCCGCCGCCGCGCGCGGTGTTGCTCGGCGTCACCGGCGCCAGCGTGGTTTCCGCCAGCGTCAGCGCATAGGCGATGCCCAGCGTTTTTTTGCCGAACAGCGAAATAAAATAGTAGCCGATGCGCGCGCCCAGCCCGGTTTTGTTCAGGCTGAGGGAGATCATGATCGAAAAGCCGATCAGCCAGATCAGCTGGTTGGAAAAACCGCTGAGCGCATCGTCCAGCGCGGCCCCCGGCTTGCCGGGATTAGTGACGCCGGTCACCGCCACCAGGGCGATGGCGATCACCGAGACCGCGCCAATCGGCATCGCTTTGCCGATAATGGCGATGATGGTGCCGATAAACAGCGCCAGCAGCTGCCAGGCGTTGGGCGCAACGCCCTCCGGCACGGGAATGAGGAACCAGATAATCAGCGTGGCGGCGAGGGCGCACAGGGAAGGAAGCGGTTTGAGCGGTGTGAGTTTATCCATAACGTTCCCACTGTTCTAAACAACAAGGCGGCATCTCAATAGCGAGACGGGCGTGGGCGCAACGATCGCGCTCCATATGCCTTCAGCTTGGGCGTCCGCTTCAGCCTTCTCAATGACTTGCATCAAGAATGCCGTCGTTTAACCTCACACTTCACGCACTTTGGCGCTCATCCCGAGCGCCGCCAGCGCCAACAGCGCCGCCATCCAATACACCGAGCCATGACCGAGGTTCTCCACCAGCGCGCCCTGCAGCACCCCGGCCAGGATCACCCCGGTCGAGATGCTGTTGGTGAACAGCGTGGTGGCGGCGCCCGGTCGGCCCGGCATCAAATCCTGAAAATAGAGCATGCCGATACCGGCGACGATACCGATAAACACCGCGTTGAGCAGCTGCAGCGCGATCAGGGCCGGCTTGCTCTCCAGTACCGTCAGCCCGAGGTAAAACAGCACGCCTGCCACCACCGCCAGCAGCATCATGTTGCGCTTGCCGAAACGTTTGACGTAGTAACCGGCCAGCAGCATCGCCGGGATCTCCAGCCCGGCGGCGGTGCCCATCAACACCCCGGCCAACCCTTCCGGCAGGCCGAGATCGGCGGTGATATACAGCGGCATATCGATGATATACAAGGTGTTGCAGGTCCACATCAGCATTGAGGCGATGAACAGCAGCCGCACGTCGCGATTGCGCCAGGCACTGGCGGGCGCGATCGGCGCAGACACCCCACCCTGCAGCCCCTCATTTTCCGCCGCGCGCGGCACCGAAGGCAGCATAAACCCCACCAGCAGCACGCAAACCGCGAAGGTGGCGGCGGCGATCAGGAACATCACGGTGAATCCGTAGTTCAGCGCCAACGCAAACGACAGCGGCGGGCCGATCACCCACGCCAGCGAAAGCTGGGCGCGCATCACCGAGCTGAACATCACCACTTCACGCGCCTCGCTATCGGCATATTCCCGCGCCAGCGCGAAGATCTGCGGCATGGCGGTGTTGGCAACGGCGGACATCAGCACCCCGGCGGTGATCAGCGTCAGGTAGTCGCGGTTAAAGGCGAACAACAGGCAGTTACCGACCGCCATCAGGCAGCACAGCAGGATCAGCCTGCGGCGATCGCCGCGGGTGTCGGAACGTTTGGCCAGCAGGAAGCTGACGACGATGCCGGCCACCGCGTTGGCGGTGTAAAACAGCCCGACCCACAGCGGCCGCACCTTAACTTCGGTGGTCAGAAACAGGCTGAGCGTCGGCGTCAGCAATGCGCCGGCGATGCCGGAGAGAAAAGCGATCAGTAGGAATGCGGCAAAGATGGGGTTAATGCGCAGTGACAACCGGCTCAGGCGTTGCATATCGTCTTCCCTGACCTCAAAGCAGAAGAAAGAACCTTAGGCCACGGCAAGAAAAATGCAAGCGCATCGCCATGTCCATGCATAAAAAAACCAGTGGGTTGCCCCACTGGCTGGTGAAACAGCACCATTACTCAGAAACTTGTTGCCGCAGCCCCTACAGGTGCTCGCGATATTGCTTATCGGTCATCTCTTTGATGTCCCATTGCGTCAGGTGTGCCAGCATCGCCAGCCGCGCCTGTTCGGGCACCACGCTCAGCCAGTCGGCGCGTTGACGGCGCACCGCGCTGAAATAGCGCTGATAGAACTGTTTGGATAAGAAAGCTTTCATGATTACGCCCTCCCCTTTCATTGATGAAAATTATCGGCGTAATATAGGGAAAGAAAAATTGACGAGTTGAGGCGGGAGCGTTCCTCTTTTATGTCCACGTCCAGATTGCAGCAACAGTTCATCCGCCTGTGGCAGCGCTGCCACGGTGAAACCACCGACACCACCCTGCAGGATCTGGCGGAGGTGCTCAGCTGCTCGCGGCGCCACGTGCGCTCCCTGCTGAGCGCCATGCAGCGGGAAGGCTGGCTCACCTGGCAGGCGGAGTCGGGGCGCGGCAAGCGTTCACGGTTAACCTTCCACTACACCGGCCTGGCGCTGCAGCAACAGCGGGCCGAGGAGCTGTTGGAACAGGATCGCATCGATCAGTTGGTGCAGCTGGTGGGCGACAAAAACGTGGTGCGCCAAATGCTGCTGTCGCAGCTGGGGCGCAGCTTCCGCCAGGGTAAACACATCCTGCGGGTGCTCTACTACCGGCAGTTGTACAACCTGCTGCCCGGCTCGGCGCTGCGGCGTTCGGAAACCCATTTGGCGCGCCAGATCTTCAACGGCCTGACGCGCATAAATGAGGAAAACGGGGAACTGGAGTCCGATCTGTCCCACCATTGGCAGGCGCTGACGCCCTTGCACTGGCGGTTTTACCTGCGCCCGGCGATCCATTTTCATCACGGCCGCGAGCTGGAGATGGCAGACGTCATCACTTCCCTCTCGCGTCTGACCTCGCAACCGCTGTTCTCACATATCGAAAGCGTCACCTCGCCGACGCCGTTCGTTATCGACGTGCATTTGCGCAGCCCCGACCACTGGCTACCCTGGCTGCTGGGCAGCGTGCAGGCCATGATCCTGCCGCGCGAATGGCGCGAACTGCCGGACTTTGCCCGCCATCCGGTCGGCACCGGCCCCTACCGCGTGGTGCGCAATCTTCCCAGCCAGATGAAGATCCACGCCTTCGACGACTATTTCGGCTACCGGGCGCTGATCGACGAGGTGAACATCTGGGTGCTGCCGGAGTTCTCCGAAGAGCTGGTGCACTCCGGCGTGCAGCTGCAGGGCGATGAAACCGGCAAAAACGAACTGGAAAGCCGACTGGAAGAGGGCTGTTATTTCTTGCTGTTCGATCAGCGTTCCCCGCTGGCCGCCGACCCCGCCATTCGCAGCTGGCTGTGCGAATTGATCAACCCCATTTCATTGCTGAGCCACGCCGGGCCGCTCTACCAGCGCTATTGGTCGCCGGCATACGGCCTGCTGCCGCGCTGGCACCACAACCGCACGCTGGCGCAGCAACCCAAACCGGCGGGGCTGACTGAACTGACGATGACCCACTTCAATGAGCATTCGGAGTTTCACGCCATTCGCCAGGCGATCGAACCGCTGTTGGCGCAGCACGGCATCCGCCTGATCGTACAAAGCGTGGATTACGCCACCTGGCACCAGGGCGACGCGCGCAGCGATCTGTGGCTCGGCAGCGCCAACTTCTATCTGCCGCTGGAGTTTTCGCTGTTCGCCACGCTGTACGAACTGCCGCTGATGCAGCACTGCATGAACGAGGATCTGGCGCAGGACGCGGAGTTATGGCGCGCCAACCGCTTGCCGCTGGCGGAGTTTTGCCAGCGGCTAGTCAGCAACCACCAGCTACATCCTCTGTTCCACCACTGGCTGCAGCTGCACGGCCAGCGCAGCATGCGCGGCGTGCGAATGAACACCCTCGGCTGGTTCGACTTCAAGTCAGCCTGGTTTGCCCCGCCGGAGGCATAAGCGCCTTTCGCCCGGGTCGGTTAATCTTTACAATAGCGCCGTCTCAACGGGGTGCGGTGAGTCGGGCCGTGTGCATAAGCCCGATTTTCCGCTGAGAGCACACCCGTCGAACCTGATCCGGTCAATACCGGCGGAGGGATTTGAGCCCAGCGAACCGGCGACGCCGCCTCGCCCCCTCAGATACCCTTGCCCCCTTATTTTTCAGGAGTGCAACGTGGTCAAAAAATATCTGCCCTGCTTATTGCTGCTGTGCGCCGCGCCGGTGTTCGCCAAGCCGACGCTGACGGTTTACACCTACGATTCCTTTGCCGCCGACTGGGGCCCTGGCCCGGCGGTAAAAAAAGCCTTCGAAGCCGAGTGCGACTGTGAGCTGAAGTTCGTGGCGCTGGAAGACGGCGTCTCACTGCTCAACCGCCTTCGCATGGAAGGCAAGAACAGCGCCGCCGACGTGGTGCTGGGGCTGGACAACAACCTGTTGCAGGCGGCGCAGCAAACCGGCCTGTTCGCGCCGAGCGGCGTCGACACCGCCAAACTGACGGTGCCGGGCGGCTGGCAGGATACGACCTTCGTGCCTTACGACTACGGGTACTTCGCCTTCGTCTACAACAAAGAAAAACTGAAGAACCCGCCGAAAAGCCTGCAGGAGCTGGTCAGCGGCGACCGCGACTGGAAGGTGATTTACGAAGATCCGCGCACCAGCACGCCGGGGCTCGGCCTGCTGCTGTGGATGCAAAAAGTGTATGGCGACAAGGCGCCGGCCGCCTGGCAGCAGTTGGCGAAGAAGACCGTCACCGTCACCAAAGGCTGGAGCGAGGCCTACGGCCTGTTCCTGAAAGGAGAAGGCGATCTGGTGCTCAGCTACACCACCTCTCCCGCCTACCACCTGATCGAAGAGAAAAAAGACCTTTACGCCGCCGCCACGTTCAGCGAAGGCCACTACCTGCAGGTGGAAGTGGCCGGCAAGCTGAAAGCCGCCAAACAGCCTGAGCTGGCCGAGCGTTTCATGCGGTTCATGGTGACGCCGGCATTCCAGAACACCATCCCGACCGGCAACTGGATGTACCCGGTGATCAACACCCCGCTGCCCGTCGGTTTTGAGCAGATGAACGTGCCGCATACCGCGCTGCAATACAGCGCCGAAGAGGTGGCCACACAACGCGGCGGCTGGATCCGGGCATGGCAAACCGCCGTCAGCCGCTGATCCCCCGCTGGCTCTGGCCGGGGCTGCTGGCCGCCGGGCTGATCCTGCTGGTCGCCGCACTGGCGATGGGCTCGCTGTGGCGCCATGCGCCGGACAGCGACTGGCGCGGCCTGTGGCAGGAAAGCTACCTGTGGCACGTGGTGCGCTTCACCTTCTGGCAGGCGCTGCTGTCAGCGCTGATTTCGGTGCTGCCCGCCGTTCTGCTGGCGCGCGCGCTCTATCGCCGCCGTTTCCCCGGCCGGCAGCTGTTGCTGCGGCTGTGCGCCATGACGCTGGTACTGCCGGTGTTGGTGGCGGTGTTCGGCCTGCTCAGCGTCTATGGGCGCCAGGGCTGGCTGGCGACGCTGTGCGGCTGGCTGGGCGTCGAATATGGCTTCTCGCCCTACGGGCTGCAGGGCATTCTGCTGGCGCACCTGTTCTTTAACCTGCCACTGGCCGCCCGCCTGTTGCTGCAGGCGCTGGAGAACATTCCGGTGGAGCAGCGCCAACTGGCCGCCCAACTGGGTATGAGCGGCTGGCAGCAGTTCCGCTTCGTCGAATGGCCGGCGCTGCGCCGCCAGATCCTGCCGAGCGGCGCGTTGATCTTCATGCTGTGTTTCGCCAGCTTCGCCACCGTGCTGTCGCTGGGCGGCGGACCGCAGGCCACCACCATCGAACTGGCGATCTACCAGGCGCTGAGTTACGACTACGATCTGGGCCGCGCCGCCATGCTGGCGCTGATCCAGTTAAGCTGTTGTCTGGGGCTGGTGTTGATCAGCCAGCGCCTGAGCCAGGCGCTGCCGGTGGGCCATACCCACGCCCAGCGCTGGCGCAACCCGGAAGACAGCCGGTGGCGGCGCATCAGCGATTTTCTGCTGATCGCCGCCGCGCTGTTGCTGCTGCTGCCGCCTCTGCTGGCGGTGATCGCCGACGGCGCCAATCAGGCTATCATCAGCGTACTGCGCCAGCCGGTGCTGTGGCAGGCGCTGTTCACGTCGCTGCGCATCGCCCTTGGTGCCGGAGCGCTGTGCGTGGCGCTCACGATGATGCTGCTGTGGAGCAGCCGCGAGCTGAAGCTGCGACAGCAACTGCGCGGCGGCCAGGCGCTGGAGCTGAGCGGCATGGTGATCCTGGCGATGCCGGGCATCGTGCTGGCCACCGGCTTCTTCCTGCTGCTGAGCGATACGATTGGGCTGCCGCAGTCGCCCTATGCGCTGGTGATCCTCACCAATGCGCTGATGGCGGTACCCTATGCGCTGAAGGTGTTGGAGAACCCGATGCGCGACCTCGCCGAACGTTACAACCCGCTGTGCCTGTCGCTGGATATCCGCGGCTGGCAGCGGCTGCGGCTGATCGAACTGCGCGCGCTGCGCCGCCCGCTGGCGCAGGCGCTGGCCTTCGCCTGCGTGCTGTCGATCGGCGATTTCGGCGTGGTCGCCTTGTTTGGCAATGAGCATTTCCGTACCCTGCCTTTTTACCTGTATCAGCAGATTGGCGCCTACCGCAGCAACGACGGGGCGGTGACCGCGCTGCTGCTGCTGCTGCTGTGCTTCCTGCTGTTTACCCTGATCGAACGCTTACCGGGGCGCCATGCTGACGCTTGAAAAACTGACCTACCTGTATGAACACCTGCCGATGCGCTTTGATCTGCGCATCCAGCCGGGCGAGCGCGTCGCGGTGCTCGGCCCCAGCGGCGCCGGTAAAAGCACCCTGCTGAGCCTGATCGCCGGTTTTCTGCCGGCGGCCAGCGGCCGGCTGCTGCTGAACGGCGAAGATCATACCGCCACGCCGCCGGCCAAACGGCCGGTGTCGATGCTGTTTCAGGAGAACAACCTGTTCGCGCACCTGACGGTGGCGCAGAACATCGGGCTGGGATTGGATCCCGGCCTGCGCCTGACTGAACAACAGCGCCAACAGCGGGCGCATATCGCCCGTCAGGTCGGCCTGGAGGAGCACCTGGAGCGCCTGCCGTCGCAGCTTTCCGGCGGCCAGCGTCAGCGCGCCGCGCTGGCGCGCTGTTTGATTCGCCAACGGCCGATCCTGCTGCTCGACGAGCCCTTCTCGGCGCTCGATCCGGCGCTGCGCAACGAGATGTTGCAGCTGCTGCAGACGGTGTGCGAACAGCGTAATCTGACGCTGCTGATGGTGTCGCACAATCTCGACGACGCCGCACGCATCGCACCGCGCACGCTGCTGGTGGTCGACGGCCGCATCTACTACGACGGCCCGACGCAGGCCCTGCTGGACGGCAGCGCACCGGAAGCGCGCGTGCTGGGCATTTCGGGTAAAGCGTGATCTGACGCGCGTTTTTTATGCTGCGCCAATAAACCTGTTGTGCGAATTTTGCGCCTGTGTTTTTATAAAAACCTGACTTTTTTTACTGATGATAAGGTTCCCTGTGATCGCATCCTCGCTGACTTCGACCCTACTAGTTACCGCGCTACCAGCCGCGGTGGTCGTCGTGCGTGTGGTGGTGGTCGTCGGCAATGCGCCGTAGGGTCCGAATCAACGCATCGATTCCCAAACCCCGCCGGCGCAAACCGGGCGGGGTTTCTTGTTTTAGCACCCTGCCCAGCAAAGCTCACCGGCCTTGAGAAAGGACAGGAACATGGCAACTTCGGGCACGCCTCAACCGAGTACCCGCTTCACCGGCGCACAATTGATCGTTCATTTGCTGGAGCGTCAGGGCATCACCACCGTCGCCGGCATCCCCGGCGGTGCGGCGCTGCCGCTGTATGACGCGCTGAGCCAAAGCACCCGCATTCACCACGTGCTGGCGCGCCACGAACAGGGCGCGGGCTTTATGGCGCAAGGCATGGCGCGCGCCAACGGCAAGGCGGCGGTGTGCATCGCCTCCAGCGGGCCGGGCGCCACCAACCTGGTCACCGCTATCGCCGACGCCAAGCTCGACTCCATTCCGCTGGTGTGCATCACCGGTCAGGTGCCCTCCTCGATGATCGGCACTGACGCCTTTCAGGAAGTGGATACCTACGGCATTTCCATTCCGATCACCAAGCACAACCATCTGGTACGCGATATCCGCGAGCTGCCGCAGGTGATTGGCGACGCGTTCCGCATCGCCGAGTCCGGCCGCCCCGGCCCGGTCTGGATCGATGTGCCGAAAGACGTGCAAACCGCCACCATTACCCTGGAAGAGCTGCCGCCGATCGCCGTGCCGGACGCCGCTCCGAGCTTCGATCCGGCGCAGGTTTCTCAGGCCGCCACGATGATCAATCAGGCGAAACGCCCGATCCTCTACCTGGGCGGCGGCATCATCTGCGCCGACGCTCACCGCCAGGCGGTGGAACTGGCCGAGCGCGCCGGTCTGCCTACCACCATGACGCTGATGGCGCTGGGCGCGATGCCGGTGGAACACCCGCTGTCGCTGGGCATGCTGGGCATGCACGCGGCGCGCAGCACCAACTTCATTCTGCAGGAGGCCGATCTGCTGATCGTGCTGGGCGCACGCTTCGACGATCGGGCAATCGGCAAAACCGAGCAGTTCTGCCCTAACGCCGCCATCATTCACGTGGATATCGACCGCGCCGAGCTGGGCAAGGTCAAACAGGCCAACGTGGCAATCCATGCCGACGTCGGCCAGGTGCTGGAACAGCTGCTGCCGCAGATCGACACGCAGCCACGCAGCGCATGGCTGAACACCGTCAACGACCTGAAACGCGAATTCCCGTTCAACATGCCGAACGCCGACGATCCGCTGAGCCATTACGGCCTGGTGCTGGCCGCCTCGCGCTGCGTGGACGACAGCGCCATCATCACCACCGACGTGGGCCAGCATCAGATGTGGGTAGCGCAGGCCTATCCGCTGAGCCGGCCGCGCCAGTGGCTGACGTCGGGCGGCCTGGGCACCATGGGCTTCGGTCTGCCGGCGGCGATCGGCGCGGCGTTGGCAGAGCCCGAGCGCAAAGTACTGTGCTTCTCCGGCGACGGCAGCCTGATGATGAACATTCAGGAAATGGCCACCGCGGTCGAGCACGATTTGGACGTGAAAATCATTTTGATGAACAACCAGGCATTGGGGCTGGTGCACCAGCAGCAAACCCTGTTCTACCAACAGCGCATCTTCGCCGCCGCCTATCCGAAGCGTACCGACTTCCTGAAAATCGCCGCCGGATTCGGGCTGGATACCTGCGATCTGAATGCTGCGGAAGATCCGCAGGCGGCGCTGGCCGAGGCGATCCAGCGCCCAGGCCCTTGCCTGATCCACGCGCTGATCGATATCAACGAAAAAGTATTCCCGATGGTGCCGCCGGGCGCCGCCAACATCGACATGATTGGAGAATAAGCCATGCTGCAACCACAAGATAAACCCCAGGTGATCCTGGAGCTGGCCGTGCGCAACCATCCCGGCGTCATGTCGCACGTTTGTGGGTTGTTCGCCCGCCGCGCGTTCAACGTCGAAGGCATTCTGTGTCTGCCGCTGAAGGACGGCCAGCAGAGCCGCATTTGGCTATTGGTCGCCGACGATCAGCGGCTGGAGCAAATGATAAGCCAGGTAGAAAAGCTGGAAGACGTGCTGCAGGTGAAGCGCCACAGCGAAGACGTGCGGGTATTTGAACAGCTGGAAGCCTTCTTCCAGTGATACGAAGGGGGCTTACGCCCCCGCAATCATTGCCCGGCCAGCACTTTCCACAGCAGGTGCCGGTACACCGGCATCAGCGGCTGTTGGCTCAGCAGATAGCCGACCGCCAACGCCGCCAGCCAACTCAATCCGCACACCACGCGCAGCCGCAGCGGCGTCAGCCAACGGCTCAGCCGATCGGCGTTGCGCTTGCCCTCACGCCACCAGCGCCAGCTCAGCCACACCGCCAGCCAGAGGGTAAGCGCCACAGCGAGCAGCAACCACTTGAACATCGCGCTGTTGGCGCCGGCGGGGATATCGATCGCCACCCCCGCCAGAATGCCGGGGAAGAAATAGACCGGCGGCCAGGTCAGGCAACCGATGATGTTCGGCAACGCAAACTTGTACGGCGGCAAATCGAGCATGCCGGCCACCATCGGCACCAGCGGGCGCGTCGGGCCAACGAAGCGACCGATCAAAATGGTCGCCATGCTGTGCTGGTGCAAGGCATGTTCGGTTTTGTCGAGCAATGCTTTGTTCTTTTTCAGGAACGACCAGCGGTGCAAGGGCCCCTTAAAAGCGCGGCCGACGAAATAGGAGATCCAGTCGCCGAGCAGGCAGCCGACGATGCCCGCCGCCCAGGCGTAGTAAAAATCCACCTTGCCGCTGCCGATCAGCGCACCGATGCTGGCCATCATCACCGTGCCGGGCAGCAGCAGCCCCACCAGCGCTAGCGACTCGAGAAAAGCGACCAGCAGAACGACCATCAGGGTGAAAGCCAGTGACTGGGTGATCAAATCTTGTAAATAGGCTTCCATTACACCTCTGCGGATTATTCGGACCAAACGGGGCGGAGGATTTTCCAGCGCCGCCGCTGGCGAGTCAATCGATGAATTGTATGCGTATTTGGCAACGCGCGCGGCGATGGACAATCACTGTATAAAAACCCATACTATAATATATCTATATTAGCGCCAAAACCGACATCACGCTGAACGTCGCGCACGCCGCCCGGTGGAAAACGAAGGGGTTATGACAGCACTGCAACAGGGGTTCCTGCTCACTCGCCACTGGCGCGACACGCCCGCCGGCACCGAGGTCGAATTTTGGCTGGCGACCGACGCAGGCCCGCGCCAACTGCGCTTGCCGCCGCAGACCTCGGTGGCGTTTATCCCCGCCGAACAAAGGCAGCGCGCGGAACTGCTGCTGCGTGAAGAGCGGCAGGTGGAACTGAAACCGCTGGCACTGACGGATTTTCATCACCGCCCGATGCTGGGGCTGTACTGCCGCCAGCACCGTCAGCTCATCAAGCTGGAAAAGCTGCTGCGGGAAGGCGGCGTTGCGGTCTATGAAGCCGACATTCGCCCGCCCGAGCGCTACCTGATGGAACGCTTCATTACCGCGCCGGTGTGGTTCAACGGCCAGGGCAACGGCGATGGACCGTTGCTCAGCGGCCAGATGAAGCCGGCGCCGGACTACCGCCCGGCGCTCAGGCTGGTGTCGCTGGATATCGAAACCACCGCCCACGGCGAGCTTTACTCCATCGCGCTGGAAGGCTGTGGCCAGCGGCAGGTCTACATGCTGGGGCCGGCCAACGGCGGCGATGAGCCGCTGGATTTCGATCTGGAATACTGCGCCAGCCGCCCTCAACTGCTGGAACGGCTAAACGCGTGGCTGGAGCGTCACGATCCCGACGCCATCATCGGCTGGAACCTGGTGCAGTTCGATCTGCGGGTGCTGCAAAAGCACGCCGAGCGCTACCAAATCCCGCTGCGGCTAGGGCGCGGCGGCAACCTGCTGGAATGGCGCGAGCATGGCTTCAAGCAGAATCACTTTTTCGCCGCCGCCGCCGGCCGCCTGATCATCGACGGCATCGAGGCGCTGAAATCCGCCACCTGGAATTTTCCCTCCTTCAGCCTGGAATACGTTTCGCAGGAACTGCTGGGCGAAGGCAAGGCTATCGACAACCCTTATCAGCGCATGGCGGAGATCGACCGACGCTTCGCCGAAGACAAGCCGGCGCTGGCCCGTTACAACCTGAAGGACTGCGAGCTGGTGACGCGCATCTTCGCCAAGGCCGATCTGCTCAACTTCCTGCTGGAGCGCGCCACCGTCACCGGGTTGGCGGCCGATCGCAGCGGCGGATCGGTGGCGGCCTTCAGCCACCTCTATATGCCGCGCATGCATCGCCTGGGCTTTGTTGCCCCCAACCTCGGCGAACAGCCGGAGGAGCACAGCCCCGGCGGCTTTGTGATGGACTCCCAGCCCGGCCTGTACGATTCGGTGCTGGTACTGGACTATAAAAGCCTGTACCCGTCGATCATCCGCACCTTCCTGATCGATCCGGTCGGATTGGTGGAAGGCATGCGCCACCCCAGCGACGCCGATTCGGTGCCCGGCTTTCGCAACGCCCGCTTCTCCCGCAGCAAACACTGCCTGCCGGCGATCGTCGAACAGATCTGGCAGGGGCGCGAGGCCGCCAAGCGCCAACACAACAAGCCCCTGTCGCAGGCGTTGAAGATCATCATGAACGCGCTGTACGGCGTGCTGGGATCGAGCGGCTGCCGCTTCTTCGATCCGCGGCTGGCGTCGTCGATCACCCTGCGCGGCCACGAGATCATGCGCCAAACCCGCGAGCTGATCGAAGCCGAAGGCTATCAGGTGATCTACGGCGACACCGACTCCACCTTCGTCTGGCTGAAACAGCCGCATGACGAGCAACAGGCGGCGCAGATCGGCCGGGCGCTGGTGCAACGGGTCAACACCTGGTGGCAGCAGCATCTGCAGCAGCAGTTCGGGCTGGAGAATGCGCTGGAGCTGGAGTTCGAAACCCACTATTCCCGCTTCCTGATGCCGACCATTCGCGGCGCCGAGCAGGGCAGCAAGAAACGCTACGCCGGCCTGATCGCGCGTGCCGACGGCCAGGAAGAAATGGTGTACAAAGGCCTGGAAACGGTGCGCACCGACTGGACGCCGCTGGCGCAGCAGTTCCAGCAGCAGCTCTATCAGCGCATCTTCAAACAACAGCCCTACCAGGACTATGTGCGCGACTACGTCGGCAAAACCCTGAACGGCGACTTCGACGATCAATTGGTGTACCGCAAACGGCTGCGCAGAAAGCTCGAGGACTATCAGCGCAACGTGCCGCCGCACGCCCGCGCCGCGCGCATCGCCGACGACTACAACCGCAGCCAGGGGCGGCCGCTGCAGTATCAAAACGGCGGCTGGATCAGCTACGTGATGACCGTCGCCGGGCCGGAACCGCTGGAAACCCGTCATTCGCCCATCGACTATCAGCATTACCTCGAACGCCAGCTGCAACCGGTGGCAGACGCTATACTCCCTTTCTTGCACGACGATTTCACTACGCTGGTCACCGGGCAGATGGGGCTGTTTTGAGATTGCGCCAGGTTAAGAAAAATCATCCGGTTTTGCAGGTGACGAACGCGCCGCCTTCCATTACCATAGCGCCCTTCCCAAAACTGAACCACGCTTAGCCCTGCCGTTTCGCGACGTCTGCATGGCGTGAACGGCTATTGCCCGTCAAATTTAAAACAAACCGGGATTAACCGATGTTCAGTACAGGTGCCGCGGCCCTTCCCGCCCGGTAACAAGACTTACTTACAAAGAATCGAGCCGACAATATATGCCTTTTACTCTTGGTCAACGCTGGATCAGCGACACGGAAAGCGAATTAGGACTGGGCACCGTCGTGGCGCTGGACGCGCGCATGGTTACCCTGCTTTTCCCCGCCACCGGTGAAAACCGCCTCTATGCCAGAAATGATTCGCCGATCACCCGCGTGATGTTCAACCCGGGCGATACCGTCAGCAGCCACGAGGGATGGCAGCTGCAGGTGGAAGAGGTGAAAGAGGAAAACGGTCTGTTGACCTATATCGGCACCCGCCTGGACACCCAGGAAAGCGGCGTGGCGATGCGCGAAGTGCTGCTGGACAGCAAACTGACCTTCAGCAAGCCGCAGGATCGCCTGTTCGCCGGCCAAATCGACCGCATGGATCGTTTCGCGCTGCGTTTTCGCGCCCGCAAATACCAGAGCGAGCAGTATCGCCTGCCGTTCGCCGGCCTGCGCGGCATGCGCGCCAGCCTGATCCCGCACCAGCTGCACATCGCTCATGAAGTCGGCCAGCGCCATGCGCCGCGCGTTCTGCTGGCGGACGAAGTCGGCCTCGGCAAAACCATCGAAGCCGGCATGATCATCCACCAGCAACTGCTGGCGGGCCGCGCCGAACGCGTGCTGATCGTGGTGCCGGAAACGCTGCAGCACCAGTGGCTGGTGGAGATGATGCGCCGCTTCAACCTCTACTTCTCGCTGTTCGACGACAGCCGCTACGCCGAAGCCAAGCTCGACAGCAGCAACCCGTTCGAGACCGAACAGCTGGTGATCTGCTCGCTGGACTTCGTGCGCCGCAACAAGCAGCGCCTGGAAGAGCTGGCGGACGCCCAGTGGGATCTGCTGGTGGTCGATGAAGCGCACCACCTGGCCTGGAGTGAAGAAGCGCCGAGCCGCGAATATCAGGTGATCGAACAGCTGGCCGAGCATATCCCCGGCGTGCTGCTGCTGACCGCCACCCCGGAGCAGCTGGGCCAACAGAGCCACTTTGCGCGCCTGCGCCTGCTCGATCCGAACCGTTTCCACGACTACGGCGAGTTCGTCGCCGAACAGCAGAAATACCGTCCGGTGGCCGACGCCGTCACCCTGCTGCTGAGCGGTGAACGCCTGGCCGACGACAAGCTGAACCTGCTGGGCGAGCTGATCGACGAGCAGGACATCGAACCGCTGCTCAAAGCGGCCAACAGCGAAGGCGACAACGCCGAGCAGGCGCGCCAGGAGCTGGTGGCCATGCTGATGGATCGCCACGGCACCAGCCGCGTGCTGTTCCGCAACACCCGCAACGGCGTGAAGGGCTTCCCGCACCGCAACCTGCACCAGATCAAGCTCCCGTTGCCAACCCAGTATCAGACCGCGATCAAAGTGTCCGGCATCATGGGCGCCAAGAAATCCGTCGAAGCGCGCGCGCGCGACATGCTGTACCCGGAGCAGATCTACCAGGAATTCGAGGGCGAAAACGCCACCTGGTGGAACTTCGACCCGCGCGTCGAGTGGTTGCTGGACTACCTGCTGGCCAACCGTAACGAAAAAGTGCTGGTGATCTGCGCCAAAGCCGACACCGCGCTGCAGCTGGAGCAGGTGCTGCGCGAGCGTGAAGCGATCCGCGCCGCGGTGTTCCACGAAGGGCTGTCGATCATCGAGCGCGACCGCGCCGCCGCCTACTTCGCCTCCGAAGAGGAGGGCGCGCAGGTGCTGCTGTGTTCCGAGATCGGCTCCGAAGGCCGCAACTTCCAGTTCGCCAGCCAGCTGGTGATGTTCGATCTGCCGTTCAACCCGGATCTGCTGGAACAGCGTATCGGCCGTCTGGACCGTATCGGCCAAATGCACGATATCCAGATCATGGTGCCTTACCTGGAGCACACCGCGCAGGCGGTGCTGGGCCGTTGGTTCCACGAGGGGCTGGACGCCTTCGAACACACCTGCCCAACCGGCCGCACCATCTACGACAGCTGCTACGAGCAGTTGATCGGCTATCTGGCCGCGCCGACCGAGCAGGAAGGCCTGGACGAATTCATCCACGCCTGCCGCCAGCAGCACGATCAGTTGAAAGCGCAGCTGGAACAGGGCCGCGACCGCCTGCTGGAGATGCACTCCAACGGCGGCGACAAAGCCCAAGCGCTGGCCGCCGCCATCGCCGAGCAGGATAACGACGTCAACCTGGTAGGCTTCGCGCTCAACCTGTTCGACATTGTCGGCATCAATCAGGAAGACCGCAGCGACAGCCTGATCGTGCTGACGCCGTCAGACCATATGCTGGTGCCGGACTTCCCGGGCCTGCCGCAGGACGGCTGCACCGTGACCTTCGACCGCGATCAGGCGCTGTCGCGCGAAGACGCGCAGTTCGTCAGTTGGGAGCACCCGATCATCCGCAATGGCCTGGATCTGATCCTGTCCGGCGATACCGGCAGCTGCGCGGTGTCCCTGTTGAAAAACAAAGCACTGCCGGTTGGCACCCTGCTGGTGGAACTGGTCTATGTGGTGGAGGCCCAGGCGCCGAAACACCTGCAGCTGACCCGCTTCCTGCCACCGACGCCGATCCGCATGCTGATGGATCGCAAGGGCACCAACCTGGCGGCGCAGGTCGAGTTCGAAAGCTTCAACCGCCAGTTGAACGCGGTCAACCGCCACACCTCCAGCAAGCTGGTCAATGCCGTGCAACAAGACGTGCACGCCATGCTGCAGCAGGCGGAAAGCCTGGTGGAAGCGCAGGCGCGCCAGCTTATCGAACAGGCGAAGCAAGAGGCGGACGACAAGCTGAGCGCAGAGCTGGCGCGTCTGGAAGCGCTGAAGGCGGTCAACCCGAACATCCGCGACGACGAAGTCGAGACGCTGGAGTTCAACCGCCGTCAGGTGCTGGCCAACCTCAATGAAGCCGGCTGGCGTCTCGACGCCATTCGACTGGTGGTGGTCACCCACCAATAACCGGCGCGATGCGGGGAGGCCACCGTCTCCCCGTTCGGCCCTTTTCGCGGAGCCAAGATGGAACCCTACAATCCCCCGCAGGACCCGCTGCACATCCTGTATCAGGATGAACACATCATGGTGGTCAACAAGCCCAGCGGCTTGCTGTCGGTACCCGGCCGCGCCCCGGAAAACAAAGACAGCCTGATGACCCGCATTCAGGCCGATCATCCGGCCGCCGAATCGGTGCACCGGCTGGATATGGCCACGAGCGGGGTGATCGTGGTGGCGCTCAACAAGGCCGCCGAGCGTGAGCTAAAGCGTCAATTTCGCGAACGCGAACCGAAGAAATCCTATATCGCCCGCGTTTGGGGACATATGGCGCATGATGAAGGGTTAGTGGATTTGCCGCTGATCTGCGACTGGCCGAACCGGCCGCTGCAAAAAGTGTGTTTTGACACCGGCAAAGCGGCGCAGACGGAATATCGGGTGCTGTCGCGCGACGCCGACGGCAGCACCCGCGTGAAGCTGACGCCGATCACCGGCCGCTCGCACCAGCTGCGGGTGCACATGCTGGCGCTGGGACACCCGATCCTCGGCGACGGTTTCTATGCCCCGCCGGAAGCCAAAGCGATGGCGCCGCGGCTGCAGCTGCACGCGCAGGAGTTGCGCATCACCCACCCCGCCTTCCAGACGCCGATGCACTTTCGCGCCGAGCCGGATTTCTGAGCTCATCACCCTGAGATACCCTAAATAATTCGAGTTGCAGGAAGGCGGCAACTAAGCGCAGCCCCGGGAGCGTACAAAAAGTACGTGACCGGGGTAAGCGCGGGCAGCCAACACTCCTGCAGCTCGAAGTATGACGGGTATCGTTATTTAAAACCTTTCTCGCGTTTGATCAGGTCGTACGCCGCCTGGATCTCCTGCGCTTTCTGCTTGGCCATTTCCATCATCTCCGGCGGCAAGCCTTTCGCCACCAGCTTATCCGGATGGTGTTCGCTCATCAGCTTGCGGTAGGCGCGTTTGATGGTGGCGGCATCGTCGCTGCTGCGCACGCCAAGCACCTTGCACGCATCGTCGAGCGTCGGGCCGCGCTGAGCCTGCTGATAGCCGCCCTGCGAATACCCGCCCTGCTGACCGCCGCCGAACTGACGCCCGCCCTCCATCATGCTGAGGAACTGATCGAACTGCGCGCGCGAAATGCCCAGCTCTTCGGCGATGACATACAGCACCTGACGTTCGTTCGGGTGCAGCGAGCCGTCGGCGAACGCCGCCTGAATCTGAATTTCCAGAAACATCCGAATCAGATCGAAGCGGCCGAAACAGATACTGCGGAACTGCTGCAGCGTCTCACGCAGCGGGAACTGGCTCTGTTTGCCCTCGCGGAACGCCTGCTGCGCCGCGGTGCGCGCTTCGCCGTGCAGTTGAAGGCGATCCATAAACAGGCTGGCGATCTGAATATCCGCCTCGGTGACGCGTCCTTTGGATTTGGTCAGGTGGCCCATCACCTGAAAAGTGGTGCGGAAAAACAGCGTTTGCCGCGTTTGCTGGTCGGTGAAAAACCCCCGACTGCGCTTGTTGCTGCGCGCCGTATCGATCATATGACCGATAATCAGCCCCAGAACTACACCCCAGAATCCCGCGCCAGACCAGATGGCGACGATGACGCCGAGCAGTTTTCCCCAATACTGCATATACTCCTCAATTATCATGCCGAAAGCCGCCCGCTCTCCTCCGTTTCAGGAAAGGGCGCAGGCGATTTTTCCTAGAATTTGGATTATCATACCTGTCATTTATCTTTGCGCCTAACGACGACGCAAGTAAACGGCTGGATTTAGCACTAGCGCAACGCAGATGAGTAATATAGTCTCTGACCGTTTGCCGGACACGACGCCTCTGATGACGGAACACCAAAACCGCGTATGAAAAAAAGTTTCCCAACACTGCTGGCCACGATGATTTGGACGGCACTCTACAGTCAGCATGCGCTGGCTGATCTGGCCGAGCAATGCATGCTTGGCGTTCCCGTTTACGACAAGCCTTTGGTCAGCGGCGATCCGAACAGCCAGCCGGTGACCATCAATGCCGATGACTCGCGCGCCGACTACCCGAAAAGCGCCCTGTTCAGCGGCAACGTGCATATCGAGCAGGGTAACAGCACCCTGACCGCCAAAGAAGTTGAGCTGAACCAGACGGAAAACCCCGGCCAGACGGATCCGGTGCGCACCGTCACCGCTACCGGCGACGTGCACTACAGCGACAATCAGATCAAACTGAAAGGCCCGAAGGCCTGGTCGAACCTGAATACCAAAGATACCGACGTCTATGAAGGCGACTACCAGATGGTAGGCCGTCAGGGTCGCGGCGACGCCGACAAGATGAAAATGCGCGGCGCCAACCGTTACACCATCCTGGAAAACGGCACCTTTACCTCCTGCCTGCCGGGCGACGACAGCTGGAGCGTGGTCGGTTCCGAAGTGATCCACGATCGCGAAGAGCAGGTGGCGGAAATCTGGAACGCCCGCTTCCGCATCGGCGGCGTGCCGGTGTTCTACAGCCCGTACCTGCAATTGCCGGTCGGCGACAAGCGCCGTTCCGGCTTCCTGATCCCGAACGCCAAGTACGGCAGCAACAATGGCTTCGAGTTCATGTTGCCGTACTATTGGAACATCGCGCCGAACTACGACGCCACCATCACACCGCACTATATGTCCAAGCGCGGCCTGCAGTGGCAGACCGAGTTCCGTTATCTGGTGCAGCCGGGCCTCGGCCTGATGGAGTTCGACTGGCTGCCGGACGACAAAGAATACGGCAAAGATCATGACGACAACAAACGCTGGCTGTTCTACTGGAACCATAACGGCGTCATGGATCAGGTATGGCGCTTCAACGTCGACTACACCAAGGTCAGCGATTCCAAATACTTCACCGATCTGGACTCCAAATACGGTTCCACCACCGACGGCTACGCCACGCAGAAATTCAGCCTCGGCTACGCCAACGAAAACTGGAACGCCACGCTGAGCTCCAAGCAGTTCCAGATCTACGACGACACCGATCGTTCACAGTCGGACTCGTATAAAGTTCAGCCGCAGCTGGACCTGAACTACTACAAGAACGACCTCGGCCCGTTCGACTTCCATATTTACGGCCAGGCGGCCAAGTTCACCAGCGTCAACCCATATAGCCCTGACGCCACCCGTCTGCATATGGAGCCGACGCTGAGTCTGCCGCTCACCAACGGCTGGGCCAGCCTGAACACCGAAGCCAAGGTGATGGCGACCCACTACCAGCAGGATATTCCTGACGGTTTCGCGGCCAACTACCAGAGCCGCAAAAACGCTGCCGCGCCGGAGCTCGATGATTCGGTCAACCGCGTACTGCCGCAGTTCAAAGTCGACGGCAAGCTGGTGTTCGAGAGGCCGATGATCTGGGCCGAGGGCGCTACCCAGACGCTGGAGCCGCGCGTGCAGTACCTGTATGTGCCGTACCGCGACCAGAGCAACATCTACACCTACGACACCACGCTGCTGCAGACCGACTACTCCGGCCTGTTCCGCGATCGCACCTACAGCGGCCTGGATCGCATCGCTTCGCAGAACCGCGTCTCTACCGGTTTGACCACCCGCATTTATGATGACGCCCTGGTTGAACGTTTTAACGCTTCCGTGGGTCAAATCTACTACTTCAGCCGTTCGCGTACCGGTGACCAGATGACCGGTTACGACAACAACGACGATACCGGCAGCGTAGCCTGGGCCGGCGATACCTATTGGAAAATCGACGATCGTTGGGGCCTGCGCGGCGGCCTGCAGTACGACACCCGCCTGAACAGCGTCTCGCTGGGCAACGGCGTGGTGGAATACCGCCAGGACGCCGAGCGCGTGGTGCAGTTGAACTACCGTTACGCCACGCCGGAATATATCCAGACGGCGTTGAACACCAAAACGGTTCCGGCCTTCCAGGACGGCATCTCGCAGGTGGGCATCACCGGCAGTTGGCCGATCGCCGATCGTTGGGCGGTGGTCGGGGCGTACTACTACGACACCCGCGCCAAACAATCCGCCGATCAGTTGGTGGGGCTGAAGTACAACACCTGCTGCTGGGCGGTGACGCTGGGCTATGAGCGCAAGATCACCGACTGGAACAACAGCAACAATACCAGCGTTTACGACAACAGAGTTTCGTTCAACGTCGAACTGCGCGGCCTGAGCAGCGATCATAGTCTCGGCTCCGCAGAAATGCTGCGCTCCGGCATTCTGCCGTATCAGCGCGCATTCTGACGCTTTGCAACACTTTGAAAACGAGAACTTTCACCCGCATTTGCGGATTACATAATGGGAAATGTATGAAGAACTGGAGAACGCTTATTCTCGGATTGGTGGTTTGCGCCAATGCCGCGTTCGCAGCACCCCAAGAAGTGGATAAAGTCGCCGCCGTCGTGGATAACGGCGTGGTACTCGAAAGCGACGTCAACGGTCTGTTGCAGTCAGTCAAGCTCAACGCCCAGCAGGCCGGCCAGCAACTGCCGGACGACAAGACGCTGCGCCATCAGATCATCGAACGCCTGATCATGGATAACATCCAGCTGCAGATGGCCAAGAAAATGGGCATCACCGTGTCCGATGCCGATCTGGACAAGGCGATCGCCAACATCGCCGCGCAAAACAAGATGAGCGTCGATCAGCTGCGCAGCCGCCTGTCGTACGAAGGGTTGAACTACAACACCTACCGCGCGCAGATCCGCAAAGAGATGCTGATCTCCGAAGTGCGTAACAACGAAGTGCGCCGCCGCGTCACCATCCTGCCACAGGAAGTGGACGCACTGGCCAAACAGGTGGGCGCACAGAACGGCAGCGACACCGAAATGAACATCAGCCACATCCTGATCCCGCTGCCGGAAAACCCGTCGCAGCAGCAGGTCGACAAAGCCGAAGAGCTGGCCAAACGTCTGGTGGGTGAGATCAACAGCGGCGCCGACTTCGGCAAGCTGGCGATCACCTACTCCGCCGACTCTCAGGCGCTGAAAGGTGGCAACATGGGCTGGGGCAAACTGCAAGAAATCCCGACCCTGTTCGCGGAACGTCTGGTGAGCGCCAAGAAAGGCGACGTCGTCGGCCCAATCCGTTCCGGCGTCGGCTTCCACATCCTGAAAGTGAACGACATTCGCGGCGCCAGCCAGTCGGTGTCGGTCACCGAAGTGCACGCCCGTCACATCCTGCTGAAACCTTCAGTGGTGCTGACCGACGACCAGGCTCGCGCCAAACTGCAATCCGTGGCGGAAGCGATCAAGAGCGGCCGCGCCAAGTTTGCCGACGAAGCCAAACAGCTGTCGCAAGATCCGGGTTCTGCGATGCAAGGCGGCGATCTGGGCTGGGCTTCCCCGGACATCTACGATCCGGCCTTCCGCGATGCGTTGCTAAAGCTGAGCAAGGGTGAAATCAGCGCGCCGGTCCACTCCTCCTTCGGTTGGCACCTGATCCAGCTGCTGGATACCCGTCAGGTGGATAAGACCGACGCTGCGCAAAAAGACCGTGCTTACCGTATGCTGTTCAACCGTAAGTTCGCTGAAGAAGCGCAGACCTGGATGCAGGAACAGCGCGCCCAGGCTTACGTGAAGATCCTCGATGGCAGCGATGCACAGCAATAAACGCGTCGTCATTACCCCCGGCGAACCCGCCGGGGTGGGGCCGGATTTGGTAGCCGCGCTGGCGCAACAGGATTGGCCTGTTGAGCTGGTGGTGTGCGCCGATCCGGCCCTGCTGCTTGAACGCGCCAAGCGTATGGGCCTGCCGCTGACGCTGCGCGACTACCAGCCGCAGCAACCGGCCGAAGCGCAACGCGCCGGCACGCTGACCGTGCTACCGGTCCCGCTCGCTCACCCGGTTACCGCCGGTGAGTTGAACGTCGGCAACAGCGCCTACGTGGTGGAAACCCTGGCGCGCGCCTGCGACGGCTGCCTGAACGGCGAGTTCGCGGCGCTGATCACCGGCCCGGTGAACAAGGGCGTGATCAACGACGCCGGCGTGCCGTTTATCGGCCATACCGAATTCTTTGCCGATCGCAGCCGCTGCGATCGCGTGGTGATGATGCTCGCGACCGAAGAGCTGCGCGTGGCGCTGGCGACCACCCACCTGCCGCTGCTGGCGGTGCCGGGCGCCATCACGCAGCAGAGCCTGTTCGAAGTCATCCGCATCCTCGACCACGATCTGAAAACCAAATTTGGCATCGCCCAGCCGCACATTTACGTTTGCGGTCTGAATCCCCACGCCGGGGAAGGCGGCCATATGGGGCACGAAGAGATAGATACCATCATCCCGGCGCTCGACGCGCTGCGCGCTGACGGCATCCATCTTGTCGGCCCGCTGCCGGCGGACACCCTGTTCCAGCCCAAATATCTGCAAGATGCCGATGCGGTGCTGGCGATGTATCACGATCAGGGGCTGCCGGTGCTAAAATACCAAGGGTTCGGCCGCGCGGTGAATATCACCCTCGGTTTGCCTTTCATACGCACCTCGGTCGACCACGGTACCGCTCTGGAACTGGCCGGCACCGGCACCGCCGATGTCGGCAGTTTCCAAACGGCCCTGAATCTCGCCATTAAAATGATAATTAATTGTAATGAATAACAGAGTCCACCAAGGGCACTTTGCCCGCAAACGCTTTGGACAAAACTTTTTAACCGATCAGTTTGTCATCGATAGCATTGTCTCCGCCATTCACCCACAGCCGGGCGAAGCGGTGGTTGAGATCGGCCCCGGCCTCGGCGCGTTGACCGAGCCGGTCGGCGCACGCATGGACCGCATGACGGTGATCGAACTGGACCGCGATCTGGCCACCCGGCTGGAGAACCACCCGCGCCTGAAAGACAAGCTGACCATCCACCAGCAGGACGCCATGACGGTGAATTTCGCCGAACTGGCCGAGGAAGCTGGCCAACCGCTGCGCGTATTTGGTAACCTGCCGTACAATATTTCGACGCCGCTGATGTTCCACCTTTTCAGCTATACTCAGGCAATCCGCGACATGCACTTTATGTTGCAAAAAGAGGTGGTCAACCGTCTGGTGGCCGGCCCGAACAGCAAGGCCTACGGGCGTTTGACCGTGATGGCGCAGTACTACTGCAACGTCATTCCGGTGCTGGAAGTGCCGCCGACCGCGTTCGCGCCGCCGCCGAAGGTCGATTCCGCCGTGGTGCGTCTGGTGCCGCACACCGAGCTGCCGAACCCGGTGGGCGACGTGCGCATGCTGAGCCGCATCACCACGCAGGCATTCAACCAGCGGCGGAAAACCATCCGCAATAGCCTGGGCGACCTGTTCACGCCGGAGCAGCTGACGGAGCTGGGCGTCGATCCTTCGCTCAGAGCAGAAAATATTTCTGTGGCGCAGTACTGCAAGCTGGCGAACTGGCTGTCAGCCAATCCGGCGCCGCAGCAATAAGGAGTTGTTGTCATGATTGATTCGCCCCGCGTGTGTATTCAGGTTCAGAGCATCTATGTGGAATCACAGTCGATCCCTGAAGAAGAGCGTTACGTCTTCGCCTATACCATCACCATCCGCAATCTGGGGCGGACCGACGTGCAACTGTTGGGCCGTTACTGGCTGATCACCAACAGCAACGGCCGTCAGACCGAAGTCCAGGGCGAAGGCGTGATCGGCGAACAGCCCGTCATTCCGCCCGGTGGCGAGTTTCAGTACACTAGCGGCGCCATTCTGGAAACGCCGCTGGGCACCATGGAAGGCCATTACGAAATGGTGGACCATCAGGGTCAGCCGTTCCGCACCGCTATTCCCGTGTTCCGCTTAGCCATTCCAACGCTGATCCATTAACTATGTCGACATACCTTATCGGCGACGTTCACGGCTGTTTCGATGAACTGAAGTCGCTGCTGGCTCAGGCTGCTTTCGATCCCGAGCGCGATCAACTGTGGCTGACCGGCGATCTGGTGGCGCGCGGCCCCGCCTCGCTGGACGTGCTGCGCTATGTGCGCTCGCTCGGCCCGGCGGTGCGCATGGTGCTGGGCAACCACGATCTGCACCTGCTGGCGGTTTACGCCGGCATTAGCCGCAACAAACCCAAAGATCGCATCACGCCGCTGCTGGAAGCGCCGGACGCCGACGAACTGATCAATTGGCTGCGCCGCCAACCGGTGCTGCAGGTGGATGATGAGCAAAAGCTGGTGATGGCCCACGCCGGCATCACCCCGCAGTGGGACATCGACACCGCGAAAATGTGCGCACGCGAAGTGGAGGCGGTATTGAGCAGCGACAGCTATCCGCTGTTCCTCGACGCCATGTACGGCGACATGCCGAACAACTGGGCGCCGGAGCTGAGCGGCCTGGCGCGCCTGCGTTTCAGCACCAATGCGCTGACGCGCATGCGCTACTGCTTCCCCAACGGCCAGCTCGACATGATCTGCAAAGATGCGCCGGGCAGCGCGCCGGCGCCGCTGAAACCGTGGTTCGAGCTGCCGCGCCTGGTGGATCCGGAATACACCATCATCTTCGGCCACTGGGCCTCGCTGGAAGGCAAGGGTACGCCGGAGGGCGTGATCGGGCTGGATACCGGCTGCTGCTGGGGCGGCGATCTGACGATGCTGCGCTGGGAAGACCGCCGTTACTTCACGCAACCCGCCAATCGCGGCGAAGCGCCTGACCACGCCGGCAGATTAGCCGCATCCTGAAACGATAAAGGCGGCCCGGTGGCCGCCTTTGTTCTGTATTGATTGCCGCCTTACGCTCCAATCACTCCGCCATCTTCACGCGTGATCATCAACACCGATGAACGCGGGCACGGGCTGTTGTTCGGGAAGTGCGAATCGCCCTCTTCTCCCGGATGCTGTACGTTGACGAACATCGTCTTGTAGTCCGGGGTGAAGGTGATGCCGGTCAGTTCGCAGGACTTTGGCCCCACCATGAAACGGCGGATCTCGCCGCTGACCGGATCGCCCACCAGCATCTGGTTGTTGCCCTGCCCGACGTAATCGCCCTTGTTGCTGTACTTGCCGTCGGTGAGGATCCACAGGCGGCCGGCGCGATCGAAGCCCAGCCCGTCCGGGCTGTTGAAGGTATTTTCCGCCGTGATATTCGGCGTGCCGCGGTTGACGCCTTCGGGGTGGGCGATCGGGTTGCCGCACAACGCATAGATGTCCCAGGCGAAGACGTCGGCGGTGGCGTCGCCGCCCTCGTCCCAGCGAATGATTTGGCCGTAGATATTGTTCGGTCGCGGGTTGGCGGCGTTCAACGGCATCCCTTCCTCGCCGCGCTTGCTGTTGTTGGTCAGCGTGCAGTACGCGCGTCCGTCATGCGGGTTGACCGCGATCCACTCAGGGCGATCCATCTTGGTGGCGCCGACCTGCTGCGCCGCCTTGCGGGCGAAGATCAGCACTTCGGCCTCGTCGCGGAAGCCGTTCTCCGGCGTCAGGCCGTTCTTGCCGAACTCGAGCGCAATCCAGCGCCCTTTGCCCTTCAGCGGCGTGCCGGCTTCGTCGCCGTCGAACTGCGCCACGTACAGCGTTCCCTCGTCCAGCAGCGTGCGATTGTTGGCCGGATTGGCGGCGTCGACCACGCCTTTGGAAACGTACTTATAGATATGTTCACCGCGCTCGTCGTCGCCCATATACACCACCAGACGGCCGTCTTTGGCCACGGTCACCGCCGCGTTTTCATGTTTGAAGCGGCCGAGCGCGGTGTGCTTGATGGGCGTCGAGGTCGGATTCAACGGATCGATCTCGACGATCCAGCCGTGGCGGTTGAATTCGTTGGGGTTCTTCGCCACATCGAAGCGCTCGTCATAGTCCGGCCAGTTGCGCTCCGGTTCGTTGACCTTCAGCGTGTAGCGCTTCTGTTCCGGCGTGGTTCGATAATCGGCCTGACGGGTGCCGAAATAGGTGTCGAAGTTTTCCTCGCAGGTCAGGTAGGTGCCCCACGGCGTCTTGCCGTTGGCGCAATTGCCGAACGTGCCCAGCACCTTGCGGCCGCTCGGATCGGCGGCGGTCTGCAACAGCGGATGTCCGGCGGCCGGGCCGCTGAATTGCATCTCGCTGTTGGCGGTGATGCGGCGGTTATAGCGCGACGGGCGCTCCACCGCCCAGCGCTGGCCGTCGCCGACCCGCTTGACCGCGACAATGGAGACGCCGTGCGCCGCCTGCGATTTGCGCACCTCTTCCAGGCTGGTGGCCTTGGCGCCGCCGTGGGCGAACAGGTACTGCTCGTTAACGTATTCGTTATTGATGGCCATCACGCCGTGATTGTCATCGATAGGGAAGAAGCTCATGCCATCGTTGTTGTCGCCAAACTGTTTTTCCTGATCGGCGGCGCTGTTGTTGCCCTGCGGATCGAAGGCCGGCGCGCCGTCCACCAGCGGCTCGCCCCAGGAGATCAGCACCTCGGCGCGGTAGCCTGGCGCTATCGTCACTTCATCGGCGGTAGACGCGGCGATGCCCCGGAAACCCAGCAGCGTGTTCGGCGGCAGATCCTCGGCTAACGCCTCGGCGGAGACCGACCAGATGCCGCCGCCGAGAAAACCGGCCAGGCCGACGGCGCCGGCGCTGCCGAGCAGCAGCTTGCGGCGAGTGGGATCGATCAGGCGGTCGGCGTCTAATTGCTCAATTTGCTTGGTCATAACGTGGTTACCTTTTTAGTTATGGCGCCGCGGTCAAGATTCACCAGAGTTGCCGTGGCGCTCGGAGTTGGGCTTCATACTAATCAGGTAATGTGACGGAAAGGTTACGAATGACCGGCGCAAAAAGACCGGGGGCGCAATTGCTTGCGCCCCCGGGGATAGCTGGCTAACGCGCTGAAATCAGCGGCGCTGCAGGATTTCGAAGCAGTAGCTGTGCGAATTCAGCTCGTCGGCGTCGTGGAATTCGCTGAACGTGGTTTCCCACTCGTCCGGCTCGTAATCCGGGAAGTGAGTATCGCCGCCGACTTCGGCGTCGATGTGCGTCAGGTACAGGCGATCGGCGCGCGGCAGCAGCTGGGTATAGATGCGCCCACCGCCGATCACCATCACTTCTTCCACCTCACCCGCGGCGGCCAGCGCCTCATCCAGCGAGGTCACCCAGGTCACCCCGGCGGCATTACCTGGGCGGCTGCTCAAAACGATATTGTGGCGGCCCGGCAGCGGGCGGCCGATGGACTCGAAGGTCTTGCGGCCCATAATAACCGGCTTATTCAACGTGTTGCGTTTAAACCACGCCAGGTCCGCCGGCAGGTGCCACGGCATGGCGTTTTCCATGCCAATAACGCGATCCGCCGCCAAGGCAGCGATCAGGCTGATAATCATTGTTTAACCCTGTGTAGGCAGCAAAATTGGTGACACTATACGTAAAGGCCTGAGTGCCGTCGATAGGCTAATCAAGCAAGATGAATATATAAGATAGCTCTTATCAGCATATCTAATAACCAACGATCGCCCGCCGGGAAATTTCACACGCCGGGGCGTTTGCGATACAGCCACAGGCCCGGTAACGACAGGCCGATCGACAACGCGCCTACAATGAAACTGGCCTTGAGGAAATTGGTGATCATGGTCTCCATCAAGGCTTCGCTGTAGCCAAGATGCGAGATCTCTACCACAGTTATCATCGCGGTATAGGCGGAAATGTCGGGGAACATCGGGATCACCGCCGCCACGGTGAACACCTTCGGATGCGCCAACAGCCAGCGCGACCAGTAGATGCCGATGATACCGATCAGGATCGCCGCCAGCAGCGACGCCCACTCGATATTCATGCCAGCGTGCATCATCAACATGCGCGAGCCGCGCCCGATTGCCCCGAGCAACGCGCAATAGCGCAGCGCACGCAGCGGTACGTTGAACACCATGGCGAAGCCCAGCGCCGGTACCGCCGCCAACAGCATCTCCTGCAACAATGCCCACAGCAGAGTCATGACCACCCCCGCAGATCCCACAGCGACATCGCCATCACCACCCCGATGCAGGTGGCCAGCGTCAGCAGGCTGGCCATCGCCCAGCGCGCCAGCCCGGTGTTGACGTGCCCCTTAAACATATCGGCCACTGCGTTGATCAGCGGGAAGCCCGGCACCAGCAACAGCACGCTGGCGGCCATCGCCACGCTCGAGGTCTCTTTAAACACCGGTAGGCGCAGCAGCAGCCCAGATATCGACGTAGCGACAAACGCCGTCAGGCAAAAATTGATCAGCGGATTCATCTGGCGGGCGGTGAGGATCTGGCGCACCAGCATCGCCGCGCCGCTGGCGATAAAGGTCACCAAAAAGGCGTCGCCGCCGCCGCCGTTAAGCATGCTGAAACATCCACAGGACAGGCCCACCATCAGCACCACCAGCCAGCGCGGGTAGCGCAGCGGCCGGATCCTTTCAAAGCGACGCGCCACGTCGTGCGCATCCGCCAGGCGATGCTCGGCGAGGATCACGATATGCTGCACTTCGGTCACCACCTGCATATTGATGCCGCGATCGACATTCTTGCGGGTGGTGGTCAGGCAGGCGCCGTGGCTGAGGGTGGTCAACACCACCGCATTGGCGGAGATTGAACTTTCCACGCTGTCCATCCCCAGCGCCAACCCCAGGCGGGTCGACAGCTGTTCCACCACCGTGCTCTCGGCGCCGTGCTGCAACAGCAGCAGCGCGCATTGAATGCACAAGCGGGTAATTTCACGCTGTTGCCGGTGCGGCTCCGGCCTCTCTGTGGCGGTAGTCTGCTGCATGGTGCTCCGTCGCTGGCGGTAGATGAATTATTATCATAGAGCCTAACAATACCTCATTGGGTTGATGCGCATCAGAGGAAGCGGCGTTATTATCGCCAGAACTCTGTCTTTTGCGCGAGACGCTCCCATGCTTGAAACTTCGCTGTTCGTCGCCGGCATTGCCGCCCTCGGCATGCTCTCCCCCGGCCCGGATTTTTTCCTGGTGATCAAAAACGCCGCCCGCTATCCTCGGCTAGCCGCCATGATGACCGCATTCGGCGTGATATGCGGTGTCGCCACCCACATGTCCTACTGCGTCGCCGGGCTGGCGGTGGTGATCACCACCACGCCGTGGCTGTTTAACCTGCTGAAATACGCCGGGGCGGTCTATCTGGTGTGGATCGGCATCCAGGCGCTGCTGTCGCGCGGCGGCGGCAAAATGAACGTCAGCAATCTGCCGCAGCAGCAGGTCAGCCTGAAGAGCGCCTTTGCGCAAGGCTACCTGTGCAACCTGCTGAACCCGAAAGCCACCCTGTTCTTCCTGGCGGTATTTACCCAGGTGCTGCAGATCGATTCCGGCCTGGGCGACAAGCTGTGGTACGCGGGGATTATTCTCGGCCTGTCGGTCATCTGGTGGCCGCTGCTGGTGTTCCTGATCCAAAGCGGGCCGGTGCGCCGCGGGCTGGAAAAGACGCAGAAGGTCGTCGACAAATTGCTGGGTGGCATGCTGATCGCCTTAGGGATCAAGGTCGCGTTGAGCTAAGCAAAAAAACGGGGCGCCATTACGGCGCCCCTGCTGTTATCCTTTGGCTTCCACCACCTCATCTTCCGGCGCCTTGCCGTCGATACTGCCGCGCCAGCCGGTCTGCTGCACCCGCGACAGCCGATTCTGATCCTGCTCGATGGCCGCACTGAGCATCTCCTTGGCTCGCTGCAGGCTGGCGATACGGAATTCAGTATCCTGATAATTCTCCAGCGTGTCTTCCAGCATCTTCAGGTTATAGCGGCGGAACGTGTCCGCCTTCTCGCGCGCCTCATAGGCGTCCAGCCCCAGCAGTTCCAGCGTTTCACGGCCGATGCGCAGCGAGCTTTCGAAAGTTTCGCGCTCCGGTTTTTCCACCCCTAGCTGCCGCAGCTGATACCAATGATCGACGTCGCGCGCCCGCGCCACCACCTTCAGATGCGGGAAGTGCTGCCTGGCCAGCTCGGTTAACGCCAGGCTGTCTTCCACATCGTCGATGGCGTTGATCAGCACCTTGGCGTGAGCGGCGCCGGCGGCCTCCAGCAGATCGGCCCGCGTGGCGTCGCCGTAAAACACCTTGGTGTCGAATTTGCGCAGCGTTTCAATATGGTCCGGATCGTGATCCAGTACCACGGTGTGCACGCCGTTGGCCAACAGCAAACGGCCGGCGATCTGGCCGAAACGGCCGAAGCCGGCAATGATCACGCTGGCATTCTCGTCGTCGATGACGTCAGCCGGGCGCTCCTCTTTCGGCGCATTTTTTTCCAGCTGCGCGGCGATCACCAACAACAGCGGCGTGGCCGCCATCGACAGCGCTACCGCCAGCGTCAGCGATTTGGCCCATTCGACCGGCAATACGCCGGCCAGCTGCGCGGCGCTGAAAATCACAAAGGCAAACTCACTGCCCTGGCCCAGCAGAATGGCGAACAGGCCGCGCTGGCGCTTCGGCACCCCGAGCAGCGGCCCAATCAGCCACAGCAGCGCCGCCTTGATCAACATAAAGCCCAGCAGCAGCGAGGCGATCAGCAGCGGGTGATGGAACAGGGTGCCGAAGTCAATCGACATGCCAACGCCGATAAAGAACAGCCCCAGCAGCAACCCCTTGAACGGCTGAATATCGCTCTCCAGTGCGTGACGGTATTCCGAGCTCGCCAGCAGTACCCCGGCGAGGAACGCCCCCATCGCCATCGACAGTCCGGCCATCTCCAGCAGGATGCCAAAACCGAACACCAGGAACAGCGCCACGGCGCTGAACACCTCGCGCATGCCCGAACGGGCGACGAAGTGCAGCAGCGGGCGGGTGACGTAGCGGCCGAGCAGCACCACCATCGTCAACGCGCCCACCACCTTGGCCGCCGACAGTACGAAAGCGCCCAGCGTGGTGGTGGCGCCGCTGCTGGCGAGCAGCGGGATCATCGCCACTAGCGGGATCGCCGCGATATCCTGGAACAGCAGCACCGCAAACGCGCTGCGGCCGATTGGCGACGGCGTCAAATTACGTTCGCTCATCGCCTGCATGGCGATGGCGGTAGATGAAAGCGCCAGCGTCAAACCGATCAGCAGCGCCACCTTCCAGTTGAGGCCGAGGAAGTAACAGAAGGCGCTCAGCGCCAGGCCACAGCCCACCATTTGGATGCTGCCGCCGCCGAACACCGAGGCGCGCAGCGTCCACAGCCGCTTGGGATCCAGCTCCAGGCCGATGATAAACAGCATCAGCACCACGCCGATCTCGGCGAAGGTCAGGATCGACTCGGCATCCGACACCAGCTTCAGCCCCCAGGGGCCGATAATACAGCCGGCGATCAGGTAGCCAAGCACCGAGCCCAGCCCCAGTCGCACCGCGATCGGCACGAACAGCGCCGCGGAGCCGAGGTAGATCAGTCCCTCGATCATCATGTGATGGTTATCCATGGCTGGCCTCCCGGGTTTCCGCTTCGGCATGTTCCATCAGGTAGTCAACCAACCGCTGGCGGTAGGCTTCGCCGGCGGCGAGCAGCGCCGGCTCGTTGCAGGTAAAGGTGTTGTGCACGGCGAAATAAGGTTGCCAGTTCATGCCGCAATAGATCGCCGTAGCCTGCAGCGGCTGCGCCAGCGTAGCGAAGTTAGGAAAGTCGCCCAGCTCGAAGTGGTGCTCGTCGCCGCCGCTGGTCACTGCCCACAGGCAGCCTTTACCCACCAGCGCATTGCCGTCGTGGCCGTAGGCCCAGCCGTGCTCCAGCACTTTGTCGATCCACAGCTTCAACAGCGGCGGGAAGCTGTACCACTGCATCGGATGCTGCAGCACCACCAGGTCGGCGCGCTCCAGCGCCTGTTGCTCGGCGTTGATATCGATATTGAAATCGGGGTACAGCTCATACAGCGAGCGCACCTCTACCTCGGGGAGATTCCTCACCGCCTGCAGCAGGCGCTGATTGGCATGCGAATGCCGGGGATACGGGTGAGCATAAATTATCAGAATCATTGTTATCGTCGTTCCTTCGTTTCTTGCCAATACACCAAGCATATACCAATCACACAGAGTGACAGTTTGCCCACTGATTGATAGCGGAAATTTTTAACGCCAGCCGACAAATTCGCTGAATAAAAAAAGGCGCTGCATCTGCAGCGCCCTGGCATAACGTTCTCGCGCGGTTACTTGCCGATACGCGCGTGCATTTCCTGCACCGAAGTCACCTGCTCGGTCGGATCCGCTTTCAGCGCCATCGCGGTGGCAAAGCCGCCGTTCAGCGTGGTGTCGTAGTGCACCTTGTACTGCAGGGCGCTGCGGCGAATCAGCTTGGAGTCCTCAATCGCCTGGCGGCCTGCCGTGGTGTTGACGATGTAGGTGTACTCGCCGTTCTTGATACGGTCTTGAATGTGCGGACGCCCTTCGTGCACCTTGTTGACCAGGCGCGGGTTGATGCCCGCTTCGCCCAGCACCACCGCGGTGCCGTGGGTGGCATCCAACTCGAAGCCCTGCTTCAGCAGGCTGGCGGCCAAATCGACCACGCGGGCTTTATCGCCTTCGCGCACCGACAGCAGCGCGCGGCCCTGCTTCTTCATGCCCGAGTTGCTGCCCAGCATCGCTTTGGAGAAGGCTTCCGCGAAGGTGCGGCCTACGCCCATCACTTCCCCGGTAGAGCGCATTTCCGGCCCCAGAATCGGGTCGACGCCCGGGAATTTGTTGAACGGCAGCACCACTTCTTTCACCGAGTAGTACGGCGGGATAATTTCTTCGGTCACGCCCTGCTCAACCAGCGTTTTGCCCGCCATCACGCGCGCGGCCACTTTGGCCAGCGGCACGCCGGTCGCTTTGGACACGAACGGCACGGTACGCGCGGCGCGCGGGTTGACTTCAATCAGGTAGACTTCGTTGTCTTTCACCGCGAACTGCACGTTCATCAGGCCGCGCACCTGCAGCTCGAACGCCAGTTTTTCCACCTGACGACGCATCACGTCCTGAATTTCCTGGCTCAGGGTGTACGCCGGCAGCGAACACGCGGAGTCGCCGGAGTGCACGCCCGCCTGCTCGATGTGCTCCATGATGCCGCCAATCAGCACGCGCTCGCCGTCGCAGATAGCATCGACGTCCACTTCCACCGCGTCGTCCAGGAAGCGGTCCAGCAACACCGGTGCATCGTTGGACACGCTGACCGCGGTCTGGAAGTAGCGGCGCAGGTCGATTTCGTCATAGACGATTTCCATCGCCCGACCGCCCAGCACGTAGGAAGGACGCACCACCAGCGGATAGCCGATGCCCGCCGCCTTCTCTACCGCCTGCTCGATGGCGGTGACGGTGGCGTTGGCCGGCTGCTTCAGGCCCAGGCGGTTGACCGCCTGCTGGAAGCGCTCGCGGTCTTCGGCACGGTCGATGGCATCCGGGCTGGTACCGATGATCGGCACGCCTGCAGCTTCCAGCTCGCGCGCCAGCTTCAGCGGGGTCTGGCCGCCGTACTGCACGATAACGCCTTTCGGCTTCTCGATACGCACGATTTCCAGCACGTCTTCCAGCGTTACCGGCTCAAAGTACAGGCGGTCGGAGGTGTCGTAGTCGGTGGAGACGGTTTCCGGGTTGCAGTTGACCATGATGGTCTCGTAACCGTCTTCGCGCAGCGCCAGCGAGGCGTGCACGCAGCAGTAGTCGAACTCGATGCCCTGGCCGATACGGTTCGGCCCGCCGCCCAGCACCATCACTTTCGGCCGGTCGTTGGTCGGGTTGGACTCGCACTCTTCTTCATAGGTGGAGTACATGTAGGCGGTGTCGGTGGCGAATTCCGCCGCGCAGGTATCCACGCGCTTGTACACCGGATGCAGACCGTGGCTGTGACGCAGCTTGCGAATTTCGCTCTCGGCGACACCGGCTAGCTTGGCCAGACGCGCATCGGCGAAGCCCTTGCGCTTCAACGTGCGCAGGAAGTCTTTGTCCAGGCCATTGATGCCCGCTTCGGCTACCTGCTCTTCCAGGCGCACCAGCTCTTCAATCTGCACCAGGAACCAGCGATCGACGTTGGTCAGGTTGAAGACGCCGTCGACCGACAGACCGGCGCGGAAGGCGTCGGCGATGTACCAGATGCGGTCGGAACCGGCGTCTTTCAGCTCGCGGCGGATTTTGGTCAGCGCTTCCGGATCGTCCAGGCTCACTTTCGGATCGAAGCCGGTGGCGCCCACTTCCAGACCGCGCAGCGCTTTCTGCAGCGACTCCTGCTGAGTGCGGCCGATGGCCATCACTTCGCCGACCGACTTCATCTGGGTAGTCAGGCGATCGTTGGCGCCGGCGAACTTCTCGAAGTTGAAGCGCGGGATCTTGGTCACGACGTAGTCGATGGACGGCTCGAACGACGCCGGAGTGCGGCCGCCGGTGATGTCGTTCATCAGCTCATCGAGGGTATAGCCCACCGCCAGTTTGGCGGCGATCTTGGCGATCGGGAAGCCAGTGGCTTTCGACGCCAGCGCCGAAGAGCGCGACACGCGCGGGTTCATCTCGATGACGATCAGGCGGCCGGTTTTCGGGTTAACCGAGAACTGCACGTTGGAGCCGCCGGTTTCAACGCCGATCTCACGCAGCACCGCCATCGAGGCGTTGCGCATGATTTGGTATTCCTTGTCGGTCAGGGTCTGGGCCGGCGCAACGGTGATCGAGTCGCCGGTGTGGATGCCCATGGCGTCGAAGTTTTCGATGGAGCAAACGATGATGCAGTTGTCGTTCTTATCACGCACCACTTCCATCTCGTACTCTTTCCAACCGATCAGCGATTCGTCGATCAGCAGCTCGTTGGTCGGCGACAGGTCCAGACCGCGTTCGCAGATCTCTTCGAACTCTTCGCGGTTGTAAGCGATGCCGCCGCCGGTGCCGCCCATGGTAAAGGAAGGACGGATAATGCACGGGAAGCCGACGTCAGCGGCTACCGCCAGCGCTTCTTCCATGGTGTGTGCGATGCCGGAACGCGCGGTATCCAAACCGATTTTCTTCATCGCCACGTCGAAACGGCGGCGGTCTTCGGCCTTGTCGATGGCATCGGCGGTCGCGCCGATCATGGTGACGCCGAACTCGGCCAGCACGCCCTGACGCTCCAGCTCCAGCGCGCAGTTCAGCGCCGTCTGGCCGCCCATGGTCGGCAGCACCGCATCCGGGCGCTCTTTTTCGATGATCTTGCGCACCACTTCCCAGTGGATCGGCTCAATGTAGGTCGCGTCGGCCATCTCCGGGTCGGTCATGATGGTCGCCGGGTTGGAGTTGACCAGAATGACGCGGTAGCCCTCTTCGCGCAGCGCTTTACACGCCTGGGCGCCCGAGTAGTCGAACTCACACGCCTGGCCGATAACGATCGGACCCGCGCCGAGGATCAGGATGCTTTTTATGTCTGTACGTTTTGGCATTTTTTACTGCTCCTGATTATTTGGCGTTAGAACGGTAAGTCTCAATCAGTTCGATAAAGTGATCGAACAGCGGCGCGGCGTCGTGCGGGCCTGGGCTGGCTTCCGGGTGGCCCTGGAAGCTGAACGCCGCCTTGTCGGTGCGGTGAATGCCCTGCACCGTGTGGTCGAACAGCGATTTGTGCGTCACGCGCAGATTCGCCGGCAGGTTGTTTTCATCTACCGCAAAGCCGTGGTTCTGCGCGGTGATCATCACGGTGTTGTTGTCCAGATCCTTCACCGGGTGGTTGCCGCCGTGGTGGCCGAGCTTCATCTTCATGGTTTTCGCCCCGCTGGCCAGCGCCAGCAGCTGATGGCCCAGGCAGATGCCGAACACCGGAATGTCGGTTTCCAGGAACTGTTTGATGGCGGCAATGGCGTAGTCGCACGGCTCCGGGTCGCCCGGGCCGTTGGACAGGAAGATGCCGTCCGGATTCATTTTCAGCACTTCGTCGGCTGGGGTCTGCGCCGGCACCACGGTCAGGCGGCAGCCGCGATCCACCAGCATGCGCAAGATGTTGCGTTTGGCGCCGTAGTCGTAAGCCACCACGTGGAACGGCAGTTCCGCGGCGGTTTTGGCTTCCGGCAGATCGCCTTCAAGCGTCCAGCTGCCTTGCTGCCAGCTGTAGGCCTCTTGAGTGGTGACCTCTTTCGCCAAATCCATGCCCTTCAACCCCGGGAAGCCTTGCGCCTTGGCCAGGGCCAGCGCGGCGTCCGGCGAATCGGCGGCGACGATGCAGCCGTTCTGGGCGCCTTTTTCGCGCAGCAGGCGGGTCAATTTACGGGTATCGATATCGGCGATCGCCACGATGTTGTGACGCTTGAGGTAGTCGGACAGGCTTTCTTCACTGCGGTAGTTGCTGGCGATCAGCGGGAGGTCACGAATGACGAGGCCTTGGGCGTGTACTGCGGAGGATTCTTCGTCGGAAGCATTGGTGCCGACATTGCCGATATGAGGATAAGTAAGAGTAACGATCTGGCGGGAATAGGAAGGATCAGTGAGGATTTCTTGATAACCGGTCATCGACGTATTGAAGACCACTTCCCCCACTGCCGTTCCCTCTGCCCCGATGGCCCGACCGTGGAATTGGGTTCCGTCTTCCAGAACCAATAGCGCTGACTTTATCAAAACATCCTCCGAGGAATAATCAATCACAATATTTGCATATTAATTCAGATATCGCGATCTAAATCAATGCAAAAACCGTCCGCGAGGCCAATTTTTGGCAAATTGGGCGCATTTTAATGATGAGTGCCTGGCTTGTCTACCCAAACTGCCATTTTTTGTTTTATTTTTGCAGTTCTCGGCGCTCATGCGGCGTGAGCGGCGATAAAAACACAGAAAACCGGGGCTAGGAAACGGTTGCGGGGAAGAATGACGGAAAACGCGGCCAGAATGGGACGAAAAAGACGCTAAAAAATCTGTCAGCGGAAAAAACGGAGGTAATCAGCAGGATAAACACACAAAAACAACCACTTCAATGACAAAGTCAACAAAACATAATATTTATCATGTTAAAAAAAAGGACAATAAAATTATTGCCCTATTATCATAGCATTATGATCAACACAACCACATCACGATGGTATTCAATTTAGTTATATCTGGTCCAAACTTAGCACATCGCGCATATCAAACAGGCCTTTATCCCGGTTATGCAACCAGGAAGCCGCGCGCACCGCGCCGCTGGCAAAAGTCATACGGCTGGAGGCCTTATGGGTGATTTCCACCCGTTCACCGATGTCGGCGAACATCGCGGTGTGCTCGCCGACGATGTCGCCGGCGCGAATGGTGGCAAAGCCGATGCTTTTCGGATCGCGTTCGCCGGTATGGCCTTCGCGCGCATAGACCGCACAGCTTTTCAGATCGCGCCCCAGCGCGCCGGCGATCGCTTCGCCCATGGCCAACGCCGTGCCCGACGGCGCATCCACTTTGTGGCGATGGTGTGCCTCAACGATTTCGATATCGGTATAGTCGCCCATCACCTGCGCGGCCTTCTCAAGCAGTTTCAGCACCAGGTTGACGCCGACGCTGAAGTTGGCGGCGAACACGATGCCGATATGCTGCGCCGCATCGCGGATCGCCTGCTTGCCGGCGTCATCAAAGCCGGTGGTACCAATCACCATCGCCTTATGGTGCGCCACGCAAAATTCCAGGTAGCCCAGGGTGCTTTCAGGGCAGGTGAAGTCGATCAGAATGTCGAACTCGCTCGCCACGTTATCCAGACTGTCGCTCACCTTGACGCCCAGCGCGCCGATGCCCGCCAGCTCGCCGGCGTCGACGCCGATCAGGCTTGAACCCGGGCGCGACAGCGCCGCTCCCAACACCACGCCTTCCGCCTGCTGCACCGCCTGGATCAACTGACGGCCCATCCGGCCGCCGGCGCCCGCAATCGCAATGCGGATTTGTGAATCACTCATGCTTGCTCTCTTCTTGTTTTGACGCCTATCCCATTAGGCTATCGATTCAGGGTAACCGTCCCACTTCAGCGTCGCCAGAGGATTCATTTCATAATTAGAAAATTATGATATTCCCCCGCTTTCATCAGCGGCGCTGTCGTGAGATTAACATTCAACCGATTTGGCGGCCTGCGACGATTGTACATAATCATGCAGTTTCCATGGCAAGAAAATGCAGAAAAAAGGCGCCGAAAACGGCGCCTGGGGAAAGGAACACTGCGAGGTCAGGCGGTAATGGCGGCCACTTCGTTGGCGATCGCCGTGAGCGCATCGTGGCGGGCATAGTCCTCACGCACCAGCGCTGCGCGTTGCCGATAGATCGGCTGCTGCAGAATACGCGACGCCGCCGCCAGGATCTGTTCTGCGCTCGGCGTGCTGGTGTGCAGACTGATGCCGCAGCCGGCGGCCACCACGCGCGCGGCCGCCTCCAGCTTGTCCTCGCCGGTGCCGGCGACAATCAGCGGCACGCCGCTGTCCAGCGCATAGTTGATCGAGCCGTAACCGCCGTTGGTGATCAGCAACGCCGCCTGCGGTAACCAGTGTTCGAAGGAGATGAACGCCCGCACTCGGGCGTTGTCCGGCAACGCGTCCATCAGCCCTTCGGTCGCTCGCCCGCCGGTGGTGGCCAACACCCGCACCGGCAGATGCGCCAGCGCCTGCAGCGTCGGCACGATCAGCTGATGCAGATCGACATTGGCCAGCGTGCCCTGAGACACGATCACCAGCGGCCGACGATCGTCCTCCTCCCACAGCGCCTCTTCCGCGGCCGGTTGACCACCGCTGCGCAGCGGCCCGACGAAGCGCACACCGCTCGGCAGGTCGTCGCGCTCATATTCCAGCGCCGTGGTGGCCAACTGCAGGAAACGCTCGCAGCCGCCGATCAGCGCATCGGTAAACGGGCGATTCAGCGGCCGCCCGCCCGCTTGCACCAGCGCGGCATCAAAGCTTTGCTGCACCTCATCAAGCAACACCCGCGTCGCTTCATCCACCAATTGCTCGCGGGTCAGCGCCCGCGGCAGCAGCGCCGGCGGGATGCGCGGGCCATAGAAAATGGCGTCGCGCGAAGAATACGACAGCGGCGTGACGCCGATCCCGAAGACCGGCGGCCGTTCGGCGGACTGCAGCAGCGGCAGCACGCCGTAGAAGCAGTTCTCCACCATCAGCAGATCGGTCTTTTCGGCGGCGATGGCCGCACGCAGCTGACGATCCAACAGCGGGATCGGCGCGGCGAAGAAATCTTTCAGCGCCAGCGCCATCTGCGCATTGCCCGGCGGCAGCGCGGCGCGCTCGGGGAAATGCTCCTCCAGGTGGCGATAGTCGAAATCCACCTGCGCGTCGAACGGCACGAAGCTCGCCCCAGCCGCTTCGGCGCGTTCGCGGAACAGCGCGCCGGTCATCACCCGCACCTGATGCCCTTGGGCAATCAGGTGGCGAGCGATGGCCAACATCGGGTAGACGTGCCCCGGAGTGGCGACCGCCGCCATCAGTATCCTTGCCATAATGCTCCTTTACGCTTCTGCGTTTGCCGGCTTCAGCGCCAGATTGGCGCACACCGGGTTGCTCTGAATATGCACGCGCTGCAAATGACGCGCGGAACGGGCGGTAAAGCCCTCACGGCCGTGCAGCAGCGAGAAATTGTCCGCCACCACCACGTCGCCCTGTTGCCACTGATGGGCATAATAGTGACGCGGATCGTACAGGTGCTGCTGCAGAGTGTGATGGAACTGTTCCTGCTGTTGTTCCGGCACGCCGTGATATTCCAGCGCATGCTGGTTGAGGAATTTTTTCCCCTCCGTCGGCGGTTCATTGTAGCGCATGATCAAGCCCCTGCCGTTCGGGTGCTGCACCACCAACGGCGAACAGACTTCTCCGCCGTAATGCACCACCTGCTTGATGCGGTAGGTGATCGACACCGACAGCCACTGATCCAGCAACGTTTCGTCCGCATTGGCCAGCAACCGCGTGGTATCGACGAAGGTAGTGCACCCGCCTTCGTCCTGCGACGGCGCCGCCACGCAGTGGAACAGCTGGAACTCGGGGATGGTCGGCTTATACATGCCATCCCAATGCAGCGGGACGTAGCTGCTGTCGAAAATATGATCCTTGGCGTCAGGATGTTCCTTCACGTCCAGCACCGCGCCGAACGGCCACATCATGATCTCGCCCCACTGCTCGGCGTAGCGCGTCAGAACCTCCCCATCGCTGAAACCGGAGTCGAATCCGCGCAGCACCAGCAAGTGGTGCTCCTGCGCCAGCGCTCGCAGCGCCGCCACCGGTAGCTCGCCGATCTTTTGCCCCGGATGCTGCGGCGTCAGGATCGCGCCGAACGGGGTATTCGGTTGGATATGGCAATTAAGCGGTTGGTTGTTCATCAGTATTCTCCTTGCATCGAATGTGCTGCTCACACGGCAACGTGCCGTCAAAAACGCGCCCGTCAGGATTTCGGGCGCAAAAGCATGCAGCGGCCTCAGGCCATCTGCGGTTGTTCGATCAGGTAATGGCTCGGCGTGCCGCGGATCTCTACCAGCTCGCCGTCCAGGCTCTGCGCGTCTTTACGTTTCATCAGCACGAACTGGCCGTTCACGTTGGCTGCCACGCCGTGCCACGGCGTCAGCCAGTCGTCTTTGGTCGGCATCATGTGGATACCCATTTTCAGACTGTCGACCGGCTGCGGGTGAATCGACAGACGGATCGCCGCCGGGAAGTGCTGCGCCAGCAGATTGCCCCAGGCCCAGCTGCGCTGGATCACGCCGCAAGCGCGCTGTTTGGCGTCTTTCTGCAGCGCGGCGTTGGAACCGCTGTAGCCCGGCAGTTGGCTGTCTTCATACAGGAAGCGCGTGATGGCGCGGTACAGCAAGAGGCCCTGTTCGTCCTGCATCAGTTGCTGTTTGATCGCCTCTTCCGATTCGGCATAGCCCTCCACCAACAATCGGCGCAGCAGATCATAATCATCGGTATGCTCCGCCAGGCCTTTGACATCGCCGAGGTTGAACACGCTCAGGTATGTCGCGCCCACTTCATGCAGCAGGCTTTCAATCTCGCGCTGATAGTGGTTGATCGCGTCGTCGCTGACGCGGATCAGATCGCCGAACACGTGACCGTCGGAGCAGATAACGATATGCGCCCCCGGCGGGTAATAGAGCTGAATGCGCTGGCACAGCGAGTTGAGGAAGATCAACGACAGCCGCTCCGCCATGTCCGGCACCGCACCGATCACCTTGTTGGTGTTGGGCGACTTGGTCGGGAAGGCCGGTAGCACGAATTCGATACGTTGCTCGTTTTCGATGAATGCCCGAATGCGCGGCAATTGCACCTGAGTGACCCGCCGTTCTTCTTCGGCGATCGAGGTGTCGTCGCCGGGGAAACGGCGGCGGTATTGCAATAATTCACGTAGGATCTTTAACGATATTTCTTCTTTCTGAGCGCTGTCCACAATGAGCTCCTGTTGCGATGTGGCGCGGGTGTATTATTGATAAGCGCAATAAGATTTATCAAAAAGAGAAAAAATCTCTGCAAAATAATAATCAGCCCGGCGTTTATATGCTTCAGGCAATATAGAAGAGATGGTGCTATATTATTAGCCCGTATAATTCACAATCTTGGTTAAGTTGTGCTTAACAAACTATGAGCAATATTTTAAAACGCATGGCCATTTTCTCAAAAGTGGTCGATTGCGGCGCATTCAGCATGGCGGCAAAAGAATTGGGCATGACGACCTCCGCCGTCAGCCAACATATTCGCCAGCTGGAGGAACATCTGGGCATTCAATTACTGTTGCGATCGACGCGTTCATTGAGTCTGACCGAAGCAGGATTGTGTTTTTATGAAGATTGCCTGCTGATGATCCACGCAGCCGAACGTGGCCAACAACGGATCGCCGCGCTGCGCGGCGAGCTGGTCGGCGAACTGCGTGTCGCCACCTCCACTGAATTCGCCACCCACTATCTGGTGCCGGCGCTGCAAAGCTTCCTCGATGAACACCCGCAGCTTACGCTGCGACTGGAAATCCACGATGAGAAGATAGACCTCATCACGCAACGCATCGATCTGGCGATACGTGGCGGTGTGCTGGCCGACTCCAGCTACGTTTCCACGCGGCTGGCGCGCTGCCGTGAAGTGTTATGCGCCTCACCGGCCTACCTGGCACACCACGGCGTGCCGGATTCACCGCAGGCGCTGAGCCATCACCACTGGGTCACCTTTACACCGCTCGGCAACCCGCAGTTTGTCCGTCTTATCCATCGCGACGGCGGCGAACACCGCATGCGTATGACGGGGCGTTTGTTCACCAACAGCGGTATGGCGATGAAAGAGTTGGCGCTGACCGGCAAGGGGATCATTCGCAATTTCTTCGCCAACGTTGAACGTGAATTGCGCAGCGGTGAGCTGATTGAAATATTGCCTGATTGGCGGTTACCGGAAATTAATTGCTATGCCATTATGCCGCGCAGGGAGATCCAGCCATTAAAAGTCAGACGGTTGCTGGAACATATGAAACTCTATTTGCAGGAGAAGGGATTAACGGCCGTAGAACATATTCGACAGGAATAAAATAAGAAACATCTGCAACGTCCATTATTGTAATTATTGTAATCACTTTGCCAACACCGGGCCTCATTTAGATTGCAGCCTAATGATATTCTGATTAATGACTTTTCGCCAGCCTATATAATTAATTACACCGACGTTATTTCAAATACTCAGAATAAATTTGACTTTAGTTAGCAGAAAATTTGAATATGCATGGCATGTTATTTTTAACGCGGCACGATTCCAAAAAAAACGGGAAGCCTAAGCTCCCCGCTGTCATCCGCCGGCGCATGTCAGTCAATCTGACGAACGTCCACCCGCAGCTCTTTAGGCACTTCAAACACGATGTTCTCTTCACGCCCGCTGATTTCATGCACGTCCAGGCCGCCCAGCGCTTTCAGGCGAGAGATCACCTCCTGCACCAGCACGTCCGGTGCCGAGGCGCCGGCGGTAACGCCGATATTGCGCGCTTCGCTCAGCCAGCTCTCCTGAATATCCGCCGCCGAATCGATCAGATAAGCCGGTTTGCCCACGCGCTGCGCCAGTTCAGCCAGACGGTTAGAGTTGGAAGAGTTCTTTGACCCCACCACCAGCACCACATCCGCATCGCCGGCCAGGTTACGCACCGCTTCCTGACGGTTGGTGGTGGCGTAGCAAATGTCATCCTTACGCGGACCGATAATACTCGGGAAGCGCTGACGCAGCGCGTCAATCACGTCCGAGGTATCATCAACCGACAGCGTGGTCTGCGTCATGAAGCACAGATTGCTTTCGTCTTTCACCTGCAGCTTCCACACGTCTTCCGGCGATTCGACCAGGTACATGCCGCCCTTCGGGTTGCTGTACTGGCCCATGGTGCCTTCCACCTCCGGATGACCGGCATGGCCAATCAGAATCGCTTCGGTGCCGCGGCGGCTGGCGCGCGCCACTTCCATATGCACCTTGGTCACCAATGGGCAAGTGGCGTCGAACAACATGGTCAGATCGCGCGCCTTGGCTTCGGCGCGTACCGCCTGAGACACGCCGTGCGCCGAGAAGATCAGGATAGAACCGTCCGGCACTTCGGCGATCTCTTCGATAAACACGGCGCCCCGCTCACGCAGGCTGTCAACCACGTAGCGGTTGTGCACCACTTCATGCCGTACGTAGATCGGCGCGCCATACAGCTCCAGCGCACGTTCCACGATGCTGATCGCACGATCAACCCCGGCGCAGAAGCCACGCGGGTTAGCCAGCAATATTTGCATGCGTCTCCTCCTGCTGCGGATCGATCTCCAGCACTTCAATGTCAAAGGTCACCGGATGGCCCGCCAGCGGATGGTTGAAATCGACGGTGATTGAATCCTCCGCCACCGCGCGCACCACGCCCGGCATTTCGCTGCCGTCGATGGCGGTAAACAGCATGATGGTGCCCACGTCCGGCACGCCGGTTTCCGCGAAGTCGCGGCGCGAGAAGAACTGGACCAGATCCGGGTTCTCCGCGCCGAACGCCGCTTCCGGCTGCAGGGTAAAGGCACACTTGTCGCCCGCTCGCAGGCCGAGCAGCTGCGCTTCCAGCGGCGCCGACAGGCTGCCGTCACCCAGACGGAACAGCGCAGGTTTGCCGCTGCTGCGGGTAGATTCGGCGGTCGAACCGTCTTCCAGTTTCAGCGTAAAGTGAACCAGCACCGCGCTGTCACTGATAATCTGAGCCGTCATGTTACTCACCTTTACTCTTTGCGCCTTTGTTCGCCGGCGACAGGAAACCTTCCAGCACGATCATCGCCGCACCCACGCAGATAAAGCTGTCCGCCAGATTGAAGGTCGGGTAGTGCCAGTCACCGACGTAGAAGTCGATGAAATCGACCACAAAACCGTGCCACAGGCGATCGAACAGGTTGCCCAACGCCCCACCGATGATGAAGGCGTAGGCAATGTTGTTCAGCTTCTGCTGCGCCGCGCTGCGGTACATCATCACCAGCAGCACCGCGACGATGGCGATGGCGATGCCGGCGAAGAACCAGCGCTGCCAACCGCCGTGATCGGCCAGGAAGCTGAACGCAGCGCCGTAGTTGCGCGCGTAAAACAGGTTGAACGACGGGATCAACGGCTGGGACTGGCCCAGCGTAAAGTTAGCGAGGATCCACTGCTTGCTGCCGAAATCCAGCGCCAGCACCGCCACTACAACCCACAGCCAACGCAGGCCGGTCGAACAAATTGGTTTACTCATCAGGCGCGAGTTCTCAGGCAAAGTTACGCTTCTCGCCGTCACCGGCGACGTTGCTCACACAGCGGCCGCAGATGTCTGCGTGCTCCGCCACCAGACCGATATCGGTGGTGTAATGCCAGCAGCGCGGGCACTTCTCACCTGGCGCCGTGCTGAAGGCGATCTTCAGCCCTTTCAACAGCTCGGAGGCCTGCACGTCGGCCGGCGCATCCGCCAATGGCGCAACGCTTGCCGCAGAGGTCAGCAGCACGAAGCGCAGCTCATCCTGCAGGCTGTTCAGGCGAGCCGCTAGCTCGCTGTCGGCATACAGCGTCACCGCCGCTTCCAGCGAACCGCCGAGGCGTTTGTCGGCACGCGCCTGCTCCAGCACCTTGTTCACTTCGCCGCGCACTTTCAGCAGCTCAGCCCAGAAAGCGTCGTTCATCGGCTCGCCTTCCGCCAGCCCGAACAGGCCGTCGTACCACTCTTCGGTGAACACGTACTGCGCGCGTTTGCCCGGCATGAAGCCCCAGATCTCGTCTGCGGTGAACGACATGATCGGCGCCATCCAGCGCACCAGCGCTTCCACGATGTGATACAGCGCGGTCTGGCAGCTGCGGCGGGCGACGCTGTCGCTCTTGGCGGTGTACTGGCGATCCTTGATGATATCCAGGTAGAAGGAGCCCATCTCGACCGAACAGAACTGCATCAGACGCTGCACCACTTCATGGAAATCGTAGTTGGCGTAAGCCTGTTCGATATCCTGCTGCGCCGCCAGCGCGCGGCCGACCGCCCAGCGATCCAGCACCACCATGTCTTCAGGCGCCACGCAGTCGGTGCTCGGCTCGAACCCGTTCAGGTTGGCCAGCAGGAAGCGCGCGGTGTTGCGGATGCGGCGGTAAGAGTCGGCGGAACGCTTGAGGATCTCGTCGGATACCGCGATCTCGCCGGTGTAATCGGTCGACGCCACCCACAGACGCAGAATGTCGCCGCCGAGCTTGTTCATCACGTCCTGCGGGCTGACGGTGTTGCCGATCGACTTGGACATCTTGCGGCCCTGGCCGTCGACGGTGAAGCCGTGAGTCAGCACTTCCTTGTAAGGCGCCTTGCCCTTCATCGCGGTGGAGATCATCAGCGATGACATGAACCAGCCGCGGTGTTGGTCGGAGCCTTCCAGATACATGTCGGCGCCGTGGCCGTTGAATTCAGGGCGCACATCGACAACAGAGGCGTGGGTAGAACCGGAATCGAACCACACGTCCAGCGTATCCGGCACTTTCACGTAGTCGGCGGCTTCCGCGCCGAGGATGTCGGCCGCGTCCAGATCCCACCAGGCCTGAATGCCGTCTTGCGCGACGCGCTTGGCCACTTCTTCCATCAGCTCAACGGTGCGTGGGTGCAGTTGCTCGGTCTCTTTGTGCACGAACAGCGACATCGGTACGCCCCAGGTGCGCTGACGCGAGATGCACCAGTCCGGGCGGTTGGCGACCATCATTTCGATGCGCGCCTGGCCCCAATCCGGGATCCACTGCACGCCCTTGATCTCTTCCAGCGACTGCTGACGCAGGCCTTTCTGATCCATGCTGATGAACCATTGCGGCGTGGCGCGGAAGATGATTGGCGTCTTGTGGCGCCAACAGCACGGATAGCTGTGCAGGAACTTCTCGACGTGCAGCAACGCGCCTTTGTCACGCAGCAGATCGACGATCAGATCGTTAGCCTTGAAAACAAACTTGCCGTCCAGTAGCGGGTAGGTGCCGGTCAGGTAGCAGCCGTTCGGCCCTACCGGGTTGGCCACTTCCAGGCCGTATTTCTGGCCGATCACGAAGTCGTCCGGGCCGTGGCCTGGCGCGGTGTGCACCGCACCGGTACCGGCGTCCAGCGTCACGTGCTCGCCGAGGATCGCCGGCACGTCGAAGTCCATGAACGGGTGTTTGAAGCGCAGCAGCTCCAGATCGGCGCCTTTGCAGCTGCCCAGCACCGTCCACTCGGTGATGCCGGCGCGTTTCATCACGCTTTCCACCAGTTCGGCCGCCAGGATCAGGCACTGGCCGTCAACCTGCACCAGTTGATAGGTGAAGTCCGGATGCAGCGAGATCGCGCGGTTGGCTGGCAGGGTCCACGGGGTGGTGGTCCAGATAACCAGCGAGATGGCGCCGTTGAAGTGGCTCACGCCAAACTTGGCCGCCACGGCAGCCGCGTCGGCCGCGTGGAAGGTCACGTCGATAGACGGCGAAGTCTTGTCGTAGTACTCCACTTCCGCTTCCGCCAGCGATGAGCCGCAGTCGGTGCACCAGTGAACCGGCTTGGCGCCTTTCAGCAGGTGGCCGTTGCTGATGATCTTGCCCAGCGCGCGGATAATGTTGGCTTCGGTTTTGAAATCCATGGTCAGGTAGGGACGATCCCAGTCGCCCAGCACGCCCAGGCGGATGAAGTCCTTCTTCTGACCTTCAACCTGCTCGGCCGCGTACTCGCGGCACTTCTGGCGGAACTCGGCCGCCGTCAGCTTCTCGCCCGGTTTGCCGTACAGCTGTTCCACCTTCAGTTCGATCGGCAGGCCGTGGCAATCCCAACCCGGCACATAAGGCGAGTCGAAGCCGGCCATCCCTTTCGACTTGATGATAATGTCTTTGAGAATCTTGTTAACCGAGTGACCAATGTGAATGCTGCCGTTCGCATACGGAGGGCCGTCATGCAAAATGAAGGTTTTTTTGCCCTTTTTGGCAGTACGAATAATCCCGTACAGATCCTGTTCATACCAACGTTGCAGCATGCCAGGTTCGCGCTTGGCGAGATCGCCGCGCATCGGGAACCCTGTTTCCGGCAAGTTCAGGGTATTCTTGTAGTCACTCATTAGATTCTCGGTTCCGTTTTCGGCTATAGAGATTAAACCGGTGTCTGTAGCCCGAAGAACTTCCGGGCCGTCACCACATCATTGGCGATTTGCTGCTTCAGGGCATCGAGCGAAGCAAACCGTTGTTCATTGCGCAATTTTGCGCGGAGCACCACCTCAATATGGCGCCCGTAAAGATCCATTGTGACATCCAGCAGATGCACTTCCAGCTGCTGGCGCACGCCGGCGACGGTCGGACGCGTGCCGATGTTGGCCACGCCCGGCAGCGACTGCGGCCCCAGGCCGTACACCTCCACCGCATACACCCCTTTCACCGGCGCCACCAGGCGCTTGAGCGGCAGGTTGGCGGTCGGGAAGCCGATGGTGCGGCCCAGCTCATCGCCGTGCACCACGCGCCCGGAGATGCTGTACGGGTGGCCCAGCAGGGTCTCTGCCAGCGGCAGATCGTCCTCGCTCAGCGCGGTGCGGATCGCGGTGCTGCTGATGCGCCGCTCGCCTTCGCGGAAGGTCGGGGTACTGACCACATCGAAGCCGTACTCTTTTCCGGCCTGCTGCAATAGCGGAAAATCGCCCTGACGCCCGGCGCCAAAGCGAAAATCATCCCCCACCATCAGGAATTTGACGCCCAGTTTTTCCACCAGCAGCTCGGCGACGAACGCCTGCGCGGTGTTGGCGGCGAAACGCGGATCGAACTTGACGCACAGCAGGTAATCAACGCCCGCCTGCGCCAGATAGTTGGCCTTGTCGCGCAGGCGCGTCAAACGGGCCGGCGCCTTGTCTGCGGCGAACATCTCCAGCGGCTGCGGCTCAAAGATCATGACCATCACCGGCAGCCCGAGGCGTTGCCCTTGTTGCTTCAACTGCTCCAGCAGCGCCTGATGACCGCGGTGTACGCCGTCAAAGTTGCCGATGGTGAGCACGCAACCATGGTGGCGCGCCCGGATATTGTGAATGCCGCGAATTAGCTCCATAGCTGGCTCAAAACAGTGGAAATCGGCGGATTATACCTTGTACAGCCGGTAAGGTTAACCCGCGATTGGTGCCTTTATGTAATAGACATACCATACCGGAGATAATCTGCGCGTGAAACGGCTTCGCCGCAGTTTATCCGGCGCCACCGGGCCGATTCTCGACCGCGGCCAACGGCTTGCGTCCGCCGCGGCAAAACATTGGCGAATTTTCTCGCGAAACACTGTATTCCCAAGAGCGAAGCTGGTAAAATCCTGCGCCATCACAACGTAGCGAGTGCCGCCTGTACAAACGGCGCTTATTTGCACAAATCCATTGACAAACGAAGGCTAAAAGGGCATATTCCTCGGCCTTTGAATTGTCCTCAATAGAATATATTTGGGAGTTGGACCTTGGCTAATATCAAATCAGCTAAGAAACGCGCCGTACAGTCTGAGAAACGCCGCAAGCATAACGCAAGCCGTCGCTCAATGGTGCGTACCTTCATCAAGAAGGTAGACGCAGCTATCGCAGCTGGCGACAAAGAAGCAGCACAAAATGCATTCCTGGTAATGCAGCCACTGGTGGACCGTCAGGCAGCTAAAGGCCTGATCCACAAAAACAAAGCAGCGCGTCATAAGTCAAACCTGACTGCACGCATCAACGCAATGCAGTAAGCATTTCGTTATCTGCTTGATAAAAAAACCGGCTCAGGCCGGTTTTTTTACGCCCTGCGTTCAGTGAACCGCTAGCAGGAAAACAGCGCCGAGAAGTCTTTGTTGCAGACGCGCTGCACCGCCGGATGCTGGATCATGCGCTCGGCGAAGATGATGTAATACTCCTCCTGCACGCTGTCTATACGTCCAATCTCCACCACGTTATCATCGTTGTAGGTATCCTGCGCATACAGCGTCGGCGCCACGAAGATCGCGTTGTGGTACATGCCGAAAGCCTTCATCAGCGCCGCATCGTCGAACTCGCCCAGAATCTCCACCTGGATGCCCTGCGTATTGAACCAGTTGAGCAGTTTGCGCCCCAGCATCGAACGGCGGCCGGGGATCAGCAACTTGCGCTGCTCCAGGCAGGCCGGGAACGGCAACTCCGGCGCCGGCTGACGACAGAAGAAGCTGATGCCGCACTCGCCCAGCTTCAGCGAGAACAGCCCTTCCTGCTGGCTGGAGTCCACCGGGCAATCCGACAGGATCATATCCAGCTTGTGCTGGCTGAGCTGCTCCAGCAGCATCTCGTGCGTCGATTCAAAACAACGCAGGTGGATCTGTTCGTTGTCCACCACCACCGCCGTTTCCAACACCTGGCTGACCAGGCGCTTCGACAGCGCGTCCGCCACGCCGACGTCGAACAGCAGATTCGACTCTTTGCGATAGTTGACGATATCCAGCATTTCCTGGCTGAGCATAAACATCTTGTCAGCATAGCGGAACACCAACTGCCCCAGCTCCGAAGGCACCAACCCGCGCCCCTGGCGTTTGAACAGCTTGCCGTCCAACCGCTCTTCCAGCGCCTTGATCTGGCCGGTGATGGTCTGCGGCGTCAGAAACAACGCTTCAGCGGCGCCGACCACGGAACCGGCCTTGCAGACCTGCCAGAAATAGTAAAGGTGATTAAAGTTGATATGCGACATCCTCACGAGCGGCTCTCCTTAACAACGTTTCGCAGCGGCAAACGGTGTGCCGTGACGAGCGACAAACTTCCTTTCCCTGCTTCAGACAACGTATAGCCCCATTAGTCCCAACGAAGAACGGCCGAAGCTGCACATATTTTATACCGTACAGCTCCGACCAGCCATTTTATTATGTGCCCTTACCGGGCACATTCAGGATTAACGTACGCGCGGCAACGCCAGACGCAGCAATCCATACCCTACCACCGCCGCAGCCGTCGAGCCCAACAGGATCCCCAGACGGGAATAGGTGCTGAGCGCCATATCCGCCTCGCCGAACGCCAGCGAGGCGATAAAAATCGACATGGTGAAACCAATACCGCAAAGCACCGAAACGGCAAATACCTGTTTGAAGCCGATGCCTTCAGGCAAACGGGCGATGCCCATTTTCACCGCCAGCAGGCTGAAGAGGAAAATCCCCAGCGGCTTACCGATAAACAAGCCAGCCGCAATCCCGACCGGCAGCAGCGACGTCAATCCTTCCAGCGATACGCCCTGCAAAGAGACCCCGGCGTTAGCGAAAGCGAACAGCGGCAGGATCATAAACGCGACCCACGGGTGCAGCTCATGCTCCAGCGTTTCCGATGGCGATGGCCCCTTCTTGACGTTCAGCGGGATCATAAAGCCGACGATCACCCCGGCCAACGTCGCGTGCACCCCGGACTTGAGGATCGCCACCCACAACACCAGGCCAACCATCATATACAGCGAGGTTTTTCCCACGCCACGCCAGTTCATCACCGCCAGCAGCACCGTCGCCGCCGCTGCCACGCCCAGCGCCACCATCGACACTTCGTGGGTGTAGAACAGCGCGATGATGATAATCACGCCCAGGTCATCGATGATCGCCAACGCCAGCAGGAATACTTTCAGGCTAGTCGGCACGCGGTTGCCCAGCAGCGCCATTACGCCCAGCGCGAAGGCGATATCGGTCGCCGCCGGGATTGCCCAACCCTGGCGAGTGACTTCATCCGCGCCGTTGAAAAGCAGGTAAATCAGCGCCGGCGCCAGCATGCCGCCCAGTGCGGCGATCGCCGGAAACACCGCCTTGTCACGCCCGGACAGCGAGCCTTGCATCAGCTCGCGCTTGACCTCGAGCCCCACCACCAGGAAGAAGATGGCCATCAGGCCGTCGTTGATCCACAGCAGCAGCGGCTTGGCGATCTCCAGCGAAGCAATTTTCACCATCACCGGCAGGTTAAGAAATGCCTGATAGATCCCCTGCGCCGGGCTGTTGGCCATGATCAGGGCGACGATCGCCGCCGCGATCAGAATGATGCCGCCCGCGGCTTCCTGACGTAAAAATTGACGAATGATGTTGGTCACAGTACGTCTCTCCAAATCTGTGCAGGACGTAGCGCCCTGCGAACCACAGTCATGAAGTGAGTATAGAGGGCGTTTTAGTTCGAAAAAATAAGTTTATAAATGCTAAATAACTCGAAAAAACCGATCAGAAGCACGAGTAAATCACATTATTCTTAGGGAATGAGCGTTGTAGCACGCAAATAAAAACCCCGGGCAAATGCCCGGGGTTCTAACATAAACCAACAGAAACAGAAGGTTAGCGAGTCAGATCGTCAAAGAACTTTTTCACCCCGTCGAAGAAGCTCTTCGAGCGCGGGCTGTTCTTGTCGCCGGATGGGCCGCCCAGGCTCTCTTCCAGCTCACGCAGCAGTTGCTTCTGCTTGTCGTTCAGATTGACCGGTGTTTCCACCACTACGCGGCACAGCAGGTCGCCCTGGCTGCCGCCACGCACCGATTTCACACCCTTGCCGCGCATGCGGAACAGCTTGCCGGTTTGGGTCTCCGAAGGCACCTTCAGTTTCACCCGGCCATCCAGCGTCGGCACTTCAATCTCGCCGCCCAGCGCCGCCATGGCGAAGTTGATCGGCACTTCACAGTACAGGTTGTTGCCTTCACGCTCGAAGATCGGGTGCGCCTTCACCTGCACCTGAACGTACAGATCGCCCGCCGGTGCGCCGTGCTCGCCGGCTTCGCCTTCACCCGCCAGGCGGATGCGGTCGCCAGTATCGACGCCGGCCGGAATTTTCACCGACAGCGTTTTGGATTTCTCAACCCGGCCGTGGCCGTGGCACTTGTTGCACGGATCTTTGATGATCTGGCCGCGGCCATGGCAGTGTGGACACGCCTGCTGCACGGTGAAGAAGCCCTGACGCATTTGCACCTGGCCTTGACCGTGACAGGTTGGGCAGGTGACCGGTGAACTGCCCGGCTTGGCGCCGCTGCCGTGGCAGACGTCGCACTCTTCCAGCGTCGGGATGCGGATCTCTTTGGTGACGCCACGTACCGCTTCCTCGAGGGTCAGCTCCATGTTATAGCGCAGATCAGAACCGCGGCTGGCGCGCTGACGGCGGCCTCCGCCGAAGATATCGCCAAACACGTCGCCAAAGATATCGCTGAAGTCGGCACCGCCGCCAAAGCCGCCGCCGCCCATGCCGCCCTGTTCAAAGGCCGCGTGGCCATACTGGTCGTAGGCCGCGCGTTTCTGGTCGTCGGTCAGGACTTCGTAAGCTTCTTTAACTTCTTTAAACTTGGTTTCGGCGTCTTGTTCCTGGTTGCGGTCAGGATGGTATTTCATCGCCAGGCGTTTATACGCCTTTTTGATCTCACGTTCATCCGCCGTCTTGCTGACGCCGAGAATCTCGTAATAGTCTTTCTTCGCCATTCTTTCGCTTACCCTTAACATGCGTGCACGGGCGCAGAGTTGCCTCGACGCCCGTGCTGGTTTCCGGTAGCGGCATCTCGGCCGCCCCGTGCCCGCTTAAGGGCGATTATTTTTTGTCTTTAACTTCTTCGAACTCAGCGTCAACCACGTCGTCGTCTTTCTGCGCCGCGTTGTCCGCGCCGGCGTCAGCACCCTGCTGAGCCTGCTGCGCCTGAGCCATTTCCAGCAGCTTGCCGGAAACCTGCACCAGCGCCTGAGTCTTCGCTTCGATCTCGGCTTTATCTTCGCCTTTCACCGCCGCTTCCAGATCTTTCAGCGCCGCTTCGATCGCCGTTTTATCTTCCGCCGGCAGTTTGTCACCCGCTTCTTCCAGCTGCTTGCGAGTACCGTGGATCAGGTGATCCGCCTGGTTACGCGTCTGTACCAGCTCTTCGAACTTGCGGTCAGCTTCAGCGTTCAGCTCGGCATCGCGCACCATTTTCTGGATTTCGTCTTCGTTCAGGCCAGAAGATGCCTTGATGGTGATCTTCTGCTCACGACCGGTGTTCTTGTCTTTGGCAGACACGTGCAGGATGCCGTCGGCATCGATATCGAAGGTCACTTCGATCTGCGCCATGCCGCGCGGTGCCGCCTGGATGCCGTCCAGGTTGAACTGGCCCAGAGATTTGTTATCGCTGGCGCGCTTACGCTCACCCTGCAGCACGTGGATGGTTACTGCAGACTGGTTGTCTTCCGCAGTAGAGAACACCTGGCTGTGCTTGGTCGGGATCGTGGTGTTTTTGGTGATCAGCGGCGTCATCACGCTGCCCATGGTTTCGATACCCAGCGACAGCGGGGTCACGTCCAGCAGCAGAACGTCCTTCACATCACCGGCCAACACGCCGCCCTGTACCGCAGCGCCTACGGCAACCGCTTCGTCCGGGTTCACGTCTTTACGCGGTTCTTTGCCGAAGAAGTCTGCGACTTTCTTCTGCACCATTGGCATACGGGTCTGGCCGCCCACCAGGATCACGTCCTGGATGTCGGAAACCGACAGGCCTGCGTCTTTCAGCGCCACTTTCAGCGGCTCGATAGAACGCGCAACCAGATCTTCAACCAGAGACTCGAGTTTGGCGCGAGTCACTTTGATGTTCATGTGTTTTGGACCGGTCGCGTCTGCAGTGATGTACGGCAGGTTAACGTCGGTCTGCTGAGCGGAAGACAGTTCAATCTTCGCTTTCTCAGCGGCTTCTTTCAGGCGCTGCATCGCCAGCGGATCGTTGCGCAGATCGATACCCTGATCTTTCTTGAACTCTTCCACCAGGTAGTTGATCAGACGGCTGTCGAAGTCTTCGCCACCCAGGTGGGTGTCACCGTTGGTCGCCAGCACTTCAAAGGTTTTTTCGCCGTCAACGTCGTCGATTTCGATGATAGAGATATCGAAAGTACCGCCGCCCAGGTCATAAACCGCGATGGTGCGGTTGCCGACTTCTTTGTCCAGGCCGTAGGCCAGGGCCGCAGCGGTCGGTTCGTTGATGATACGTTTGACTTCCAGACCCGCGATGCGGCCGGCGTCTTTGGTCGCCTGACGCTGGGCGTCGTTGAAGTAAGCCGGCACGGTGATAACCGCTTCAGTTACCGGTTCGCCCAGGTAATCTTCCGCCGTTTTCTTCATTTTTTTCAGCACTTCCGCAGAGATCTGCGGCGGAGCCATTTTCTGGCCTTTCACTTCCAGCCAGGCGTCGCCATTGTCGGCTTCGACGATTTTGTACGGCATGATCGCTTTGTCGCGCTGCGCTTCTTCATCCTGGAAGCGGCGACCGATCAGGCGCTTGATGGCGAACAGGGTGTTTTCAGGGTTGGTCACTGCCTGACGCTTAGCCGGCTGGCCAACCAGAGTTTCACCGTCCTGGGTATATGCGATAATAGAAGGAGTGGTGCGGTCGCCCTCGGCGTTTTCCAGCACGCGTGCCTTGGCACCATCCATAATTGCTACGCAAGAGTTGGTAGTACCCAGGTCGATACCAATAATTTTGCCCATCTAAACGTCTCCACTAAAAAATTCATAATCAGTCAGGTTGCTAACCTATATGCGGGCGATTTTTTGCTTTTCAACTGCCCGATATCTCAGTGCGACCCGCGGTTAGCAGCTGCGGTTGCAAATAAGATGGGGCCATCCAGCTCGGCATCAAGGGGCAAGGCAAAAAAAATTTCTTTTTTTATCGTCATTCAGATCATTGTTTCCGGCTGCGGGGATCATTATGATGCGCGCGCTCTGATGGAAAACTTCGATTTTTTGGCCATTCAGACCATTTATGATTTTACTTCGCTGTTTCCGTTAATTTTCTGTTATCGCAGAGGACTTATGCACACCAACAAGTTGGCGAATCCCGGCCCTCTCGGCCTGATGGGCTTCGGGATGACCACCGTCTTGCTGAACCTGCACAACGCGGGCTTTTTCCCACTGAACTCCGCCATCATCAGCATGGGGATTTTCTTCGGTGGCCTGGCCCAGATCCTGGCCGGCCTGCTGGAGTACAAGAAGGGCAACACCTTCGGCATGACCGCATTCACCGCCTACGGCAGCTTCTGGCTGAGCCTGGTCGGCCTGCTGCTGCTGCCGCGTCTGGGCCTGGCTGAAGCCACCGAGGCGCACGTGCTGGGCATCTACCTGGCGCTGTGGGGCGTCTTCACCCTGTTCATGTTCTTCGGCACCCTGGCCGCCAACCGCGTGCTGCAGTTCGTGTTCGCCAGCCTCACGCTGCTGTTCGCCTTGCTGGCCGTCGGCAATATCACCGGCAACCACGCACTGCTGACCTTCGCCGGTTATGAGGGCATCATCTGCGGCGCCAGCGCCATTTACCTGGCGATGGCCGAAGTGCTCAACGAGCAATACGACCGCACCGTGCTGCCGATTGGCGAACCGGCCCCGGCCCGCGTCGCGGCCTCGCCGGTCACGGTGTAATCGCCCTCCCCTGACGAAAAAGCCCTGCAGTGCAGGGCTTTTTTTTAGCTGTAGGAACCGGCTCGCCGCTCGCCGGCTTCGCTGTTCAGGTCGCGATGCAGGTAGACGCCGAGCAGCAGCCCGATGAGCGACAGCGCCAGCACATAGTAAGCGGGCGCTAACGGGGTCAATTTCATGATCAGCGTCACAAAAATAGGGGTTAAACCGCCAAAAATAGCGTACGAGACGTTATATGAGAACGAGATGCCGGTAAACCGCACTTCCGCCGGGAAGGCCCGCACCATCACATACGGCACGGCCCCCACCACGCCTACGCTGAAGCCCACCAGCGCATAGCAGGCGAACAACATTTCCGGGCGCACGCCCACCGTTTGATAGAACAGCCAGCTGCAGCCGGCCAGCAGCACACTGCCGACCACCAGCGTTTTGCTGGCGCCGAAGCGATCGGCCGACAAACCGGCGACAATGCAGCCGGCGATCAGCATGATGGTGGCGATACTGTTGGCCTGCAGCGTCAAAGCCGGCGCAATGGCGAACTGTTTTTGCAGATAGGTTGGGGTCATCAGGATCACCACCACGATACCCGCAGAGAGCAGCCAGGTCAGCAGCATCGACACCACCACTTCCCGTTTGTGATTGAGCACCACCGATTTCAGCGGCAGCTCTTCGGCCAGCGCTTTACGCGCCTGCATCTCGATAAAGATTGGCGTTTCCTGCAGCCAGCGGCGCAGGTACATCGCCACCAAGCCGAACATGCCACCCAACAGGAAAGGAATACGCCAGCCGCCGCCGGCGATGCTCTGCGGGCTGAGCATGGTGTTGATCACCGTCGCCACCACCGAACCCAGCAAGATGCCTACCGTCAACCCGGCGGTCAGCGTGCCGCAGGCGAAGCCGATGCGCCGGCGCGGCACGTGTTCGGCGACGAAGACCCAGGCGCCCGGCACCTCACCGCCGATCGCCGCGCCTTGCAGCACGCGCATCAACAGCAGCAGCAGCGGCGCGGCGATGCCGATGCTGGCGTAGGTCGGCAGCAGACCCATCGCCAGCGTCGGCAACGCCATCAGCAGAATGCTCAGGGTAAACATCTTTTTGCGGCCGACCAGATCGCCGAAGTGCGCCATCACGATGCCGCCCAGCGGGCGGGCAAGATAGCCGGCGGCGAAGATGCCGAAGGTTTGCACCAGCCGCAGCCACTCCGGCATGTCCGCCGGGAAGAACAGATCGCCGACCACGGCGGCGAAGAACACGAAGATGATGAAGTCGTAAAACTCCAGCGCGCCGCCCAACGCGGCCAACGTCAGCGTTTTGTAGTCTTGCCGGTTCAGCCGGCGATTATTGTCGTGAGGCATAGGGCACCGTCGGTAAAGGCTGTAAAAATAAAAGCCGCAGGCTTTCTGTAAAAGAATCCTTACTATAACGGCAAATTATTTTCACACCAGACGGACTGAAGCCGATCTCGCAGAACGCTGAAATTTAGAGGTTTATCTCGCGACGCGCGCTCTTTGGCCGAAATGCTGCTACCACCGCGGCGTGCGTTTCGACGTAAGGCCCGTCGAGCAGTTGAATGCAATAAGGCACGCTGGCGAAGATGCCGTGCACCACCGCATTGCCCTGCTCATCCTTTACCCCTTCCAGCGTTTCCTTGATCGACTTCGGTTGGCCGGGCAAGTTGATGATCAGCGCCTGCTTGCGGATCGCTCCCACCTGGCGAGAAAGAATTGCCGTTGGCACATAGTGTAGGCTGATCTGACGCATTTGCTCGCCGAAGCCGGGCATCACGCGATCGGCGATCGCCAGCGTGGCGTCGGGGGTGACGTCGCGACGCGCCGGCCCGGTGCCGCCGGTGGTCAGCACCAGATGGCAGCCCATTTCGTCCACCAGCTCACACAGCGTTTGTTCAATTTGCGTCTGCTCATCGGGGATCAGCCGGGTTTCCAGTTTGAACGGCGTCGCCAGCGCGCCGGCCAGCCACTCCTCCAGCGCCGGAATGCCTTTATCCTGGTAAACGCCGCCGGAAGCGCGGTCAGAAACGGAAACCAAACCAATACGTAAAATATCCATGCGTAACCTCTACAGCCTGATGGGGTCCGAACGGGTTCGTCTCCCGTTCTGTTGTCATTGCCGAGAGTATAAGGGCTTCCCCCGCCGGCGGGAGCGTCGGGCATAAAAAAAGGTGGCCTGAGCCACCTTTTTACTGCGCGATCTGCAGGAATTACAGCAGGTCGGCGATCATTTTTTCCAGTTTACCCTGGTCTACGGCGAACTTGCGGATGCCGTCGGTCAGTTTCTCAACCGCCATCGGATCCTGGTTGTGCTGCCAGTAGAACTCAGGTTCGGTCAGTGCGGCAGGACGCGCCTTCACTTCACCGGTGTAAGACAGTTTGCGCTCCAGCGCGCCTTCGCTCTCCGCCAGCTCTTTCAGCAGCGCAGGCGCGATGGTCAGGCGGTCGCAGCCGGCCAGTTCGATGATTTCGCCGACGTTACGGAAGCTGGCGCCCATCACCACGGTGTTGTAACCGTGCTGTTTGTAGTACTGGTAAATTTCGGTCACGGAGATCACGCCCGGATCTTCGTGCGGGGCGAACTCTTTCTTGTCGCCGTTGGCTTTGTACCAGTCGAGGATACGGCCAACGAACGGCGAGATCAGGTAAACGCCGGCTTCGGCACAGGCGCGAGCCTGAGCGAAGGAGAACAGCAGCGTCAGGTTACAGTTGATGCCTTCTTTCTCCAGCTGCTCCGCCGCGCGGATGCCCTGCCAGGTCGAGGCCAGTTTGATCAGAATGCGATCGTTGCTGATGCCGGCTTCGTTGTACAGCTTGATCAGGCGCTTGGCCTTGGCCACGCTGGCAACGGTGTCGTAAGACAGACGCGCGTCAACCTCGGTGGAGATGCGGCCCGGAACCAGTTTGAGGATCTCCAGACCGATGTTGACTGCCAGCTTGTCGGCGGCGTCGGCGATCTGCTGCTCGCGATCGCTGCTCTGGCCGCGCGCCCAGGCGATGGCTTCGTCAATCAGTTTGCGGTATTCAGGAATTTGGGCTGCATTGAGGATCAGCGAAGGGTTGGTTGTGGCGTCCTGCGGTTGATACAGCTTCATTGCCGCGATATCACCCGTATCTGCAACCACTGTAGTCAGCTGGCGCAGGGAAGTTAATTTGTCGGTCATGTTGGCATTATCTCATCGTTTGTGCATGAACTTTTGGCATTGTTCAACCATGCCCTGCCCTGATAATAACATGCGCCAAGCCCGGCGCAAGGCTGGAAAACCGCGGCGCGCAAGCATCTGTTTTATCCTTGGGCGAGCAACCGTTTACGCCGATATCTTTCGCCATAACCGAGCGGATGGAAAGGCAATAACGTGCTATCGTCCGAATAAATTATGTTAAATTCGAAAAAATTGATGCAATTCGTCCGCTAATCTGCGAAAAATCTTAATCGACTGACGCCGGACCGATTCCAGCTAAGCTCTTGTAAAAAATAGGCCAATGTTTTTCACCTGCGGTGGATGCTGCCAGGTGCGCATGACATTTCGATAAGAGGAGGGATCCCTTGACGGACCTGATGAATTTTATAAACAACATTTTGTGGGGGTCAGTGCTGATTTATCTGTTGCTCGGCACCGGCATCTACTTCACGTTGCGTACCCGCTTTATCCAGCTTCGCCACTTCAGCCACATGTTCTCGGTGTTGAAAAACAGCAATAAAAGCGACAGCGCCGGCATCTCCTCTTTTCAGGCGCTCTGTACCACGCTGGCGGCGCGCGTCGGCACCGGTAACCTGACCGGCGTCGCCATTGCCCTCACCGCCGGCGGCCCCGGCGCCATCTTCTGGATGTGGGTGGTGGCGTTTATCGGCATGGCCACCTCCTTTGTGGAAAGCTCGCTGGCTCAGCTCTACAAAACCAAAGACGATAACGGCAACTACCGCGGTGGCCCGGCCTATTACATGGAAAAGGGCCTCGGCATGCGCTGGATGGGCGTGCTGTTCTCCATCTTCCTGATCATCGCGTTCGGCCTGGTATTCAACGCCGTGCAGGCCAACTCCATCGCCCAGGCCTCCGCCGTCGCCTTCCATTTGCAGCCGCTGCACGTCGGCATCGGCCTGGTGTTGCTGAGCGGCGTGGTGATCTTCGGCGGCATCCGTTCCATCGCCAAAGTGGCCGAACTGGTGGTGCCGCTGATGGCCGGCGCCTACCTGCTGTTGGCTCTCTGGGTGATTGGCCATAACATCGAACACATGCCGGCGATCCTGGCGCTGATCTTCAAAAGCGCCTTCGGCCTGCAGGAAGCCGCGGCCGGCGCCGTCGGTTACGGTATTTCCCAGGCGATGACTCAGGGCGTGCAGCGTGGCCTGTTCTCCAACGAAGCCGGCATGGGCTCGGCGCCCAACGCGGCGGCGTCCGCCTCGCCTTATCCGCCGCATCCGGCTTCGCAAGGCTATGTGCAAATGCTCGGGGTGTTTATCGATACCATCGTCATCTGCAGCGCCACCGCGGCGATCATCCTCTCTTCCGGCATACTCGATCAGCCGACCGACAGCATCAGCGGCATCGATCTGACCCAGCGCGCGCTGTCAACCGCCGTCGGCAGTTGGGGGGCACCGTTCGTCGCCATCGCCATCTTCTTCTTCGCCTTCACCTCGATCATCGCCAACTATGCCTATGCCGAGAGCAACCTGGTGTTCCTCGAGCACAACCACCCGGGCGGCCTGCTGATTTTCCGCTGCGTGGCGCTGGGCATGGTGATGTTCGGCGCGCTGGCGGAGCTGCCGCTGGTGTGGAAAATGGCAGATACCTCCATGGCCCTGATGGCGATCACCAACCTGACGGCGATCCTGCTGCTGTCGCGGGTGGCGCTGAAACTGGCCGACGACTACCATCGCCAACGCCGCCTGGGCAAGCTGCCAACCTTCGACGCCACCCGTTATCCGGAGCTGAAGTCGCAGTTGGAGCCGGGCGTGTGGGACGACCAAAAGCCGCCGCGCTGAGTTTTCCGGGGCGCCTGCGATACGCGCCCCGGCCTATTGGACCGATTGCCCCTTTTTCCCGCGCTTTTTGCTACAGTATCCGCACTTGGATAAACAGGATCTGGCCATGCTCGTTATTATTTCCCCTGCAAAAACGCTCGATTACGAAAGCCCGCTGGCGACAGAACGCTTCACGCAGCCCGAACTGCTGGACAAGTCGAAACAGCTGATCAAAATTTGCCGCGAGCTGACGCCGGCGCAAATCGCCAGCCTGATGAGCATCAGCGACAAGCTGGCCGGGCTGAACGCCGCGCGCTTTAGCGAGTGGCAGCCGACATTTACCCCGGACAATGCCCGTCAGGCGCTGCTGGCGTTCAAGGGAGACGTTTACACCGGCCTGCAGGCGCAGGATTTCAACGAAGCCGATTTCGACTTCGCCCAGCAGCATCTGCGCATGCTGTCCGGCCTGTATGGCGTGCTGCGCCCGCTCGATCTGATGATGCCGTACCGGCTGGAGATGGGCATCAAGCTGGAAAACCCGAAAGGCAAAGACCTGTACAGTTTCTGGGGCGATAAAATCACCCAGAAACTCAACGAAGCGCTGGAGCAGCAGGGCGATGACGTGGTGGTCAATCTGGCGTCCGACGAGTATTTCAAGGCGGTGAAGCCGGCCAAACTGCACGGCGCGCTGATCAAACCGGTGTTCCTCGACGAGAAGAACGGCAAGTACAAGGTCATCAGTTTCTACGCCAAGAAAGCGCGCGGGTTGATGAGCCGCTTTATCATCAAAAATCGCCTGACGCGTAGCGAACAGCTGGTGGACTTCAACCTGGAAGGCTACGCCTTCGACGAAGCCGCCTCGCAGGGTAATGAACTGGTGTTCAAACGCCCGGAGCAGGCATAAAAAAAGCCGTCGCAAGACGGCTTTTCGCATTTTAGCCTGCTGAACTTCAGGCCGGCAGTCCCATCAGGAACTTGCGCAGCTCGCCGAAATTGGCCGGCAGCGAGTGCGACAGCAGCGGCAGATCGGCCCGCAGCGCCAGCGCTTTCGGCAACGGCAGTTCCTGGCCGAGGATCGCTTCTACGCTCTCTTTAAACTTGGCCGGATGCGCGGTACCGAGGAACAGGCCAAACTCTCCTTCCTGCAGCTGGTCACGCAGCGCGCGATAGGCAATGGCCGCGTGCGGTTCGGAGATATAGCCCAGCTCGGCCAGTTCACGCATCGTTTCCCTGGTGGTCTCATCGCTGACCGCCGCGTGACCCAGCTCTTTCAGCTGCCAGACCTTACGACGGAACAGCTCTTCCACGCGCGGCCAGTTGTTTGGCTGGCTGACGTCCATGGCGTTGGACAGCGTCGCGACCGTAGCGTGCGGCTGCCACTGGCCGCTGGTCAGGAAGCGCGGCACGGTGTCGTTGGCGTTGGTGGCGGCGATGAAGCGCTTCACCGGCAGACCCAGCGACTTGGCCAGCAGCCCGGCGGTCAGATCGCCGAAGTTGCCGCTCGGCACCGAAATGACCAGCTGATTGCGCGCTTCCTGCGGCAGCTGCGCCACCGCTTCGAAGTAATAACAGATCTGCGCCAGCAAGCGGCTGATGTTGATCGAGTTGGCCGAGTTCAGGTGTAGCGCATCTTTCAACTCCTGATCGTCGAACGCCTGCTTCACCAGCGCCTGACAGGCGTCGAAGTCGCCGTCGATCGCCACGGTATGAATGTTGCCGCCCAGGGTGCAGAACAGCTTTTCCTGCAGCGGGCTGATTTTGCCCTGCGGATAGAGGATCACCACCCGGACGTTTTTCAGGCCGTAGAAGGCGTGTGCCACGGCGGCGCCGGTGTCGCCGGAGGTGGCGGTCAAAATGGTCACCGGCTGATCGCCGGCCACTTCCGCCAGCATCTGCGCCATAAAGCGGCCTCCAAAGTCTTTGAACGCCAGCGTCGGGCCGTGGAACAGCTCCAGGCAGGAGACGTCTTCCGTCACTTTCGCCACCGGCGCCGGGAACTCAAAGGCGGCCTGTACGCGTTTCTTCAGCGCCGCTTCCGGCACCTCTTCGCCGATAAAGGCCGACAGAATGCGGCTGCTGCGGGTGACAAAATCCTGCTCCAGCAGCTGGTCGATCTCGGTCAGTTCGAACGCCGGCAACTCCAGCGGGAAAAACAGCCCCTGCTGCTTGCCCAGGCCTTGTTTGATCGCCTGCGCGAAGCTGACCTGCTCGTTGTGATCCTTAAGGTTGTACAGTTTCATGCGTTATCCCAGTAGTCGAGCGCCTGCAGTATCCAGACGGCAAATATGAACAAAACCTTCGTCGTTTTGCAGATAGTGTTGTTGCAGCCAGGCGGCCATGCGTTGCGCGGTGGCGCCGTCGTTGCAGACGGCGAACAGCGTCGGGCCGGAGCCGGAGATGCCGCAGGCCAGCGCGCCGATGTCCTGCGCCGCCTTGCGCGCTTCGGCGAAGCCCGGCAACAGCCGGGTGCGGTACGGTTCAGCGATCACGTCCTGCATTAATTTGGCGGCCAGCTGAGGCTGCCGGGTGTGGCAGGCATGAATAAAGCCGGCCAGATAGCGGCCGTGGCTGATACAATCCTGACGACGGTATTGTGCGGGTAAAATGGCGCGCGCTTCGGCGGTGGACACCTTGATGCCGGGATAGGCCATGACCCACAGCCAATCGTCGAAGCACGGCACCTCCTGGCTGATGATGCCTTCTTCTTCCAGCATCAGCTGCAGGCCGCCCAAATAGCATGGCGCCACGTTGTCGTAATGCACGCTGCCGGAAATGCGCCCTTCCAGCTCGCCCATCAGGCCGAGCAGCGTCATTTTATCCAGCGGCCGATCGCAGAATTCGTTCATCGCCATCAGCCCAGCCACCACCGAACAGGCGCTGGAACCCAGCCCCGATCCGATCGGCATGTTCTTTTCCAACCGCATCGCCACCGGCACTTCGCGGCCGATCTCCTGGCAGAAACGCTCCCAGCATTGATAAACGATGTTCTCTTTCGGCTCGGCCGGCAGCTTGCTGACGAAGCGCCCGGCATTCTGCAAACTGAACGTTTCGGCGGCTTCGACGCTGACGCAGTCGCCCAGCAGCGTGCCGTCGATCGGCGAAACCGCCGCGCCCAGCACATCGAAACCGACGCTGACGTTACCGATCGAGGCCGGTGCATACACCTTAACCATATTAAACTCCCAACTTCCATGACAGTGTGCGCAGCAGATCGGCAAACACGCCCGCTGCGGTCACATCGTTACCGGCGCCGTAGCCGCGCAGCACCAGCGGCAGCGGCTGATAATAGCGGCTGTAGAAGGCCAGCGCGTTCTCGCCGTTCTTCACTTTATACAACGGATCGTTGCCGTCCACCGCCTCGATGCACACCTTGCAGCGCCCTTCGTCGATCAGGCCGACATAGCGCAGCACCTTGCCTTGCTCGGCGGCGTTGGCCACGTTGCGCGCGAATTCTTTATCCAGCTCCGGCAGCCGCGCCAGGAACTGATCCACATCGCCCGACGCGTCGAAGGACGGCGGCAGCACCGCCTCAACCTCGATATCGCTCAGTTCCAGTTTGTAACCGGCCTCGCGCGCCAGGATCAGCAGCTTGCGCGCCACGTCCATACCGGACAGGTCGTCGCGCGGATCCGGTTCGGTGTAGCCGTTGGCCCTGGCCTGCAGGGTCGCGGCCGACAGCGACATCCCTTCGTCCAGCTTGCCGAAGATAAAGGACAGCGACCCGGACAGAATGCCGGAGAAGCGCACCAGCTCATCGCCGGCGTTCAGCAGGTTTTGCAGGTTCTCAATCACCGGCAGACCGGCGCCGACGTTGGTGTCATAGAGGAACTTGCGGTGCGAACCGGCAGCGGCCGCGCGCAGTTGCTGATAATAGTTCATCGACGAGGTGTTGGCCTTTTTGTTCGGCGTCACCACGTGGAAACCGTCCGCCAGGAAGTCCACGTATTGATCGGCCACCGCCTGGCTGGAGGTACAGTCGACGATCACCGGGTTCAGCAGGTGATACTCCTTCACCAGCCGGATCAGGCGGCCGAGATTGAACGGCTCCTGCGCGCCGGCCAGCTCGTCGCGCCAGCTGTCCAGCGCGATGCCGTGCACGTTGGTCAGCATCACGCGCGAGTTGGCGATGCCGCACACCCGCAGGTCGATATGTTTTTGCTTCAGCCACGGCTGCTGGCGGTAGACTTGCTCGATCAGCGCCCCGCCGACGCCGCCGACGCCGATGACGAACACTTCGATCACCTGATCGGTGTTGAACAGCATCTGATGGCTGACGCGCACGCCGGTGGTGGCGGAATCATTGCTGACCACCACCGAAATTGAACGCTCGGAAGAGCCCTGGGCGATAGCGACGATATTGATGTTGGCGCGCGCCAGCGCGGAGAAGAAGCGCGCGGAGATGCCACGCAGGGTGCGCATGCCGTCACCGACCACCGAGATGATCGCCAGGCGTTCCATGACGTCCAGCGGATCCAGCACGCCGTCTTTCAGCTCCAGGTAGAACTCCTCCTCCAGCGCCCGGCGGGCGCGCTGCAGTTCACCCTGCGGCACGCAGAAGCTGATGCTGTATTCGGAAGAGGATTGGGTGATCAACACCACCGAAATGCCGGCGCGCGACATCACGGCGAACACCCGCGCGGCCATGCCGACCATGCCTTTCATGCCCGGGCCGGAGACGTTGATCATCGCCATGTTGTTCAGGTTGGTAATGCCTTTGACCGGCATCGCGTCATCGGTGCTGTCTTTGCCGATCAGCGTGCCGGGGGCTTGCGGGTTAGAGGTGTTTTTAATCAGGCAAGGGATTTGGAACTGGGCAATCGGTGTGATGGTGCGAGGGTGCAGCACTTTGGCGCCGAAGTAGGAGAGCTCCATCGCCTCCTGGTACGACATCGATTTCAGCAGCCTGGCGTCCGGTACGGTGCGCGGATCGCAGGTATACACACCGTCGACGTCGGTCCAGATTTCGCAACAGTCGGCGCGTAGGCAGGCGGCCAGCACCGCGGCGGAATAGTCGGAGCCGTTGCGGCCCAACACCACCAGCTCGCCCTTGTCGTTACCGGCGGTGAAACCAGCCATCAGCACGATGTGGTCGGCCGGGATCGCCGCTGCGGCGATGCGCAGCGTGGACTCGGCGATGTCCACGGTAGACTCCAGGTAGTGGCCCTGCGCCAGCAGCTTCTCCACCGGGTTGATCACCGTGACCGGATAACCCTTGGCGCGGAACACCCCTTCCATGATGGCGATGGAGAGTTTTTCGCCGCGGCAGATGATCGCCGCGTTCACGCTGTCCGGGCACTGCCCCAGCAACGAGACGCCGTGCAGCACCTGCTTGAGTTGCGCGAACTCCTGATCGACCACGCCTTTCAGGCGATCGTATTCAAAGCCCGGCAGCGCCTGCGCCAGGCCGCTCAGCAGATCGGCAAAGATCCGCTCGGCGTCGCTGATATTCGGCAGAATGTCCTGACCCGCCACCGTCTTGTCGATCATCGCCACCAGATGGTTGGTGATCTTTGCGGGGGCGGACAAGACCGTGGCTACCTGTCCCTGACGCGCGTTACTTTCCATGATGTCGGCGACGCGCAGAAAACGTTCCGCATTCGCTACCGAGGTTCCGCCAAATTTCAGCACTCGCATGTGTCATCTCTCCGAATTTAAGCCGAAAAAAAAGCCCGCACTGATTAGGTGCGGGCTTTTTTCTGTGTTTCCTGTGCGCGTCAGCCCGCCCCGTTACCTGTGGTATCGGTGGTGGTAATAATTGTGGTTTTCAGGCTGATGTTGCGCATGTTGTCTGTCTGTCTCATGAAATACTCTGTCCCCTCTATTGGTTAAAGCAATCGCTATCCCAAGTCAAACTATTTCTTTTTTTTGCTTATTTTCCGTTCAGCGGCGACATTGCGCGATATCGGAGGTGAAAAGCAAAACGACAGAACAAAAAAACAACTTAAAGCCGATTTACTAGTGGATCACGCTGGGTAACCGTCTGATGGAGCCGCTATCACTTGGCGAGTTTTTTTTCGATGTCGTGCAGCAGCGTATGCAACATCGCCGTGTCTCGCTGTTGCAACGCCCCGAGGCGCTGATGCAGCCAATCGCGCAATTTTTGGTCATCGCCGACATCCAAAGCGTTCAACAAGGCATCGGCGCGGTGGCGCAGCGCTTTGAGTTGCCCTTCCGACGCCACCTTTTCCTGCGGCGTGCTGACGCCCATCAGGCTCGCCAACTGGTAGCAGTACACCATCACCGCCTGGCCCAGGTTAAGCGACGGGTAGTCCGCCTGCATCGGCACGCCGGTCAGCAAATCTGCCAGCGCCAGCTCTTCGTTGGTCAGGCCGGAATCTTCGCGGCCGAACACCAGCGCGGCCTGGCCGACCCACTGCTTACGCTCACTCAGCTGTTCCAGCAGCTCAGGCGGCGTGCAGTAGTAGTGAAAACGCGCGCGGCTGCGGGCGGTGGTGGCGACCGTGAAGTCTACATCCGCCAGCGCCTGTTCCAACGTGGCGAACGTTTGCACGCCGTCGAGGATCTCGCCGGCCCCGTGTGCCACCCAGCGTGCAGCCGGCTGCAGGTGCGCCTCGCTGTCGACGATGCGCAACGAAGCGAAGCCCATGGTTTTCATCGCGCGCGCCGCCGCGCCGACGTTTTCCGGCCGCGCCGGAGCCACTAAAACAATATGAAGCTGCATCACTCTTCCACCGAAGGCGGGCCTGCGCTTTTGACGGTATCGCAGCGCCCGCTTATATTTACAATTGCGTAACAATAAACGCGTTAATAGCAACAAACAAGATTAAACGGCTCGTTGAGCTAATAAATCCGCCGTAACAGTCATTATTCATGCTTATGTTTTACTGTATTTATTTATCAATGAGTTAAAACAAGACGATGATCAATAAGCGAATAATTGTATCCTATCGGGCCCGATAATGCTGAATCGTTCACAGAATTTGAGGTTCTGTGACTTAAACTGGCATTTCTGTAAGTGTTTTTCACAAATCTGTTAACGTGCTACAATTGAATTTGATATATGTCAACAAAGCGTAGTTTTGTTGGGTGATGAATTCGGCACGCGCTGTTATATTGCTGTTAATGGGGTTAGGATATGCGCCGATTTGGCACCCCAGGGGTTGTAGGGAACAGCATCCCCACCAGGCTAGCGATCTTGTTGACATGAGATGGAAAGTGCATCAAGAACGAGTTTACGTACTTTAGTCATTTGCTGAGAGGGAACGTGGCGCTATCTCTGCCCTCCTCTAAGAAAACAGAGGCTTCTGTACTTCCTATTTTCTATTTTGTTGGCAATTTTAGGTAGCAAATATGCAGACCCCGCACATTCTGATTGTCGAAGACGAGTTAGTCACTCGTAACACCCTGAAGAGCATTTTCGAGGCGGAAGGCTACATTGTTCATGAAGCCAATGATGGTGCAGAGATGCACAATATCCTGTCTGAAAATGATATCAATCTGGTCATCATGGACATCAACCTGCCAGGCAAAAACGGCCTGCTGTTGGCGCGCGAACTGCGTGAACAGGCCAGCGTCGCCTTGATGTTCCTGACCGGCCGCGATAACGAAGTGGATAAGATCCTCGGCCTGGAAATCGGCGCCGACGATTACATCACCAAGCCGTTCAACCCGCGTGAGCTGACTATCCGCGCACGTAACCTGCTGTCGCGCACCATGAATCTGGGCAGCCTGGGCGAAGAGCGCCGCCTGGTCGAGAGCTACAAGTTCAACGGGTGGGAACTGGACATCAACAGCCGCTCGCTGATCAGCCCGGCCGGCGAACAGTACAAACTGCCGCGCAGTGAATTCCGCGCCATGCTGCACTTCTGCGAAAACCCGGGCAAGATCCAATCCCGTGGCGAACTGCTGAAGAAGATGACCGGTCGCGAACTGAAGCCACATGACCGCACCGTGGACGTCACCATCCGTCGCATTCGCAAGCACTTCGAATCGACGCCGGACACGCCGGAAATCATCGCCACCATTCACGGCGAAGGCTACCGCTTCTGCGGTGAGCTGGAAGAGTAACTCCCGCCTGCCGTCATGAAAACGGGGTTCAGCATGCTGAACCCCGTTTTTTTTATTTCGTCTCAGCCCACGGCATGATCGGCACCGCGCTCAGCGCATTTTTCGGCGAGCCATCGATCACCTTGTCGGAATAGCTCAGGTAGATCAGTGAATTGCGCTTGGCGTCGTAGAAGCGCACCACCTGCAGTTTCTTGAACACCAGCGAAGTGCGTTTCTGGAACACCACATCGCCTTCCGCCTTGCCGTTTTTGATCTTGTCGCTCAGCTCTATAGGCCCGACCTGCTGGCAGGAAATGGCCGCGTCGGCGGTGTCTTCCGCCAACCCCAGGCCGCCTTTGATGCCGCCGGTTTTGGCGCGGCTGATATAACAAGTTACATTTTTAACATCCGGATCGTCGAACGCTTCGACCACGATTTTGTGGTCCGGTCCCAACAATTTAAACACCGTATCAACGGAACCCACTTGCTCCGCCTGTGCGCTTCCCACGGTTGCGCAAACCAAACCGAATAAAAATATCCAGCTTTTTTTCATTTACTTAACTCCGATATAACCTTGCCGCAAAAATAGGTTCGGCGATCGCCATTATTTATGTCTAAGCTCACGGAATCGGTTTTATACGGGTCCGCACCGTCCGTTTTAGCACAGAGCGTGACAAAAATCTTTGAGAGTCGCGGAGTAAAAAAGTTGCTATGATGCGGCGTCGTTATTTCTTTGCGCCCACTACGGTGTACCCCAATCCAACTCTGGCGCGGCATGCGCAGCAGAGGCAAAGAGTGCAACGCATAATGGCTCATGGATCGGTCTGATAGCGCAGCACCAGCGTGACGAATCAACAGTTCGGGTTCCTACCCCCAAGCTTTACGAGGAAGATCTATGGATCAAGCCGGTATCATTCGTGATCTGCTTAGCTGGCTGGAAAGCCATTTGGACCAACCCTTGTCGCTGGATAACGTGGCGGCCAAGGCCGGCTACTCCAAATGGCATCTGCAACGGATGTTCAAAGATATTACCGGTAATGCCATCGGTGCTTACATCCGGGCAAGGAGACTGTCCAAAGCCGCCGTCGCGCTGCGTCTGACCAGCCGGCCGATTTTGGATATCGCCCTGCAATATCGTTTCGACTCGCAGCAGACCTTCACCCGCGCCTTCAAAAAACAGTTTGCGCAAACGCCGGCGCTGTACCGCCGCGCCGAGGACTGGAATGCGTTCGGCATCTGTCCGCCGATCCGTCTGGGGGCCTTCACTCTGCCGCAGCCGGAATTCGTCTCGCTGCCAGACAAACACCTGGTCGGCCTGACCCAAAGCTACTCCTGTACGCTGGAACAGATCACCACCGTGCGCACTGAACTGCGCTCGCAGTTCTGGCGTCAGTTCCTCGGTGACGTCGAAACCCTGCCGCCAGTGCTGTACGGGCTGCACCACTCGCGCCCAAGCCAGGAGAAGGACGACGAACAGGAAGTGCTGTATACCACGGCGCTGGAGCCGGATCAGGTGCCTGACAAGGTACAGGAAGGCCAGCCGCTGGTGTTGCCGGGCGGTGAGTTTGCGATGTTCAGCTACGAAGGGCCAACCGAGAACCTGCAAGACTTTATTCTGACGGTGTACGGCACCTGCCTACCGGCGCTCCAGCTGACGCGCCGCAAAGGGCACGACATCGAACGCTTCTACCCGAAAGGCGAGCGCCGTCCGCATCAGGCGCCTATCGAGATCAAGTGCGATTACCTGATCCCGATTCGGCGTTAACGCTGCAGTTCGTCCAACGCGGGCATGTCCAGGTGCGTGACATCGCCCGCCGTTTCCACGATCCAGCCGGAAGCCAGCCACGGGCTCTGCTGATGATCGACGCGCGACAGTGAGCAGTTGCGCAAGCGCAAGCGGCGTTCCGCATAGGCCGGCAGCCCCAGCACCGTACTGATCAAACACCCCAAAGCGATGCCATGACTGACGAGCAGCGGCTTGCTGCCTTCCGGCAGCATCAGGCAGCTCTCCAGCGCGGCGCGCATGCGCTCGCCGAGTTCCTCCATGGATTCGCCTTGAGGGATACGGCCGTCAGGAGTACCATCGACCATCTGTTTGCGCCACTGCTCTTCCTGCGGCGTCAAACTGTCGATCAGGCGTTCTTCTAGAACCCCCATGTGCAGCTCACGCAAACGCGGATCGCCAATCACTTCGCAGCCACAGGCTTCGGCGATGATTTGCGCGGTGCGGCGCGTGCGCCCCAGATCGCTGGTAATGATGTGCGTAATGCCTTCTTTGCTGACCCGCCTGGCGACCAGACGGGCCTGGTGTTCACCCATGGCGGTTAACGGGCTGTCGGACTGACCCTGGATGCGGCGAGCCGCGTTCCATTCCGTTTCGCCATGGCGAACGAGGTATACCTGTAACATGTTTGTTTTCCGTTATACTGCGTGAAATTTGCGTTTATCCCCGGCCCGGCGGCGCTTTTGCCGCTGCCCGGCGTATCGGCCAGAAGGATATCAAACCCGTTATGTACCATGTTGTCGCTGCAACTACCAACCCGGCAAAGATCAAGGCTATTCAACTCGCCTTCGATGACGTCTTTGGCGCGGGCCAATACCGCATTGAATCCGTTGACGTCGCCAGCGGCGTCTCGCTGCAGCCGATAGGCAACCACGAAACCCGCACCGGTTCGCGTCAACGCGTCATGGAAGCGCGCCAGGTCAGGCCCGAGGCCGATTTTTGGGTCGGCGTGGAAGCCGGGATTGAAGAGAATATGACCTTCGCCTGGATGACCATCGAGAACCCGCACATCCGTGGCGAATCCCGCTCGGCGAGCCTGATGCTGCCGGAAGTCATCTTACAAGGTATTCGCGCCGGTCGCGAATTGGGCAGCGAAATGGCGGCGATCACCGGCAACGCCGAGGTGAAACGTCAGGGCGGCGCCATCGGCGTCTTCACTGACGGCCGGCTGAGCCGCACCAGCGTTTACCACCAGGCGCTGCTGCTGGCGCTGGTGCCGTTCCACAACGCAATCTATCAGCAATAACGCTGAGTCTGCTAGGGCGCGTCGTGCAGCAACTGCTGCTCAAGCCACTGTTTCAGCGCGGGTGAAGCCGCTTTCAAGCTGTTAGAACCGCGGGTGATGGTGGCGATCCCCGCGCCCAGTTCATTTTTCAGCTCGCGCTGGCTCATCTCGCCGCGCATCAATTCCTGAATGATCCGCACCCGGGTGCCCAGCGCAGTGCGCTCGTCCGGCGTCAACATCAGCTGCAACAGCGGTTGATGAAGTTCTTGCGCAAACGAATTCTGCAGCAGCGCGACGAAGCGCAGCCAATCCTCATTGCCTTGTTCTGAAAGAGCGGGGTCGTTTAACGATAATTGCGTCATGGCAGCCACCATACTATTTAACTAGTACAGCAGCATACCATAGGGCCGTCAAAATCAATAACGTCTCTGCCACTCGGCGTCGGTCAGCACCTTGGCCGGCCGGTGCGTCAGATAACGGTAAAACGCATCATAAGCCAGCACGTTCTTGACGTAGCCGCGGGTTTCAGAGAACGGAATGCTTTCGATGAACGCCACCGGATCGATCCGCCCCGCGCTGTTGCCCAGCCAGGTATTCACCCGCGACGGGCCGGCATTATAGGCGGCGCTCGACAGAATGCGGTTGCGGCCGAACTGCTGATAGACCGACTCCAGATAGCTGGTGCCGATGGTGATATTGGTCTGCGGATCGAACAGTTGGCTCGGGCCGACATAGCCGGGAATATTGAACATCTGCACCGTATGCTGCGCGGTGCGCGGCATCACCTGCATCAGGCCGGCGGCACCGACCGGCGACTGCGCCTTCGGATTCCAGGCGCTCTCCTGGCGCGCGATCGCCATCGCATAGCTGCTGGTGATCCCCTTGTCATCGGTGGCGCGGCGGAACTCCTGTGGCCAAGCGACCGGGAAGCGTTCCTCCAGATGATCCCACAGCTTGCCGACGATGGTCGCCTGCACGCTCAGATCGGCCCATTTTTGCTCAAAGGCGTAGCGCGCCAGTGCCTCTTGTTCCGGCCGGCTGCGGCTGGCGACGTAGGAGCCCCATTCGCTGCGGGCCAGGTTGTCCATATTCCAGTACATCAGCTCGCGTACCCGGGCGACCTCCGGCCCGTCGACCAGCGACGTGCGCGGCTTGGCCGCCACCGCCACCATCACCGGATAAGTGGCGTTCAGCTTCTGCGCCGCCACCATCGGATAGAAACCGCGTTCGGTCATCAGGTTGCGCAACATCTCCTCGCCTTCGGCGCGTTTGCCTTCGTCCATCAGCTGACTGGCGCGCCAGTAGCGCCACTCATCCTTGTTGCGCGACGCTTCCGGCAAACGGGCCAGCCAGGTCGCGACGCCCTGCCGATCGCCGTTACCCAGCGCCATGCGCACCCGGCGCTCCAGCAGCGAAGGCGAACGGCTGCGCAGAATCACCTGATCGCGCCACTGCGCCTGTTCATAGGTAGCGTCGCTGCCCATCAGGCGCCAGGCCACCGACTCTTCCAGCCCCAGCCGCTCGTCGTCGCTCATTTTCTGCAGCCGCGCGAGCGTCGGGATCATCGCCCGCGCGTTTTCCACATCCTGCCGCGCCAGGCGTTCAAAGGCGATGCCGGTGGCGGCACGGGTAAAGTCGGTCGGCCCTACGCTGCGGGCGAAGGCTTCCACGGTGGTCGGATCGTTTTGCAAGCGCACCAGGGCGTTGCCCATGGTTTGATAGTCGGCCGGCAGTTGGCTGTAAAGGTTGCTGACCAGCGAGCTGTTGCCCTCTTTCAGCGCCAGCTTCATACGCGCCAGAATATCCAGCGGCGTTTGCTTGCCTGCGCCGCGCCAGACGCTGAACAGCCGATCGCAGGCGCTCGGCAACGTTTTGCCGTTCAACCACAGTTCATCGGCGCCGCTCCAGGCCGCCTGCTGGTCGCCGGTAGCCCATTTGGCATAGTAATAGTTGCAGCGCGCCGCCACCGGTTTGGGCGGCTGTGGGCTGAAGGCCAGCAGGGTGCGCCAGTCTTCGCGCCGCGCCAGCTCATTGACGAAGCGCGGCGCCAGCGATTTCGCCGGCGGCAGCGTCGGGTTGCGCTTGATAAAGTCGTTCACCTCGGAGAACCCCGCCTGGCTAAGATCCTGTGTCAGCTCGCGGTATTCCAGGTAAGGATAAAGCGGATAATCACGCAGCGTCGGCATCAGCTGCGCCACCACGTCCATCTGATTGCCGTCCCACGCCTGTTTGATCTGCTGGTAGCGCTGACGTTGCGCATCCAGAGAATCCGCCAGCGCCGCGCCTGAAAACGCCGTCAGGCACAGCCCCATTGCCAACAGCCGTCGCTTGTCCACCTTGACCATCCTCGCTCTTTCCTCACTGGTTGTACCGAGGGAGCCGCCCAGCCCCCCCGGTGACCGCCGCGCACGGCGCCGCGGGACAAAATAAAGCCGGGCGCACGGCCCGGACGCAGATATCTACCATAGACAGCGCAATCGCTTATCCATTCAATACTGTAGAAGAAGAAGTGTATCGCCATGACGGGAGCCAGGTAAAAAACGTTTACTTTGACTGACAAATCAGGTCGCAGGGATATTTCCAGTCACCGGATTTTTATTAACCGGCCCGGTGTTTATGAAAGAAGTAAAATGCTTTTTAATTATTAGCTATCACATTATTTCATTTGAGATATGAGCCCGCCGTTGCGCAAATCGCCTGACAGCTGGCCAAACGCGCCAACTTTGCAGAAAAGCGGTGGCAAACCCGGGTAGGCATTTTTATACTATCAAAAATAAGTAGGATAATTCCGAGAAAACAGCACATAAAGCGCCCAACGAAGACATCTTATAATACAATCCGCGCCAATTATGGGTTAGATAGTGTTCATTAGGCAGTGCGACTGACAGCTTTCAGCAAAACGATAGTCCCTTCAAGCGGGCCGGATTTTTCCTTGTCAGGCCACGGCCTGCGGGCGGTGGATCAGGCCGGAATGGCGGGTGAAGATGGCGAATAAGACCGCGATAGCAATGCGTTGCGCAAAAAGCCCCGAGCCGGGCTTCCTTGGCGCACGCCTGAATATCGGTCGCCTGCTGCTGATCGTTTTGTTAGCGCTGCTGACGTTGTCCGGGCCTGCGCACGCCGCCGATGATCCCTATCAAAAGCGCACGCACGCCGTGACGACCGTGGTGGTAGGCATCATCAGCTACGCCCGCTGGTCGCGTGAACCCAATCCGATCCGCTTGTGCGTGACCGCGCCCACCCAGTATGCCGAAGGGCTGTTCGATCCGATCCTGCTGAGCGCGCCGCGCCCGATTAAAGCCGAGCGCGTGCCGTTCGACAGCCCAACGCTGAGTACCGGCTGCGATGTCATCTACTTAGGGAACATCACCGCCGCGCAGAGACAAAATTTCATGCAGCGCATTTCCGGCAACTCCATTCTCAGCATCAGCGAAAACGATAGCGAATGCTCCGCCGGCAGCGCTTTTTGCCTGCAGATCGATGGGGACCAGGCCAGTTTCAAGGTCAACCTGGACGCTCTGGCGCGCAGCGGCGTGCGCGTTCACCCCAACGTGCTGCAGCTGGCACGCAAACAGGCGCCGCCGCTATGAGGCTGTTGCGTAGAAACCGCTCCGGCAATGCGCGCCCGACGCTGGGCCGAGTGCTGCAGCGGGTGCATCTTGGGCTGGCGCTGATCGCCGTCGGCACCGCCGGCATCTTTTTGACGCTGGTGGCGCTGTTTGCGCTGCGCGCCTATGCCAATCACAACCTGCACCTGATCGCGCGCTCCATCAGCTATACCGTCGAAGCCGCCGTAGTGTTTGAAGATCGCACTGCCGCGCGCGAGGCGCTGATGCTGATCGCCTCCAACGAAGAGGTATCGGACGTGCGGATCCTCGACAACAACGGCAAGATGCTAGCCAACTGGCGCCATCCCACCGATGGGCCGCTGCATGGCCTTGAGCAGATCGTCGCGCACTGGGCGCTGCCCGAGCCGGTCATTCTGCCTATCACCCACGAGGGCAAGCAGGTCGGTCAGGTCTGGCTGAGCGGTAACGGCGGCAGCCTGCTGCGTTTCCTGTTGCGCGGCATGGTCGGTATGATCGCCTGCCTGGTGCTCAGCACCCTGTGCGCCCTGGTGTTGTCGCGCCGTATGCTGGTCGGCATCGTCAGTTCGCTGGACGACATCGCCAATGTGGCGCATGCGGTGCGCCGCGATCGCACCTTCGGCCTGCGGGTGCCGTCGGCGCCTATCGCCGAGTTGCATGAGCTCAGCAACGATTTCAACGGCTTGCTCGACGAGCTGGAGGCCTGGCAGGCCCATCTGAAGCAGGAGAACGACTCGCTGGCGCACCGGGCAACGCACGACAGCCTGACCGGTTTGCCGAACCGCGCCTTCTTCGAAGGGCGACTGAGCCGGGCGCTGGGCGATATCGAATCGCCGGCGAAATTGGCGGTGCTGTTTATCGACGGCGATCGTTTCAAGGAGGTGAACGACAGTTACGGCCACGCCGCAGGCGATGCGGTGCTGACCACCATTGCCGGGCGCATTCGCGCGCAGCTGCGCGAAACCGATCTGGTCGCACGCCTGGGAGGGGATGAATTCGCCGTGCTGCTGGCGCCGGTACACGGCACGGAAGATGTCTTGCAGATCGCTGACAACATCATCGACTGCATGACGCAACCGGTCATTTTGCCGAACGACGAGACGGTCATTACCTCTCTGAGTATCGGTATTGCGCTGTACCCTGATCACGCGTCAACGCCTCAGGGTCTTTTGCACGAAGCTGACGATGCGATGTATCAGGCAAAGCATCGTTATAACGGAGGCTGGCGGCTGGCTATACATAAATAAGAGCCCCGGCTATAACACTTGAACTAGGGATTTTGACTATGATACAGCAACTGTTTAAAGGTCGTTTTTCACTGCTGGCGATGGCGTTCGTCGCCCTGCTGGCGCTCGCCGGCTGCCAGAGCAAACCGCAGGGCCTGACGCCCGAGCAGGTTGCACTGCTGCAATCGCAGGGCTTCAAACTGACCGATAACGGCTGGGAGTTCGGCCTGTCGGATAAAGTGCTGTTCGGCAACAATATCGGCAAGCTGAACCCGGAAAGCACCGAGACGGTGCAGAAGATGGGCCGTGCGCTGCTGAGCGTCGGCATCACCAAGTTCCGCCTGGACGGCCATACCGACAACTACGGTGAAGACAGCTACAACGACCAGCTATCCCTGCGCCGCGCCGATGCGGTGGCCGATCTGCTGGCCAGCGTCGGCATTCCGCGCGCCAATATCGAAACTCGCGGCATGGGCAAACGCGACCCCGTTGCCGATAACCGCACCTCCAGCGGCCGCGCGGAAAACCGCCGCGTCGCGATCGTCGTCACGCCATAAGCCACCAATATGCGCCTTTATCGGCGCATAAACGGTTATACTTAGCGATCGCTGAGCGATGTCTGGGATCCGAGATCGAAACGGGCTACACTCATGCCGCCAGACATCCTATAAATACTGATATAGAGAGGCTTAGAGCAAAGTGGCTCAATACGTCTATACCATGCACCGCGTCGGCAAGGTAGTACCGCCGAAGCGTCATATTTTGAAAAACATCTCCCTGAGCTTCTTCCCTGGGGCAAAAATCGGCGTACTGGGCCTGAACGGCGCCGGTAAGTCCACCCTGCTGCGCATCATGGCCGGCATCGATACCGATATCGAAGGGGAAGCGCGCCCGCAACCGGGCATCAAGATCGGTTATCTGCCGCAGGAGCCGCAGCTTAACCTCGAACACACCGTGCGTGAATCGGTGGAAGAAGCGCTGGCGGAAGTGGTCGGCGCGCTGAAACGCCTGGACGAAGTGTACGCGCTGTACGCGGAAGAAGGCGCAGACTTCGACAAGCTGGCCGCCGAACAGGGCCGCCTGGAAGAGATCATTCAGGCGCACGACGGTCACAACCTCAACGCCCAACTGGAACGCGCCGCCGATGCGCTGCGCCTGCCGGACTGGGACGCCAAAATCGCCCACCTGTCCGGGGGTGAACGCCGCCGCGTCGCGCTGTGCCGCCTGCTGCTGGAAAAACCGGACATGCTGCTGCTGGACGAACCGACCAACCACCTGGACGCCGAGTCCGTGGCCTGGCTGGAACGCTTCCTGCACGACTTCGAAGGCACCGTGGTGGCGATCACCCACGACCGTTACTTCCTGGATAACGTGGCCGGCTGGATCCTCGAACTCGACCGCGGCGAAGGCATTCCGTGGGAAGGCAACTACTCGTCCTGGCTGGAGCAGAAAGACGCGCGTCTGGCGCAGGAAGCGTCCGCCGAAGCCGCTCGTCGCAAGTCGATCGAGAAAGAGCTGGAGTGGGTGCGTCAGGGTGCCAAAGGCCGTCAGTCCAAAGGCAAGGCCCGTTTGGCCCGCTTCGAAGAGCTGAACAACACCGAATACCAGAAACGTAACGAAACCAACGAACTGTTCATCCCACCTGGCGCACGCCTGGGCGATAAAGTGGTCGAAGTCAGCAACCTGCGCAAGTCCTACGGCGACCGCCTGCTGATCGATGACCTGTCGTTCTCGGTGCCGAAAGGGGCAATCGTCGGCATCATCGGCCCGAACGGCGCGGGTAAATCCACGCTGTTCCGCATGATGTCCGGTCAGGAACAACCTGACTCCGGCAGCATCGTGTTGGGCGATACCGTCAAGCTGGCGTCCGTCGATCAGTTCCGCGACAGCATGGACGGTTCGAAAACCGTGTGGGAAGAAGTCTCCGGCGGGCAGGACATCATGCGCATCGGCAACACCGAGATGCCGAGCCGTGCCTATGTCGGCCGCTTCAACTTCAAGGGCGTCGATCAGGGCAAACGCGTGGGCGAGCTGTCCGGCGGTGAGCGTGGCCGTCTGCACCTGGCCAAGCTGCTGCAGGTTGGCGGCAACGTGCTGCTGCTCGATGAACCGACCAACGACCTGGATATCGAAACCTTGCGCGCACTGGAAAACGCCCTGCTGGAATTCCCTGGCTGCGCCATGGTGATCTCGCACGACCGTTGGTTCCTCGACCGTATCGCTACCCACATCCTGGACTACCAGGACGAGGGCAAGGTGGAATTCTTCGAAGGCAACTTCACCGAGTACGAAGAGTACAAGAAGCGTACGCTGGGCGCCGACGCGCTCGAGCCGCACCGCATCAAGTACAAGAAGATCGCCAAGTAATACCCAAGGCGCCGCATGCGGCGCCTTTTTTTTACTCCCGCGCCAACTCGCGCGCGTAGTCGTCGAACGCCGGATGCTGCAGCACCACATCGATGAAACAGGCCAGCGCCGGGGAATTCAGCTTGCGGCTCGGGTAGACCAGATACAGCTCGTTCCCTTCCGCACGCCACGCCGGCAACACCTCCACCAACAGCTTCTGCGCCACCACCTCGCGGCTGAGAAACGCCGGCAGCAGCGTGATGCCGGCACCGGCAATGGCACATTCGCGTGCATACAGCAGGTTGTCGGTGGTGTGCGCCAGCGGCAGCTGCCAGCGGTAATAATCGTCGCCGCAGCGCAGGTTCCAGGCCGTCCAAGCCCGATGGGCGATGCAACGATGCTGCTGCAGTTGCTGCGGGTGTTCGATCGGCGGATGCTGCGCCAGATAGGACGGCGCAGCCAACAGATAGCGCGGCGCGTACCCGAGGCGGCGGCCGATCAGTGAAGAATCCTGCGGCTTGCCGGTACGCAGTGCGGCGTCGTAACCTTCCTGCACCAGATCCACCATGGCGTCGGACACCGACACCCCCAGCGAAACGTCCGGGTACTGGCGCTGAAAATCCGCCGCCAGCCGCGCCACCAGGGTTGCCCCTAGCCCGGCAGGCGTCGAGATGCGCAGGCGGCCGCTCGGGTTATCGCGCAGCCGCTGCAGCGCCAGATCGGCGCGTTCGGCGGCGGACATCATCGCCTGACAATGCTCCAGATAACGCTCACCGGCGAAGGTCAGGTTCAGCTGGCGCGTGGTGCGATTGAGCAATCGCAGCCCCAGCGTTTGTTCGAGCTGGCTGATACGCTGGCTGACGCTGGACTTCGGCAGCCCGACGCGCTGCGCGGCGGCGGTAAAACTGCCGCACTCCGCCACCAGCGCGAACAGCGCCATGTCCTGCAGCTGTTTGAATTCCATTGTTCACCTTAAACGAACACTGCGTTAGATATTGTCCATCTTATCACCCCACTGCTGCGGGTCTACACTGGAGGCATCATTTGAAAGGAGTACAATCATGTCGATAAAAGCCATTGCCGTAGACCCGCAGAACCCCGCCGGTTTCATCGAAATCTCACCGGAGATGCCGGTACCCGGTCAGTACGATCTGTTGGTGGAAGTGAAAGCGGCGTCGGTCAATCCGGTGGACACCAAAGTGCACGCCGGTCTGCAGAAAAGCGGCCTGCAGCAGCCACGCGTCCTTGGCTGGGACGCCAGCGGCATCGTGGTGGGCGTGGGCAGCAGCGTCAGCGGCTTCAAGCCCGGCGATGAAGTGTGGTACGCCGGCGACATCACCCGGCCCGGCAGCAACAGCAGCCACCAGCTGATCGACTCACGCATCGCCGCTCACAAACCGCGCAGCCTGAACTGGGCCGAGTCCGCCGCCATGCCGCTCACCGCCCTCACCGCCTGGGAAGCGCTGTTCGAACACCTGAACATTCAGGACGCGCCGGAGCACAAGACGCTGCTGATCATCGGCGGCGCCGGCGGTGTCGGCTCGCTGGCCATTCCGCTGGCCGCATTGCGCAGCAAGGTGAAAGTAATCGCTACCGCATCAAGACCGGAATCCGCCGCCTGGTGCCGTGAGCGCGGCGCCGATCTGGTGGTGGATTACCGCGATCTGAAGGGCAACCTGGCGCAGCAGGGCATCGAGCAGGTGGATTACATCCTGTGTCTGAACGACACCGACGGCCACTGGCCGGCGATGGCCGAGCTGGTCGCGCCGCTCGGCCATATCTGCACCATCGTCGAGAACGCGCAGCCGTTGGATCAAAACGCGCTGAAGCTGAAAAGCGCCGCGCTGCACTGGGAGTTCATGTTCACCCGCAGCATGTTCACCACCCCGGACATCGCGCAACAGGGCAAGATCCTGCAGCAAGTGGCGCAGCTGCTGGACGAGGGCAAGCTGAGCACCACGCTGAGCGAAACCCTGCACGGGCTGTCGGTAGACACGCTGACCGCCGCACATCAACAGCTACTCGGCGGCCACATGCAAGGCAAGCTGGTTATCGCTTACTAAGTTCGCATCGCGGCGGCGTTCTGCGCCGCCGTTATTGCGGACGAACGAAACCGACGCACAGCGTTTGCTCATCGGCCTGCGGATCGGCGCGGAAGGTCAGCGTCTGCTGCCAGTCGAGGCGCAGTTTCGGCCAGTGGGCCAGCTCCCCGCCGAAATCGCTATGCGCGCAGTCTTCACCCAACCGCCCGAACAGGGCGACGCCGTGCTGCGCAATCTGCGGATAGCTGATGTTGACGTTGTAGATATTCGGCCGCGTATGATTGGACCAGCGCGTAATGGTCTGCGGCCGGGAACCGGCGTACACCGTCATCCACTGCGACAGGTATTCGCCGCCGACGTAGCGTAGGTCGACGCCATACCGCTCCTGCCACAGCCGCTCCACCCCGGCGCTGAACGCCTTGATACCCACCATTTTCTGGCCGGCGTTGCGCACGTTGCCCAGCATCACCGCGGCGTAACCCAGATAGACCGCCAGCGCCGCACACATCAGCCCAATGGTCGCCGCGCGCAGCGAACGCACCGGCGGCTGACGCACGCAACCGACCAGCAGCGCGGGCGCCAGCATGAAGAACGGCTGCAGCCATTCGGTCAGCCGGCCGCCGACGTTGAAAGAGAACCAGAAGGTAATGATGCCGAGCGGCAACAGGTAGACCCACAGCAACACCCGCATCGGCAAGGCCGATGGCCAGGCCAGCACCGCCCCGCTGCGCCGCAGGATCCCCCACAGCACCAGCGACGGATAAAACACCAGCAGCAGCGACTGCAGCATGTCGAGATTGAGCTGCATCTTGATCTGCGAATCCACCCACTTAAAGGCGGCAAAGTCGTGGTTCCACAACCAGAACACGTTCGGCAGCACCAGCGCCAACCAGATCGCCACCGCCAGATAGAACTGCGGCTGGCGGTAGCAGCGGCGGATCTGCGGTACGAACAGCGTCGACAGCGCCGCGAAATAGACGAAGGCGAAGGTCGAGTACTTCGCCATCATCGCCAGCCCGGCGGCCAATGCGAAGGCCGGCCACCAGTTGGCCGAACGCGAGATCGCCAGGTGGAAGAACAGCGCCATCCACGGCCACAGCATCACCAACAGGTAGTTGTCGTTGTAGGGAATGATGTCGAAATTGATGATGCCGGACAGGTTGAGCGTCAGCAGCGCCATCCAGGCCAGCGAGGTGCTGCCGCTCAGGCGGCGCGCCAATAGCCAGACGCCCAACATGCCGATGGCGATGGCGATGAAGTGGCCGCCGTACCAGTAAACGTTCAGCGGCAGCCACGAGAGCCAGATCGCAGGCTGCATCGCCGCACCGACCAACCAAGGATTTTTCGGTGAGCCCCACTCGCCGTTGAGGCCCCAGTTGAGCGCCTCAACGGCGTCGTAAGGCAGGGTAGGATCGAGATGAACGGTCAGCAGCGTCCAGGCTGCGGCATAGCAGACCAACCAGAGAGCGAGTAAGCGATAAGACATGACTTCTTCTGAGCGTTATTGTAAAGAAAATCTTAACTTAGTCGCTGTCGAATGAACCATGTTTAAACAAGCCGTTAAATGTGCGCCCGGGCGGCCGTTTCTGCCGCCGCGATCGCACATTACGCTAATTTCCCTCAGCCTGCGGCGTGGCGATGGGCGGGCGCATTCGCCAGCCGGCCGGCGTCCGCCGCCAGCAGTTGTTGCACCAGCTCGACGCAGCGCAGGAAGCGCTCTTCGTAATCGCTGGACTCAACGTGCACGTACTCGATGTTGTTGGCGCGCAGCATCTCCTCCAGCAGGCGCTGGAACGCCAGGCGATCGGCGCTGCTGCCGAGGCTGCGCAGGCCGTCCGCCACCCACGGCGTGTTGTTTTCCAGCAGGATCACCAGATCGAAACGGTATTCGTCGATCAGCGCCTGCACGAAGGGGTGTTCACGCCCTTCGTACTTTTTGCAAAACGCCTGCGTAGTCACGAAATCGGTATCGATAAACGCCACCTTGTTGGCATATTTGACTGCGAAGTCCACGTATTGCGCCTGCCCGAGGGCAATTTTGTCGTAGTCGGAGTACTGCAGCGCCATCTCGTCGCCGCCCAGGTGCGAAAACACGTAATCGCGGCCATATTCCCAGGCGCTGGTGGTGTTGAAGATGTTGGCCAGCTTGTTGACCAGCGTCGACTTGCCGCTCGACTCACCGCCGAGGATCGCCACGGTGCGCACGAAGAACGGCTTCACCTCGGTCGGGATGTAATCCCAATAGCGGAACGGATCCTGGCGGATCTGATTGCCGCTGATGTTCATGAACGACCGTTCGGGATCGACCAAAATGGTTTCGATGCCCAGATGCTCGCGGTAGCGCGGCGCATCCTGCGCTTCGCTGGAATAGATAAAGCTCGGCACGATGCCCTTCTGTTCCATAAAGGCCCTCATGCCGTCGCTCCACACGTTCCAGCCGTGCGGATAGGGTTCGATACCCTGCTCGTCGAACGAGTGGATATGGATGTTTTTCTGGTACTTGAAGGTCTGCAGCAGCCAGCGCAGGCGATCGCTGACCGTCGGCTGTTGCGACATCGAACTGTTCTCGAACAGCTCGCGGTCGCGCGGTTCGTCGTGGCACAAAATAACGTGCAACTCGTCCACCTGGCTGCAGGCGCGCTGGATCAGATAGATGTGGCCGGTGTGCAGCGGGTAAAATTTACCAAACACTACGCCGACTTTAACCTCTTTGCGCGGGAACTCCAGCCCGAGAAAACGGTGCAGCGCCTCGAGCTTTTGCGCGCTCGGGCTTTTGATTTTGTCGTTCAACAGCTGGCTCAGATAGCCCTTGGTCATGCCGCTGGCATCCGCCACCTGCTGCAGAGTACAACCCTTTTGCTTGATGGACGTCTTCAGGTAATCAAATTGCGGCATGGCCACCTCCGTTTAATATGCTAAACAAAATAGCATATCTTGCTCGCCGTCGGCGACATTAATAAAACTCTTCCAGCACGTCCAGCGCGTCCGCCAGCTTCTTGACCCCGAACACCTGCATGTTGGCCGGCGGCTTCTTCGGCATATTGCCGTGCGGCACGATGGCGCGCTTGAAGCCGTGCTTGGCCGCTTCGGAGATGCGCTCCTGGCCGCTCGGCACCGGGCGAATCTCCCCCGCCAACCCCACTTCGCCGAACACCACCAGATCGTTCGGCAGCGGCCGATCGCGCAGGCTCGAGACCAGCGACATCAGCAGCGCCAGATCGGCGCTGGTCTCGCTGACCTTCACCCCGCCGACCACGTTGACGAACACGTCCTGATCCGACATCTGCAGCCCGCCGTGCCGGTGCAGCACCGCCAGCAGGATCGCCAACCGGTTCTGCTCCAGGCCCACCGCCACGCGGCGCGGGTTGGACATCATCGAGTGATCCACCAGCGCCTGGATCTCCACCAGCAGCGGCCGGGTGCCTTCCCACACCACCATCACCGAGCTGCCGGAAGTGACTTCATCGCCGCGGCTAAGGAAGATCGCCGAAGGGTTGCTGACTTCGCGCAGCCCCTGTTCGGTCATGGCGAACACGCCCAGCTCGTTGACCGCGCCGAAGCGGTTCTTGTGGCTGCGCAGGGTACGGAAGCGGGAATCGGCGTCGCCGTCCAGCAGCACCGAACAGTCAATGCAGTGTTCCAGCACTTTTGGCCCGGCCAGCGAGCCATCTTTGGTGACGTGCCCGACCATCACGATCGCCACGCCGCGCGTCTTGGCGAAGCGCGTCAGATAGGCGGCGGTTTCCCGCACCTGCGCCACGCTGCCCGGCGAAGACTGAATGTCCGCCATGTGCATCACCTGAATCGAGTCGATCACCATCAGCTTCGGCTGCTCCTGCTCAGCGATCAGGCAGATCTGCTCGATGCTGGTTTCCGACAGCATGTTCAGGCCGCCGGTCGGCAGCCCCAGACGGTGAGCACGCATCGCCACCTGCTGCAGCGATTCCTCGCCGGTGACGTACAGGGTTTTCATCTGTTCGGACAGTTTGCACAACACCTGCAGCAACAGGGTACTTTTGCCGGCGCCGGGGTTGCCACCGATCAGAATGGCGCTGCCGGGCACCACGCCGCCGCCCAGCACGCGGTCGAACTCGAGAAAGCCGGTGGTGAAGCGAGGCAGCGCCTCCAGGCTGATTTCCGACAGCTTCTGCACCTTGCTGACGCCGGCGTCGCCGGCATAGCCGCTGAGGCGATCGTTGCGCGCCGCTGCGGGCGACGCGGCCAAACGCACTTCCGTGATGGTGTTCCAGGCATGGCAGGCGCTGCACTGCCCCTGCCAACGCGGATAGTCCGCCCCGCACTCATTGCACACAAATGCCCGTTTTGCCGCTTTTGCCACGTCTTACCTCAATCTTTCGTTATCGCACTTCGTGTTTCAGGCTGCCGGTGAGAATACACAGCACGCCCATCAGATCCGCATGCCGGATCGCCACCTGCGCTTTTTCATACACTTTCGGCTTGGCGTGGTAGGCGATGCCCAACCCCGCCGCCTGCATCATTTTCAAATCGTTGGCGCCGTCGCCGATGGCCACGGTTTGCGCCAGCGGGATCTCCAGCTTCTCCGCCAGCCGCAGCAGCGTATCGGCTTTGAACTGTGCGTCCACCACCGGCCCCAGCACTTCGCCGGTCAGCTTGCCGTCGCGGATCTCCAGCTCGTTGGCCGCCGCCGCCACCAGCCGCAGCCGGTTGCGCAGGTATTCGGCGTAGTAGGTGAAACCGCCGGAGGCGATCGCCACATGCCAGCCCATCGCCTGCAGCTTGCCCACCAGGCTGGTCAGCCCCGGCATCAACGGCAGTTCGTCGCGCACCTGCTTGAGGATATTGGCGTCAGCCCCTTTCAGCGTGCCGACGCGCTGGCGCAGGCTGGCGGTAAAATCCAGTTCGCCGCGCATCGCGCGTTCGGTGACTTCCGCCACCTGCTCGCCGACGCCCGCCAGCTTGGCGATCTCATCGATGCACTCGATCTCGATCGCCGTCGAATCCATATCCATCACCAGCAGCCCCGGCGTGCGCAGGTGCGGGATTTTGCCGAGCGGCGCCACATCCAGCCCGCTCTCCGCCGCCAGCAGCTTGGCGCGCGGCGTCAAGGTTCCCGCCAGCCGCACCACCTGATAATCGTCCACGCCCCAGGCGGTGACGATCACCATCGCCGCGCCCAGCTTGCGTTGGAATTGGGTAATGCGCGCCTTGTCCAGCTTTCTGCCATATAACAGCCACCCGGTATTACCCGCCCGGTAGTCCAGCGGCATCACTTCGTCGCCGCTGAGCGAAAGGGGAAGACCCGGCCATTGAGAGATCTCCGCCGGAAGATCGCAATAGGTCAGACTGTTTGACATCATTGACTCCTGAATGGACAAAAACGCTGCATGATAAAACGACGCATCAAGCTATCCTATCGCCAGCGGTTCTGGCAACATAAAGTGTCCCCGATGCCCAAGGAACCTGCATGGCTCGCGCTAAACTGAAATTTCGCCTGCACCGCACCGCTATTATCCTGATTTGCCTGGCTTTGCTGGTGCTGCTGATGCAGGGCGCCTCTTATTTTAGCCTGAGTCACCAAATGGCGCGATCCGAGCAGGTGGAAGAGCTGGCGCAGACGCTGACCAAACAGGTCGCCTACAGCCTGGCGCCGCTGCTGGACGACGACGGCAACACCCCGCGCATCGACGCCATCCTCAAGCAGCTCACCGATCACAGCCGCATTCTCGACGTCAGCGTGTATCAGCAGGATGGCACGCTGGTCTCCCACGCCGGGGAACAGATAAGTATACGCGATCGCCTGTCGCTCGACGGCAAGCGCGCCGGCAGCTATTTCAACCACCAGTTGGTCGAATCCATTCAGGGCAAAGACGGCCCGATCGGCTTTATCCGCATCACCCTCGACACCCACGTGCTGGCGACCGAATCCAAGCAGGTGGACAACACCACCAACCTGCTGCGCCTGATGATCCTGCTGGCGCTGGCGATCGGCATCATTCTGGCGCGCACCCTGCTGCAACACCGCCGCAGCCGCTGGCAGCAGTCGCCGTACCTGTTGACCGCCAACACGCCGTTGGCAGAAGGCAATACGGTGGAAGACGACGAAGAGGATGCGCCGGAGACAAAGCAGGAAGCGCCGAAGAAGGAATAACTCAGGCCAGGCGTTGAATGCGCTCGTGCCGTTTTCTTGTCCTTTCGGTGAATAGATTGTCCGTAACAACGGGATCCACAACCAATTGAAAGGTAAAGCGTTAGCCAAAAATGGCCGTGCGGAATGAATAGATTGACAGGCGGGCGCCATGACGACGCCCGCCGCGGTATTACGCTTTGTCGCCCAGCAGCACGGATTCCAGCGCGATAACGATCATTTCGTTAAAGGTGGTCTGGCGTTCCGCCGCAGTGGTCGCTTCGTGACGCAGGATGTGGTCGGACACGGTGCAAATGGTCAGTGCCTTACAGCCGAACTCTTCGTACAGCTCCGCCGCCACGCCGTAGATGCCGGCCGCTTCCATTTCCACGCCTAGGATGCCGTACTTCTTCATCACCTGGAACATGTCCGGATCCGGGGTGTAGAACAGGTCGGCGGAGAAGATGTTGCCCACGCGCGCCGGGATGCCCTGCGCCGCCGCCGCGTCGACCGCGTTGCGCACCATGTCGAAGTCGGCGATCGCCGCGTAGTCGTTGTCCTTGAAGCGCAGACGGTTCACCTTGGAGTCGGTGCACGCGCCCATGCCGATCACCACGTCGCGCAGTTTGATATCGTCACGCACCGCGCCGCAGGAACCGACGCGAATGATCTTCTTCACGCCGAATTCGGCGATCAGCTCGCGCGCATAGATGGAGCAGGACGGGATGCCCATACCGTGGCCCATCACGGAGATGCGGCGGCCTTTGTAGGTGCCGGTGAAGCCCAACATGCCGCGCACGTTGTTCACTTCCACCGCGCCTTCCAGGAAGGTTTCGGCGATGTATTTTGCGCGCAGCGGGTCGCCCGGCATCAGTACTACGTCAGCGAAATCACCCATCTCAGCATTAATGTGCGGCGTAGCCATAATTTTCTTCCTTTAGAAATCTTATTTAATAAAAACGTCAAACATCTAAGCCTTGAATGTCGAGTTGCAGCCAGGCAGCTAGCGGGTGAATCCCCAGGAGCTTACTTGAGTAAGCGACTGGGGTTCACGCGTGAAGCTAACAACGCTACGGCTTGAAAGACAGAGCTTAGAACAGGGTCTTACCGTAATCCATCGGCGACAGGCCAAAGTAATTGGCGACGGTCTGGCCGATGTCGGCGAAGGTCTCGCGGTGGCCCAGCGAGCCCGGTTTCACTTTCGGGCCGTAAACCAGCACCGGGATGTGCTCGCGGGTGTGGTCGGTGCCCGGCCAGGTTGGGTCGCAGCCGTGGTCGGCGGTGAAGATGATGATGTCTTCGTCTTTCACCAGCTTCAGCAGCTCCGGCAGGCGGCGGTCGAACAGCTCCAGCGCGGCGGCGTAGCCCGCCACGTCGCGGCGGTGGCCGTAAGAGGAGTCGAAGTCCACGAAGTTGGTGAACACAATGGTGTTATCGCCGGCCTTTTCCATTTCAATCAGGGTCGCGTCAAACAGCGCATCGATGCCGGTCGCCTTCACCTTCTTGGTGATACCAACGTTGGCGTAGATGTCGGCGATTTTACCGATCGACACCACTTCGCCGCCCTTCTCGTCCACCAGCTTTTTCAGCACGGTCGGCGCCGGCGGCTCTACCGCCAGATCGTGACGGTTGCCGGTGCGCTGGAAGTGGCCCGGCTTATCGCCGACGAACGGACGCGCGATCACGCGACCGATGTTGTAACCGCCTTCGGTCAGCTCTTCACGCGCAATTTCGCACAGCTCATACAGACGATCCAGGCCGAAGGTTTCTTCATGGCAGGCGATCTGGAACACCGAGTCAGCGGAGGTGTAGAAAATCGGCTTGCCGGTTTTCATGTGCTCTTCGCCCAGCTGATCGAGGATCACGGTGCCGGATGAGTGGCAGTTGCCCAGGTAGCCCGGCAGCTTGGCGCGTTCGACCAGTTTGTCCAGCAGCGCCTGCGGGAAGCTGTTGTGCTCGTCCTTGAAGTAACCCCAGTCGAACAGCACCGGCACGCCGGCGATTTCCCAGTGGCCCGACGGCGTGTCTTTACCGGAAGAGAGTTCGCTGGCGTAAGCGTAAGCACCGATGATATCGGCGTTGCGATCCAGCCCCTGCGGGAAGTTGCCGGTGGACTCTTCCGCCGCTTTGCCAAGGCCCAGACGGCTCAGGTTAGGCAGCGTCAGAGGGCCCTGGCGGCCCACGTTGGCCTCACCACGCGCGCAAACTTCGGCAATATGGCCCAGGGTGTCAGAACCCCGATCGCCAAAACGTTCGGCGTCTTCGCTGGCACCGATACCGAAGGAGTCCAATACCATAATAAATGTACGTTTCATCTGTGCTCTCCTGCGTGTTCTCACGCTTTGGACGGCCGCGAAAAAGCCGCGGTCGTTCCTGATTCTTGGGTTATTCCGTGATGCGCTTATACACCACCGGCGTCGCTTCCGGCGCCTTGTCGCTCAGCGTCATTGCGCTGCGCACCGCATCGGCCGCCAGCTGCCAGCTCTCTTCATCGTTGGCGTGGATCATCGCCAGCGGTTGCTGGGTATCCACCTTATCGCCCAGGCGCGCCACCTCGGTCAGGCCAACGCTGTAGTCGATGGCGTCGCTTGCCCGGCGACGGCCGCCGCCCAGCGACACCACCGCCATACCCAGCGCACGGGTATCCATGGCGCTGATGATGCCCGGCTTTTCAGCATACACCGGCTTGCTCAGCGTTGCCGCCGACAGATAGCTATCATAACGTTCGACGAAGTCTATCGGCCCTTGCTGCGCCGCCACCATGCGGCCAAACACCTCAGCCGCTTTGCCGTTGTCCAGCACCGCCTGCAGTTTGGCGCGCGCATCGGCCTCGTCTTGCGCCAGGCCGCCGGACAGCAGCATCTCCACGCACAGCGCCAGCGTCACTTCCAGCAGGCGCGGGTTGCGGTATTCGCCGGTCAGGAAGCGCACCGCTTCGCGCACTTCCACCGCGTTACCGGCGCTGGAAGCCAGCACCTGATTCATGTCGGTCAGCAGCGCGGTGGTCTTGCAGCCCGCGCCGTTGGCCACGCCGACGATCGCCTGCGCCAAATCTTGCGACAGGGCATAGGTCGGCATAAAGGCGCCCGAGCCCACCTTCACGTCCATCACCAGCGCATCCAGCCCTTCCGCCAGCTTCTTGGCCAGAATTGAGGCGGTGATCAGCGGGATCGAATCCACGGTGGCGGTGATATCGCGGGTGGCGTAGAAACGTTTGTCCGCCGGCGCCAGCGAGCTAGTCTGGCCGATGATCGCCACGCCGACGTCCTGAATAATTTTGCGAAAGGCGTTATCGTCCGGGAAAATATTGAAGCCCGGAATGGCTTCCAGCTTGTCCAGCGTGCCGCCGGTATGCCCCAGGCCGCGGCCGGAGATCATCGGCACATAGCCGCCGCAGGCCGCCACCATCGGACCGAGCATCAGCGAGGTCACGTCGCCCACGCCGCCGGTCGAATGCTTGTCGACAATAGGGCCGTTCAGCGCCAGGCTCTTCCAGTCCAGCACGGTGCCGGAATCGCGCATCGCCATGGTGAGCGCCACGCGCTCCGGCATGCTCATGTCATGGAAATAAATGGTCATCGCCAGCGCGGCGATCTGCCCTTCCGACACCACGTTGTCGCGAATGCCGTTGATGAAGAAGCGGATTTCCGCTTCGCTTAACGGCTGGCCGTCGCGTTTCTTACGAATAATTTCTTGAGCCAGGAACAAGGCATCCCCCTGTGTCGCCGAGAGTCGGTGCAGACGGGCGCGCCTGGCGCCCGCCAACGAAATCGATCAGTAACCGCCGCCGGCGGTCTGGGTCTGGTGGCCCAGCGCGGTCAGCAAGCTGGCCAGCAGGCTGGAAGCGCCAAAGCGGAAATGCCGCGCGTCGGCCCACCCCTCGCCCAGAATACGATCGGCAAGTTGCAGATAATGCAGCGCGTCTTCCGCGGTGCGCACGCCGCCGGCCGGCTTGAAGCCCACGGTCTTCGCCACGCCCATATCTCGGATCACCGACATCATCAGCTCGGCGCTCTCCAGGGTGGCGTTGACCGGCACCTTGCCGGTGGAGGTCTTGATAAAGTCCGCCCCGGCCTTGATGGCGATCTCGGACGCTTTGCGGATCAGATCGGCCTGCTTCAGCTCACCGGTTTCGACGATCACTTTCAGCAGCACGTTGGCCGCCTGGCATGCCTGCTTGCACTGTTTCACCAGCTCGAAGCCGACCTGTTCGTTGCCGGCGATCAGCGCGCGGTAAGGGAACACCACGTCCACTTCATCCGCGCCATAGGCGATGGCCGCGCGGGTTTCCGCCAGCGCGATGTCGATATCGTCGTTGCCATGCGGGAAGTTGGTCACGGTGGCGATACGGATGTCCGGCGTGCCTTGCTCGCGCAGCGCCTTACGCGCCACCGGGATAAAACGCGGGTAGATGCAGATGGCCGCCGTGTGGCCGGCCGGGCTGTTGGCCTGACGACAGAGGGCGATCACTTTCTCGTCGGTGTCATCATCATTCAGCGTGGTTAAATCCATCAAGTTCAGCGCACGTTGCGCTGCTGCGGTTAATTCGGTCATAAAACTCTCCAACTGAGTACCTGGGTGTTGGCGAGCGGACTTGGTTCCATGAAGATAGCGCAGGGGAACGGCGTTCCCGCGGCGGCAACTGAGATCCTTCTCACCGCACATGGCCACCCGCCTTGCGGCCGGCCAGTAATAGCTATTTGAACACGAATGCCGAGGGCGATTCGCGTTCATCGTCACACTATATGAAATAGCACTGTAACAGACCGGAATTATATGTGAAGAACATCACAAAATAACGCGATATCGTTCACAAATTCGCTAAAGAAGCGGCTGAAGATCGCGGGTGCGGCGAACACCCGCGTTGCTTAGAGTATAGGCGGAGTCCCGCGATCGGTCGCGCCGGCGCGGGCTCAGCGAGGGCTTACAGCGCCAGGAAGAAGCCGGCGATGGTGGCGCTCATCAGGTTGGACAGCGTGCCCGCCGCCACGGCCTTCAGACCGAAACGCGCGATGTCATGGCGACGGTTGGGTGCCATGCTGCCCAAACCGCCCAGCAGGATCGCCACCGAGGAGAGGTTGGCGAAACCGCACAGCGCAAAGGAGATGATCGCCTTGGTGTGCGTTGACAGCACCTGCAGGCCTTCCGCCGCCACCACATCGTCCGGGCGCAGATAGGCGCCGAAGTTCATATAGGCGACAAACTCGTTGACGATGATCTTCTGGCCGATAAACGAACCGGCGGTCATCGCTTCACTCCACGGCACGCCAATCAGGAAGGCGATCGGTGAGAACACCCAGCCGAGGATCAGCTCGAGCGACAGCTGCGGGTAATCGAACCAACCGCCGATGCCGCCGAGAATGCCGTTGAGCAAGGCGATCAGCGCGATAAACGCCAGCAGCATCGCGCCGACGTTCAGCGCCAGCTGCATGCCGGAAGCCGCGCCGGAAGCCGCCGCGTCGATCACGTTGGCAGGACGATCCTCTTCGGCGATCAGCTTCATCGCATCGTCTTTATCGTGGGTCTGCTCGGTTTCCGGCACCATCAGCTTGGCAAACAGCAGCCCGCCCGGCGCGGCCATGAAGGACGCGGCGATCAGGTATTCCAGCGGCACGCCCATCTGCGCGTATCCCGCCAGCACCGAACCGGCCACCGAAGCCAGGCCGCCGCACATCACGGCGAACAGTTCTGACTGGCTCATGGTGGCGATATACGGACGCACCACCAGCGGCGCTTCGGTCTGGCCGACGAAAATGTTGGCGGTCGCCGACAGCGATTCGGTGCGCGAGGTGCCCAGCAGCTTGTGCAGGCCGCCGCCCAGCACGCGGATCACCAACTGCATGATGCCGAGGTAGTACAGCACCGCAATCAGCGAGGAGAAGAACACGATCACCGGCAGGACGCGCAGCGCGAACACGAAGCCGCCGCCGCCGAACACTTCGAACATCTTGTCGGACACCAGCCCGCCGAAGATGAACGAAATGCCCTGATTGCCGTAAGCGATAACGTTTGCCACGCCGTTAGACATACTGCCGAGGATGCTGCGGCCCAGCGGCACGTACAGCACCAGCGCGCCGATACCGACCTGAATGATGAACGCCCACACCACGGTGCGCAGTTTGATGGCCCGACGGTTGCTGGAGAGCAGCACCGCAATGGCGATCAGCACCGCCATCCCGACCAGACTCATGATGAGTTGCATGCAAAGTTTCCCTGTTGCAAAAAATAAAATACATCCCTGCTCATGAAGAGAGGTCTGCTATTGGAGTGTTTCGGGGGGGATTATACTGAGCGAGGTCACCCTCGCACCGATTTATGTCACAAATGTATACAACGAGACGCAAATGAAAATCTTATAACGTGACGCAAGTCACGTTATACAGACCTCAATTCGGCATGGCGAACAGCGCTTGGGTATTGCGTTGCAGGTGGGCGGCTATCTCGTCGGCCGGCTCCGGCCGCAGTTCGCACAGCGCGTGAAACACCTCGGCGGCGCGCTCGGGGCGGTTCGGCTGCCCCTGATAGCCGGCCAGCGGCATGTCCGGCGCATCGGTCTCCAGCAGAAGCGCCTCAAGCGGCAGCTGCGCCATCACGGCGCGCGTTTTCTGCGCCCGCTCATAGGTGATGGTGCCGCCCACGCCAATGTAATAGCCGAGGCGGATAAACGCCTGCGCCTGCGACAGGCTGCCGGCAAAGCCGTGCACCACGCCGCGGCGCGGCAGCTGCATGCGCCGCAGCGCGGCGGCCAGCTGGTCGTGGGTGCGGCGCGAATGCAGGATCACCGGCAGGTCATGCTGTTTCGCCAGCTTCAGTTGGGCCAGCAGCACGCTTTGCTGCCGCTCGAACTGTGGGTTATCCATATACAGATCGAGCCCGATCTCCCCCACCGCCACCAGCTTGTGCGGCCGTTCGGCCAGCAGCGCCGCCAACTGTTCCAACTGCGGCTCATGATGCTGCGCGATATACAGCGGGTGCAGCCCCAGTGCGGCGAACAGCGGCGCATGCTCCTGCGCCAGCCGCAACACCCGCGCGAAGCGATCGGCGGTGACCGTCGGGACGATGATGCGCTTTACGCCGGCGCTTGCCGCCCGCGCCAGGCTCTCGGCCTCATGCCCGGTAAAGGGCGGGAAATCGAAATGGCAGTGGGTGTCAGTAAAGGCGTAACTCACAGCGCGCCCCCTTCACCCGGCGGCAGATCGCCCGGCAGGATGATTTTCGGCGCCGCCACCGCGGCCTCCGGCTGCGCCGCCCGCTCGGTGGGCATGGCGATGTCGGTCACGATCGGCGAAGGCATTCTGACGTTCTCCGGCTGGATCAGGCGGCGCGACAACGCTTTTCGCACCTTCATGCCGTCGGGCTCCTGCTGCGCCATCCACTGGCCGACGGTGGCCAGGAAGTAGCGGCCGCAGCGGCGCCCCAGGTGATAATCCTGATTGAGCGCCCCCAATCGGCTGCCCAGCGCATTGCTGGCCAGCGGCTTCGGCGGGAAGATCTCGAAGATGCGCAGCTTGCCCGGCGGCTTTTCGATAAAGCGCTGGATGCGGTGATAGCTTTGCTCGTGATGCTGCAGGATGCGCACCATCTGCTGCAGGCTGCTGTCGCTCAGCCAATGCTCCATGCGCTTCATCCACTGCGGGGTGTAGTACATTTGCGAAGGCACGGTGCGGATCACCACGATGGTGTCGGCGCCACGGCGATAGGCCTCTTCCACCGGGATCGCATCGCTGATGCCGCCGTCCTGATAGCTGACGCCGTCCAACTCCACGCCCTGACGGTAGAAGCCGGGAATGGCGCTGGACGCCTTGATGGCCGGCAGCCAGCGTTCGCGCTGCGCCGGCAGATAGGTCGGCTCGAAATCGTCGCTGCGGCAGGCGCACAGCAGGAATTCGCGCCCGTCGGTAAAATGCTGTTCCGCCACGTCCATCGCCAGCGGCATCTGCGCCGCCGCCGTATCAACCAGCCAATCGAGATCGATCAGATGCCCGCCACGCACGAAGCGCAGCGGATTGAAGAACTGTGCCGAAGTGGTGTAACGGGTGATCACCCGGCGCGCGTAGCCCATCTGCCCGCAGATATAGGCAGACAGATTCTGGGCGCCGGCCGACGTGCCGATCAACAGATCGAAAGGGTTAAAGCCCGCGCGCTGAAACTCGTCCAGCACGCCGGCGGTGAAAATGCCGCGCTGGCCGCCGCCTTCGCAGACCAGCGCCATTTTGCCTGGCCGAAAGGGTTTAGACGCCAGCGGTTCTATATTGCCGAGCGTGATGGGTATTCTGTATCCCAACTTGGCATCCTCAGTGAGACGTTTTCTCCGAGGATACCGCGTCTCGCTCTCTTCCGTAATCCTCTTGCAGTACGCCGGCGAGGAAATCGTTGCTGCCGGCCAGCCAGGCGCAATCGCTGCCGGACCATTCGGCCCACGCCTGCCATACCTGGCCTTTCAGCTGTTTCCAGCGCCCGACGATGATGTCGCTGTTCATGTCCGGCCCTCCCCGACGTGAGAAAAGGAGTTAAGCTTTGTTACAGTTTACGGGAAAATGCCGGCCGGCTAAGGGCGCCGGCGGCCGGTGAACAGGCTGACCAGGAACAGGATGATGCCGACGACGAACACGATTTTAGCCGCCCAGGCGGCGGTGCCCGCCAGCGAACCGAACCCCAGTGCCGCAGCGATAAGCGCGATAACTAAAAAGATAATGCCCCAACGAAACATAAGCTTCTCCTTACCATTGTGAAAAAATTCGCTGCCGTCTACCGCCCCGACAACGGGACATCGACGGCAAATCAGTTTCTTTTTTTGGTGGTACACGTCGGGCCGCCTTGACGGCCCGACAGATGCGGCTTGTTGTTACTTGTTACGGGCGCCTGGCGGGATTACTGCTTAACCACCAGGTCGTTTTTCACGCTTTTCACGCCATCGATAGCCTTGGCGATGCTTTCGGCACGCTCAGACTGCGCCTGCGTTTTCACTTCACCGGAAAGCTGCACCACGCCATCGGTGGTTTCCACTTTCACATTGCGCGACGGCACGATGTCATCGGCCAGCAGCTTGGCTTTCAGCTCACTGGTGGTGGCGGTGTCGCCGGCATACGATTTGATCGATTGATTGGCTTCATCTTTCACGTGCAGCTTGTCGCTAACGGTTTTGACGCCTTCCACCTTGCCGGCAACCGCAACTGCATGCTCCGCCTGCGCCTGGCTGCCGACAAACCCGCTCAGGATCACGGTGCCTTTTTCGGTTTTCACCGAAATGTCAGTGCTTTTGATGGTCTTATCGTCCACCAACGCACTTTTAACTTTAGCCGTTATCGCGCTGTCATCCATGTAACCGTCAACTTTTTTCATGGAGCTATCGATTTTGGCACCGGCACTGTCCGCGGCGTTAGACGCCTTGTTGAGCAGACTGTCTTCGGCTAGCGCAGTGCCGCTCACCAAAGCAGAACCCAAAACAACAGCCATCAGCGAGTGTGCAAATTTGGTCTTTTTCATCGATCTCTTCCTTTTGTTGGGGGCCCGCAGCGCCAGAGTGCCGGAACCCTTCAGCCACCTTCACGCGGCCTCTCGGTAAATACTTCATCATCGCTATACGATTAAGCGTTCACGATAGGAATATTGCAACAGCCGTGCCAACTCAATAAACACCTTTAAAATCAAGCAAAAAAAGCGTTGAGTCGGATTTTTAATCAAAAAACTGTCGCCTATTGACGACAGACTAAGTGACACGAAACGGTAAAATAGTCATCTCATTGATATTTAAGGAAACAGACTGTCTCCTATCGGCAACACATCAGAATAACTCACCAAACAATCAGCGTATTGCAGTGATTTACTCTCAAGCAATGTGCGGACATCTCGTTAAAGATAGACCATGCGGCGGAAAACGCAGGCCAATCGCATCTCGCCTTGGCGATGTCGATTCGCAGGATAAAATATGAGGAAGTTTTATTAATTAGCGGAGTGAGAATACGGGGAGCTGGCAGGGCGCACCGGGCGCCCTGCAGAGTTATCAGTGTTCGCGGGTTTTGCGGAAGGTCACGTCAGGATAGCGTTCCTGCGTCAGGTTGAGGTTCACCATGGTCGGCGCGATGTAGGACAGGTTGTCCCCACCGTCCAGCGCCAGGTTGATCTCGTTCTTGCGCTTGAACTCTTCGAACTTCTTCACGTCGTCGCACTCGACCCAGCGTGCCGTCGACACGTTGACCGACTCATAAAGCGCTTCCACGTTGTACTCGCTCTTCAAACGCGCCACGACCACGTCGAACTGCAGCACGCCGACCGCACCGACGATCAGATCGTTGTTGGCGATCGGGCGGAACACCTGCACCGCGCCCTCTTCGGACAGCTGCACCAACCCCTTCAACAGCTGTTTCTGCTTCAGCGGATCGCGCAGGCGAATGCGGCGGAACAGTTCCGGCGCGAAGTTCGGGATGCCGGTGAACTTCATGTCTTCGCCCTGGGTGAAGGTATCGCCGATCTGAATGGTACCGTGGTTGTGCAGACCGATGATGTCGCCCGGGTAGGCTTCTTCCACGTGCGAACGGTCACCGGCCATAAAGGTCAGCGCGTCGGAGATCACCACGTCTTTGCCGGTGCGCACCTGGCGCAGCTTCATGCCTTTCTCGTAACGGCCGGACACCACGCGCATAAAGGCCACGCGGTCGCGGTGCTTCGGATCCATGTTGGCCTGGATCTTGAACACGAAACCGGTGAATTTCTCTTCGGCCGCCGTTACTTCACGGGTGTCGGTTTTACGCGGCATCGGCGCCGGCGCCCAGGCCACCAGGCCGTCCAGCATATGATCCACGCCGAAGTTGCCGAGTGCGGTACCGAAGAACACCGGCGTCAGCTCGCCGCTCAGGAAGGCCTCCTGATCGAACTCGTGGGAAGCGCCCTGCACCAGTTCCAACTCATCGCGCAGCTGCGCCGCCAGATCTTCGCCCACGGCGATATCCAGTTCCGGGTTGTTCAGGCCTTTGACGATGCGCACTTCCTGAATGGTGTGGCCTTTACCGGTCTGGTACAGGTAGGTTTCATCCTTGTACAGGTGGTAAACGCCTTTGAACAGCTTGCCGCAGCCGATCGGCCAGGTGATAGGCGAACAGGCGATTTTCAGTTCGCGCTCGACTTCGTCCATCACTTCCATCGGATCGCGGATGTCGCGGTCCAACTTGTTCATGAAGGTCAGGATCGGCGTGTCGCGCAGACGGGTGACTTCCATCAGCTTGCGGGTGCGATCCTCAACGCCCTTGGCGGCGTCGATCACCATCAGACAGCAGTCGACGGCGGTCAGGGTGCGATACGTATCTTCGGAGAAGTCTTCGTGCCCCGGGGTATCCAGCAGGTTGACCAGGCTGTCGCGATACGGGAACTGCATCACCGAGGTGGTGATCGAGATCCCACGCTGCTTTTCCATTTCCATCCAGTCGGATTTGGCGTGCTGGCTGGAGCCGCGGCCTTTTACCGTACCGGCGGTCTGGATCGCCTGTCCGAACAGCAGCACTTTTTCGGTAATGGTGGTTTTACCGGCATCGGGGTGCGAGATGATGGCGAAAGTTCTTCTTTTGGAGACTTCGCGGGCAAATTCACTAGGAGACATGGTTTTCAGGTTCTACGGTTAGTCCGCCCTGCGACATCATCAGAACGCGCCGATCGCGGCGCCGGGCAAAGCGGTGAATAAAAGATAACAGCCGGGCATTTTCGCCGATTTGCCAACCGGTGACAATCAATGCTTTTACCGGCCGGGCGGATTACCCCAGCGGCAGCGCCATCACGATCGCGTCTTCGCGGCCGTGGGCGCTCGGGTAATAATTGCGGCGCACGGTGACCTCGTTGAAACCGAGATCTTCATACAGCGCGATCGCCGCCTGGTTGGAAGCACGCACCTCCAGCCACAGCGTAACCACGCCGCGGCTCTCCAGCTGTTCGATCACCGCGTTGAGCAGCAGGCGGCCAAAGCCCCGGCGCTGGTACTGCGGATGGATGGCGATGTTGAACAGCGTGGCTTCGTCCAGCACGATCTGCGTGATGGCGAACCCCGCCATCGCCCCGTCGGCGCTCAGCTTCAGGTTAAGGTAGCGATCGCCCTGATTGCTGGCGAAGGTGGTTTCCGTCCAGGGAAAAGCGTGGCTGGCTTGCTCAATGGTGAAGGCCGTGGCCAGATCGGCCGCCGTCAGGGTAGAAATCGTGTTCATGATGACAAATCTGCTGCCAGAGGGCGCGTTTGGCCCCCGCGTCTTGGGAAAGCTCGGCCAGCGCCGGGCTGTGTAGCTGCGCGCCGGCGACCGCGAGCGGTTCCGCCACGCCCAGCCGCCAACTGTTGCATGCGGTCTCTTCAGGCAGCATCGCCGCCTGTTCCGGCGTCAGGCTGTAGGTTTGCGCCGGCGTCAGCCCCAGGCTGTGCAGCACGTCGCAAAACAGCGGATCGTCGGGTGCGGGCAGCGTCTGCGCCACCACCAGCAGGCGCGCCTCGGGCGGCAGACTGACTGCCACTTCGCCCTGCAACACGCTCGGGCGGCGCAATGTCCACTGCGTAATACCCAGTTGTTGTAACAGCCAGTCGCGTTTTGATGCCATGCCGATTCCTACCCGTTGTGGTGCGCCATGCCTGCCATGCGCCGCGCTATGCTAACAAACCCGCGCAGCCCGCGCCAACAAACCCGTCGAACATATCGCCACAAAGCTCTATAATCCCCGGTCTCATTTCCAGGAGCCAATATCTGATGTCTGCATTAACCCCCGCCAGTGAAGTCATGCTGCGCCACAGTGATGAATTTATCGAACGCCGCGTGCTGTTTGCCGGCGACCTGCAGGACAGCCTGCCGGCCCAATTCGAGGCCGCGGACGTGCGCGTCCACACTCAGCAATACCATCACTGGCAGTTACTGAACCGGACGATGGGCGATAACGTGCAGTTCGGTTTGACCGTCGATCCCGCTTTCGTCGCCGACTGCGACACGCTGGTTTACTACTGGCCGAAGAGCAAGCAGGAAGCGCAATTCCAGCTGTGCAACCTCCTGGCGCTGCTGCCGGTGGGCGCGGACGTGTTCGTGGTCGGTGAAAACCGCAGCGGCGTGCGCAGCGCCGAGCCAACGCTGGAAGGCCACGTCACGCTGGTGAAAATCGACAGTGCGCGCCGCTGCGGCCTGTATCATGGCCGCCTGGACGCGCAGACCGAGTTCGACCTGAACGACTGGTGGGACAGCTATCAGCTGCACGATCTGGAAGTGAAAACGCTGCCGGGCGTGTTCAGCCGCGACGGTCTGGACGTCGGCAGCTCGCTGCTGCTGTCGACGCTGGAAAAACACATGAAAGGCAAGGTGCTGGACATCGGCTGCGGCGCCGGCGTCATGGCCTCGGTGATGGCCAAGCTGTCGCCGAAGGTGAAACTGACCCTCAGCGACGTCAACGCCGCCGCGGTGGAATCCAGCCGCGCAACGCTGGCCGCCAACGGCATCGAAGGCGAAGTGATCGTCAGCAACGTTTACTCCGACATCACCGGCCGTTTCGACATGATCATCTCCAACCCGCCGTTCCACGACGGGCTGCAGACCAGCCTGACCGCTGCTGAAACCCTGATCCGCGGCGCGGTGAAGCACCTGCCGATCGGCGGCAGGCTGCGCATCGTCGCCAACGCCTTCCTGCCGTACCCGGACATTCTGGACGCCACCTTCGGCAGCCACGAAGTGCTGGCGCAGAACGGCCGCTTCAAGGTGTATCAGGCCACCGTCGGCCGCCCGCCGCGCGCGCCGAAGAAGAAATAATTCGCCGTTGGCGGAAAACGACAGAGCGCGGCCAGCAGGCCGCGCTTTTTTTTAACCGTTGATGTAGGTCATCGACTCCGCGCCGTAGCGATCGCCGGCCGCCGCGCTCAGCGGGAACACAGCTTCAATCGCCGCCAGCTCAGCCGCGCTCAGCGTTATCTCCGCCGCCGCGACGTTCTCTTCCAGGTAGCGACGGCGTTTGGTGCCGGGGATCGGCACGATGTGCTCGCCCTGCGCCAACACCCAGGCCAGCGCCAGCTGCGAAGGTTTGACGCCCTTCTGCGCCGCCAGCTCGCCCACCTTCTCCACCAGCGCCAGGTTGCGGGCGAAGTTTTCCCCCTGGAAACGCGGGTTGCCGCGGCGGAAATCGTCCTTGGCCAGATCCCCCGGCCGCCGGATAGCGCCGGTGAGGAAACCGCGCCCTAACGGGCTGTAAGGCACAAAGCCGATCCCCAGTCGCTCACAGGCCGCCAGCACGCCCTGCTCGGCGTCGCGCGTCCACAGCGAATACTCGGTCTGCAGCGCCGTGATCGGATGTACCTTGTGCGCCCGCTCCAGCGTGGCCACCGACGCCTCGCTCAGGCCGATATGGCGGATCTTGCCTTCGCGGATCAGATCCGCCATCGTGCCGACGACGTCTTCGATCGGCACCTGCGGATCGACCCGGTGCTGATAATAAAGATCGATCTCCTCCACGCCCAAGCGCCGCAGGCTGCCCTCGACAGAGCGCCGGATATACTCGGGGCGGCTGCTGACGCCGCGCGCCGAAGGATCCGCCGGATCGCGCAGAATGCCGAACTTGGTGGCCAGGAACACCTGTTGCCGTTTGCCTTTGATCGCTTCCCCCACCAGCGCTTCGTTGGTGTGCGGGCCATACATGTCGGCGGTGTCGAGCAGCGTGACGCCCAGCTCCAGCGCCCGGTGCAGCGTGGCGATGGCTTCTTGCCGATCGGCGCCGGTGGAGTAGAAGTCGCTCATGCCCATGCATCCCAGCCCCAGGGCGGAGACGACGGGACCGTGGGAACCCAGTTTACGTTGTTGCATTGTGCTGCCCTCATGCGGTGAATGGATAACGCAGCAAAGTCTGGTTGTTTACACTACAAAGATAAATAATGCAGATTGCACATCACTGTTCAAAAATCACCAACAATCCGGAGTGGACATGGATCAGGTTCAAGCCATGCGCATTTTTACCCGCATCGTCGAACTGGGCAGCTTCAGCCGGGCGGCCGAACGCCTGCAGCTGCCGCGCGCCACGGTCAGCAACGCGTTAAAACGGCTGGAGCAGCGGCTGGGCGTTCGCCTGCTGATCCGCACCACCCGCCAGGTACAGGTGACCAGCGAAGGCAGCCTCTACTATCAACGCTGCGTGCAGTTGCTGGGGGCACTGGAGGAGGCGGACACGCTGTTCAGTCACCATAAGCTGCAGCCGTCCGGCAAGGTGCGCATCGATATGCCCCATTCGCTGGCGCGCCAGATCGTCATTCCGGCGTTGGACGACTTTTACCAGCGTTATCCCGACATCACCCTGGCGCTGGGTGCCAACGACACCCACGTCGATCTGTTGCGCGAAGGCGTTGACTGCGTGCTGCGCGCCTGGGAAACCGAAGACGACAGCCTGGTGGCGCGGCGCATCGCCCAGTTGCCACAGATCACCTGCGCTTCCCCCGCTTACCTGCAGGCCTGCGGCACGCCGCTCGACATCGATAGCCTGGCGCCGCACCGCGCGGTGGGGTATTTTTCGCTGGCCAGCAACCGCGATTACCCGCTGGAGTTCTGCCGCGGCGGCAAGCTGGAACTGCGCGAACTGCCCGCCCGGCTGAGCGTCAGCGGCGCCGACGCCTATATCGCCGGCGCGCGCGCCGGCATGGGATTGATACAGGCGGCGCGCTATTCGCTTGCCCCTTGGCTGGAACAGGGCGAACTGGTGGAAGTATTGACGGACACGCCGCCCCCGCCGATGCCGATTTACATCATGTATCCGCCCGGCCGTTTCCTGGCGCCGCGGGTCAGAGTGTTGATTGATTGGCTGATTTGGCTGTTTGACCAGCAGAAAAGCGGCGATATGGCTGTTTTTCCAGCAAACGCCCGCAAAGCGGGGAAATAACTGTTGACGTGCCCGCCAAAATCTCTAGAATTCGCCTCCGTGGTAACGTTACTCCGGTAATGTTTCTGGTACGCGAAGGTGGCGGAATTGGTAGACGCGCTAGCTTCAGGTGTTAGTGTCCTTACGGACGTGAGGGTTCAAGTCCCTCTCTTCGCACCAAATAACCACATGATTTATATTGCACTCAGCATCGATGCGAAGGTGGCGGAATTGGTAGACGCGCTAGCTTCAGGTGTTAGTGTTCTTACGGACGTGAGGGTTCAAGTCCCTCTCTTCGCACCACGCTGGCGACGTAATATAAATCAAAGCAACAACATCGACTGTGCGAAGGTGGCGGAATTGGTAGACGCGCTAGCTTCAGGTGTTAGTGTCCTTACGGACGTGAGGGTTCAAGTCCCTCTCTTCGCACCAATTGATGATCTCTCCGGTAGTCTCCCCGAAAAAATCCCAACGCATTGATGAATCACACGCTTAAGCGTGGTTTTTCCGTTTCGGGCGTTTCACCCGAAGCTGAAGTTTAGGCTGACCGCCGCCAGGCCGCCCGCCAGCGCCATACAGGAAGGCAGCAGCAGATAGTGGCGCAGCCGGCTGTTGAACAGCATCACCAGCGTGGCCAACATCGCTATCACGATCAGGGTGCGCAACTGCAGCATATCCAGGTTGATCAGGGCCAACAGCGGCATCAACGCACAAGGCAGCAAAACGCCCCAGGCGCTGGCCAGGCGATCGCCGAGGCACCAACTGACGCCCCACAGCCCGCACGCGGCAATCATGGCAGTGAGCATGACAACCCCCCCTCAAGTGATAATGATAACCAATATCATATAACACTTTTTTGGCCGCCGCATCATTTTCACTGCGCTGACCAAACTCAGATGACACCAGCAGGAAAAAATGATAATTTGACATAAGAAAATTCCTAGTCCTGTTTGCATGATAATAATCACAATCCTCAACCATGCAATTCAAGTGGATATTCGCGCCAAGGGAATGCTTCTCAACCTTAATTATTCGACAGAACGACTTTGCAAAGAGTGACCTCCGTATGAACGCCCGTTCTTATCAGGAATTACTGAACAGCAAGCAGCGCCTGGCATTATTTCTTTTTCTGATAATGAATGCCGCCTCTTCCGTATTTACATTATTGTTCCCTTTTAGGGATACGCCCGCATTTACCCTACCTTTATTATGTATACCGCTATTTTGTCTGGTAGCAGCGCTATTTTCTCTGCAAACGCCACGTAAATATTTGTGCAAACTCAACCTGTTCTCCAGCGTGCTTGGCCTGCTGTGGGCCGCACATATTTACGTTAAAAGTCAATATTGCTTGCCGAATAACCAAGATTTTTTATTAATTAGTTTGTTCAGCATCTTTTTTATCAGCGCTATTTCTCTGACGGATAACTTTACCGCCTTTTGTTTACACGCCGTGCCTTCCGCAATGGTGATCCTGGCTTTAGACGGCATGCATAATACCCTGCGGATATTATTCACCACGCTATTACCTATTATCGCTTTCTCCATTCATCACCTGATGTTGAAACGCAGTGAAATCTTTACCCACGCGCTGGTGGCCAACCTGTATAACGAGCGGGACAAATTCAATAATTTGAGCATGCTCGATCCCCTGACCGGCCTTTATAACCGGCGTGGCCTGGAAAATAAGATCACTATGCTGCTGGAACCGCAAACCGGCCGCCACTACGTGCTGCTGCTGGATATCGACCACTTCAAGGTCTACAACGACAGCTACGGCCACGCCATGGGCGACCGGGCGCTGGTGCAGGTAGCGGTCGCCATTCGCGATGCGGTGCGTTCGCGCGACATCGTGGTGCGTTACGGCGGGGAAGAGTTTTTGGTGCTGCTGACCAACGTGCACGAAGGCTACGCGGCGCAACTGGCCGAACGGGTGCGCCAGCGGGTGGCGGAGCTGAACATCCCGCACGGCGCCAGTCCGCAGCACAGCGGCACGCTGACGCTCAGCGCCGGCATCTCCGCGCTGGAAAAACTGGACATCGAATCGGCGATAGGCGCAGCCGACGCCGCGCTCTATCTGGCGAAGCACAGCGGCCGCAACAATATTCAGCTGGCGCAAAACGTCGAGCCCGCCGCCGTTCACCCTTAAGCCGCCGCCGTAACGGCGCGGCGGCTGACATCAACACTTATACGGCTATACGGCGGTGGAACGCAGCCCGTTCAGCAACAGATTCAAACTGACCAAGGCTTGTTCCAGCCCCACGTCTTTTTCCGGATGATGGGCGACCCACAGCGCGGCATCCATCAGGCCGCCGTTGATTAAATGCGCCAGCGATTCCGGCTCGGCGACGGCGATGCGCCGCTGCGCCATCAAGGCCTGCAATGCGCCCGTCATCCAGCTGATGCACGCCAGCTTGCTGGCCCGCAGATATTCAGCTCCCAGCACCGAAGGTGAATCACGCAACAGAATGCGTTGCGCTTGCGGCTCCGTCATCATGATCAGATAACCGCGGCAACGCGCCGCAAAAGCCTCCCAGTCATCCGCAGTACTCGCGGTTATGTCAGCCAGATGCGCATCCATCTCCGAGTCTATCGCCTGCACCACCGCCAGGAACAGCCCCTTTTTATCGCCAAAATGGTGATAGAGCGCGCCGCGCGTCAGGCCGGCCTGGGCGGTGAGATCATCCATCACCGTCTCGGCATACCCCACGCTGCCAAACTGCCGGCGGGCCGCCGCCACCAGCTTTTGTCGGGTTTCTTCAATCATTTCGGTGCGCGCTTTACGTGCCATGGGTCCACTCCGCCTCATTATTGATGACGTTATAATTGACATACGCCATGTATGTCAATTAACGTAACATACGTGGCGTATGTCAATGATGGACATTGAGCGAATACCGAGCCGCCAACATTCCGGAGCCCTTTCCATGGCAAATCCTTATTTCAAACTGTTCAACGCCCCGGGCAGCAAGGCGTTTTCCTCTGCCGGGCTAATCGCGCGCCTGCCGGTCTCGATGACCGGTATCGGCATCATCACCATGCTCTCGCAGGTACGCGGTTCCTATTGGTTGGCGGGCGCGGTGGCAGCGACGTTCGCCTTTTCCATGGCGCTGCTTGCGCCGCAAATCGCGCGCGCGGCGGATCGTCACGGCCAAAGCCGCGTGTTGCCGTATGCCACCGGGATCAGCGCGATCGCCCTGCTGCTGCTGTTGTTCTGCACCCACTATCGGGCACCGGACTGGACTCTGTTTGTCTTCGCCGCGCTCGCGGGCGGCATGCCCAGCATCTCCGCGATGGTCAGGGCCCGCTGGAGCGAAATTTATCGCGGCACGCCACAGCTGCACACGGCATTTTCATTCGAGTCCGTATTGGACGAGGTGGCCTTTATCGTCGGCCCACCGATCGCCGTGGGGCTTAGCGTTTCACTCTTCCCAGAGGCCGGCCCTCTGGTGGCCGCGCTGCTTCTGGTGGCGGGCGTTGCGGCATTCGCCGCGCAAAAAAGCACCCAGCCCCCGGTTTACGCCCACAATAACCAGCGGCAGCGCGCCATCCTGACCATGCCGTCGATGCAGATCCTGGTGCTGGCGCTGATCGCCCTCGGCACCATCGTCGGCACCGTGGACGTCATCAGCGTGGCCTTCGCCGAGCAGCAAGGGCAGCCGGCCGCCGCCAGCATCGTACTGTCGGTTTACGCGTTCGGCTCCTGCCTGGCCGGGCTGATTTTCGGCGCAATGAAGATCCCCGTCCCCTTGCCTCGTCTGTTCTTATACGCGGCGTTCGCCACCGCTTTCACCACCTTGCCGCTGCTGTGGGTGCACAATGTCTTAACGCTGGCGGCGGCGATGTTTGTCGCCGGACTGTTTTTTGCGCCGACCATGATCGTTGCCATGGGGCTGGTTGAAAACATCGTGCCGCCCTCCCGGCTGACGGAGGGGTTGACCTGGATGGTCACCGGCCTGGGGATAGGCGTGGCACTCGGCGCCGCATTGGCGGGCCTGGCGATCGACGCTGCGGGGATAACGGCCGGCTTTGGCGTCACGCTCACGGCCGGCCTGGTCGTACTGCTGGTGGCGGCCGGCGGCTACCGCTTAATGCAGCGAACGCTGGCCTTGAAAGCGGCGTGAATCGCCCGCGCTAAGCGGTTTCCCAAATCGCCTTGCCCTGCCAGCGCCGTTCGATCGCCGTCAGAAACAGTTTCACCTTGGGGGAGAGATGGCGCCGGCTGGGATAGACGGCGCAGATCGGCGGCCCCGGGCGACAATAGCGCTCCAGCACCGGCACCAGCGTGCCGGCCGCAATCTGCTCGCCGACCAGAAACGCCCCCACCTGGCACAGACCCGCCCCGGCAACGGCGGCATCCCGCAAGGCCTCGACGTTGTTGAAGCGCATCCGGCCGCGCACCGGCTGTTCGTGCAGTTGGCCGTTAACTCGATAGCGCCAGGGCGCCGGCAATCCCTGGTGGCTGAAGACCAGCGTCTCGTGATCGCCCAACGCCTCCGGCGTTGCAGGCGTGCCGTAGCGCGCCAGATAGTCCGGCGCCGCGCAAGTGATTAGGCGATGCGGCGCGAGCACTCGCCGCACCAGCCGGCTGTCGTCACTGCCGCCGACCCGGATAGCTACGTCGATGCCGTCGCGCACCAGATCGCTGTACTCATCGGAGAAGCTGACGTCGGCGTCCACCTCCGGCCACTGTGCCAAAAACTCCCGTAAAATCGGCAGGATATGCAACCGCCCCAGCGAGACCGGCAGATCCAACCGCAGCCGCCCGCGCGGGGTTTGCCGCCGCGTATTGAGCGCCGTTTCCGCCTCTTCGGCCTGCGACAGGATGCGCTGCGCATACTCGTAAAACACCGCGCCGTCTTCGGTCAGGCTGACGCTGCGCGTGGTGCGCTGCAGCAGCCGGGTCGCCAATCGCTCCTCCAATCGGTTCACGCATTTGCCCGCCGCCGATCGGGAGATGCCCAGCCTCTCGGCCGCCAGCGTGAAGCTGCAAGCGTCGGCGACGCGGATGAACACCAGCAGGTCAGTCAGGTTATCCAACGGCATAGACGGTAAATTAGCCACGATTTGTCCCCAATGTTGCGCAATCAGGCCAGTTTATCAGCCATTTTGGCGCGGATACACTGAGGTTATTCATCTGTTGGGAGGATCCTTATGAATGCCTTACACGCCGACGGCGGCGCAAAACCCTGGCTGGCGACCTTCGCGGTCGGCCTGTCCACCTTTACCGTCGTCACCGCAGAAATGCTGCCCGTCGGGCTGCTGACTCCGATCGTCAGCACCTTGAACGCATCGATAGGCCGTGCCGGGCTGCTGATTTCCCTGCCGGCCCTGTTCGCCGCGCTGTTCGCCCCGCTGGTGGTGCTGGGCGCCCGGCGCACGGATCGCCGCAGCCTGTTGGTGGGCTTTCTGCTGCTGCTGATCGCCGCTAACCTGCTGGCCGCCGCTGCCACCTCCCTGGCCCTGCTGTTCGCCGCGCGCATCCTGCTGGGCTTTTGCATCGGCGGTATCTGGGCCATCGCCGGCGGGTTGGCGGAACGCCTGGTGCCGCCGGCCTCCGTCGGATTGGCGCTGTCCGTCATCTTCGGTGGCGTAGCGGCGGCCTCGGTGTTCGGCGTGCCACTCGGGGTGCTCCTCGGCGAAGCGCTGGGTTGGCGCATGGCGTTTCTGGCCGTCACCGTCCTGGCGGCGCTGACCCTGCTGTTGCTGCTGTGCGTGCTGCCGTCGCTGCCGGTCACGCAGGCGATATGCTGGCGGTCGTTCACCGCGCAGCGCGCGAATCGCCGACTGCTCCTTGGGCTGCTGCTGACGTTTCTGCTGGTCGCCGGCCACTTTATGGCTTACACCTTTGTTCGCCCGCTGTTGCAGACGGTCGCCGGCATCGAGGGCCGCTGGGTGGGGCCGCTGTTGTTCGCCTACGGCGTCGCCGGTATCGCCGGGAATTTCATCGCCGGCCAGGCCGCCGCCAAACGGCTGCGCCGCACTCTGGCGCTGATCGCCCTCGGGCTGGCGCTCGCCGTCCTGCTGCTGCCGCTGCTGGGCCACGCGCCGCTGAGCGGCAGTGCCTTCCTCCTGCTGTGGGGCATCGCCTACGGCGGCGTTTCCGTTTCACTGATGGCATGGATGCTCAAGGCGGCCCCCGACGCGGTAGAGGTCGCCTCTTCTCTGTATATCGCGCTGTTTAATCTGGCGATTTCCTGCGGTTCGCTGGCGGGTGGGCTGGTGGTGGACACCGGAGGCCTGACGATAAACGGCGTGCTGTCCGGCATGGTGCTGCTATTGGTGTTGGCGATCCTGATACGAACCCGCCCGCAGGCGCTGGCAACGGCGGCGAAGGCCGATTCGCCGCCGGGTTGAATCAGGCGCGGCGCTGCCGCAGGCCGTAAACCAGCACCACCGCGAAGCACAGCAGCGGCAGCAGATAAGAGATCGCGGTGCTGTAACGATCGGCCAGCGCCCCCATAAAGTACGGCATGATGGCGCCGCCGACGATCGCCATGATCATAAAGGAGCTGGCGCGCTTGGTGTGTTTACCCAAATTTTTCACCCCCAGGGCGAAAATGGTCGGGAACATGATCGACATAAAGAAGAACACCGCGATCAGCGCCACCACCGATACGCCGTCGACGCTCAGCATCACCACGCCGCACAGCGCGATGTTGATCAGCGCATAGGCCGCCAGCAGCGTCGCCGGTTTGACTCGCCCCATCAGCCAGGTGCTGAAGAAGCGCCCGACCATAAAGCAGATCATGGCGATCGACAGCAGGTAAGAGGCGCTCTGGTTAGACACCTCGCGCCAGTGCTCGGTGGCGTAGTTGATGAAGAACGCCCCGACGCCCACCTGCGCCGCCACGTAGAAGAACTGTGTGATAACCCCGCCGACGAAATGCGGATGCTGCCACAATCCCTGCGCTATCACGCCGTGCACCGGTTTTTCCTCTTCGCGGATCGCCGGCAGCCGTGTGCGGCTGAACAACAGCGCGATCAGCAGCACCAGCGCGGCGATCGCCACATAGGTCATCTTCACCGCGCTCTGATCGCCGCCGCCGGTGGACTGGCTGGCGGAGAAGAACAGCGTGCCGCCGATCAGCGGGCCGATAAACTGCCCGAGGCCGTTGAACGACTGGGCCAGGTTGAGCCGCCGTTCGGCGCCCTGCGCATCGCCCAGCACCGTGGCGTACGGGTTGGCCGCCGTTTCCAGGCAGCCCAGGCCGCTGGCGATAACGAACAGCGCGAACAGGAATACGCCGAAGCTGTTGGCCGACGCCGCCGGCACGAACAGCAGCGCCCCCAGCGCATACAGGCACAGCCCGACCAGAATGCCCGCCTTATAGCCCTTGCGATCCATAAAGTACCCGGCGGGCAGCGCCACCAGGAAATAGGCGCCGAAATAGGCCGCCTGCAGCAGCCCCGACTGCGCCTTGGTGACGTGCAACGTCTCCTGAAAATGTTTGTTTAATACGTCCAGCAGGCCATAGGACAGCCCCCACATGAAGAACAGGCTGGTGACCAGGATAAAGGCCCAGCGCAGATTGGCGGTCACGGGGACGCCCGGCTGCGCGGAGGCCGCACTTTTTTCAGCAAGCATGGTGATACCCTCGTATCGTCTGGCGATGATGATGTTGGCGTTATTGCTGTTGCAGAGAGAAAATCCGCGCCATTTCCACCCATTTTTCGCCCTGCGGCGTCCAGGGGGTGGCGGCCTGGTAGTGCCACATCAGCGCTTCCCATCGCTGTACTTCGGGGTTGTTCAGGCTGGCGGCGTCAAAACGCGCGGCGTCGAAATCGGCGCTGACCTCCACGATCATGAACAGCCGGGTGCCCAACCGGTAAATCTCCATGTCCAGAATGCCGTGCTCGCGCAAATGCGCGGCGATGCCCGGCCAGATGCGCTGATGATGCTGCTGGTACTCCGCAATCAGCGCCGATGAGTCAATCAGATCGAGCGCCTGACAGAAACGGCGCCGCGCTGCGGCCGCGCTGCTCACGTCAGCGCCCGATCGAGATGCAGATAGCCGCCGTCCACCGACAGCCACTGCCCGGTGGTGTGCGATGACCGCGACGACAGCAAAAACGCCACGGTATCGGCAATCTCCTGCGGCGTGGTCATGCGCTGCCCGAGCGGAATGCGTGCGGTGATTTTCTCCATCTGCCGCTGCGGCTCGGCGAAGGTGTTGAGCCAGCGCTGGTACTGCGGGGTGATCACCTCCGCCGGCACTACCGCGTTCACCCGCACCCCGTCATGGCGCAGCGACACCGCCCATTCGCGCGTCAGCGCCAGCACTGCGCCCTTGGCGGCGGTGTAGCCGCTGGTGCCCCCCTGCCCGCTGAGCGCGGTCTTGGAGGCGATGTTGACGATGGCGCCCCGGCTCTCCTGCAGCGCCGCCTGGCACAGGTGCGCCATCAGGTAGTAGTGCACCAGGTTCTTCTCCAGCGAGCCGACGAACGCTTCACGCCCCGCCTCCAGCCCGACGCCGTCATTGACCCCGGCGTTGTTCACCAGTCCGTCAATGCGACCGAAGGTCGCCAGCGTCTGGCTGACCGCCCGGCGGCAGGCCGCCTCGTCGCACAACTCGGTGAGGATCACCTCGGTGCGCGGCTGCAGCCGCTGCAAATCGGCCAGCAGCGCCGCCTCCGGCGCGGCGTTGGTGACCAGCACCGGGATCGCCCCCTCCTCGGCCAGCACATGAGCAATCGCCGCGCCGATGCCGGCACCGCCGCCGGTGACCAGCACCACCTTATCTTGCAGATACAGATCCATAACCAGACTCCGTTAAACCGTAAATTCGCCAGGCGGTGCCGCCCCAAATCGCCGCCTGCTCGGCGGCCCCCAGCGTCGACAGCGCCCGTTCGCACAGTTGCACCACCTGGCGGTAGTCGCCGGCCAGCAGGCACACCGGCCAGTCGGAGCCGAACATCAGCCGCTCCGGGCCGAACGCCTCCAGCGCGGCGTCGAAGAACGGCAGCAGTTCTTCCGCCCGCCACCGGCCGCCCGGCGCCTCGGTGATCAGCCCCGAGAGCTTGCAGGCCACGTGCGGCAGCGCCGCCAGCGGCCGGATTTGCTGCGTCCAGTGCCGCACGCCGCGCGCGATGTCCGGCTTGCCGAGGTGATCCAGCACCAGCCAGTGTTCGTCATGGCGGGCGGCGAACGCCGCCGCTGCCGCCAGATGCCGGTGCGTCACCAGGATCTCGTACACATACCCGGCGCGCTGCAGCGTTTGCATGCCGCGTTCCACCTCCGGCCGCGCCAGCCAGGCCGCCGGATCCGCTTCGTCCTGCACCTGATGGCGCACCCCGCGCAGCGCGCTGTAAGGCCGCAAGGCCTCCAGGCGCTGCGCCAGCTGCGGCGCGGCGATATCCAGCCAGCCCACCACGCCGCATACGCCCTCGCTCTGCTCAGCTAGCGCCAGCAGGGCCAGCGTCTCGTCCTCGCTGGGGCGCGCCTGCACCGCCAGCGCGCCGTCGAAACCGTGTTCCTGCAACAGCGGCCGCAGCCGGGGCGGATCGAAATCCTGCCGCAGCACGCGCATCCGCTCGTCGATCCACGGGTAGTGCCGTGGGTGATAGCGCCAGTAGTGCTGATGCGCGTCGATGCGCGGCATGCGATCCTCCCGCCTCACCCGCGGAACCGATACTGCTCGATCGACGACGGATGCATCTCGATCGAATAGCCGGGACGGCTCGGCGGCATGTAGGCCGCGCCGTTGATCACGCAGGGATCGACAAAGTGTTCATGCAAATGATCGACGTACTCGATCACCCGGCCTTCGTGGGTGCCGGCGATGCACAGGTAGTCGATCATCGACAGGTGCTGCACGTACTCGCACAGCCCGACGCCACCAGCGTGCGGGCAGACCGGCAGCTGGTATTTGGCCGCCATCAGCATCACCGCCAGCACTTCGTTGACGCCGCCGAGACGGCAGGCGTCGATCTGCACCACGTCTACCGCGCCACGCATGATGAACTGCTTGAACATGATGCGGTTCTGACACATCTCACCGGTGGCCACCTTGACCGGCGCCACCCCTTCGCGGATGCGGCGATGCCCTTCCACGTCGTCCGGGCTGGTCGGCTCTTCGATAAACCAGGGTTTGGCGAACGCCAGATGCTTCACCCACGGAATGGCTTCGTCCACTTCCCACACCTGGTTGGCGTCGATCATCAGCCGGCGATCTGGGCCGATCACCTCGCGGGCGATGCGCACCCGGCGGATGTCGTCTTCCAGATCGCGCCCGACCTTCAGCTTCAGGTAGGAGAAACCGGCGTCGACCGCTTCCTGGCACAGGCGGCGCAGCTTGTCGTCCGGGTAGCCCAGCCAGCCGGCGGAGGTGGTGTAACAGGGATACCCCTCCTGCAGCAGCCGCTCCAGGCGCCGTTCTTTGCCCTCGGCCCGCTGTTTCAGCAGCGCCAGCGCTTCCTGCGGCGTGATGCAGTCGGTGATGTAACGGAAGTCGATGCAGCGTACCAGCTCCTCCGGCGTCATCTCTGCCACCAGCCGCCACACCGGTTTGCCGACCGATTTGGCCCACAGATCCCACACCGCGTTGACCACCGCGCCGGTCGCCAGGTGAATGGCACCTTTGTCCGGCCCGATCCAGCGCAGCTGGCTGTCGCTGGTGAAGCGCCGCCAGAAGGCGCCCATATCGGCGGCGATCGTCTCCAGCCGCTCACCGACGATCTGATGCTCCAGCGCGCGGATCGCCGCGCAGCAGATCTCGTTGCCGCGGCCGATGGTGAACGTCAGTCCGTGGCCGCTGAGATCCGCGCGATCGGTCTCCAGGATCACGTAGGCGGCGGAATAGTCGGGATCCGGATTCATGGCGTCGGATCCGTCCAGCCCCAGCGACGTGGGGAAACGAATGTCTTCAACCCGCAGTGCGGTAATGGTGGTCATGGCGGCGCTCCCGGTTAAGCCTGTACGGTTTGCTGGCGCTGTTCGCCCAGCCCTTCAATGCCCAGACGCATCGTCTGGCCCGCCCGCAGGTAGATGGGCTGCGGTTTCTGCCCCATGCCGACGCCCGGCGGCGTGCCGGTGGAGATCACGTCGCCCGGCTGCAGGCTCATAAAGCGGCTGAGGTAGCTGACGATCTGCGGAATGCGGAAGATCATGGTGCTGGTGTTGCCGTCCTGATAGCGCTTGCCGTCCACCTCCAGCCACAGGTTCAGGCTGTGCGGATCGGCGATTTCGTCGGCGGTCACCAGCCAGGGGCCGATCGGCCCAAAGGTGTCGCAGCCTTTGCCCTTGTCCCAGGTGCCGCCGCGCTCAATTTGATATTCGCGTTCTGAGACGTCGTTGATCACGCAATAACCGGCGACGTGGCGCATCGCATCCGCTTCGCTGATGTAGCGCCCGCCCAGGCCGATCACCACGCCCAGCTCCACTTCCCAGTCGGTTTTCTGCGAGCCGCGCGGGATCTCCACCCGGTCGTAGGGGCCGACCACCGCGCTGGTCCATTTGTTGAACACCACCGGTTCCTCAGGAATGGCCGCACCGGTCTCCGCCGCGTGATCGGCGTAATTCAGGCCGATGCAGATGAACTTGCCGATGCCGCCGACGCAGGCGCCGAGACGCGGCTGCCCCTCGACCAGCGGCAACGCGGCGCTGTCCAGCGCGCGCAGTTTGGCGAGCGACGCCGGCGATAACGCGGCGCCGCCCACGTCGGCGATATGCTGCGACAGATCGCGCAGGCGGCCCTGCTCATCCAACATGCCGGGGCGCTCTTGCCCGGGTTCCCCATAACGTAAAAGTTTCATGCGTTCCTCTCTCAAAAATGGCGGCTCAGTTGCTCCAGCCACCGTCGATGATCTGCACCGTGCCGGTGGTGTACGAGCTGGCGTCGGAGGCCAGATACAGCGCCAATTGGGCGATTTCCTCGGTGGTGCCGATGCGCCCGATCGGCTGACGGGCGACGAACGCCTGATACACCTCTTGCTCGCTGCGCCCCTGTTCGCGCGCCTGCTCGGCGATGCGCTGGCGCAGCGACGGCGATTCCACCGTGCCGGGGCAAATGGCGTTGCAGCGGATGCCCTGGGTGACGTAATCCGCCGCCACCGAGCGCGTTAGGCCGATCACCGCCGCCTTGCTGGCGCTGTAGGCGAAGCGGTTCGGCACCCCTTTCACGCTCGAGGCCACCGAAGACATGTTGATGATCGAGCCTTTGCCGCGCGCCAACATGCCCGGCAGGAAGGCGCGGATCATGCGGAACATCGCGGTGACGTTGAGATCGAGCGCGAACGCCCACTGATCTTCGCTGCAGTCGAGGATCGATCCGCTGTGCACCACGCCAGCGCAGTTGAACAGCACGTCGATCGGGCCGATCGCTTCCGCCGCCGCCGCGATGGCGGCCGGATCGGTGACGTTCAGCGTCAGCGCGCGGATCCCGGCGGAGCCCTGCAGGCGCTCGATGTTGATGTCGCTGGCGATCACTTCAGCGCCGGCGGCGGCGAACAGCCTGGCGGTGGTAAAACCGATCCCTTGCCCGGCGGCGGTGATCAGTACGCGTTTCCTGGTTAAATCCATCTTGACTCCTCGGCCTAAAGGTCTAATGATCAGGCCATTAAAGGCGGTTAAAGGTCAGGCCTCTAACATGACAAAAGACGCTTTACGCGTTATCGTTGGGGGAAGAAGTTAATAAAAACAGCCTTGAAACCGCATTTCAATTAACCATTTTTTTACACTTGAATAACGATTACTCAAGCGCCTTATCGCATAATTGTGCGCCAAATCACTGAACGCCGAATCGTCAAAGGTCAAAAATGCCGATTACCCGACTGGAAAACCCAAGAATTTACAGACAGATAGCTGACCAACTCAAACGTCTTATCGAAAATAACGAATTTCCGCCGGGCAGCCGTCTGCCCTCGGAGCGCGATCTCGCCCAGCAATTGCAGGTCAGCCGCGCGTCAGTGCGCGAGGCGCTGATCGCGCTGGAAGTGATCGGCCTGGTAGACGTCAAGGTCGGCAACGGGGTGATCGTGCGCTCGCCAACGCCGCTGGCGCCGTCGCAGGAGCCGGTGATGGCCCAAGCCGGCCGCAACCAGTGGGCGGAGATCGACGACGAACTGAACATCGAGCTGGATTTCAACGCCGAGTTGCCGCCGTTTTCTCTGCTGCAAACCCGCCTGCTGATCGAACCGGAGACCGCCGCGCTGGCCGCGCGCCACGCCACCGACGAAGAGCTGGCGGGTATCCGCGCCGCCTATGAACAGAACTGCCGCGATAACCGCGCCGGTTCCGCCACCCACCCCGGCGATCGGCTGTTCCACATCCGCATCGCCCAGGCCAGCGGCAACCCGGCCTATGCGTTCATCATCGGCCACCTGCTCGGCCACCGTTACGGCAGCATGTTCCGCGTGCTGCAGCGCCACTATACGCCGGACGACATGCCGCACCGCTCCGAGCTGGAACACCGGGCGATCCTGGCGGCGATCGAAGCGCGCGACGTGCGCGGCGCCCGCAAGGCGATGAAGGCGCATCTGGACGAAGTGATCGCCATTTTCGCCCGCGCGCAGTAGCGCCACCGGCGGTGAAAAAATTTTATCGCCACCGCTCTTTTTTCTACATGCAGCCGGGGCCTGGGGGCATTACACTGGGCGACGAATAAGCCCTTTCCCCGCTGCATTGTTAAATGGATAACGACCGTTGAAGAACTCTGTCTCCGCTTTATTGCTGGCGCTAGGCCTGTGCGCCGCGCCGCTGGCCGTGCAGGCCGCGCCCCCGCTGCTGGCTTCGCAAATCGTCGACCAGTATGCCGAACATATTTTCTACAACAGCGGCGCCACCGGTATGGCGCTGGTGGTCATCGACGGCAATCAGGTGGTTAACCGCAGCTTTGGCGACACCAAGCCCGGCAACAACCTGCGCCCGCGCCCGGATTCGCTGATCCGCATCGCCTCGATCACCAAGCTGATGACCAGCGAAGTGATGGTGAAAATGGCGGCGGCAGGCCAGGTCAAACTGACCGATCCGCTGCGCAAGTACGCCCCCAAAGGCGCCTATGTGCCGGCTTACAACGCTGGCCAGCCGATCACGTTATTGAACCTGGCCACCCACACCAGCGCGCTGCCGCGCGAGCAGCCGGGCAAGAAGCCGCCTAAAACGCCGGTCTTCACCTGGCCAACCAAGGCCCAGCGCTGGCAATGGCTGGCGCATGCCAACGTCACGGTGCCGCCGGGCGTACACGCCGCTTATTCCAACCTGGCGTACGATCTGCTGGCCGATGCGCTGTCGCGCGCCGCAGGCAAACCCTACAACGCGCTGCTGAAAGAGAACATCACCGCGCCGCTCGGCATGGTGGATACCACGCTGACGCCGAGCCCTGAACAATGTTCGCGCCTGATGGTGGCGGCGGCCGGCCCGAGCGCCTGCCGCGACACCACCGCCGCGGCCGGCAGCGGCGGCGTCTACTCCACCCCGCGCGACATGCAGCGCTGGATGCAGCAGTTCCTCTCCTCCAGCGCCAGCGGCCCGCGCAAAGCCACCGCCGCCAGCGAGCAAACCATGTACTTCCAGCGCCACGATCTGGTGTCGCTGAAGGGTATGGACGTGCCGGGGCAAGCGGATGCGCTGGGGTTGGGCTGGGTGTATATGGCGCCGAAGGATGGGCTGCCGGGCATCATTCAGAAGACCGGCGGCGGCGGCGGATTCATTACCTACATGGCGATGATCCCGGCGAAAAACGTCGGGGTGTTCGTGGTGGTGACCCGCTCGGAGCTGAGCAAGTTCACCAACATGAGCGATCCGGTCAACCGCCTGGTGAGCGATCTGGCGGCCAACAAGAGTTGATATGCGGGGCGCAGCCTGCTGCGCCCCAACGCCTCAGGCCGGCACCGCCATCTGATGGATCACCGAATGGAAGTTGCGCTTGAAGTAGATCAGGCCATTACCGGCTTCGCTCAGCGCGATCTGCTTGATCTGCACCAGGTACATCTGGTGGGTGCCGATGCTCTGGATCTGCTCGATCTCCCCTTCCAGGCTGGCCAGAGTATTGCGCAGCACCGGCTGCCCCAGCGCGCCGAGCTGCCACTCTTCCAGCCGGAAACGATCTTCCATGCTGACGCCGGTCATGCCGGCGAAGTGGCGCGCCATCAGCTCCTGCTCGTGGTTGAGCACATTGACGCACAGCCTGCGGTTTTCCTGAAACACCGGGTTCATCGCGCTGTTGCGGTTGATGCACACCAGCAGCGTCGGCGGCGTATCGGTTACCGAGCACACCGCCGTGGCGGTGATGCCGCAGCGCCCCGCCGGGCCGTCGGTGGTGACGATATTCACCGCCGCCGACAGGCTGGCCATGGCGTCGCGAAAGCGCAGGCGCTGTTCATTTTCCTGAGACATACAACCTCCTCCTGAATTACTTCAGCAGATTATCCAACTGATTAATATCGTCATTGTTCCGCAGGTGCGGCACCTTCCAGCCGTGCTGATCGTAATCGGCCAGGCACTTGTCGACCATCTGCATCATGCGATCCATGTTGCCGGATCCCTGCGCGTGGCGCAGGCACTGCAGGCGGATCTCATCCTGGCTGCCGGCGTAGTTGATCTCATACAGCTCGTGACGGCCGCCGAATTCGCTGCCGATCGCATCCCACATCAGCTTGAGGATCTTAATGCGTTCGACGTGATCCATGCCGTCCGATCCGCGCACGTAGCGCGCCAGGTACTTGTCGATCTCCGGGTTGTTCATGTCGCGCACGCTGGACGGCAGGTAGATCAGGCCGCTGGTGACGTTCTTCTCGATGATGTGTTTCACCTTGGTGTAGGCCATCGGCGCCATCACGCGGTAGGTTTGCAGCGCGGCGGAATCCGGCAGGTAGGCGCCGTTTTCCCATTGAGTGGCTTCGGCGCACATCGCGTCGCTCAGCGACCAGAACAGGTTGCGCCAGGCCACCACTTCGCCCAGATCCGCCTGCACGCCACGGAACTCCAACACGCCGGTGCACGAGAGGCTTTTTTGCAACAGCGCGGTAATGAAGTCCATCTTCACCGCCAGGCGCACGCAGGCCTGCAGCGGGAACAGCCGGGCGAAACCGCCCTGGGTGCTCCAGCGGCGGCAGCGGTCGAAATCGCGGTAGATCAGCACGTTTTCCCACGGGATCAGTACATGATCCATGATCAGGATCGCGTCGTTCTCGTCGAAGCGACTGGTGAGCGGGTAGTCGAACGGCGATCCGGTGGCGCCGGCCACCAGCTCATAGGAGGCGCGTGAAATCAGCTTCACCCCTTCGGCGTCCATCGGCGCCACGAACATCAGCGCGAAGTCCGGGTTATCGCCCATCACCTGCGCCGAACCGAAGCCAATGAAGTTGTAGTGGGTCAACGCCGAGTTGGTGGCCACTACTTTGGCACCGCTGACCACGATACCGGCGTCAGTCTCTTTCTCCACCTGAATGTAGACGTCCTTCACCTCATTGACCGGCTTGTGGCGGTCGATCGGCGGGTTGACGATGGCGTGGTTGAAATAGAGCCCGGTTTCCTGAATGCGTTTGTACCAGTGGCGCGCGTTGTCGGCGAACTGGCCGTAGAACTCCGGGTAAGCGCCCAGCGCGCAGCCGAAGGCCGCCTTGTAGTCCGGCGTGCGCCCCATCCAACCGTAGCTTTGGCGTGACCAGTCGGCGATGGCGTCGCGCTGCTGGCGCATCTCTTCCGGGCTGCGGGCGTAGCGGAAGAATTTGTGGGTATAGCCGCCGTTGCCGGTGTCGGTGTTCCAGCACAGGCGATCCTGGCTGGCCGGATCGTGCAGCGCGTCGTACAGCTGGCCGACTGATGCCGCCGCGTTGCGGAACGCCGGGTGCGTAGTCACGTCTTTCACGCGCTCGCCGTAAATGTAGATTTCGCGGCTGTCCTGCAAACTTTTCAGGTATTCGGCGCCGGTGAACGGGCGTTTGCTGTCGGCACGAAAGTCTTCTGGTTTCATCGGGTCTTCCTCGTCATCGGCATTTTTCAGGCCGTGGAGCCGGCCATTTGTTAAAATAATGTTTTCTTTTGGTTGCTTAATTGAAGCTGCCAAAGCCGGTTTCGAGAAGAGACTTTTGCGGCAATCGCCGGTACTTTTCAGGTCAGTTTGCCGCTTTCGCGGCAAACTGTGATCGCGGTTACGAAAGGGCGTGCTGCGCCGCGCGGTAGGTCGAGGGGGAACAGCCTTCCAGCCGATTGAAAAAACGGGCGAAATAGGCCGGATCCTTGAAGCCGAGGCTGTAGGCGGTTTCATGCACCGTACAGGCGCTGAACAGCAGCATCCGTTTGGCCTCGCGCAGCAGCCGATCGAAGATCAGCCGCTTGGGCGGCCGGTTGGCGAAGCGCCGGCACAGGTCGTTGAGCCGCGATTCGGTCACCCCCAGCGCCTGCGCATACTCCGGTACCGGCAGGTGCTCGCGAAAACGCTCGTCCACCATCTTGTTGAACCGCTGAAACAGCTGCAGTTCGCCGCGCACGCCGCTGTTGGCGCTGTCTTCCAGCGCGGTGTTGCGCAGCAGCAGCGTGAACACCGCCTGCGCCAGCAGCGCCAGCGTCTGTTCGCGCCCGGCCAGGTTCTGCCCGAACTCGCGGCGGATCAGCGCCCAGTAGTGGCTGAGCGCCGTCAGCTCCTGCGGCGCGTCGGCCAGCGACAGGCAGATGCCCGGCATGTCCAGCGCCAGGTTGCTGCCGGGATACAGGCGCTCCAGCAGCGGCCAAATCAGCTCCTGGCGCACCGTCAACACGTGGCCGTCGCTGTCCGGTTCGGTGAAGAACGCATGCGGCACCGACGGCGGCGTGAGGATGAACAGCGGCGCCTGCACCGAATAGTGCTGATCGTCGAGCTGCAGCTCTATCTTGCCGGTCTCCAGGAAATGCACCTGGAAGAAGCAGTCGTGCCAGTGCACCTGCATGTCGCGGCCGAAGAATGCCGCCAGCCCGGCGAAGGTTTCGTAGTGCACCTCGTCGGCGGCGTAGCGCGCGTCATACTCTTTGCAAATATCGATGTTGGCGATAAAGCCGGTACTTTTCCGCACCTCATGACCTCCTGCAATCATGCCCACTTGCGCATCAAGGCGTGGCTCTCGGGCGCGAATCCTTCATCGGAATGCGCCACACCAGCACGGCGCCGACGATCAACAGCGCCGAAACGAAATACAGCCCGGAGTTGAAGCTGCCGGTCATGTCCTTGAACCAGCCGATCAGCAGCGGGCTGAGCGCCGATCCGATGTTGCCGGTGGCGTTGATCACCGCGATCCCTACCGCCCGCGCTTCCAGACTGATCGACTGATCCGGCGTGGTCCAGAAGATCGCCATGGCGGTAAAGGAGCCGACCGAGGCCATCACGATCCCGAGCAGCTGGATCAGGCTGTGATCGGTGGCGGACGCCAACAGCCAGCCGGCGGCGGCGAACAGGTACGGCAGCGCGGTGTGATGCTTGCGCTCCTGCAGCCTGTCTGATCGTTTGCTCCACCACACCATGCCGGCGATGGTGCAGATCTGCGGGATCGCCGCCAGAATGCCGATCGTCACGTTGCTGCTGCCCTGGTTAAAGCTCTGCAGGATCTGCGGCGTCCAGATGTTGATCGCGCTCAGGGTGTTGGTCAGACAGAAATAGGCCAGCGTGTACATCAGCACGATCGGCGTGCAGATCTCGCGCCACAGGCTGCGCTGTTGCAGCGCACGCTGGCTGCTCGGCCCATTGGGTTGCACCAGCTGCAGCTTGTCGGCCGCCATCATCGCCTGCAGGCTGGCTTTTTCCTCGTCGGTCAGCCACTTGGCCTTGGCCGGCGTATCGTCGAGATAGAACCACACCACCACGCCCAGCAGCACCGACGGAATGCCTTCCAGCAGGAACAGCCACTGCCAGCCCTTCAGGTTCATCACCCCGTCCAGCGCCAGGATATAGCCGGAGACCAGCGAGCCGATCGCCATGGTCACCGGCATGGCGATCATGAACAGCGCGTTGGCGCGGGCACGGTAAAACGCCGGGAACCAGTAGGTGAGGTACACCAGAATGCCCGGCAGGAAGCCGGCCTCGGTGATGCCGACGATCATGCGCAGCACGTACAGACTGGTCGGCCCGGTGGCGAACATGGTGCAGGTGGAGGCGATGCCCCACAGCACCATGATGGTGGCGATCCAGCGCCGCGCGCCGACCCGGCTCAGCATCATGTTGCTCGGAATGCCGAAGATCACGTAGGTGACATAGAACAACGTCGCCGCCAGCCCGAACATGGTCGAGCTGAGGCCGAGATCTTTGCCCATCGTCAGCCCGGCGAAGCCGATGTTGATACGATCGAGGAAAGAGAAAACAAACAACACGAACAGGAAAATGATCAGGCGCCGAAACAACTTTTTAATCACCGATTGCTCGGCGGCGGTTAACGCTTTATGTTGCTGCGCCGGGTTGGCCGGCGGCAGCGAATCGACGTGGTTCATGGTTCAGTAGACTCCCGATGAAGGCGCTTGCGCCCCGCCCTGTTTGAACTCGTCCGCCAGGGCTTCCGCCGCCCGCGCCAGCAGGGTGGTATCCACCCCCACCGCAACGAACAGCGCGCCGGCCTCCAGATAGCGCTGCGCCAGTACCTTGTTGGCCATCAAAATGCCCGGCGCCTTGCCGGCGGCGCGGATGCGCGCGATGGCGTCGTCGATAGTGCGCTGCACCTCCGGGTGCTGCGGATTGCCGGCAAAGCCCATGTCGGCGCTGAGATCCGCCGGGCCGATAAACACGCCGTCCACCCCTTCCACCTGCAAAATGGCGTCGAGGTTTTTCACCGCTTCGCGGGTTTCAATCTGCACCAGCACGCACATCTGCTCATCGGCCTGCTGCAGGTAATCGGGCACCCGGTTCCAGCGTGAAGCGCGCGCCAGGGCGCTGCCGACGCCGCGCACGCCGTGCGGCGGATAGCGCGTGGCGCGCACCGCGTCGCGCGCCTGTTCGGCGTTTTGAATCATCGGGATAAGCAAGGTTTGCGCGCCGACGTCCAGCAGTTGCTTGATGATCACCGCGTCGTTCCACGGCGGCCGCACCACCGGCTGGCTCGGGTAAGGCGCGACCGCCTGCAGCTGCCCCAGCACCGTTTGCACGTTGTTGGGCGCATGTTCGCCGTCGATCAGCAGCCAGTCGAAACCGGCGCCGGCCAGCAGCTCGGCGCTGTAGCTGCTGCACAGCCCGAGCCACAGCCCGATCTGCGGGCGTTTTTCCTGCAGCGCACGCTTGAAGTGGTTGGTTAACATCGCATTCTCCCTGACAAGCGGGCGCGGCGCGTGGCCCCCGCCCGGTTATTGCGGCCCGGTTCGCCGGACCTGCTTATTAGACGAAGCGGCAGCTGATGCAGCCCATCGGGCCGTAGTCGACGTGGAAGGTATCACCGCGCCGCGCCGGCACCGGCCGGGTGAAGGAGCCGCCGAGGATCACCTGTCCCGCTTCCAGCTCCACCTCATACGGCGCCAGCTTGTTGGCCAGCCAGGCCACGCCGTTGGCCGGGTGGTTGAGCACCGCGGCCGCTACACCGGACTCTTCAATCACGCCGTTGCGGTACAGCAGCGCGGAGATCCAGCGCAGATCCAGCGCATCCGGTTTGATCGGCCGCCCGCCCATCACCACCCCGGCATTGGCGGCGTTGTCGGAAATGGTGTCGAACACCTTGCGCGGCCGCTGCGTCTCGGGATCGACGTTGTGGCTGCGCGCATCGATGATCTCCAGCGCCGGAATGACGTAGTCGGTGGCGTTGTAGACGTCGAACAGCGTGCAGTTCGGCCCGCGCAGCGGCTTGGCCAGCACGAACGCCAGTTCCACCTCCACCCGCGGCACGATAAAGCGGTCGATCGGAATGTCGCTGCCGTCGTTGAAGAACATGTCGTCCAGCAACGCGCCGTAGTCCGGCTCGGTGATCTGCGAGCTCACCTGCATGGCGCGCGACGTCAGGCCGATCTTGTGGCCTTTGAGCGTGCGCCCCTCGGCGATCTTCAGCGCCACCCACTGCCGCTGAATGGCATAGGCGTCTTCAATGGTGATCTCGGGATGATCGAGCGACAGCGCGCGGATCTGCTCACGACTCTTTTCCGCCTGATGCAGGCGCTGCACGGCGCGGTTAATCTGCTCTTTATCCAGCATGTACGACCCCTTATTCACGCCTTGTTGAACAGCGCGTGGACATTGTTCTGTTTGTAATTCAGCACCGGATCCAGCTCTTCCATGGTGAAAGAGAGCGCCAGGTAACGCTGCGCCATCAGCGCGGCAAAGTGTTCCTTGATCAGCGCAAACAGCATCTCGCCCACCTGCTGCCGGCTTTCCAGACTGCGGCCGTGGCCGATCTTCAGCGTCATGTGCACGAAGGCGTAATCCTGCTTGCCGTCGGCCATCTGCCAGGTGTCGAGCCAGATGGCGCGGCTGCGCACGCCGGCCAGCGGAAAGATGCCGGTCGCCGCCAGCGCCTCGTTGACCTTGGCGAACAGGGTGGGCAAATCCGCCTCGCGGCGGATGTTGTCGGTACATTCAGCGTAAAAATGGGGCATAGCGTTCTCCAGACGGCGCATAGGCGCGGGCGCGGCCCGCGCAGCGGCATTTACAGCGTATTGCCAAGTTTGAAACCTTTTTCCGTATCGCCCTCGCGGGTATAGGAAAAACCGTCTGCGCCGATGGTGACGGCCATTTCGCTGGGCGCACTGCGCTCGATGACCGGCTGCGGCTGCCCATCGAGATCCAGCACCAGCGATCCTTCGGTGTACCAGCTCGGCACCACCGGATTGCCCCACCAGTCGCGGCGCTGGTTGTCATGCACGTCCCAGGTCACGGTCGGGTTGTCCGGATCGCCGGTGTAGTAATCCTGCGTGTAGATTTCCACCCGGTGGCCATCGGGATCGCGCAGGTAGAGATAGAACGCGTTGGAGACGCCGTGGCGGCCGGGGCCGCGTTCGATCAAATCGGATTTGCGCAGCGCGCCGAGCTTGTCGCAGATGGCCAAAATATTGTGCTTTTCATGGGTGGCGAAGGCGATGTGGTGCATGCGCGGCCCGGCGCCGCCGGTCATCGCGGTATCGTGCACCGTCGCCTTGCGGCGCATCCAGGCCGCGTAAACCACGCCGTCTTCATCGCGGATGTCTTCCGTCACGCGGAAGCCCAGCCCCTGGATGTATTCCACGGCGCGCGGCACGTCAGGGGTGATTTGGTTAAAGTGGTCGAGGCGCACCAGCGCGCCCGGCGTATACAGATCGTAGCGCCAGGCCAGACGCTCGACGTGCTGCACATCGTAGAAAAACTCATACGGGAAACCGAGCGGATCCTCTACCCGCACCGCATCGCCGATGCCTTTGGCGAACCCGTTCACCCGACGCTCGGTACGGCAGCCAAGCGCCTTGAAATACGCTTCGGCGCGATCGACGTCTTCCGGCGTGCGCACGCGGAAAGCAAACGCCGCCACGGCGGCGACCGGGCCTTCGCGCAGCACCAGGTTATGGTGAATAAACTCCTCCATCGAACGCAGATAGAGGGTTTTATCCTCTTCGGCGGTCACGACCAGGCCGAGGATATCGACGTAAAATTCGCGTGCGGCTTTAAGGTTCGTGACCTGAATTTCCATGTAGGCACAGCGCACGACGTCGGGAGCAGGGACAGCATCAGTGGTAAGTTTTGTCGTCATTGTTCTCATCTCTTTCGTTATTATTGTGGCCTGAGGCTCAAACGCCCCATTTCGGGATCGGGTGGTCGCCCATGGAAATGCACACGTTCTTCATTTCGGCGAACACTTCGAAGCTGTATTCGCCGCCTTCGCGGCCGGTGCCGGAGGCTTTCACGCCGCCGAACGGTTGGCGCAGATCGCGTACGTTTTGGGTGTTGACGAAAACCATGCCCGCTTCAATGCCGCGGGCCAGGCGCAGAACCTTGCTCACATCCTGCGTCCAGATGTACGACGCCAGGCCGTACTCCACGTCGTTGGCCATGCGCAGGCCGTCTTCTTCCGACTTGAACGGCAGCAGGCAGGCCACCGGCCCGAAAATCTCCTCCTGCGCCACGCGCATCCGGTTATCGACATCCGCCAGCACCGTCGGGCGCAGGAAGTTGCCGTGGCTCAAACCGGCCGGTTTGTCCGGGCCGCCGGCCAGCAGGGTTGCCCCTTCTTCCACCCCGAGGCGGATATAGCCGGAGACTTTTTCCCAGTGCTGCGGGCTGATCAGCGCCCCCACCTGGGTGTTGGGATCTTGCGGATCGCCCACGCGCAGACGGTTGGCGCGCTCGGCAAAGCGTTTGACGAATTCCGGGTAGATGCTCTCCTGAATGAAGATGCGCGAACCGGCAGTGCAGCGTTCACCGTTGATCGAGAAGATGGTGAACAGCGCGGCGTCGAGCGCCCGCTCGATGTCGGCGTCTTCAAAGATCAGCACCGGCGACTTGCCGCCCAGTTCCATGGAGAATTTCTTCAACCCAGCGCTTTCGATGATGCGGCGGCCGGTGGCGGTGCCGCCGGTGAAGGAGACCGCACGCACGTCTTTATGGCGCACCAATGCGTCACCGGCGGTGGCGCCGTAGCCCTGCACCACATTCAGCACCCCGGCCGGGATGCCGGCCTCCAGCGCCAGCTCGCCCAGGCGGTCGGCGGTCAGCGGCGACAGTTCGGACATCTTCAGCACCGCGGTGTTGCCCAGCGCCAGGCAAGGCGCGGTTTTCCAGGTGGCGGTCATGAACGGCACGTTCCACGGCGATACCAGCGCGCATACCCCTACCGGCTGCACCAGCGTGTAGTTGAGCATCTTGTCGTCCACCGGGTAGGTCTTGCCGTTCATCTGCTGGCACACCTCGGCGAAGAACTCGAAGTTGTGCGAAGCGCGCGGGATCAGCACGTTTTTGGTCTGGTGGATCGGCAGGCCGGTGTCGGCGGTTTCCAGTTCGGCGATCTGCGGCACGTTCTGGTCAATCAGCTCTCCCAGACGGCGCATCAGGCGTGCGCGCTCTTTCATCGGCGTATTCGCCCACTTGGGGAATGCCTCTTTCGCTGCCGCCACCGCCTGGTCGATCTCCAACTGACCGCCGGAAGCCACCTCCGCCAGCACCTCGCCGTTCGCCGGGTTGGTGGTGGTGAAGTACTCTTTGCTGGCGACGTTCTTGCCGTTGATCCAGTGGTTGATGGTTTTCATCGCAGGCTCTCCTCGTAATCTTTTTCACTGATAATGTGGTTAACCAGACGGCCGATGCCCTCGATCTCCACCACCACTTCATCGCCCGGCTGCACGTCGGCCAGCCCTTTCGGCGTGCCGGTGGCGATCATGTCGCCCGGCTGCAGCGTCATGAATTCGCTCAGGTAGGCGATCAGGAACGGAATGTCGAAAATCATGTCGGCGGTGCTGCCGCGCTGACGCAGCTCACCGTTGACATAGGTGCTGAGCGCCAGCCGGTGCGGATCGGCGACGTCGTCGCGATCGACGATGTACGGCCCGATCGGCGTCAGGGTATCGCGGCTCTTCACCCGCAGATTCGGCCGGTAGTAGTTCTCCAGGTAATCGCGGATGGCGTAGTCGTTGCACAAGGTGTAACCCGCCACGTACTCCATGGCATGCTCACGGCTGATGTTGCGCGCGGTCTTGCCGATCACCGCCACCAGCTCGGCTTCGTAATGCATATACTCCACGCCGGCCGGGCGTACCGACACCTGACGGTGGCCGGTCAGGGTGTTCGGCGCCTTGAGGAACACCAGCGGCTCTTCCGGCGCCTTGAATTCCAGCTCGCTGGCGTGGTCGGCATAGTTCAGCCCCAGGGCGAACACCGTGCCCTGCGCCGGCGGCAGCCATTCCACTTCGCGCTCCTGCAGCACCTCGCCGTTCGGCAGCGTGACGCGCAGCTGGTCGTCCACCTGAACGTTGACGATCTGGCCATGATGGCGAATACGGGCATGTTTCATGATGCGGCTCCTGCCTGGGTGACGCGGTTGGTCAGAGTGGGCAGGCCGGCGGCGCGCACCGTCACCTCATCCCCCGGTTTGATCTCCACCCGCTGGTGCGGGGTGCCGATCAACACCGCATCGCCCGGCTGCAGGGTGATGAAATCGCTGATGGCGGCGATCAGTTCCGGCACCGAGCGCACCAGATCGGCGGTGGACCAGCGGTCCTGCTCCACGCCGTTGATCTCGGTGACGATCTCCAGCCGATCGGCATTCTCCAGCAGGCCAATCTCCCCCAGCGGGCAGAACCCGTCGCGGCATTTGGCCTTGATCGCCGGGCGGTAGAAGCTGCTTTCCGGCAGGCTGACGTCGTTGGCCAACGCATACCCGGCCAGATAACGGCTCACCTGCGCCGCCGGCACCTTGCGCACGGTATCGCCGATGATCACCGCCAGCGTGCCGCCGCTTTGCACGGTTTCACCGGCCGGAAACGGGATCGCCCCGCCGTTGGCGAGGTGGGTGTTGCGCGGTTTGATAAACCACACCGGGGTTTTGGGCGGGGTTTGATACGGTGGCTGGTGAAACGCCTGATCCCAGGCGTCCAGTTGGCTGCGGTGGTTCAGCGCAACGGAAAATACGGTGCCTTTCATGCGAACTCCTCCAATGGCAAAACATGACAACCGGCATTCATTAATATATTAATGATTACTTTTATACGCTGTGCAGCTTTTACGCAACGCGCTTGGAGTGATTTGTGATCGTGATAACAAAATATTCACAAACAACGAACATTAGCGTGATTATTCAGCGTATTAATCATTTTTATCGCCATTTTTCGCTGCCCCGCGCATTTTTGCTTTATCCCTGCGGGTAACTTTGGCTACTATTAAGTTATTAACAAAATCGGGCCTGGCGGGGTAACAGCCCTGCGGTAAGCGCCGTGACAACGAACACCTTGATAGCTAAGGCCAAACTTATGCATGAATCGTTAACCATCGCCCTGCTGCAGGCGCGCGAAACCGCCATGGGGTTCTTTCGCCCGATCCTGAAAAGCCACAACCTGACCGAGCAGCAGTGGCGCATCATCCGCGTGCTGGCCAACAGCCGTTCGATCGAATTCCACGAACTGGCGGCGGAAACCTGCATCCTGCGTCCCAGCCTGACCGGCATTCTGTCGCGCATGGAGCGTGATAAGCTGATCTTCCGCCTCAAGCCGGTTAACGATCAGCGCAAGCTGTACGTGTCGCTGACCCAGCAGGGCCAGGATCTGTATGAAGTGGCGCGCCACCAGGTGGAACAGGGCTACGCCGAGATTGAAGCCGCTTTCTCGCGGCAGAAAATGGACCAGCTGATGACGTTGCTGGACGAGCTGATCACCCTGGGTGACAGCCTGCCTGCCAACGTCGCCGCGCATCCCGCCAAGCAGTGATTTAACCAACCGGAATGCTCAAATTAATTGGCGTTGCAGCCAACAACGCTGCAGCGTCAAGTAAGCAGAGAATTCGTTTCCGGCAACAGCGCGCCGCCGTCCACCACCAGCGTCTGGCCGGTGATGTAGGCCGCCGCCGGCGAGGCGAGAAACACCATCGCCGCGGCGATGTCTGCCGGTTCCCCCAGCCGCCCGAGCGGCACTGAGGCGGCGATCGCCTGATTCACCTGCGCGTCGCCCAGGTTGGCCATCGCCGGCGTGCGGATCATCCCCGGCTCCACGCCGTTGACGCGAATGTTCTCCGCCGCCAGCTCCAGCGCCGCCGCGCGAATAAACCCGTTCACCCCGGCCTTGGAGGCGGCATAGTGCGCCAGCCCCGGGTAGGCTACCCGCGGGCCGGTCACCGACGAGGTCACCAGAATGCAGCCCCCGCCCCGGTGGCACATCCACGGCAGCGCCGCCTGCGCCAGAAAGAACGGCGCCATCAGATTGACGCTCAGCGTGCGTTGCAACAGGGCCACGTCGATGGCGGCGAACGGCGTCAGCGGAAAATAGGCGGCGTTGTGGATCACCACGTCCAGCCGTTGGTGCCGCTCGCCCACCGCCGCCACCAACTCGGCAATCTGCCCCGGCTCGGCCAGATCGCAGGCCAGCGCCTGTACGCTCAGCCCTTCGTCCCGCAGTGCTTGCGCCGCCGCCTGTGCCTGCGGCAGCTGTACGTCCGCGATCGTCACCTCGGCGCCCAGCCGGGCAAAGGCGCTGACGATCGCCAGCCCAATGCCCTGAGCGCCGCCAGTCACCAGCACCGTCTGCCCCGCGAAGGCATCAGCCGCATAGGTTGCGCTCATCGGCCTATCCTCGCGGGTGGTGCGTGGTGTTCAGCACCTGAGCGTGGGCGCCGACCGCAAAGTTGCTCAGCGCGCTGAAATCGCTGCCCTGATAGCCGAGGATCTTGCCGTCGGTGCGCATGCCCTGCAGATCGATCATCACCACGCCCAGCGTCGGAATGATCTTCTCGCGCCAGACGAACAGATAAAGCTGCTCCGCCACCTTCACGTAGTGGCAGCGATCGACGTCCGCCAGCCCTTTCTCCACCCCGTCCAGACACTGCCAGGCGTAGAAGTTGTCGTTCAGGTAGATGTGCTCGTACCGCTCGGTCGGGCTGTAGGTGTACATATTGCGCATGCCGATCAGCTCATCGGTAAAGCCCGGCGGTGCCGCGTCGGCGTCGTCCAGCGTGCCGAAGCGGAATTCGGCCTTGACCGCGGTCAGCGGTAGCCCCTGCTCCACTCGGCTGAAGGCATCGAGCCGCGTCTGCGCTTCGTCCGGCAGTTGGCCGAACACCGCAGTGAAGTTGCCCTGATTGCGGTCACACACCAGCGTAATGCTGGCGTTGGCGCGGGTAGGATCGAGAAAATCGATGAACAACACGCCAGGGCGAATGCTGGTAGCGCGATAGGCGACGCCGCGCCGCTCTCCCCACTCCAGCGTCTGCTCGTCGGTAAACCGACAGCGCTGCGTCGCGCCGTCGCGAAAGCGCAGCGTCAGCGTGGTGCCCGCCAGGCCGTGCTGGCGTTCCAGCGTATTACTGTGCGGCGCAAAGCCTTCCGCCAGCGCGCCAACCTGAATGAATACCGCTTCTGAACTCATGGAAATGCTCCTTACAGGGAAGTGAAAGCCAATGTCGGCACATCGACGATGGTGGAGCCGCCGTCGGCCACCAGCGCCGCGCCGGTAATGATTGAAGCCTCGCTGGAACAGAGGAAACGGCAGACGCGGGCGATCTCCTCGGCGCTGGCCGGCCGGCGCAGCGGCACGTCGCGGCAGACCATCTGGTAAGCCTGCTCCAGCGAAATCTGATGGGCGTCCATCAGCAGCTGCATCTCTTCGTCCGCCATCGGCGTGGTCACCCAGCCCGGGCACACCGCGTTGGCGCGCACGCCCAGCGGGCCATAGTCGCGGGCGATGGAGCGCATCAGCCCGATCAGCGCATGTTTGGCGGTAACGTAGCCGCAGACCTCCGGCCCGGCGGCCAGCGAAGCGATCGAGGCCACGAACAGCAGGTTGCCGCCGCTTTTAATCAGCTCCGGCAGGCAGGCGCGCGCACTGGCGAAAGCGCTGTTGAGGTTGCTGTCCATCGCCCCTTGCCACTGCGCGTCGGTCATCTCGGTGATGCGCTTGAAGCCCATGCCGCCGGCGCTGCCGATCAGGCAGTCGATGCGCCCGGCGTCGCGCAGAATCGCCGGCAGCAGCGTGTGGTTCCAGCTCTCGCCGCTGGCGGCATCGCCCACCAGCGCCTGCGCGCCGATCTCTTGCGCCAGCGCCGCCAGCGGTTCCGGGCGGCGGCCGATGATGAACACCCGATCGCCCTGCGCCGCCAGCAGACGGGCGCAGGCGGCGCCGACGCCGGTGCCGCCGCCGGTAATCACAACCACTCTATTCATGATTCAGCTTCTCCATCAGTTGGCCGATCATCAGCAGGCTGCTCAACAGCAGCCGCCGCTGTTCGGCATCCAGCCGCAGATAGCGGCGGCCGGCCGGCAAACGGCTGACCACCTCCGACGCGGCGAAATGCTCGATATCCACCTGCCAGCGCCCGTCGTTCACCGTCAGCCGCACGCGGCGAAAATCCAGCTGCGCCAGCGTCTCGCCGATCTGCGGGTAGCGCTGCAGCCCTTCCAGCACTCGCTGCGCGGCTGCATGGCGTTGGCGCAACAGATAGCGCACCCCGCGCCGCCGCAGCCAGCCGCCGGTCACCACGTCCAGCGTCAGCGGAGGCTGCGCTGCGCATGCGCCCTGCAACCGAAAACGGTGGCTGACGATATGCGCCATAAACAGCCCCTGCACCTGTTCGCCGATCTCGATCTGCGGCCCCTGCGGCAGCGTCAGCCGCAGCAGGCCCGGCGCCAGGCGTTCGCACGCGTAGGGTTCCAGATTGCGCGCCAGACGATCCAGCGCGGCGCCCGGCCGATAGCCCGACGGCGCGCGCCGCCAGGCGCGATTAAGTGAGGGAAGTAAGCCGATCAAACTGCGCCTCCTCGTTTTCACCCTTGGCAAATGCGTTCTCCAGCACCTGCTCGACCGGCACCGGCTTGAACGGGTTCACTTTCTGCACGCACAGCGTCCAGAACAGCGCATAGGCGGCGGTCAGGCCGATCATCCAGCCGAAGGGAATGTAGATGTCGCTCGGGTTCATCCCCGGCGGCGTGATGTAGACGATGGCCAGCACGATGCCGACGCTGGAAACGATTTGCGGCAGTGGGAACCACGGCGATTTATAGGCGCGCGGCAGGTCGGGGCGGCGCACGCGCAGGATCACCACCGAACAGGTCACCAGCAGGTAGGCCACGCCCCAGGCGCACACCGCCGCCAGCACCAGCGGAATGATCCTGTCGAGGTTGCCCTGAATGGCGAAGGCGTGTACGCAGGGGATCAGGACCGCCACCAAAATGCCGACCACCGGCGTTTTAAAGCGCGGGTGCAGATAAGCGAACATGCGCGGCAGCGCGCCGTCCAGCGCCATGCCGTACAGAATGCGCGGCACCGCCGCCATCAGCGTGTTGATGGTCGCCGCGCCCGCCAACAGCAGGCCGACGCCCAGCCAGTATTTGCCGAACTGGCCCATCACCTGGCCGGCGAACGCCGGGATGGCCATCGGCGTTTCCAGCAGGCGCGTGCCGCTGGCGGCGTCGATCACCACGTTTTCCACCTGGTGGCTGAGCGCCGCGCCATACAGCGCCATGCACACCGCCACGCCGCACAGCCCGAGCGCCATCGCGCGCGGGATCACCCAATCGCAGCGTTTGATCTCCGGCGCCATCGGTGTCACCAGCTCACAGCCGACGAACATGAACATCGCCATGCCGATCAGGCTGAACACCGCGAACGGATCGTTCAGGCTCAGCGTGCTGCCGAACCAGCCCTCGAGCGGCACCGCATGCGGCGACAGCAGCCCGACGATGCCGAAAATCACCAGCGTGCTCCACATGGCGAAGGTCAGCACGATCTCCGCCTTGCCGAAGGCCTCGATGCCAAACGCGTTGAGCAGGCCGAACACGACAACCAGCCCGACGCCGACCATCCAGGAGGCATTGTGGCTTTCCATCAGGGTGTTGAGGTGCTCGAAGTTCACCAGCGCCATGATGCCGGAAAGAATGGTCTCGGCGGTGCCGGCGAAGATATGCACGATCAGGTAGGCCGACAGCGCGCCGGTGATGGCGAAAAAGCGCCCCATGCCGCAGGAGATGTAGTCGTAAACCGAACCGGAGGTCGGCAGCAGCGACGCCGCTTCGGAGAAGGTGGTGAGCTGCGCCTGCATCATGATGAAGGCGATCAGCATCGCCAGCGCGAAGGTGTCGCCGCCGATGCCGAAGCCGCTGGTGACCGTCAGGATCACCGGGCTGGCCATGATCACCCCGACCGAACTGGCCAGGGTGGTGGGAAAGCCGACCTTGCCTCTAGCCAGGTGGGCGTGCAACCGCGACGACAGGTTCATGGTTATTTCCTCTTATAGTTTTGGCCTGATGCATGCAGGTGCTTGCAGGTTTTTCACCGCCAGCGGCGGTAATCTCACTATAGAGAGGAAAGGAAAATGCTGACTATCGTCCTTAAGGACGAGACGGTTTCAACCTGCGGCGGCGCTCACGGCGGCGCGCCATTGCATCGCCCCCTGCGGGCTGCGCGGGTAGGCGCGCAGCGGCGCCAGCAGCGCGGAAAAGAAGGCGTAATAACCGGCACACAGCCGGTTATAGCGATCTTCGCCCACATGCGCCGGGCAGCCGCCCTGGCAGACGCTTTTCACGCTGCAGCGTTGGCACTCGCGGCGCAGGCTCTTGTTTTTACCGAACGGCATCTCCGCCGCCCTTGCCGCCAGGGTGGCGAGCGGCGTGTGGCGATCGGCATGGCCGAGCAGATGCTGCGCATTGATCAGATGATCGCAGGCGTAAAGCCGCCCGTCCGGCTCCATCACCAGATTGCCGCCGCAGCGTTCGGCGTGCACGCAGCTGGGGCTGACGTGGGTGAAATACTGCGCGTAGACCTGTTCGATGTTCATCACGAAGACCTGGCCGATATGCCCGCGGCTGCGCCAGCGGCGGTATACCGCCAGCATAAAGCGCCCCCAGTTGGCGGCGCTCAGTCCGTAACCGGCGGTGGGCGCATCCCCTTCCAGCATCAGCGGCTGAAACTGCAGATAACGCGCCCCGATCGCCACCGCATGATCGTAGATCGCCTCGGCGCGATCCGCGACGCCCTCGTGCACCACCATCAGCAGGTTGAAGTCGATCTGATGGCGCTGCAACAACGCAATGCCGCGCAGCGCGGCGTCATAGCTGGCGCCGCCGCGCTTGTCCGGCCGATGGGCGTCCTGCACCTCGCGATCGCCGTCCAGGCTGACGCCGAGGATAAAGTGATGTTGCCGGAACAGCCGGCACCAGGCGTCGTTCAGCAGAGTGCCGTTGGTCTGCAGGCTGTTGCTGATCCGCACGCCCGGCGGCGCATAGCGGCGCTGCAACGCCAGCGCCCGCTTGTAAAAACCGATCCCCGCCAGCAGCGGCTCACCGCCCTGCCAGACGAAGTTGATCTCGCGGCTGTAACGCGGCTGGGCGGCGATGTAGCTGCGGATAAATTCCGCCAGCAGGTCGTCGTCCATCTTGCGCGTCCGTTCTTCCTGGCGCTGCGGATAGTAGCAGTAGCGGCAACCCAGGTTGCAGCCGGCGCCGATCGGCTTCACCAGCAAATGAAAAGGCGCCGCCGCGCGCGGTTCGCTCTCCACCGGGATCTGCTGCGCACGCAGTTGGGCCAGGTTCATGGTGCCGCCTGCGGCAACGGTTTGTGGGTCTGCGGATCCAGGCCGATGTAGTCACCGGTGCTGGCGTCAACGCCGAGGTAGTCGATCGCTGCGCCTTTGGCTTCAATAATCATGCTCTGCTGCGCAAAGCGGCGATACGCTTCGCTCAGCCGTTTGACCCGTTCCGGGTTGGCGGCGGCCAGATCGCGCGTTTCCAGCGGATCGTCATGCAGGTTGAACAGCCCCCACGGTGCCATCTGCGCCGTCGGCCCGGCCTTCACCAACCGCCGCAGCTTCCAGATGCCGTCTACATAGGCGGCCTGGTTATGCAACTCCACGCCGTAGGTCGCGCGCGGCACGCCGTCGGCCTCGCCGCTGAAATAGCGCTTGAAGCTGACGCCGACCATCGGCAGCGTCGGTTTGGCCTTCAGCGGTTTGTTGGCGTCGATGCCGGCATAGTCATACAGCGTCGGGGCGATGTCATACACCGCCATCGGCGTGCGGTCGATGCCGCCGCGCCCCTTCAGCCGCGGCGCGGAGATGATGAAATCGGTATTGATGCCGCCCTGTGCGCTGGTGGTTTTGTGGTAGTTGGCGTACGGCGCATTGCTGACGTTGGCCCAGTGCGGCCCGTAAGAGATGAACGATCCCTTGCGGCCGAGGTTGGCGTAACTGTTGTCGAACTGCCGCCAATACTCCGGCTTCGAGCCGTAGTAGAAGCCGCTGGCCGGGTTAGCGCCGTTGTCGGTGGCGAACACGATCACCGTATTTTGGTCACGGCCGGTCTGCTTCAGGGTGTTCAGCACCGCGCCGACCTGATCGTCCATATAGGCAATCATCGCCGCGTATACCTGCATGGTCTTGGCTTCATATTTTTGCTGCTCGGGCGTCAGCGCGTTCCAGGCCTTATCCAACGCCAGCGTCGGCATCGGCGTGCGATCGGAAATCAACCCCAGCGCCTTCAGGCGCTGAATGCGCTGCTGATAGGCCTGCTGATAGCCGGCGTCGTATTTGCCGTCGAATTTAGCGATCCAGTCATCCGGCGCCTGCAATGGATCGTGCGGCGCGGTGAACGCCAGATAGGCGAAGACGGGCTGATTCTGCGGTGTATCGCGGATCCACTGTTCCAGCTGATCGGCATAGGCCTTGCTGGAGTAGAAATCTTTGGGCAACGACACGCGTTTGCCGTTCAGGGTGTAGAAGGTGTGGAACGCCTCCACGGTGCCCAGCGGTTTCGCATCGTCGAAATGGCTGGTGCCGCCGCCCATGAAGGCGAAGGCGCGCTCGAAGCCGCGATCGGTCGGTTTGGCGCCGTCGACATAGCCCAGGTGCCATTTGCCCGCCATCATGGTGGCGTACCCCGCGTCGCGAAAGCGCTCCGGCAATGTGGTCACGCGGTCGGTCAGCCGCATTTCATAGCCCGGCTGCGCCGCGGTGCTCTCATACCACCACATGCCGCCCATGCCGGCCTGCTGGTTGGTGTTGCCGGTCATCAACATCGACCGCGCCGGCGCCGACATCGGCGAGGTGTAGTACTGGCTCATGCGCACGCCCCGCTCGGCCAGCGCCTGCAGGTTGGGGGTCGGTATCTCGCCGCCGAACGGGCTGATGTCGGAGTAGCCCATATCGTCCACCAGAATGATCAGCACATTGGGGCGATCGGCGTCCGCCCCCTGTGCCAGGCCCGATAAGGCGCCGCTCAACGCCACCGCCAACGTTTTTTTCTGCATCGTTCGTTCCCCGTATGGTCATGCGGACTGAACAACCCGACGCCTCAGCCCGAGAAAGGTCATCATTTTTTCGTCTTATACGTTTGGCGCCGCCTGGCGCTATCTTCAATTCGCAGTGTAGGAAGCGGTGGAAAAGCCTGGCTATCGTTCTTAAGAACGAGGGACGGCGACGGTCGCGCCGGTTGTAGCACGCGCAGAGCGGCGAGAGCCTCGCCCAGGCAAGCAGTGAAAAGCGCTGTAAATTCAGCGGGAAAAGCGGCGAATTATTTCATTAACCTATTAATGAAAATCGCGGAAAATCCGCTCTGAAAAGCCCTGATTAACGCAGTGTCATCTTGTTATTTATGTGTTTTATTGCAATCGGCCTCACGTTGTTAATATGTTTTTATTGTGTTGCCAAATTGCTACAACTATGCTTGTATCGTTCATATATTGACCGCCAACATTCTCCAGATTGAACGATAAAGGGAGGAACACGAATCATGCACAGCACCGCATCCGATGCCTTTATCAACAGTTGTTTGGCGACCATTACGCACCTGATCCCGGTGTCCGCCGGGGTGTTTTATCTGGTCGATCGCGACCTGCGGCCGGATCACTACATCCTGCACGGCATGCCCGATAAAACGCACCAGCAGTACCTGAACCACTTCCAGCAGATAGATCCGCTGCAGCCGGCCAATTTCCATCGCCAGGACATCACCATGGTCGGCATGAGCCCGGCGGCGATCGCCGGCAACCGCCGCTATTACCACGACTTTATGTTGCCGAACGACATGCGCGACATGACGGAGATCTTCATCCGCCAACGCAAGCGCATCGTCGCCGGGGTATCGCTGATCCGCGATACGCCGTTTACCGAAGTGGAGCGCGGCCGCCTGCGCGCGGTGCTGCCGCTGATCGAGCTAGCGACGCGCGATCTGCTGCCCGACGGCGAGGCGCAGCTGTTGACCGCCAAAGAGCAAGAGATCGTCAACCTGGTTCGCGAAGGCGCCAGCAATAAGCGCATCGCCCTGAAGCTGGGCATTTCGCTGTCCACGGTGAAAACCCATATGCGCAATATTTTCGCCAAAACCGACGTGGTGAACCGCACCGAACTGGTCGCCGGCGGCTTTCTCGCCCACGGTTAACGCCCGATAACGGCCGCCGCTGCCGACGGCCGGAAAATAACGCCAAAACGTATTCGCCATTTATGGCGCGGCCTCCCCCTGCCCGCAATCGGGCCGGGAGGGATATTTCATCGTCACTCAACGCTTGGGGAAAAGGTTTATGTCCAGTGATTCGGTTTCCGCGCCCGCCGTCGGCGCGGCGCTCCCCTGCCCGCCGCGGCTGTTGACCGCCATTATCGTCTTCGCCGCCATCGCGCCGGGCATTCTGATGACCGCCCCCGCCGTGGCCGCCCAGCTCGCTACTCAGTGGCAGCTCGGCCCGGCGCAGATCGGCCACCTGTTCTCCACCGAACTCGGCGCCATGAGCCTGGCCACGCTGCCGGCGTGGTGGTGGATCGGGCGCATCAACTGGCGGCGGGTCGCTACGCTGTCGGCGCTGGTGTTTATCGCCGGCAACCTGGCTTCGGCGCTGGTACAAGATTTTACCTTGCTGCTACCGCTGCGCTTTATCGCCTCGCTGGCGGGCGGCACCCTGATGATCCTGTGCATCACCTGCGCTGCCGGCACCGCCAATCCCAGCCGCGTCTATGCCTTCTGGGTGCTCGGCCAGCTGGTGCTGGGCGCGGTCGGGCTGCTGGTGCTGCCACCGCTGTTTGCGCACTTCGGCCTGATGGCGGTCTACCTGATTTTGGCCGCCATCATGCTGTGCTGCCTGCCGCTCATCCCGGCGTTCCCCAACGGTTTCACCGCCGCCCGCACCGCCCGCAGCGGCCCCGCCGCCTCGCTGGCGCGCAAGCTGTGCGCCGTGCTGGCGGTGCTGACCTTTTACATCAGCCTGAGCGCGGTCTGGACCTTTATCGGCGGCATCGCCGCCGGCGCCGGGCTGTCGCCGGCCCACAGCGGCCAGGTGCTGGCCGTCGCCACCTTGCTCGGCATCGTCGGCGCGGGGGCCGCGGCGCTGATCGGCGCGCGCTTCGGCGGCGGACGCCTGATCGTGCTGGGGTACGCCCTGCTGCTGGCCAGCGTGGCGCTGCTGACGGGCCAGCCCCTGCTCCTGCGCTTCGCCCTGGCCGCCCTGCTGTTCAAATTCACCTGGACCTTCGTGCTGCCGTTCATTCTGGCGCGGGTCGCCGGGCTGGATAACGACGGCAAGCTGATGAACGGCATCAACCTGGTGATCGGCGGCGGCATGGCCATCGGCCCGACGCTGGCCGGCTCTCTGATCGAATCTTCCGGCGGTTTCAACGCCTTGCTGTTCGGCGCGCTGGGCTGCGCGCTGCTGTCGCTGCTGTTGATTTCGCTGGCTTCACCGCGCGCACCGCGCCGTATAACAGGAGGAGAAAGGTGAAAAGAACAACCGGTTTCTTGTTTGATGAACGCTGTTTCTGGCACAGCACCGGCCTGCACGCCACCACCCTGCCGGTCGGCGGCTGGGTGCAACCGCCCTCGGGCGCCGGCCATGCCGAATCGCCGGAAACCAAACGGCGTATGAAGAACCTGATGGACGTATCCGGCCTGTCGCGCCAGCTCACCCTGCTGAGCGCCGAACCGGCGACGGAAGAAGACCTGCTGCGCATCCACCCCTCCCACTACCTGCAGCGCTTCAAACAGGTGAGCGACAGCGGCGGCGGCCTGCTGGGGGAGGAAGCGCCGCTGGGGCCGGGCAGCTATGAAATCGCCAAACTCTCCGCCGGGCTGGCCTGCGCGGCGGTGGAGGCGGTGCTGCAGGGCGAGCTGGATAATGCCTATGCGCTGTCGCGCCCGCCGGGCCACCACTGCCTGCCGGATCAATCGATGGGCTTCTGCTTCCTGGCCAATATTCCCATCGCCATCGAGCGCGCCAAGGCCCGCTACGGCCTCGGCAAAGTCGCGGTGCTCGACTGGGACGTGCACCACGGCAACGGCACCCAGCACATCTATTGGCAGCGCGGCGACGTGCTGACGCTGTCGCTGCATCAGGACGGCTGCTTCCCGGCGGGCTATTCCGGCGAGCAGGATCGCGGCGAAGGCGACGGGGCGGGCTGCAACGTTAACGTGCCGATGCTGGCCGGCGCCGGCGACGACGGCTACCTGCACGCCATGCGGCGCATCATCATCCCGGTACTGGAAAAATTCGAGCCGGAGCTGATCATCGTCGCCTGCGGTTACGACGCCAACGCCCTCGATCCGCTGGCGCGCATGCAGCTGCACAGCGACAGCTTCCGCGCCATGACCGCGCTGGTGCAGGAGGCCGCCGACCGCCTGTGCGGCGGCAAACTGGTGATGGTGCATGAAGGCGGCTACGCCGAATCCTACGTGCCGTTCTGCGGGCTGGCGGTGATGGAACAGCTAAGCGGCGTGCGCACTGAAGTGCAGGATCCGCTGCTGACGTTCATCCAACAGCAGCAGCCGCGCGACGCCTTCAACCGCTTCCAGCGCGAAGCGCTCGACGAGCTGGCGCGTCAGTTCGGCCTGTAATCCCCTCTCTGCGGGCGCCGCACCCGGCGCCCCTGACAACCTCGCCGCCAGCCGCTACGCTGAAAGGCAACCCTACCACCATGAGAACAATAACATGTCCGAACAAACCGTCAGCTTTATCAAAGGCCGTCACGGCGACATCGCCGTGCACGACTGGGGAAACGACAAGCCGCGCTATCTGGCGCTGCTGGTGCACGGCTACGGCGAGCACCTCGGCCGCTATCAATACGTGGCGCGCACGCTGCAGGCGCAGGGCGCGCGGGTGTTCGGCCCCGACCATCTCGGCCACGGCCTGTCGCAGGGCGAGCGCGTGCTGATCGAAGATTATGACGCCGTGGTCGACGACGTGCAGCGCGTGGTCAGCCATTTCCGGCAGCAATACCCCACCTTGCCGCTGGTGGTGATCGGCCACTCGATGGGCGGCATGATCGCCACCCGCTACGTGCAGCGCCATGGCGAGGAGGTACGCGCGCTGGTGCTGTCCGGCCCGCTGCTCGGCGACAGAACGGCGATTTCCGATCTGGCTGAACTGCCGACGATCCCCGACGCGCCGCTGGATACCGCGACCCTGGCGCGCGATCCGGCGGTTGGCGCGGCGTATCAGGAAGATCTGCTGGTGTGGCACGGGCCGTTCAAGCGTCCCACCCTGCGCGCCATGCAGCGGATCCTCGCCGCCATCAACGCCGGGCCGGGCTTCGGCGCGCTGCCCACGCTGTGGATCCATGGCGACGACGATCGGCTGGTGCTGATGAGCGAAACGCAAACCGCGCTCGATCGTCTGCGCGGCGACGATTTCGAACGGATGATCAATGCGGGCGGGCGGCACGAGAGCTTTAACGAAACCAATAAGGATCAGATCCTCAAGCGGGTGACTGATTTTATTACGCGGACGTTAGGCTAAGGCGCTCCCCCTCGGCATTCAGCCTGCTGAGGGGGGCATGACGGCGTCAGCCTTCGACGATGGCGAGGTAGTGTTTGACGAAGCGATCCGAGGTGATGTCCCAGCGCACCGGGGTGCCTTTCTCGACGAACCAGGAATCGCCGGCCTGATACTGCACCGATTCGCCGGTGCGTTCGTTGGTCAGGGTCGCACTGCCTTCCCACACCGTGGCGTGCTCGGCGAACGGATACTCCATCACGAAGCTGCCGCGGGTGCAGCTGAACACGCCGCAGTTCAGGTTGTCGGTCGGTTCGCCGAAGATGCTGGCCACGCCGACGTTTGGCGTACCGGCGATCACCGTGGCGCCCAGGTTGCTGACGCTGCCGATCTCCAGCAGTTCTGGCAGCGGTTGTTTAAGCAGTAACGGTTTCATGTGATTCTCCTCTGAGGGTTAACGGCGGCCTTTCCAGTAGCCGGATGTCTGGTGCCAAACCTTACCGGCGGTGGTCATCACCCGCCGCAGCTTGTCCTTGCCGAAGATGTTGACGTGCGGGATCGAGCTCATCAGATCGTACCGATCGGATCCTTCGCTCATGCCCTCCGCCAGCACCTTGCACACGATGTGGCTCGGCGTCACGCCGAAGCCGGAGTAGCCCTGCACGTAAAACACGTTGTCGCGATCCGGCAGCGTGCCGATCTGCGGGAACAAGTTGGCGCTGCAGCACAGCGGACCGCCCCAGGCCAGATCGATCTTCACGTCTTTCAGGTACGGGAACACCTTCAGCATCAGGTTGCGGTTCCAGGCCTTGAGATCCGACGGGAAATATTCGATCAGGCGGGTGGCGCTGCCGAACAGCAGCCGGTTCTCGTTGGTCACCCGGTAATAGTCGATCACCGGGCGGATGTCGCTGTAGGCGCCGCGGATCGGGCTGATCTGGCGGATCAGATCGTCAGACAGCGGCTCGGTGGCCAGCTGGAAGGCGTAGGTATTGATGGTCTTGCGGTAGATCTGCGGCTCCATGCCGTTGAGAAAGCCGTTGCAGGCCCACAGCATCTTGTTGGCGCGCACCGAGCCCATGGCGGTGCGCACCGTAATGCGCGGGCCATACTCCACGTTGAGCACGCTACTGTTCTCAAAGATTTTCACCCCGTAGCCGCTCAGCGCCTTGGCCTCGCCCAGCAGCAGGTTGAGCGAATGCACGTGGCCGCCGCCCATGTGCTTCAGCGCGCAGGTGTAGGCGTCTGAGCCCACCACCTGCTTGACCTCCGCCCCGGTGTAGAGCTCAATTTCCTCCTGCGGCGCTACCGCCTTGAACTCCTTCAGCCAGCCGCGCAGGGTCTTCTCCTGGCGCGCGTTGCTGCCGAGATAGCCGTAGCCGAAGCAGAAGTCGGCGTCGATGTCATATTTCTTGATGCGCTCGCGGATAATGCCGGCGCCGAGGTTACTGATTTTGAAGATGGTTTCCAGCCCGGCCGGGCCAACGTGGCGCTTGATCTTCTCCAGATCGTGGCCGATGCCGGCCATCACCTGGCCGCCGTTGCGCCCGGTGCCGCCGTAACCCAGATAGCGGCCTTCGAGAATGGCGATGTTGGTGATGCCCTTCTCCGCCAGCTCCAGCGCGGTGTTGATGCCGGAGAAGCCGCCGCCGATGATCACCACGTCGACGTCCAGATCCTCTTCCAGCGTCGGGAAGCGCAGATCGTATTTTTTGGTCGCCGCGTAGTAGGTTAAGGACTCGATTTCGTTGTTCACTGCCGCACTCCCGATTGCCTATGCCATGACATCGGATTATCGGGAGCAGTGGGATCGTTCGCTATGTCCCCTTAGGGACATTCGCTACAAAAAATTAACATTCACGCGCTGCGCCGCTGCGGGGCGGTCAGCAGCAGGCTAAACAACTCGGCCTGAGAGCCGATGTTCAGCTTGCCGTAGATGTTCTTGCGGTGATTTTTTACCGTGCCGAGGCTGATGAACAGCCGGTCGGCAATCTGCTGCGAAACGCAGCCGGCGAGGATCAGATCGACGATCTCGCGCTCGCGCGGCGTCAGCAGATAGCGCGCCTGGGCGCCGTCATCGTTCACCGTCGCGGCCTCGGCCGGTGCCGCCACCACTTCGCCGTGCAGCCGCGCCACGCTTTTCACCAGCGTCAGCGCACTGCGCAGATCCGCCCGCTGCGGATAGCGTACCGCCACCGTGCGGCGCACCGAGCCGAAGAATACCCCCAGCCCGCGCTCCGGCGTCAGCTGCAGCAGCACGCCGGCCTCGTCGTGCCAGCCGGTCTTGCGATAAAAATTACGGTAATAATCGCTGTGATAAAACCCGCAGGGTGCCAGCTGGCGCAGCGTGAGCACCTCGCCTTCGCCGCCGTCGCTCAGCGCGCGGTAAAACGGATCCTGCAGGTAGGCGCCCTGTTGGTAGATCTGATTGACCGCATCGCTGTTTTCCCGCTCGGTTTTGATCAGGCAGCGCGGCGGCCGGCCGCGTTCGAAGGCATAGACGATGGCGTTGTCGAAGGCGAAAAATCCCTCCAGCCAATTCAACAGGCTGGGATAAAAACGCGGGCTAGCCACCGCATCGATCACCGCAGACAAGCGTTCAACCTGAATTTCCATACCCGCCTCGCCATTATTAACACATTAACAATCTACCGATTTCGGATGGGGTTGGCCGCACGACGGCCGGTACTGTTAAAAAAAGCACCCAAAACGCCGAAATGCAAGAGCGCGATCGTTTACATGTTAAACAACTCACAGGTTGCCGCGGCGGGGAAAGCGGTGGCCGCTCCGCGCCCGCTGGCTTATGCTGTGGCATCGCGCTCTGCAACGTCGTCAAGGAGACCTCATGTCCGTCAGCCACATCATCGCCAACCGCCAGACCTGGTTCGGCCACGGCAGCATCCAGCAACTGCCGCCGCTGCTGCTTGCCGATCCGCAGCCGACGCTGCTGTTCAGCTGCCGATCTTTTCTCAACGGCCCGGTGTACGCCGGCCTGCGCGAAGCGCTGGCGCCGCTGTTCATCGGCACCGAAATCGTCAGCCACGAGGCGTCGCCGCAGGAAATAGACGCCTGGGTGGCGCGCTGGCGCGGACAGGTGCAGCGCGTAGTGGCCATCGGCGGCGGCAGCGTGCTCGACGCCGCCAAAGCGTTCTCCGCGCTGGTGGTGCATCCGCTGCCGACGCTGCGCTATATGGAAAAGGTGGGCGATAGCAAAATCAGCGGCGCCACCCTGCCGCTGATCGCCATTCCCACCACCGCCGGCACCGGCAGCGAGGTGACGCAGAACGCGGTGATCACCGATACCCAGGTCAGCAAAGTGAAGGCCTCGCTGCGCCACAATAACTTCGTGCCGCACACCGCCATTCTCGATCCGCAGCTGCTGGCGGGCGCGCCGGACAAAGTGTTGGCCTACTGCGCTATCGACGCCTTCACCCACCTGTTCGAGGCCTATCTGTCGAAAACCGCCGGCGCCATGACGCGCGACATGTCGCTGAACGGCATACGCCACTTCCTCGCCGCCTGGCCGGCGCTCAACCGCAGCGATGCGGCGCGCGAGGCGATCATGCAGGCTTCCTACCTCGGCGGGCTGACGCTGAGCGCCGCCGGGCTGGGGGTCATTCACGGCATCGCCGGCGAGATCGGCGCGCTGCGCGACTACCACCACGGCCAAGTCTGTGGCCGCCTGCTGCTGCCGTTCCTCGCCCTGCTGGAAACCAGCGAACAGCCGCAGCAACGCGCGCTGATGGCCGAGCTGGCCGCGCGCCTGTACCCGCACTGGCAGGGCAGCCCGGAGAGCTACCTGACCGATTTCATCACCCGCCACGCCATTGCGCCGTTCTGGCAGGACGATTTGCCGATTTCCGGCCAGGAATTGGCGGTGGCGCTGGAGAAATCCAACAGCAAGAATTCCTGGATCGACTATGCGCCGGCGCAGCGGCAACGGATGATCGAAGAGGCGTTTCGCGTCGAATGATTATATAATCAGATCAACGCACTAGCAGGAGTTAAGAAAATGGGCATCATCGGCTGGATCTTCGCCGGCATCGCGGTCGGCATCCTGGTCGGCGCGCTGATCAGGATCTTCGGCAAGAAGAAAGAGCAGTAAGCGTCACGCTGTTCCGTGGGCCGCCAGCAGGCACTCATGGAACAGCTTCACCACCCGCTGCGGCACCGGCGAGCGGCGCAGCACGCTGGAGTATTCACAGTGATAGCGGAACAGCGCCGGTTTGATCGCCCGCATCATATTCTGCGCCACGAAAAACGCCGCGTAGTGATCAGGCAAAAAGCCGACGTATTTGCCGGACAGGATCAGCGTGGCGATCGACTCCTGCGCAAACCCCGTCGCCTTGCGATGCAAATGTTGCTGCAGGCTCAGTTCCATATTCGGCGAATGATAGCCTAATCCGGCGAAGGCATAATTGTGCAGCAGATCCCAATTTAATGTTTCATGGGGGCCGGAAAATAATTCATGCTGCGCGCCGCAATATAAGAACATCCTCTCACTGAATAACGAATGATAAGATAAACTTTCCGCGCTGCGGTGCATGGGAATAACGCCAACCTGAAATTGCCCGTCAATGACGCCGCGTTCAATGGTATTAATCGGCTCCACGTACATTTGCAAAGAAACCTCCGGCGCACGCTCGCTGAATAACGCGATGGCCCGGCCGATCTGCGCCTGCGGATTGCTGACCGTATGGTCGAATATCGCCACGTGCAGCTGCCCGCCCATGCGCTGATGCACCTCGTCCACCCCGCGCCGGAACGCCTCGGTGGCCGCCAGCAGGTTGACCGTTTCCTGGTAGATCAACAGCCCCTCGTCGGTAACCGCAAAACCCTCGCGCCCGCGCTGGCACAGCGTCAGGCCCAGCCGCTGCTCCAGATCCTTGATGTGCTTGCTAATGGTCGACAGGCTGATATTCAGCTCCAGTTCGGCGGCGCTCATGCCGCCGCAGTCGACCACGGCCTTGAATACCCGCAGCAAACGCAGATCCATATCCGACAATTGCCCTAACAGCGCGCGCTTTTTTACTTGCATAAAACCTTAAGTAAGTTTCGACATATGATTATTCACAGTAGAGAACAAGCGGTACATAGTCAATTTCGCACAACAATTCGTTAACAACTCATTTTATTTAATTAATCGCACTTATTTTCCTGCCCGGAGGAAAACATGGCCGCTGAAAATTATTCGCTTAATCGTCTCGATGCCGAAGGGTTAGAGGCCCATTGGATGCCTTTTACCGGCAACCGTAATTTTAAAGCGCAGCCGCGCATCATTACTCAGGCCGCAGGGGCGTATTACACCAGCCACGACGGCAGAAAGATTTTCGACGGCCTGTCCGGATTGTGGTGCTGCGGATTGGGGCACGGCCGGCAGGAAATCACCGACGCCGCCCAGCGCCAGCTGGCGACGCTGGATTACTCGCCGGCGTTTCAGTTCGGCCACCCGCTGTCGTTCGAGCTGGCCAACAAAATCAAGGCGCTGACGCCGGCGGGGCTGGATTACGTGTTCTTCACCGGCTCCGGCTCGGAAGCGGCGGACACCTCGCTGAAAATGGCGCGCGCTTACTGGCGCGCCAAAGGCCAGGCGGGCAAAACCTGCTTTATCGGCCGGGAAAAGGGCTATCACGGCGTTAACTTCGGCGGCATCTCGGTCGGCGGCATCGCCGGCAACCGCAAGACGTTCGGCGCCGGCGCCGAGGCGGACCACCTGCCGCACACCCTGCTGGCCGGCAACGCCTTTTCGCGCGGCATGCCGCAACAGGGGGCGGAGCTGGCGGAAGAGCTCAACCGCATCATCGCGCTGCGCGACGCCTCGACGATCGCCGCGGTGATCGTCGAACCGTTCTCCGGCTCCGCCGGGGTGATCGTGCCGCCGGTCGGCTACTTGCAGCGCCTGCGCGAAATCTGTACCCAGCATGACATCCTGCTGATCTTCGACGAAGTGATCACCGCCTTCGGCCGCTGCGGCGCGATGACCGGCGCCGAGGCGTTCGGCGTCACGCCGGACATCATGAACATCGCCAAACAGGTGACCAACGGCGCGCAGCCGATGGGCGCGGTGGTGGTACGGCCGGAGATTTACCACACCTTCATGAACGGCGGCGAGCCGGACTACCAGCTCGAATTCCCGCACGGCTACACCTACTCCGCCCATCCGGTCAGCTGCGCGGTCGCGCTGGCGACGCTGGACATCCTGCAGCGCGAACAGATGGTGGAGCGCGTACAGGCGCTGGCGCCCTACTTCGAGCGCGCGGTGCACAGCCTGCAAGGAGCCAAACACGTCGCCGACATTCGCAATATCGGCCTGGCGGCCGGCATCACGCTGGCGGCGCGGCCCGGCGAGCCGGCGCGGCGCCCCTTCGAGGCGGCGATGCGCTGCTGGGAAAGCGGATTTTACGTGCGCTACGGCGGCGACACCCTGCAGCTGGCACCGCCGTTCATCAGCAGCGAAGCGCAGATCGATGCGCTGATCAACGCCGTGGGCGACGCCCTCAACGCCACCGAATAAGGAGAGAACCATGACCATCACCCATTGGATCAACGGCGAGCCCGCCGCCGGCGGCGAACGCAGCCAGCCGGTTTACGACCCGGCCACCGGCCAATCGGCGCAGGAGGTGCAGTTGGCCGACCGCGCCACGGTGGAGCGCGCCATCGCCGCCGCCGAACAGGCTTATCCCGCCTGGCGCGATACCCCTCCGCTGAAGCGCGCGCGCATCATGATGAAGCTCAAGGATCTGCTGGAGCAACACGCCGACGCCATCTGCCAGTTAATCACCGCCGAGCACGGCAAGGTGCTCAGCGACGCCCTGGGCGAACTGCAGCGCGGCATTGAGAATATCGAATACGCCAGCTATGTGCCGGAACTGCTGAAGGGTGAACACAGCAAAGAGGCAGGCCCGGGCATCGACAGCTGGAGTGAGTTTCAGCCGCTGGGGGTGGTGGCGGGCATCACCCCGTTCAACTTCCCGGCGATGGTGCCGCTGTGGATGTGGCCAATGGCGGTCGCCTGCGGCAACACCTTCGTGCTGAAACCTTCCGAGCGCGTGCCTTCCGCCGCGCTGTATATCGCCCGGCTGGCGGCGGAAGCCGGGCTGCCAGCGGGGGTGCTCAACGTGGTCAACGGCGATCGTGAAGCGGTGGAGACGCTGCTGCATGACGGGCGCGTCAAAGCGATCAGCTTCGTCGGTTCGACGCCGGTGGCGGAGCACATCTATCACACCGGCTGCGGCCAGAACAAACGGGTGCAGGCGCTGGGCGGCGCCAAAAACCACGCGGTGGTGCTGCCGGACGCCGATATCCCCGGCGCGGTCGGCGCGCTGATGGGTGCCGCCTTCGGCTCCTGCGGCCAGCGTTGTATGGCCATCCCGCTGGTGGTGGCGGTGGGCGACGGCACCGCCGACGCGCTGATCGCAGGGCTGCGGCAACAGATGGCCGCCATGCGCGTCGGCCCCGGCAGCGACAACCGCAACGACATGGGGCCGCTGGTGACCCAACAGCATTATCAGAAGGTAAAAGGCTATATCGATCAGGGTGTGGCCGAAGGCGCCGAGCTGCTGGTGGACGGCCGCGAACTGAGCGTGATCGGCGCCGACGGCCGCCCCAGCCAGGGGTATTTCCTCGGCCCGACGCTGTTCGATCGCGTGACGCCCGGCATGCGCATCTATCAGGAGGAGATCTTCGGCCCGGTGCTCGGCGTGGTGCGCGCGGCCTCGCTGCCGGAGGCGATGGCCATGATCGACGCCCACGAATACGGCAACGGCACCTGCCTGTTCACCCGCGACGGCGAAGCGGCGCGCCACTTTTCCAGCCGCATTCAGGTCGGCATGGTGGGGATCAACGTGGCGCTGCCGGTGCCGGTGGCCTACCACTCGTTCGGCGGCTGGAAGCGCTCGCTGTTTGGCGATCTGCACGCCTACGGCCCGGACGCCGTCAGGTTCTACACCAAACGCAAGACCGTGACCCAGCGCTGGCCGGCCTCCGGCGATGCCCGCCGCGCCAGCTTCAGCTTTCCGTCGGGGCAGGGGTAACACATAAGAACAATAAACTTCCGGGGAGCAACGCTCCCCGGCATTTAGCGCGCTCCATTTGATTCCTGCGTACAGCCTGTGCAGCAAAACAATAACTCACTCACACGTTAATGGAGTCGTTATCCCATGAAAGAGTCCGCCCCTGAACACACCTTCAAAGGCAATCTCAGCGTCCTCGACGTGGTGATGATCACCGCGTCCGGCGTGACGCCGGCCAGTTCGATCTTCGTTATCGCGCCGCTGGCGATCGCCAACGCCGGCAGCGGCGCCTTTCTGTCGTTTCTGATCGCCGCCTGCGTCGCCGCCGCCATCGCGTTGTGCTATGCCGAGCTCGGCGCCGCACACCCCAGCGCCGGCGGCGAATACAGCATCATCAAGCGCCTGTTCGGCACCCTGTGCGGGTTGCAGACCTACCTGTTTATCCTCAGCGCCTCGCTGTTCGTGCCGGCGGTGCTGGCCACCGGCGCAGTGCCTTACCTGAACACCGCGCTGGGCACCCAATTCGACGCCTCGACCGCCGGCATGCTCACCGTGCTGGTCGGCGGTATCTGCGCCATTTTCAACATCAAAGCCAACGCCCTGCTGACCGGCGCCTTCCTGGTGGTGGAAGTGGCGGTGCTGGCGCTGATCGCCTGGCTCGGCTTCAGCCACCCGCATCAGAGTACGGAGATCCTCACCGCGCCGGTGATGCTGGACGCGCAGGGCAGCCTGGCGCCGGTGTCGCTGCCGCTGATCGTCGCCATGGTCGGGGTCGCGCTGTTCTCCTACAACGGCTACGGCGCGGCGGTGTACATGGCGGAAGACATGCGCGAACAGGGCAGGCCGATGGCGATCGCGATCATGCTGACGCTGGTCATCGTGGTGCTGGTGGAACTGGTGCCGTTCACCGCCCTGCTGATCGGCTCGCCGTCGCTGACGGAGATGGCCAAACAGGCCGATCCGGTCGGCTATGTGGTCACCCAGCTCGGCGGCCCGACGCTGGCGCGGGTGGTGAGTGGCGCAATCTATCTGTCGGTGTTCAACGCCATTATCGCCATCGTGGCGCAGTTCAGCCGCATGATGTTCGCCAGCGGACGTGACGGCTTCTGGCTGCCGGCGTTCAACCGGGCGCTGAAAATCATCCACCCGCGTTTCGGCACCCCCTGGATCGCCACCCTGCTGTTCGGCGTGCCGTCGGCGCTGCTGGCGTTTTGCTCCGATCTCGAATCGCTGACCTCGTTCACCGTGATCCTGCTGCTGCTGGTGTACATCATTATGGCGGTGGCGGCGCTGATCAGTCGCCGTCGCCGCCACTTCCACCACCCGTACCTGATGCCGCTGTGGCCGCTGCCGGTGGTGGTGGCGCTGCTGTGCTGCCTGTACGTGCTGTGGACGATTTTGATCGCCAGCAGCCTGAAAGACTTTATTATCATTGCCGGCATCATCGGCTTCGGGTTGGCGCTGAACCATCTGCGCGGCCGCCAGACGGCGCCCCTCGCCGCCCCCTCAATAGAAGGAGAATAACCATGACGCAGCGCGCTCAGGATCTGGGCATCATCATCGGCCAGGGCACGCCCGGCCCGCTGAACGCCATCACCGACGTGCCCGGCGTGCGCGTCGGCCATGCCAGCATTCATGCCGACTTGGCGGACGGGCGCAGCGTGCGCACCGGCGTGACGGTGATCGAACCGCGCCCCGGCTCCGCCCGCCACGCGCCCTGCTTCGCCGGCGTGCACGTGCTGAACGGCAACGGCGACGCCACCGGCCTGGAATGGGTGCGCGAAGCGGGCCTGCTGACCAGCCCGATCGCCTTCACCAACACCCACAGCGTGGGCGTGGTGCGCGATGCGCTGATCGCGCTGGAGCGTGAAGCGCTGCCCGCAGGCGACAACGCGGTGTATTGGAATATGCCGGTGGTGATGGAAACCTTCGATGGCCTGCTCAACGACATCAACGGCTTTCACGTCAAGGCCGAGCACGTGCGCGAGGCGCAGCAGGCGGCCCAGGACGGCTTGCCGCAGGAAGGCGCGGTCGGCGGCGGCAGCGGCATGATCTGCCATGAATTCAAAGGCGGCAGCGGCACCGCCTCGCGCCGCTTGCCTGCCGCTCAAGGCGGCTGGACGGTGGGCGCTATCGTGCAGGCCAACCACGGCAAGCGCGAGTCGCTGCTGGTCGGCGGTTACCCGGTGGGCCGGCATCTGGGGCATATCCCCTCGCCGTTCACGCCGCAGTTGCCGCATCCCGGCATGGGCTCCATCGTGGTGGCGCTGGCGACCGACGCGCCGCTGCTGCCGCACCAGTGCGCGCGGCTGGCGCAGCGCGCCAGCATCGGCATCGCCCGCACCGGCGGCGGCACCGAGGATTCGAGCGGCGATATCTTTATCGCCTTCGCCACCGGCAACGACGGCCTGCCGCCCGCCGACTACGCCAATAAAGGCGATTTCACCACACCGCTGCGCATGGTGAACAACGACTACATTTCGGCGCTGTTCGCCGCGGCGGCGGAAGCGGTGGAAGAGGCGATCGTCAATGCGCTGCTGGCGGCCAATACCGTCAGCGGCAACGGCCACCGGGCGGAAGGGTTAAGCGCCGAACAGTTGGTGACGGCGCTGGAGAAGGCCGGCTGGCGGCGGTAAACAACGCGGGGCGCGGGTTAACGCGCCCTGACCGTCAGGATTCGCCGCCCGGTTTGGGCGTCGGATAGTCGTAATCCAGCCGCAACGGTACGGCGTAGACGCTGTTCCACAGCTGTTGGTACAGCTGGTCCAACCGCCCGCTCATCGCCGCGCTGTGCATCACCAGCTCCAGATTGCGCGAGTTGTCCAGATAGCCGCCGGTCCAGTTGCTGGTGCCCACCCAGGCAATCTCATCGTCGATGGTCATCAGCTTGCTGTGGATCACGCGGGCAAACGGAATGAAGCCGCTGCTGGCCGGCGGAATGGTCACCACCTTGATCTGCACGTTCGGCACCAGCGCCAGGCTCTTCAGCCAGGCGATATCCGGCTTTTTGGTGTTCCAGTTGGCCACCATCAGCTCGATCTGCACGCCGCGCGCCGCCGCGCTGCGCAGCGCGTTGTCGATCACCGCATAGAAGGGACGGCTGCGCTCCAGGCCAAACGACAGCGGCGCGTAGTCCATTACCTGCACCCGCACCCGCCGTTTGGCGCCGGCCAGCAGACGCGGCAGCTCGGCCTGCGAATCGAGCACGCCCGCCGGGTTGTAGGCGCGCGGGCTGGCCACCAGATAGTTGCCCTGCGGCTGCGCCGTCGGCGGCGAATCGGGCAACGCCGGCACCGGCTTATCCTGCGCCAACAGCGCCTGCGCCCGCCAGTCCTGTTCGAAGATCGCCTGGATCTGCCCCACCACTTTAGCATCGCTGATGCGCAGCCCGGTTTCGTGAATATGCTCCAACGCGCGCCAGTCGAAATTCTGGCTGCCGACAAACGCCTGCTCGCCGTCCACCAGCAGATATTTGGCGTGCAGGATGCCGCCGCTCAGCTTCTGGTAAGGAATGATGCGCAGCTCCAGATTGGGGATCGCCTTCAGCTGTTCCAGCGTTTCGGCGGTAGAAATGCGAATGCCCTTCTCTTCCACCAAAAAGCGGATTTTCACCCCGCGCTCACCGGCCGCCTTCAGGTGCTGCAGCACGCCGTCCAGCAGCGAACCGTCCTGATTCGCCACGTAAAACTGCCCCAGGTCGATGCGGGTTTTCGCCGCGTCGAACATCTCGCGCCACACCTCGGCGGTGTTGCGCAGGTCGTCGGCCTGCAGCGCGGTTTCCACCGGCGCGGTGTACACCAGCTCATAGCCGGGAATCGCAAAACGCGCCGCAGCGCTCTGGCTCAACATCAACAAACAACCGCTCCACAATGCCGCATAAAGGCGGCCGAGCGGCCGCCGTACTGGATGGCCATTAGGCATAGCGCGGCGCTCCGCTGTCAACCCATTGTTCGCCGCTGCCGTTCTCCGGGCGGCTGGTCGGCTGACCGGCGCGGATCAGCAGCACCTTCAGCAGCTCGTTGATGCGCTCCATGCGGCTCTGCAGGAAGTTGTTGGCCACCAGGCACAGCAGCGCGATGGCGATGCCGAGGCCAGTGGCGTACAGCGCGGTGCCCATCCCGGCCGACACCAGGCTCGGCTCGGACACCCCCGAGGCGGCCAGCGCCTTGAAGGTTTCGATGATCCCCATCACCGTGCCGAGCAACCCCAGCAGCGGCGCGGCGGTGACCACGGTTTCCAGCAGCCACAGGCCGCGCGCCATCGGCGGCTTGCTCAGCAGGTACTGGGCGTCGATCAGATCGCCGATCGTTTCACGATCGCCGGCGCGGTGCTTCTGCGCCAATACCGGCGCGATCACCGCCATCGGCAAGCTGTTGCGCTGGGTCAGCTCGTCCGGTAGATCGGCGGCGCGGCGCACGTCCGGCGTCAGCGCCTGCTCCAGCCGGCGCGCCTGGCGTTGGGTATAGGCGAAGTACAGCGTGCGTTCGATGATGATCACCAGCGCGATCGCCAGCGCGGCGTACATCACGTAGAAAATAATGTCGTGCAACAGATTGGCGTCCATACAGGGCTCCTCTTCCCCGCCGCCGGGCAGGCGGCGGGGTATTCAGTTAAAAGGTGGCTTCCAGCGAGACGCTGAAGGTGCGTTCTTCGCCGACGTTGTAATACGGCGTGCTGGCCTTCACGCCGCCGTACGGCGCCGCGTTGAAGGTGGTGGTGCGCACCGAGGTCAGGTATTCCTTGTCAAACAGGTTGCTGATGCCAAAGCGCAGCGCGGCGCTTTTGACGATTTTCTTGTCCACGGGCAGATGCACCCCCGCCGCCAGATCGAACACCGTGCGGCCGCCGATCTTCTCGTCGTTGGTCAGATCGCCGTAGAACGCACTGACGTACTTGCCGCTGACGCTGCCGTAATACAGCCCGTCGTCATAACCCAACGTCATGTTCAGCAGGTTTTTCGGCACGTTCGGCACTTCTTTGCCGGAGGTCGGCAGCGGCTGCCCGCCGTTGCTGACGATGTCGCTCTTCTGCTTCGATTGGGTATAGGTATATGAGGTGTAGTAGTTGAAGTTATGCGGCAGTTGGCCGCTCCACTCCAGCTCCAGCCCTTTGTTCTCCACATTGCCGATGTTCATCATCTCGTAATCGCCGGCCGAGTTGGTGGTGGAGATCTGGCGATCGCTGTAGCGCATGTAGAACAGCGTGGCGCTCAGCAGCATGTCCTCTTGCTGGAAACGCCAGCCCAGTTCGTGGTTCCAGCTGAGTTCCGGCTTGGTGCTGAGCGAGTCGCCGACGTTGTACAGCACGTAGTTTGGCGGCGTGCGCATGTTGCGCGTCAGGTTGTAGAACACCTGGTTTTCCTGGTTCACCTTATAGCTGGCGCTGAAGTTCGGCAGGAATTCGTGATAGGTGGCTTTGCGCTTCTCCGGCACGTTGTACAGGCTGCCGCGGTTGTCCCCTTTGCGCTCCACGTACTGATAGGCCAGGCCGCCGACGAAGGTCCAGTCCGGCGTGGCGAACCAGGTGTCCTGCAGCCACACCTTCTGCGCCGGGGTGATGGTGTACTGGTTGCGCCCCTGCACCGTATTGCCGTTGGCGTCCTTCACCTGATCGGATCCGCCCGGTTTGCCCGAGATTTGCGCCGGATTTCCATCATCTTTGATGCTGATGAACGGTTGGGTCTGCAGCTGGCGCGCGCGCTCGTACCAGTAACCGATGTCCAGGCTGTGCTGATCGTTGATGTCCCACTTCAGCTTGGTGGTGATGCCCGGCCGCCAGGTTTGGGTCCACGACGGGCGGTAATAGGTGTTGGACTGCAGGTTGCTGAGGTCATACTGCCCGGCCTTGTCCGACGTGCTGGACAGCACCGAGGCCGTCTGGCCGTTGAAGCTGCCGCCGTTGCCCCAGTAGTAATACGGTTGCAGAGTCAGCGACAGGTTATCGCGCAGCTGCAGCTTCTGGGTGAACGACAGCGTGAAGGTTTCGAACGGGTTGCGTTCAATCTTGTAGTACTTGTTCAACTGCCCTTTGCTGTTGTACTCCGGTGTGGTGACGTAGTCGGTGTCACGGCCGTCGTTTTGGAACTGCGCCTTGCTCAGAGTGTTGTAGTTGGTGTTGTTCTGGCGGTTGTACTTCATCACCAGGTTGCTGCTGTTGCCGTTGCCGTCTTCGTACAGCGAGTTCATCTCGAACTTGTCGGAATACAGTCGCCCCTCGCCGCGCCACTTCTTCGCCTCGGTGTGCGAATAGGAGAACCAGTTGCTGAAGCCGTTGTACTCGCCGGTCTCCAGGCGGGCAAAGGTTTTGCTCAGGCTGTTGCTGCCCAGCGTTTGCTTGACGAAACCGCCGAAGTCTTTCGCCGGGCGGCGCGTCACCAGGCCGATGTTGCCGCCGCTGGAGCCGATGTGCGGGCCGTCCGCTTCGGAAGACCCTTGGGTGACGAACACCTCCTCCAGGTTTTCCGCATCGCCGAGCAGGTTCGGGTATACCGCGTAGTTGCCGGAGTCGTTGATCGGAATGCCGTCCATCGACAGGCCGATCTGATCCGAGTTCATGCCGCGCATGGTGTAGTCCACGCCGCTCAGGCCGCTGGCGTCGTTGCTGTTGACGTTCAGGCCCGGCGTGTATTTCAGCTTGTCGATGGCGTTGGCCGCCGACGGCATTTTATCCATCGCCTCTTTGGTGACGGTAGAACGCGCCTTGGCGCTGTCATCCTGCACCATCATGCCGCCGCCGAGCGACTGCCCCTTGACGCTGATGGTGCCGACATCGGTGGCGTCGGCCGCCAGCGCGGCGCCCGGCAGCATCGCCGACATCACCGCCAGATAGATCCCAGAACGATTAAACGATTTCATTGTGTGCATCCCATAAAAATCAAACGATTAACCCTTGCGCTAAGGCGCCTGATAATTGAACGTCGCGGTAAATCTTTTGGTTGTTTGCCCGGCGAACGCCTCGCTCGGGAACGGCTTCACTGAACTGATGCTTTGCAGGCTGCTCATCGCCGCGCGGTTCAGCAGCATGCTGGCGGCTTTGTTGGCGATGCCGGAAGAGAGCACCCGCCCGCTGCGATCGACCTCCAGCCACACTTCGACGTTGCCCTGCGGGCGCTCGAGTGAGGCCTGACGCCCGCTTGGGTAGCGCTTGCGCTGTTCCAGCTCGCGGCGCAAGGCCAGCAGATAGCCGTTTTCAATCGCCTGAGCGTTCACCTTCGGCGCCGCGGGGGCGGCCGGTGCGGGCTGCGCCGCCGGTTTGCTGACCAGCGCGCGCGGCGCGGCGGGCGCCGGCGTCGGTTTAGGTTTCTCTACCGGTTTGGCTTTCTCTTTTACCGGCTTGGGCTTCGGCTTCGGCTGCGGTTTCGGCACCGGCTTGGCTTCCACGATCGGTTCCGGCGCCGGCACCACCGGTTCGGGGATCGGCTCCGGCTCGGGCGGCGGCGGTTCGGGCTGAGGTTCCGGCGGCGTTTCCGGTTGAGGTTCAGGCGCCGGTTCAGGCTCCACCAGCGCCAGTTCGATGGCAGTTTCGTCGTAGCGCGGCTGGATCTTCAGCGCCGCCTGCTGGCTGGCGAACAGCAGGCAACCGGCGACAATCAGCGCCGGCAGCCAGCTGAAAAGATGACGTGAGCGATAGAGCAGATACATGTCACAGCTTCCGTGTCGCGATGGAGACGGAGAAGAAACCGCCCTGGCGCAGGTTGTCCATGACCGCCACCAGCCGCTCGACCGCCACGCCCTTGTCGCTGTTGACGATGATGGTGGTGGTCTGGTTGGCCTGCTGCTGTTGCTTGAGCGTAGTGACCAACGCGCCGAGCGCGATCGGCTGGCCATCCAGCTGCAGCTGTTCGTCGGCCCCCAGCGTGATAATCGCTTTCTTCTGCGGTTTCAGCTGCTGCGCACTGCCGGCGGACGGCAGTTGCGTTTTCAGCCCGAGCGCCGGAATGACGTTCAGGCTAATCAAGACGAAAAACACCAATAAAAACATCATCACGTCGATCATCGGGATCAGTTCGATGTGCGCTTTGTTCTTTTTCGGTTCGTTCCAGTTACGCATGACACTCCCTCCCAAAAGCGAAGCAGCCAATATAGGAGGGGTATGTTTACCTTTTGTTACGCTTGTGTGATCTTATTTTCACAGTGTGGTTTTTTTTGCGAGAATTTTTTCAATGGCAGGCGATAACGGAGAAGATATAACTTATTAATTAGCGATAGTTTTTATTGGAATAATTGCGATTCGGGCATTTCAGAGAGCCAAAGCCAGAGAGGATAATGTGAGAATAGTGACAGCCCAAACGGTCACTACAACAAGACCTCAAGCCCGTGCTTGCGTACGATCGAAAGCAGCTTAAGCGACACGCCGCCCGGCCGCTTCACCCCCGTCTCCCATTTCTGTATGGTCGACACGCTGGTATTCAGATAACGGGCAAAAACCGGTTGGCTTAAACATAGCTGCTCGCGCAACGCTTTGATCTCCTGGGGCTGCAATCCAACGCCCCCTACGATTACGATACAATTCAGCAAATCGAATAAGTAGTTTCCGTATAGAGAAAGGCAGTTCTGTTGAGTAGACTGTCACCGGACGATAAGCAAAAGGGAATTGAGTCATGGCAAAAGGTGCGAAGGAAATCGCCCAAGAGATGGCGAACGCTGTAAATTCAAAAAGTAATTTCTTTGGCGGTTTCATCGAAGGGGCTATCTCCTTTCCCGTCGATATAGGATACCTGGCATATGATTTTATCAATACAGATAACCGCTCTATAAATCGATATGACACAGAAAGAATGCTTCGCCTCATTAAAGCTGGACTTGCTAACCAACACTCACTGACCAAAATCGTTAAACTTGTCGTTGACGAATATCTGAAAAAAGTCGATGTAGATAAAGTCAAAAGATGGGTTGAAAAAGGATCCGGGAAAATTGCAGGCAGGTTTGTAAGCAATCAGGTTCTGATGGTTAACTTAGGGGCGGTGCTTTCCGAACGGGTGGTTATTCGCCTCGCAACAGGTTATGCCCTAACGTCACTGCTGACCCTCGGAGCTATGAACTCAAGAGCAATCCATACCTCACGCCAGTTACGACAGCGAAACCCTGAAATTTACGATAACTTAAGGCGTGCGGGAAATTTGGATCTCTTATATTTTCTGGTAGAACCCAAAACAAAGCCATTTGAACAAGCGATAGAGATTTGGCGAAAAAACAGAGGCGAGTTTGACCGCATTACCGAGCTATTTTTTGAAAAGGTGTCGAAATGAAGGTTTTTTCAGTGCTCATATCAAGAGTCATCATAGGGATTAGCTATGCCGTCATCACCATGACCTTGCTATGCATCGCCTATTTCACGCTGCTCTCCGACTCTTCATATCATATTGTTTATGCGATTTTTTCTTGCATTGGGTTTGTTCTGGCCTACTTCATCTATTATATAGCCATGAAGTTCCATGATGGCGTTTAGAGCAAGCGTAGAGCGTTCTACAAACTGCGCCTACGCTCAATTGAGTCCCTATCAAAACTGCATAAAAAAAGACGCCCGCAGGCGCCTTCTTGGTATTTTCACTGAGACCGGAAGGCTTTCAGTTCACTTTCACCGGCATACCGGAACGGGCCTTGATCGCCGCGTCCACTTCGCTCTGGTTAACACCGGCGTCCATCAACACTTTGCCGACCGGCGCGGAGATGGTCAGCGGCACCGGATCCTTGGATTGCAGCTGCTCTTCGTTGGCCGACAGTGGGTTGTGCACTTCCACGTAGCGCGAACCGTCCGGTTCGACGGTGGCTTTCATCGGTTCGTTGATGAACTGCACGCGGGTGCCGACCGGCACTTTCTCGAACAGGTACTTGATGTCGTCGGCGCGCAGACGCACGCAGCCGTGGCTCACGCGCAGGCCGATGCCGAAGTTGGCGTTGGTGCCGTGGATGGCATACAGGCGGCCAACATACAGCGCATACAGCCCCATCGGGTTGTCCGGGCCGGCCGGGAACACCGCAGGCAGGATTTCGCCGTCAGCCGCGTATTCGGCGCGCATTTTGGCGGTCGGCGTCCAGGTTGGGCCGTCTTTCTTGCGCTGCACGGTGGTGGTCCAGTTCAGCGGGGTGTCTTTACCCAGCTGGCCGATGCCGATCGGCAGCACCACGACGGTGTTGGAACCTTTCGGGTAGTAGTACAGACGCATTTCGGCGCTGTTGATGATGATGCCTTCACGCGGCGCGTCCGGCAGGATCAGCTGTTGCGGGATGGTCAGGGTGCTGCCGGCCTTCGGCAGGAACGGATCCACGCCCGGGTTGGCCTCCAGCATGTTGCTCAGCCCCATCTGATACTGGGCGGCGAAGCTCTCCAGCGGCAGTTTGCTGTCTTCCGGTACGGTGATTTGGATATTCTCGCCCACCAAACGGCTGTCTTTTGGCGGCAACGGGTAAACGACGGCGAAGGCAGCCTGGCTGAAAGCAACCAGTGCCGTAAACAGGGTTAATAACGCGCGAATGCTCATTTTCATCTTCGTGTTGGTCAAGGCCACTGGCGATTAGGGATATCGGTTTCTACGGCCACTTTACCCCGTTGAATTTCAGCCGACAGCCAACGGCGCTGCGGCCTGAAAAGCCAGGGGGGTTTGACCGGATGCGCATTATATGTGCACATCAATCAAAGTGTGAACCATTACCGATGTAATATCGCAATTTTTTGTAACCTGACGCGCCACGAAGGCGATTTTTTGCGAGAACCGCCGCCTAACTGGCGGCGGCCAACGCTTCCCCCCGCCGAATGGGGATCAGATATTCACAGCGGATCGCCGCGCCGCCGAGCGGGCAACAGCCCTCCTGCGCCGGGTAGAAACGCTCGATATCCTGCCCCGGCCGGCGGATGGCGCTCATCTGCGGCATGGCAGTGTCATACAATCGGACAATAAAGTTTTGTAACCCTTCCGCCTGCCCCTGATAGGTGAAACGGGCATACTCTCCCTGTTCGATAGTCACCCGCTCCCCCATCGCCCCTTCGTCCGGCAAAGCGGCGGTATACGCCATACGCGGATAGCCCCGGCGTTGCCTGTCGACCTCCAGGCTGGTGAGGCCGTACACCACCTCCGGCAGCGCCTGCGGCCGCAGCAGTTGCCGCCAGGCATGGCGGCGCAGCTCGCACTTGGAGTCCGCCAACTGCCCCAGCGTGAAGCTGCGGCGCTGGGTGTTGCCCACCAGCTGCATGGCGGGCAGCGTCACGATGTCGGCCTGCGGCAACGGCGCTTCGGTCAGCCGCAGCGGCGGCTGCAGGCCATAGCTCGACCAATCCTGGCTGCGGCGATAGCTGGCCGGCGGCAAACCGAATTGCTTGCGGAAGCAGCGGGTGAAGGTCTGCTGTGAATCGAACTGGTAAGTATCGGCGATGCAGGCCACGCTGGTGCCGGTCAGGCGCAGTTCGCGCGCGGCGGCGGTCAGCCTTCTGCGGCGCGCGTAAGTGCCGAGAATATGGCCGGTATGCTGCTTGAATATCCGCTGCAAATGCCACTTGGAGTAGCCGGACTTGGCGGCAATGTCGTTCAGCGTCAGCGGCTGATCCAGGCTCTGCTCGATCCAGGCCAGCAGCTGTTCAATCACCTGTTGCTGGTGCATGGTATTCCCCTTATTTGCTCAGTAATGTCTGCGCCAGCATCTGGCCTGTGGCTTCATCGGTGGCCACCAGTATCGGATAACCCCAGAATTTGGCGCCGTATTCGGCGAATTCTTCCGCCGCCGCGCGTTTGGCGTCGTCCGGCTCCAGCATGATCATGCCTTTCACCCACTGCTTCAGCGCCTCGCGGTTATCGCGTTTCCACAGCGCCACCAGGGTGCGGGCATCGCGATCGTGCTCTTCACCTTCATCGCCGACGCTGCGGTCGGTCATCAAGACAAAGGGTTCGGCGCGCGCCAACAGCGCGCTGAATTCAGCCAGCTCGGCCTGGGTATCGCGCCCGTTTCGGCGCATCCACACCAGCGGAAAAGTGGCGGTATCGAGTGACATAATCAGTTTCCTCGCGAAAGGGTTTTAGGACTGGCGTTTACTTTATCGGCACCGACGCTAGACCACATTGCGCAATCAGGACATAATACTTTTCAATTCCGCCAAATTGAGAATTGTTCTCATGAAAGTACAGATCCCTCGCCGCAATCTCGATATCGATCAGGTGCCGCGCCCGCTGTTCGCCGTACAGAGTTCCACTATCGAACAGGACTGGGAAGTCGAGCCGCACCGTCATCAAAAGGCGCAGCTGATCTATACCGTGCGCGGCATGATCCGCTGCGAAGTGGAAAACGGCCTGTGGCTGGTGCCACCGCAGTGCGCGCTGTGGATGCCGGGCAACGTGTTGCACAACGCCCAAGGCGCCGGCTCAACGGAAGCTTACTGCCTGTTCGTCGATCAACACGTCGTCCCAGGCTTGCCGCAAAGCTGCTGCACGCTGTCGGTCTCGCCGCTGCTGCGCGAGCTGCTGCTGCAGGCCACCACCTTCGAGCCGCTCTATGACGAACAGGGCGCCGAAGGGCGCCTGACGGCGGTACTGCTGGATCAACTGGTGGCCGCGCCGATCGAGAATCTGCACCTGCCAGTATCAGACGACGCGCGCATCCGGCAGTTGACCGAAGGCATGCTGAGCTGCCCGGCGGACAAATCCACCCTCGGGCAGTGGGCGCAGCGCATCGGCATGAGCGAGCGCTCCCTCAGCCGCACCTTGCAACAGCAGATGGGCATGAGCTTCGGCCACTGGCGGCGCCAGCTGCACGTGATGCTGGCGCTGCAGCGCTTGACGCAGGGCGAGAGCGTACAGACGGTAGCGTTGGATCTGGGCTATGAAAGCGCCAGCGGCTTCGTCACCATGTTCAGAAAGGCGGTGGGCAAACCGCCGGCGCGTTATCTGGCGGAGCGCAACGCCTCCGGGCAACCCCTGGGCGGCGCGATCAGCATGTGAACGGCCGGCGTATGCCGGCCTGGCAAGAGGTGGATCAGAAGTCGTAGAACACCGTAATCCAGGTGGAGTCCGGCTCGTTGTCGCTGCTGTTGGCCAGCGTGCGCTCCACATACACCGACAGACCGTAACCAATGGTGGTGCCCGCGCCAAGGTAAACGTGGTTGGCGTGATACGCCTCGTCACCCTTCAGCCGCAGCGAGTCCGCCGCCACGTAAGGCTGGATCGATTTGAGGAACGGCTTGTCGATATTGAAGGTGTAACCAACAAAACCTTCCAGCCCGTAGCCGTCACCGGCGAAGAAGTGCGACAGTGTGCGCTGGCGGGTGCTCGGCACATAGTCTTTGTAATAGCTGGCGGTGCCGACGATGTACCAGTTGTTCGGCTGCCAGGTCAACGCGGTGCCGGACAGCTGCTGGTGATAATCCTTTTCGCTGTACAGATTGTCTTTGATCTTCGCATCGGTATAACTGTAGGCCGCGCTGAAGGTGAAGTCTTTCGTCACCTTGTAATCGAAGCCCAACCCACCTCCGCCCTTGCGGCGGTAAATCAGGTTATCCGCAGTGTGCAGATCGTCTTCCGGCAATAAATAGTTGGCATACAGCGTCACCGGCCCGAAATCATTGGTGTACTTGATGCTGTTTTTCGGTTTATTGCCGCCGTCGTAGTCGCCGGAAATACCGATACCGGTGCCGCCCGCATGGCCATCGTTATCCCAGACGTCGCTTTTGATGCCGACCACCGAATAATAGATGCCGTATTGATGGCCGTAGGTGAGGGTGCCGTAACGATCGTCCTTGAAACCGGCGTACAGCTGGCGCTGATAGTCGCGCTTGCCGTCTTCGTTATAGTGCCCGTCCCAGCTGAGCGCGTGCGCAAGATCCACGCCCCACTCGTAATAGCCGATGATCGAGGTGTCCTGCGTCAGCGCATAGTCGCCGCTGAAGCGAAAACGCGTGCCGCCGTCGTGGCCGTTTTTGTCATAGCCCGGCTCCGGGCCGTTATTGAAGATCCACTCGGGGCGAATGCTGCCGCCCACCTTTAAACTGAGCGGCGCCAGCAACACATTACTCTGCGGGTTTTTATCCAGAATGGTGATCTCGGCCTGTGCGCCGGCGGATAACGCCGACAGCAAGACGCCGCCAATGAATATTGGCGTTGTATTTTTTCTCATTATTACCCCTGCCCGAAAAAATTATTGTTATAAACACGGTGGTCTTAAGCCACGCGGAAATAATTACCCGATGTAAACAGCGCACGCAAGATATAAAAATTCACGTCATAATCTGCCATTATTCCAGGTTGGCTTTATTTTCAGCATAAACGTGTTCATCTGTAACGCGAAGAAAAACAATGTAATAACCGCAGCACGAAATAAACCAATCCGCATCTTTTATCCAAAATAACCCGGCGTGATTATCCGGGAATAAAGATAGCAAATAACAAATAAATATTATTGCCGCAGGTAAACCGTCACGCAGGGGAATTAACTAAAGGCGGGAAATAACGACGGAGCGCGTTGCGCGCTCCGGGAGAGAGAATTCACTACTGCGCCAGCCAGCCGCCGTCCATGTTCCAGGCAGCGCCGCGCACCTGCGCCGCCGCATCGCTGCACAGGAACAGCGCCAGCTCGCCGAGCTGCTCAGGCGTGACGAACGCTTGCGAAGGCTGCTTCTCCGCCAACAGCTCATCGCATGCCTGCTGCGGATCGGTCCCGGCGGCAATGCGTTTGTCGATCTGCTGCTGCACCAGCGGCGTCAGCACCCAGCCGGGGCAGATGGCGTTGCAGGTGACGGGCGTGCGCGCGGTCTCCAGCGCCAGCGTCTTGGTCAGCCCCACCACGCCGTGCTTGGCCGCCACATAGGCCGACTTGTCTTTCGACGCCACCAGCCCGTGCACCGACGCCACGTTGATGATGCGCCCCCAGTTGCGCTCGCGCATCCCCGGCAGCGCCAATCGGCAGGTGTGGAACACCGCCGACAGGTTGATGGCGAGAATGGCGTTCCATTTCTCCACCGGGAACTGATCCAGCGGCGCCACGTGCTGAATGCCGGCGTTGTTCACCAGAATATCCACGCCGCCGAACTCGCGTTCGGCATAGTGCATCATGTCCGCTATCTGGCCCGCATCGCCGAGATCGGCGCCGTGATACCCCGGCACGGCGCCCAGCTGCGCGACCTGCGCTTGCGCCTGCTCCACGTCGCCGAAGCCGTTGAGGATTACGCGTGCGCCGGCGGCGGCCAGCACGGATGCTATCCCGAGGCCGATGCCGCTGGTCGAGCCGGTCACCAGCGCGGTTTTGCCTTGTACACTCATGGTATCGCTCCTTTAAACAATGCCGGTCAGGTAGAACACGCCGATCACGAACAGCACCGCGGCGCTCTTGATCAGGGTGATGGCGAAGATGCCGCCATAGGCCTGCCGGTGGCTGAGGCCGGTGATCGCCAGCAGGGTGATCACCGCGCCGTTGTGCGGCAAGGTGTCCATGCCGCCGCTGGCCATCGAGGCCACCCGGTGCAGCACCTCCAGCGGAATGTGTGCCGCATGGGCGGCGGCGATAAAGCTGTCGGACATCGCCGCCAGCGCGATGCTCATGCCGCCGGAGGCCGAACCGGTGATGCCGGCCAGCAGGGTGACGCTGATCGCTTCGTTCAGCAGCGGGTTGGGGATTGCCGACAGCGCCTGCGACAGCACCAAAAAGCCCGGCAGCGCGGCGATCACCGCGCCGAAGCCGTATTCGGAGGCGGTGTTCATCGCCGCCAGAATTGCGCCGCCGACCGCCGTCTTGCTGCCTTCCGCCAGCCGGCCGCGAATATTGCGAAAGCCGAACACCACCACCAGCAGAATACCCGACACCAGCGCCGCTTCCACCGCCCAGATGGCGGTGATCTTCGCCACATCGGTGGTGATGGGCTTGGCCAGCCCCGGCAGCGTCAGCTCATGGCTGGCGCCGTACCACTGCGGGATCCAATGGGTGAAGCCAAGGTTGAATACCCCGACCAAAATCAGCGGCAGGATGGCGATCAGCGGGTTCGGCAGGTTGATGTCGTCCGGGGTTTCCGGCTCGTTCAGCAGATCGGTACCGTAACCCTCCCCCTTCAGCTGCGCCTTGCGCCGCTGGCGTTCAAGATACAGCAAACCGACCGCGATGATGAACAGCGAGCCGATCAGCCCCAGCCAGGGCGCAGCCCAGGCATTGGTGCCGAAGAAACTGGTCGGGATGATGTTTTGGATCTGCGGCGTGCCGGGCAAGGCGTCCATGGTGAAGGAGAAGGCGCCGAGCGCTACGGTGGCCGGGATCAGCCGCTTGGGGATGCCGCTCTGGCGGAACAGCTCGGCGGCGAACGGATAGACCGCGAACGCCACCACGAACAGCGACACCCCGCCGTAGGTCAACAGCGCGCACACCAGCACGATCACCGGAATGGCGTGGCGTCGGCCGAGAATACGGATCGCCGCCGCGACGATCGAACGGGAGAAGCCGGACAGCTCGATCAGCTTGCCGAACACCGCCCCCAGCAAGAACACCGGGAAGTAGAGCTTCACGAAGCCGACCATCTTTTCCATAAACAGCCCGGTGAAGGTCGGCGCCACCGCGCCGGGATCGGTCAACAGCACCGCGCCCAGCGCGGCGATCGGGGCGAACAAAATCACGCTGTAGCCGCGGTAGGCGGCCAGCATCAGTAATCCCAGTGCTGCCAGGGCAATCAAAACGCTCATCAGGCACCTCGCTATCGTTGTTATTGTCAGGTACAGCGTGCGAAATTACGGTTTCAGCGCAAAGCGCAGCTGATGCGCCCGTCGCCGTTGGATGCGTTCCCTGCGCGCTTCATCCCAAAGATAAAATCCCTGGCCGCTGCGCTGGCCGATATCGCCGCGCTGCAGCCGCTGTTCCACCAGCGCCATCATCTCGTCGCCGGTCGCCAGTTCCGGGAACAGGTGGCGGGCGATGTCCGCCACCGTCCCCAGCCCGGTCATGTCGGCGGCCTCCAGCGGGCCGACCATGGCGTAGCGCCGCCCCAGCGAGGCGCGCATCACCTGATCCACCACTTCAGCGCTGGCGATGCCGCTGTGGACGATGTGCAGCGCCTCGCGCAGCACCGCAAACTGCAGCCGGTTGCCGACAAACCCCGGCGCGGCGCGTTCCAGCAGCACCGCCTCCAGCGCCATCCCGCCGAGCAGCGCCTGCACCGCCGCCAGATGGCGCGGCTCGGTGGCGCGGCCGGGCACGATCTCCACCAGCGGGATCAGGTGCGGCGGGTGCCAGAAGTGGGCGATCAGCAGCCGCTGCGGATGGGTCATGCGCGCCGCCAGCTCGTCCGGCGGCAGGCCGCTGGTATTGCTGGCAATCACCGCGTCGTCGGCGATCAGCCCTTCCAACTGCTCATACAGCGCGTGCTTCAGCTCGAGCCGTTCCGGGATCGCCTCGATAAGCAGCCGGGCGTGCGCTACCGCGTTCAGATCGCCGGTCACGCGCAGCCGCGCCAGCGCCGCTTCGCGTTCGCCGCGATCAAACTGCCCGACGTCGCTCAGCTCGGCCAGAATGCCGCTCGCTACCGCCGGCGCTTCCTCCCGGCGCTGCGGATCCGGTTCATACAGCAGCACCTCATGGCCGTGGCGAATAAAGTGGGTGGCGATGCCCACCCCCATCAGTCCGGCGCCCAGTACCGCATAGTCAGATGACTGCATCGTGCCCTCCTCGGTTGTTTACGGGCGCTCTACCGCCAGCGCCACGCCCTGCCCGCCGCCGATGCACAGCATCGCCAGCCCCTTGTTCACCTCGCGGCGCTGCATTTCGTACAGCAGCGACACCAAAATGCGGCAGCCGGACGCGCCGATCGGATGCCCCAGCGCGATCGCTCCGCCGTTGACGTTCACCCGCTCCGCCTCCCAGCCCAGTTCTTTGCCCACCGCCAGCGCCTGCGCGGCGAAGGCTTCGTTGGCTTCGATCAGATCGACCTCCTCCAGCCGCCAACCGGCTTTTTCCAGGCAGCGGCGCGCGGCCGGCGCCGGGCCGATGCCCATGATCGCCGGATCGACGCCCGACGAGGCGTAACCGGCGATGCGCGCCAGCACCGGCAAACGCAGCGCTGCGGCTTTTTCCGCGCTCATCAGCAACACCACGGCGGCGCCGTCGTTGAGCGATGAGGCATTGCCGGCGGTCACCGTCCCCTCTTTGCGAAACGCCGGGCGCAGCCGCGCCAGCGCCTCCAGGCTGGTGTCGCGCGGCTGTTCGTCGCGCTCTACCCGCAGCGCTTCGCCCTTCGGCTGCGGCACCGTCACCGGCGTGATCTCCTGCGCGAAACGCCCGGCCTGCTGCGCCGCCTGCGCCTTCTGCTGCGAGCGCAGCGCGAACCTGTCTTGTTCTTCTCTGCTGATGGCGTATTTCTCCGCCAGGTTCTCGGCGGTGATGCCCATGTGGTAGTCGTTGAACGCGTCCCACAGGCCATCGTGGATCACGCTGTCCATCATCTGCGCGTGACCGAGGCGCAGGCCGGCGCGCGCACCGGCCATCAGGTAAGGCGACCGGCTCATGCTCTCCTGGCCACCGGCGATCACCGCATCGGCGTCACCGCTGCGGATCGCCTGCACCGCCAGATGCACCGCCTTCAAACCGGAGCCGCACACTTTGTTGATGGTCAGCGCCGGCGTCGTAAACGGCAGTCCGGCGTTCAGCGCGGTCTGGCGCGCCGGATTCTGCCCGCAGCCGGCGGTCAGCACCTGGCCGAGGATCACTTCATCGATCTGCTGCGGCGCCACGCCGCTTTGCGCCAGCAGCCCCTGCACCGCCGCCGTGCCCAGTTCCACCGCCGTCAGCGGCGCCAGCGCGCCGTGAAAACTGCCGACCGGCGTGCGCGTCGCCGCCACGATCACCACTTCACGTTGTTGCACATTCACCTCCCGTTTCAGAAACGCATTTCCGGCACTTGCTCCGGCACGATCAGCCGGCCGGCGGTTTTGGCGACAATCTCCGCCACGCTGACGCCGGGCGCGCGTTCGCGCAGCACGAAGGCGCCGTCTTCTATTTCCAGATAGGCCAGATCGGTCAATACTTTGCGGATGCAGTTGGCCCCGGTCAGCGGCAGCGTGCAGCGCGGCAGCAGCTTGGACTCGCCGCCCTTCGAGGCGTGGGTCATCACCACGATGATGTTCTCCGCCCCCGCCACCAGATCCATCGCGCCGCCCATGCCCTTGACCATCTTGCCGGGGATCATCCACGAGGCGATGTTGCCCTCGACGTCCACTTCAAACGCCCCCAGCACGGTCAGATCGACGTGGCCGCCGCGGATCATGGCGAACGACTGCGCCGAATCGAAGATCGACGCGCCGAGGCGCGCGGTGACCGTCTGCTTGCCGGCGTTGATCATGTCGGCGTCCAGCTGCTGCTCGGTCGGGAACTCGCCCATCCCCAGCAGGCCGTTTTCCGACTGCAGCATCACGTCCATGCCCGCCGGCACGTAGTTGGCCACCAGCGTCGGAATGCCGATGCCCAGGTTGACGTAGTAACCGTCCCTCAGCTCTTGCGCCACGCGCTGCGCCATTTGTTCACGGGTAAGCATGCGAATTCTCCTTATGCCCGCAGGGTGCGTTGTTCGATACGCTTCTCGAAGGTGCCCTGGATCAGCCGATCGACGTAAATGCCTGGGGTGTGGATCGCCGCCGGATCCAGCTCGCCCGGCGCGACGATCTCTTCCACTTCCACCACCGTGATACGCCCGGCGGTCGCCATCAGCGGATTGAAGTTCTGTGCGGTGTGGCGGTAGATGACGTTGCCGAAGTGATCGGCCTTCCAGCCTTTCACGATGGCGAAATCGCCGGTGATAGCGGTTTCCATGATGTAGGGGCGGCCGTTGAACTCGCGCACCTCTTTGCCTTCGGCGATCGGCGTGCCGTAACCGGTGGCGGTGAAGAATGCCGGGATACCGGCGCCGCCGGCGCGGATCTTCTCCGCCAGCGTGCCCTGCGGCGTGAGATCCACCTCCAGCTCGCCGCTGAGCGCCTGCTGCTCGAACAGCGCGTTTTCACCGACGTAAGATCCCACCACCTTGCGGATCTGATGGGTTTCCAGCAGCCGCCCGAGGCCGAACCCGTCGACGCCGCAGTTGTTGGAAACCACCGTCAACCCGCGCACGCCGCGCCGGCGGATCTCTTCGATCAGATTCTCCGGGATGCCGCACAGGCCAAAGCCGCCCGCCAGCACCGTCATGTTGTCCGTCAGGCCTGCCAGCGCTTCCTGGTAGCTGCCGACGCGTTTGTCGAGCCCTGCCATATCGTTGCCCCTGCATGTTGCGGCGCAGGGCGAAATGCCCTGGCTTACGTGAGGGCATCTTCAGGTCACAAAAATGATTTGTTAATTTTGTTTTTATGCCGCATTCATTTAGAATTTTTATTAATCACCCGTTAACCGACAATTAACAAAGAGTTAACGCCAACCAAAATGAAAATGAGCATCAAACAGTTACGTGCGTTTTTAGCGGTAGCTCACACTCTGAATTTCGCCCAGGCCAGCGAGCGGCTGAATATTTCTCAGCCGGCGCTCAGCCTGGCGATCCGTGGGCTGGAAGACGCGCTGGGCGGGCCGCTGCTGCTGCGCACCACCCGCCGGGTGACGCTGACGCCGGAGGGGGAAACCTTCTTCCCGATGGCGCGCCAGCTGCTGGCGGATTGGGACAACGCGGAAGAGGCGATGCGTCAGCGCTTCACCCTGCAGATGGGCAAGGTGGCGATCGCCGCCATGCCGTCGTTCGCCGGCAACCCGCTGCCGCCGATCCTCAAGGCGTTTCGCGATCGCTATGCCGGCATCAACGTGGCGGTGCATGACGTCATCAACGAACAGGTGTTTGAAATGATCCGCGAAGGGCGGGTAGAGATGGGCATCGCCTTCGAGCCGGAGCCGAGCGACACCCTGCACTTCACCCCGCTGTGCCGCGATCGCTTTCTGGCGGTGGTGCCGAAGGATTCGGCGCTGGCGCGCAAGGCGCAGGTGAGCTGGAAGGAGCTGCTGACGCTGGATTTCATCACCCTGCAGCGGCCATCGGCGGTGCGGCTGCTGCTGGAGCAGGAGCTGGCCCGCAGCGGGCGAACGCTGGAGGTGGCGTTTGAAAGCCACCAGTTGGTGACGGTCGGGCGCATGGTGGCCAATGGCCTCGGTGCCAGCGCGGTGCCGGCGCTGTGCGAGAAACAGATGGATGAGCTGGGGGCGGTCTGCGTGCCGCTGATCGGCCCGATCATCGAACGGCGCGTGGGCCTGATCCGCCTGGCGCAGCACCAACTCTCTTCCGCCGCGCAGGCGCTGGCGACGGTGATCGAACGAGAAATGGCGGGGAGTGGCGGGCAGCCTGCGCTTAAACCGTAAACCCGACGTGCTTGCCGCCCGGCAGCTCAACGTCCAGGCGCAACGTGCCGCCCATCGCTTCCACGTAGCGTTTCAGGGTCGAAATCTTCAGTTCATTGCCGCGCCCTTCGATGGCCGCGACCGAAGGCTGGGAAATGCCCAGCGTTTTCGCCAATTCCTGTTGGGAAATATTCAGCGCTTCCCGCAGCTGGTGCAGGTGTGCTTCAAACAGCATCTCTTCGGCCATTTCCTCGATGCACCGGCGGCTCTCCGCGGTGCGGGAGGCCAGCAGTTGCTTTAAGGTGCTCATGGGTTACTCCTTGTAAACTCTTTCGTTGTCATTACCGTCCACATGGCATCGCCTGATTATAGATTACAATCTATGACAAGACGATAGACCGGAATATATAATTTTCTCCAGACCGCCATTGGCGTTTTGCCTGGCAACTCGAAAAAAAAGTAGTGATTGCCTTGCAGCTTGAACAGGGGATGCGACGAGAGACGGGAACAGCGGCATCAGTATCGGCCAGAGAAGAAAACATGCGGATTTGGCGAGGTAATAAAGCACGCAACCCGGCGTTTTTATTTTTGAATATATATAAAAGAAATAAAATCATTTTTCATATCAATCAATAGATTGCACCCAACATCCATTTGCCTTTCCATCTTGTGAGCGAACGCAAAAGATTGTGACAAAGTGGGTTAATCATGTCTGAACTTTCGCTATGGTGTTTTTTTCATGTTTTAACGGATTAAAACCATGGCCACAACTCAAGGAAACGCCAGAAAACTTACGGCCGGTGAAATCACATTGGCTAGGCTGCTCTACAAAAATGCTGTCGATTACTCCCGCGTTCGCGTCCATAACGGCAGCTATTTCCCCTTCGGCTTACAGCATGAAGATACGGCCGTAACACCAAATGGCACGCTCTATTTTATGCCCAAACACTTTCAAGAAGACTTTGCCACGGCAAACGCCTACGATCAGCATTGGTTTATCCATGAAATGGCGCATGTCTGGCAATATCAATTAGGCATGAACGTACGCCTGCGCGGGTTGGCTAGTTGGGCGGTTTCCTATCAGTATTCCTTGCCCAATTATCATCTTCTATCCGATTATGGAATGGAGGCACAGGCAAGTATCATTGCTGACTATTTCTACCTAACTAAATTCGGACGCAATGGCTTTCAAGTAATCACCAACTACAGCGGCATTATTGGGCCAGACATCAAAAAACGCTATGAATGGGTATTGCGAGCTTTCCTGAACAATCCAAAGAACCGGAACACCTTGTCATGATAAGACTTTATCTCTCGTTACTGTGCGCACTGCTACTGAACGGCTGTCAATCCACTCAACCCTGGTACCATCCGTTGGATGTCTCACTAAAAGACAACCAACCTTGCTTTGCAGTGCCTATCAACAGTGTTCGCAGCGGCGACAGCCTGCAAAACCGGGGAGTGATCGTCTCACGACAGGAACAACGGCAATGGCATATCGTCTGGACCTCACCAGAAGTCACTCCGTTGCCTGACCTGAAACCAGGGCAATGCGTCACTTATCCGCAGGTAAACTGGGCTGCGGGAGAATACTCGGTCTTGCTCGGCGTCTCGATGAATAACGATACGGAAAGGCGTAAATACATGAGAACCTTTACTTTGAGCATCGAGCGTAATGGAAAGACACTATTACGTAGCGATCATTAAGCTACCCATCGTTGTATTTTCAGATGATTCTCCGATCGAGAGCGTGAGCCAGAACCTGGCCTGCACCACCGGTCGCGAACAGGAGTGCGCCAAGATCGCGGTGAAGGGATACAGTCATTTTGCGGCAAGTACTGCGGCGGGGATTTGGGTAGGGAATGCAGGTGCAGGTCTTGCGATTGCAGCCTGTTCAATTGTGTTAGGTGCAGCAACAGCAGGAACAGGTGCGATCGTTTGTGGTATCGCTGGAGCCGCTATAGGCGGCGCAGCAGGATCCACACTGGGTGGCATGGGTTCCGATTATTTGACGACGTTAGTGGTAGGTGAATGATGAAATTTATCGTCATATCGTGTTTGATATTGCTGGTTTTAAGCGCCTTCATCCAGTTCATTGGTTACCGTCGCCATAAAAAAGAGTTTGATGCTTTCTATCAACGTTACGCTGGCAGCGGACATTTTATTCCGCCCTACGTCGCCTTTGCCGATAGCCTCGGCATGCTTGGAACCTCATTGAAAGCACAGTGGTTTCTTTGGATTCTGAAAAGGAAAAAAATAAAAATAAGGGATCAAGTTTGGCTCGATGCGAAAACCTACGATTTCGTGCAAAAAACCGCCTCTCCTGAGCTACAGAAGTGGCTGGCGATGGACTTTATACTTTTGCTCGTAGAAGCCATTATTACCACCGTGGGCTGTATTTTTATTTATCTCATCAAAATCAGCGTATAAAAATGATCAATTATATTGAGTCTTACATAAAAGAGATAAAACTCTTAGTGGTATTACTATTCTTTCTTTTCCTTCTTATCGCTATTATCCAATTTATTTACTATCGACTTCATAAAAAAGAGTTTGATCTCTTTTATCAACACTATGTGGTGAGTAAACACCCTGTTCCACTTTTTGTCGTGATAGCGGACAACCTTAACTTCATCGGTGTTTCACTAAAAGCCCAGTGGTTTCGTTGGATTTTGAACAACCGGAAATTAAAACTGACTCGCAACGTTTGGCTAAGTCCCAAAACCTACGATTTCGTTCGAGCAGCTTCATCACCAAGGTTAAAAAATTGGATCCGTAATGATTTCAGATTATTAATGTTACAAGGAGCACTCTTAATCATCATGTGTCTCCTGAACTATCTCCTGAAGTCGGTCTAATCCCCCTCCACCGCCTGCACCGCCGCCTTCTGCGTGGCGCGCTGATATAAGCACAGCTCCCTGCCCGGCTGGTTTTTCATAAACGGCTGCGGGTAGCGCCCACCGATAAACAGCGCCGAATAGCCGACGTCATCACCGTAGTGAACGATCGCCCCTTCCACCCTGGCGTTTTTTAGCCCGCTGGCTTTCAGGCAGGCGGCGCGCATCGCCCGCTCGCTCTCGGCCCACGCCTGTGGGGAAGACGCGGTGGCGTGGAACGCGGCCAGCGCGGCGATAAGCAGCCCTATTCTCTTCATCGTTATCTCTCCTTCTACGGCCCATCTCGCCAGTATAGACCGTGCCGACCCGGCCAGCCCGCCGCGCTCTTTACGGCATTTTTATTCCGCGCCCCGTTAACGTTACGGCGTTTTTACAGACAGTTTTTGCCGCCGCAGATACCCTTTTCACATCGCCGCTATGGCCTCACAAGAGAGTTGTCTCATGCGTTTATCCCTGCCTCTGGCCGTGACCGGTCTTCGTTCTGGAGCGCGCCATGCATGCTAATATCATCGGCTTCAATCCTCTGCTGGCGGAGCTGCCCGCATCGCCGACGCGCACCTTCCGCAAAGAGCTGGAACACTACCTGCAGCGCTATCCGGATACCGAACAGTTGGATATTTATCTGCACGATCTGAACGGCCAGCTGCGCGGCAAGCGCCTGCCGATCGCCGAAGCCTTTGGCCTGGAAAAAGGCTGCTACTTCCCGCTGTCGATCTACGCCCTGGATCTGCACGGCCGGGTGATTGAAGAAAGCGGGCTGGGGCAACGGGCGGGCGAGCCGGATCGGCTATGCCTGCCGGTGCCCGGCACGCTGCGCCCCTGCGCGCGCGATCCCGAACGCCACGCCCAGCTGCTGCTGACGATGCAAAACGCCGACGGCGGCGCCTGCGAGCTGGAGCCGCGCGTGGTGCTGCAACGGGTGCTGAAGCGCCTGCACGAGCGCAACTGCTTCCCGGTGGTGGCGGCCGAACTGGAGTTCTACCTGCAGGATCCGCAGCGCCCCGCCGAGGCGGAAGCCTGCCCGACGCAGAGCTTCGCGGTGGATGCGCCCAAGCGCCACCATGCGCTGCTGAGCGACATTGAACGGCACGCGCGGCTGCAGAGCCTGCCGCTGACCGGCGTGGTGGCCGAAGCCGCCTCCGGCCAATACGAGCTGAATCTGCATCACAGCCGGCGCGTGCTGGAAGCCTGCGACCAGATCATGGCGCTAAAGCGCCTGACGCGGCAGATTGCCGAGCAGCATCACCAGCACGCCTGCTTTATGGCCAAGCCCTGCGCCCACGCCGCCGGCAGCGGGCTACATTTCCATATCAGCTTGCAGGACGAGCACGGCGAGAACCTGCTGACCGGCGCGCCGGGCGAACTGAGCGATAACATGCAGCAGGCGATGGCGGGCATGCTGGCGCTGATGCCGGCATCGATGGCGATCCTGGCGCCCAACATCAACGCGTTCCGCCGCTTCCGCCCCGGCATGCACGTGCCGCTGCGCGCCTCCTGGGGCCACAACAACCGCACGGTGGCGCTGCGCCTGCCCTGCGCCGACAGCGCCAACCAGCGTATCGAATACCGCCTGGCCGGCGCCGACGCCAACCCTTATCTGGCGCTGGCGGTGATGCTCGGCGGCCTGTTGCACGGGCTGGAACACCCGCTGCCGCTGCCGCCCGCCGCCAACGGCTGCGAGAGCGATAACGCCGCGCCCTTGCCGCTCGGCCAGCAGGAGGCGCTGGCGCTGTTCCGCCACAGCGATCCGCTGCGTGAGCTGCTCGGCCCGGCGTTCTGTACCCTGTGGCACACCTGCAAAAGCGCCGAGCTGCGCCGCTTCGAGGAACAGGTCACCGCCGCCGAACTCGGCTGGATGCTGTAACCGACCTCCGATTCGTTAACCGAAGGATAATCATGAACATGCAACCGCAACGGGCGTCCGTGCAGCCGCTGCTCTGCTGGCGCAAAGGCGTTTTTCATATCAGCACCGATCGGCAGTTGTTGGATATCGACGCGATCCAGCGTTTCCTCAGCCTGCAGGATCGGGCGACGGCGGAGCGCCTGGTACACCACGGCCTGTGCTTCGGGCTATACCGCAAGCGCCACCTGCTCGGTTTCGCCCGCATGGTGACCGACTACGCCACCTTCGCCTCGGTGAGCGAACTGTTCGTCAGCGCCGAGTACCGCGGCGTCGGGCTGGGAAGCTGGCTGACGCGCTGCTGCCTTGCGCACCCGGCTTTGCGCGGCCTGCGCGTCACGCTGCCCGCTCTGCAAGCGCCCTGGCGCGCCGATGGTTCGGCGCACGCCCTGCGTGCCCTTCACTGATAAGGAGCCCCTCATGTCTCGTTTGGTGCTGATTTCCAACAAGCAGTGCGACGGCAAGGATCTGGCCTGCGCCGGCCAGACGCTGGCGGCCGACGCCGAACCGGGGCTGTGGCTCGGCTGGAACGGCGACGTGCAGAATTTCGCGCAGCGCCCGATCAGTTGCCGCCAACGTGCCGGTTATGATCAGGTGACCTTCCCGTTGTCGATCGAAGAGTTCCGCCGCCACTATCAGGGCTACTACCACGACGGCCTGTGGCCGGTGTTCCACAACCAGCCGGAGAAGGCGCACTTCACGCCGGAAAACTACCGCGCCTACCGGCAGCTGAACCGCCGTTTCGCCGATATCGCCTGCGAACACCTGTGCCCGGGCGACATCGTCTGCATCGACGACTACCAGCTGCTGCCCTGCGCGCAGGCGCTGAAGGAACAGGGGCTGCTGAACGCCTGCGCGTTCTTCTTCCACCTGCCGTTTCCGTCGGCGGCGCTGCTGCGGCGCATCCCGGAACATCGCCAGCTGATCGCGTCGCTGCTGTTCTACGATTTGATCGGTTTTACCACCACCGACGATCGCAACGCCTTTCTCAGCTGCCTGGCGGGCGAATTCCCGCTGGAGATGCTGCCCGACGATCAGATCCAGGCCAACGGGCATCTGTTCGCCACCGGCATTTTCCCCGCCGGCATCAACGGCAGGCAGGTTTATTAATGTTACGGCGCGCGGTATTCAGGCGCGCCGTTTTATTTCGCCGTGATTTATTTTCACCGTATTTACCGCCATCAAAATAGGTTATTTCACTTTCTGAATATAGCGATTAAAAAATAAATATTCATCCTGTTACATATCAACCGTAAAAACCCTACGCCGCCAATTGCTTTTTATCAGCAAAACACATTACCCTCTCCGGGCCATATTTAAACCGAGGAGGGCCTTATGGGCGATGAAAGTTTTAGTTTTATGCTAATGCTATTGGGCACCTTTCAGTAATGCCATCCACGTTGCATTCTGAAAGATACGGAATGCGGCAACCGCTCCCCTTCTGACGGCCTTTCCCGCTCTGCCTGCCCGCCCATCGCCCCGCTGCGAAAACAACGTCTGTCTCAACCGCTACAGCGGTATTTATCTGGTGTCGCCGGGCCTATTACCCGAGCGGCGACGGATTTCTTATGGGAAAAATAAGGTATTGCGTTATGCAAAATAACCGGGGTACATCTATTTTCAGAAAGTCTTATTTAAATGACTTTATCGTTATCGCCATCGGCGTTTTCTTCATTGCCTTTTTTATTCGCGCGTGGGGCGACATGCACGGCGACTTCAATGAACAAAACGTCTCTGCCATTAGTCTCGATGCCTGGAACCTGCTTTATTATTCGCTCAGAACCAGCATGCGTTTTCTCCTCGGCATGGCCTGGTCGCTGCTGTTTTCTGTGGTATTCGCCGTGCTGGCCGCGCGCTATGCGCCGCTGCGCCGGGTGATCCTGCCCTTCGTCAACTTTATGGAGTCGGTGCCGCTGGTGGGGTTCCTGACCTTCACGACCGTGTACTTTCTCAATCTCTACCCGCACAGCGTGATGGGGCTGGAGTGCACCGCCATCTTCGCGGTGTTTACCGGCCAGGCCTGGAACATGATGCTGACGCTGTATCAGACGCTGCGCATCGTGCCCAAGGAGCTGGATGAAGCCGCCCGCAGCTTCAATTACAACCCGTGGCAACGCTTCTGGCGGCTGGAATTCATCTATTCGGTGCCGGGCCTGCTGTGGAACGCCATGGTGTCGCAATCCGCCGCCTGGTTCGCCCTGGTGGCCTCCGAAGCCATTCCGGTCGGCGATCGCTCGGTCGAACTGCCCGGCGTCGGCTCCTATATCGCCGAAGCGCTGGCGCAGCAGAACGTGCCGGCGATCCTGTATGCGATCGTCGCGCTGGCCGCCAACATCGTGCTGCTCGATCAGCTGGTTTTCCGCCCGCTGGTGCGTTACACCGCCCGCTTCAAATACGAAGACGTCACCGCCAATCGCCCACTCGGCAATCCGTGGTTTTACAACAGCCTGGCCTTCTCGCACGTCGGCGCGGCGCTCGGCCGCACGCTGCGCGCGCTGGCTGACCTGTGGCTGTTCAAGCTGCCGCGGCTGTGGTACGCCCTCGGCCTGCACCGCCTGTTTCGCCTCGCCGCCAAAGGCAATTGGCTGTGGCGCAGCCTGTGGTATCTCGGCGTGGTGCTGGCCTGCGTCTGGTTCGGTTACCGGCTGTGGGAATACTTCCCCAAACAGTACTTCGCCATGCTGCCGGAATGGATGCTGCTCACCACCGCGCGCGTGGCCGCGGCCATGCTACTTAGCGTGGCTATCTTCACGCCGCTGGGGGTGTGGATCGGCATGAATCCACGGCTGGTGAAGATCTTCCAGCCGATCATCCAGATCCTGGCGGCCATTCCGCCCAACATTTTCTACCCGCTGATCGCCGCCTTTATCGCCATTTATCATCAGGATCTCGGCTGGTGGGCCATCCCGATGATCATGCTGGGCACCCAGTGGTACGTGTTGTTCAACGTGATCGCCGGCGTTTCCGCCATTCCGACGCAGATCACCGAGGTCAGCGAAACCTTCGGGCTGCGCCGTTTCCGCTGGTGGCGCTACTACATGCTGCCGGCAATTTTCCCCTACATCGTGACCGGCATCATCTCCGCCGCCGGCGGCGCCTGGAACAGCGCCATCGCCGCCGAAGTGATCCAGTGGGGCAGCACCACCCTCAGCGCCACCGGGCTGGGTGCGTTCATTTCCGTCGTCACCGACGCCGGTAAGAACCCGGAGTCTGCGCTGGGCTGCGCCGCCATGTGTGCGCTGGTGGCGCTGTGCATCATCTTCGTCTGGCAACCGCTGTATCGCATCGCGGAAACCAAATTCAAATATGACTGATCAAGGGGGAACAACATGCTGACTCAAGAGGTAATTATCAGCGCCCGCCGGCTGAACAAGACGTTTATCGGCGAAAACAAGCGCCCCACCCCCGTGCTGCGCGACGTGTCGCTGACCGTGCACGCCGGCGAGTTCGTCACCATTCTGGGGCAATCCGGTTCGGGTAAGTCCACGCTGCTGCGCATGCTGGCCGGGCTGATCCCGCCGGACAGCGGCACGCTCACCCTGGCGGGCAAACCGATCAATGGCCCGAGCGCGAACGCCGGCATGGTGTTTCAGTCCTACGCGCTCTATCCCTGGCTAACGGTGTACGACAACATCGCCTTCGGGCTGCTGGCGCAACGGCTGCCGCCGCAGACGATCGCCGAGCGGCTGGGGGCGCTGCTGCGCCTGGTGGGCCTGACCGGCTATGAGCACGCCTGGCCGCGCGAGCTCTCGGGCGGCATGCGCCAGCGCGTGGGCTTCGCCCGGGCGTTGGCGGTAGAGCCCGATGTCTTGCTGCTGGACGAGCCCTTCTCCGCCCTCGATATCTTTACCGCGCAAAAACTACGCAGCGATCTGCTGGCGCTGTGGGGAGACAACCGGCTGCGCACGCGCGCCATGGTGATGGTGACCCACGACGTCGAAGAGGCGGTGCTGATGTCCGATCGGGTGCTGATCCTGGACGCGACCAGCAAACGGATCGATGACGAATTCAGCGTCAATATCCCGCGTGCGGCGCGCAACCGGGAAAGCCTGCGGCACCTCACCGATCGGATCCGCAGCTGCCTATACAAAAAAATCGCGCAAGCGCAATCGGCCGGTTAACGGCCCTGTTTTCATCCACTTGGGGAACTGAAATGAACCATAAAAGCGTGCTGATGACGCTGATCATCCTGCTGCCGGCCGCCGCCGCCGGCGCGGAAATCATCAATAAAGACGGCAATAAACTGGATCTGTACGGCCAGCTGAACGGCGTGCATTACTTCAGCAGCGACGCCGACAATAACGGCGACCGCTCCTATACCCGCTTCGGTTTCAAAGGCGAGACGCAGATCGCCGACGGGCTGACAGGGTATGGCCAATGGGAATATCAGGCGGGGCTCGATCAGCCGGAAAGCGCCGGGCCGGGCAATAGCTATACCCGGCTGGGCTTCGCCGGGCTGACGTTCGGCCGCTGGGGCAGCCTGGACTACGGCCGCAACTACGGCCTGCTGTATGACGTGGCCGGCTGGACGGACGTGCTGCCTGAATTCGGCAACGACAGCTACGAAGCGGCCGACAACTTTATGACCGGCCGCGCCAACGGCCTGCTGACCTACCACAACCGCAGCCTGGGCGGCCTGGATCTCGGCCTGCAATATCAGGGGAAGAATCGGGGGGACGACGCTCAAAGGGCGAAGGATATCCAGACGCAAAACGGCGATGGCTACGCCTTTTCCGCCACCTACGACACCGGCGTGGGGCTCAACGTTGGCGGCGCCTACGCCAACTCTGCGCGCACGCTGGCGCAACAGCGCTTCGGCCTGGCTGACGGCGATCGCGCCCGGGCCTGGACCCTGGGGCTGAAATACGACCAGGACAACCTCTACCTGGCGGCCAGCTACGCGCGCACTGAGAACATGACCTACGTCGACGGCGATCGCTACGCCGGCTTCGCCCCCCGCGCGGACGCCGTCGAGGCGGTCGCGCAGTATCACTTCGATTCCGGCGTCACGCCCTCGGTAGCCTACCTGCAAACGCGCGGCCGTAACCTGCCCGGCATCGGCGACGCCGATCTGGTCAAATACCTGGATCTGGCGCTGAACTACAGCTTCAACGCCAATATGTCGACCTACGTGGAGTACAAGCTCAACCTGCTGCAACGGCAGAACGCCGTCGGCGCCGGCGCCGACGACATTGTCGAAACCGGCATCATGTATCAGTTCTGACCCGATACCGGCCGCAGCGCGCGCTGCGGCCGGTTCATTATTTGTCTTGCGCCCGCCCTGTTATTCTCTCGTTTAATTCAGGTTTATATTTCCATAAAATAACGCCTATATTCATTATCGCGCTTTCTGTTTACGCCCCGTTTAATGAATAAAGAAAATCTTTCCCGCATTCATATTAAATTACATTTTGCCGCCATAATTCGGCGTAACCACATTGAATCACAGGCTATGGCACGCGTATTATGGCCACACGAAAAATAACGGGGGAATGATATGGACGGCGACAGTTGGTTGTTTATTTTATTGTTGGAATCGCTGAGGTAACAGGAGCAATAGTCATCCCATTGCATCCTGAAAGTGTCAGGATATGCGTCAGTTACCACATCCCTTCGCTTTACCCCTTCAGCACATGGCCTCCGCGTACGCCGCTCCGGCGCGCCTGACAGGCTAATCCTTCCAGCATACGCTTATTAACAGTCCGATAACGCTCAGGATTATTTGCACCCGCATTTATTTTACCCCTGCGCGGCGATAACTATCGGTCATTTTTCCATGCTCATATTTTTAATTGAGTGGAGAAACATCATGATGGTAAAAAAAACCACGTTGCTGACGGTTAATAACGTCAGCAAAAGCGTTCAGCCTACCGGTAAAGAAAAACGCCTGGTGCTGAATGAAATCAACCTGCGCCTCTACGATAACGAGGTCGTCAGCATTTTGGGGCAGTCCGGCTCGGGCAAATCCACCCTGCTGCGCATACTTTCCGGCCTGATCGCGCCGGATCTGGGCACCGTGATGCTGAGGGATAAAAAAGTCTCGGGGCCGAATCCGCAGATCAACATGGTGTTCCAGACCTTCGCCATTTTCCCGTGGCTGAACGTCTATCAAAATATCGCCTTCGGGCTGCAGGCGCAGGATCTGCCGCCGCAGGTGGTCGAAACCCAGACGCTGAAAATGCTCGATCTGGTCGGTCTCGCGCCCTACCGCGACGCCTACCCGCGCGAGCTTTCCGGCGGCATGCGCCAGCGGGTCGGCTTTGCGCGCGCGCTGGCGGTAGAACCGATGCTGCTGTTGCTGGACGAGCCCTTTTCCGCGCTGGACGTCTATACCGGCGAACACCTGCGCAGCGATCTGCTGCGGATCTGGAGCACGCGCCAGATCAAAACCCGCTCCATCGTGCTGGTCACCCACAGCGTAGAGGAGGCAGTGATGATGTCTGACCGCATCCTCCTGCTGGGCGCCGGCACCCTCGACGGCTGCTATCACATCACGCAGCGCCGCGAGGCGCGCACCCGCGAGGGGATGCAGCCGCTGACGGACAAAATCAGCGAGGCGCTCAGCCGGCAGATCGCCGCCGCGCACTGAGCGCCGCCCTGGACTGGCGGGACGGAGCCCCGCCAACTTAACTACCTGTTTATCAAGAGTTACCCCGCCACGGGTGGCTCATGATAAGCGGATAATACATCGAGTTATTATCATGCATTTCATTCATATACTGCTGACGCTGCTGACCGCGTCCGTCCTGGGCGCCGCCATCGGCTACGAAAGACAATTCCGCCAGCGCACCGCCGGGCTGCGCACCAATACGCTGGTGGCCACCAGCGCGGCGATCTTCGTCCACCTGGCCATGACCATCGACGGCAGCGGCGGCGCGGTGCGGGTCATCTCCTACGTGGTCTCCGGCGTCGGCTTTCTCGGCGCCGGGGCCATCATGAAAGAAGGGATGAACATCCGCGGCCTGAACACCGCCGCCACGCTCTGGGGCTCCGCGGCGGTCGGCGCCTGCGCCGGCTGCGGCCTGTACGGCGATGCGCTGGCCGCCACGCTGTTCGTGCTCGCCGCCAACACCCTGCTGCGCCCGCTGGTCAATATGGTCAACAAACAGCCCTTCAATGACGTTAACGGCGAATCCACCTACCAGATTTGCGTCATTGCCTTCGAGCATGAGCAGCGTGAAGCGCTGGCCAAATTCAAACAGGTGCTGCAAGGAGAAAACTGCTTTATCTCGCATCTGGATATCGAACCCTTTGGCGACGACGACGTGGAGATCACCGCCACGCTGATGCCGGCCTCTGTCACCACGCCGGTGCTCGACCAGACCATCAATAAACTGCTGAACGACAGCATGATGAAACAGGCCTATTACAGCCGCATCGCCGGCTCCGGCTAATGCCGTTCACTTCCAGGGAGATCCACCATGAAAACCATGCCAAAACTGGCTCATCTGACGATGTTCAAAGACATCGTTCACTGCGGAAGTTTGCACGATGCCGCGAAAAAACTGGCCGTCTCGCAACCGACGCTAAGCCGGGTGCTCAAAGAGCTGGAAATGTCCATCGGCGCGCGGCTGCTGGAGCGCAGCAACCGCGGCGTGCGCCTGACGGCGGTCGGCGAGCTGTTTTACCGGCGGATAGACGCCGCCACCAATCAGTTGCTCAGCGCGTTTGACGAGCTGCGCGGCCTGAGCGCCGGCGGCGAGAAGCGCCTGCGGGTGGGGATGAGCGTCGATCCGCTGCTGTGCTACCTGCCCCAGGTGCTCGAAGGCTTCAACCGCCGCTACCCGCATACCCGGGTGACGGTGGTGGAAGACGGCCCGGAAGGCCTGCTGGCCCGGCTGCGAAACTGCGAGCTGGATTTGGCGGTCAGCAGCCTGAACGGCGCGGCGGGCGGCGCCGATCTGGCCATGCAGGCGCTGAAGAGCGAGCGCTTCTCGCTCTATCAAGGGGGCGACCTGACCGCCGCCGGGCAGCCGCCGGCCGAAGCCAAATGGGTGGTGCCGCGCTCCTGCTCGGTGGGGCACGCCGCCATCCGCGAGATCGCCGAGCGTTACACGCCGCACGGCCAGATCGTCGAGACCGACTCCTTTCTGGCGACCTGGTGCCTGGTCAGGCAGCAGGGCTATATCGCGCTGCTGAGCGATCGGGTGGTCGCGCACTACGCCCCGCAGCTGCACCTGCAGAAAATCCCGACGCACGAGATCGACATCAGCGCGCGCTTTTACGTCTTTACCCGCCATGAGCCGGCCACGCCGCCGCTCAGCGCCGCCTTTATCCACCTGCTGCAAACCCTGCAAACGGGTTGAACGCTCAGGCCGCTACCCGCTGGCGCTCCAGTTCGCGCACCAGCGGGATCACTTCGCGGCCGAAGTACTCCACCTCTTCCTGGAAGTGCAGAAACGCCAGCAACAGCAGATCCACCCCGGCGTCTTTCAACGCGATGATGCGCTCGGCGATCTGCTGCGGCGTGCCGATCAGGTTGGTTTTAAACCCGTCGTTATACTGCACCAAATCTTCGAAGGTGGACTTGGCCCAGTTGCCCTCGCCCTCGGGCGAGGCCGCCCCGGCGTTTTTCACCTCGTGCCCGAAGCCCTGCACCGCCTCCGGGTTGGCGTGATCGATGATCTCCTGCAGCACCGCTTGCGCCGCCTGTTCGCTCTCGCGGGCGATGACGAAACCGTTCACCCCCACCTTCACCCGATGGTGATTGGCCTGCGCCTTGCTCTGGATGTCCTCCACCTGCCGGCGAATGCCCTCGACGCTGTTGCCATTGGTGAAATACCAGTCCGAGACCCGCGCCGCCATGTCGCGCGCCGCGCGTGAGCTGCCGCCCTGGAAAATTTCCGGCAACGGCGCCAGCGGCTTCGGCTTCAGCGAGTAGTCGCGGAAACGGTAGAAATCGCCGGCGAAGGTGAAGCTGGGCTCAGTCCAGATGCCGCGCAGGCAGCGGATAAACTCTTCCGAACGCAGGTAGCGCTCCTCATGATCCAGCCACGGCTCGCCGATGGCCTTGAACTCGCCGCGGAACCAGCCGCTGACAATGTTCACCGCAATGCGCGCGTTGGAAAGATGGCTGATGGTGGCGATCTGTTTGGCCGCCAGCGTGGGGTTCCACGGCCCCGGCAGCAGCGCGGCGATCACTTTCAGTTTCTCGGTGGCGTCCAACAGGGCCTGTGAGAACGACACCGATTCGTGCTGGTTTTCCGCGCCGTAACCGGCGGTGAAGCGGATCTGGGTAAGCGCGTAGTCGAAACCGGCGCGCTCGGCGATCTGCGCCAGCTTGCGGTTATAACCGATGTCCCAACCGGTGCGCTGCGGGATATTGCTGATCACCAGGCCGCCGGAAACGTTCGGCACCCAGTAGGCGAACTGAATCGGCTGCTGCGAGTGGTTTGCTGCTGACATGCTTCTCTCCCTCTGACCGTCGGCGCCGTTATGCGGCGCGCATATAACCATTATTGACTTCCAAATATTGAAAACATTGTTTTGGTTATAAAACCGATAGCAGGATGCGTGCCAACCGCCGTATTAAGGCATCTGGCTGAAAAACCGGGAGTTTAAAGCCAGCGAGTTCGGGCGGGTGCTGCATTGGCAACAGCGGCTGACGGGCGGCTGTTGGTTATGCAACAAACCGCTTACCCCGCCAATCCAACCGTTCACCCGGCGGATCTGACCGCTGACCGAAATACGCCTGTCTTCCCCCCTTACCCCCGGCGATGATGAGCTGTTCCTAAACCCGCCTTACCTCGGGAAAGACGCTACGGCTCACCGCGCCACTCTGACATCTCTTACAAGCGGATGAGTTCATTCATATCTTGCAGACTGGAATTAAGGATACCTCATGAAACGAGAGGGGATTTTAAAGCACATTCCGTGGATGCTGCTGGGGATACTCGGCGCAGCCTGCCTCGGCGTGGTGGCGCTGCGCCGCGGCGAACACATCAGCGCGCTGTGGATCGTCGTCGCTTCGGTGGCGGTGTATCTGGTGGCCTACCGCTACTACAGCCTGTACATCGCCACTAAGGTGATGAAGCTGGACGCCGGCCGCGCCACCCCGGCGGTGGTCAACAACGACGGCCTGAACTATGTGCCGACCAACAAGAACGTGCTGTTCGGCCACCACTTCGCCGCCATCGCCGGCGCCGGGCCGCTGGTGGGGCCGGTGCTGGCCGCGCAGGTCGGCTACCTGCCCGGCACGCTGTGGCTGCTGGGCGGCGTGGTGCTGGCGGGGGCGGTGCAGGACTTTATGGTGCTGTTCATCTCCTCGCGCCGCAACGGCGCCTCGCTCGGTGAGATCATTAAAAAAGAGATGGGGCCGATACCGGGCACCATCGCGCTGTTCGGCTGCTTCCTGATCATGATCATCATCCTGGCGGTGCTGGCGCTGATCGTGGTGAAAGCGCTGGCGGAAAGCCCGTGGGGCGTGTTCACCGTCTGCTCCACCGTGCCGATCGCGCTGTTTATGGGCATCTACATGCGCTACTTGCGCCCCGGCCGCGTGGGTGAAGTGTCAATCATCGGCATCGTGCTGCTGGTGGCCGCCATCTGGTTCGGCGGCGTGGTAGCGCACGATCCGTACTGGGGCCCGGCGCTGACCTTTAAAGACACCACCATCACCTTCACGCTGATCGGCTACGCCTTTGTCTCCGCCCTGCTGCCGGTGTGGCTGATCCTGGCGCCGCGCGACTACCTGGCCACCTTCCTGAAAATCGGCGTGATCGTCGGGCTGGCGATCGGCATCGTGATCCTCAACCCTGAGCTGAAAATGCCGGCGGTGACCCAGTTCGTCGACGGCACCGGCCCGGTGTGGAAAGGCACCCTGTTCCCGTTCCTGTTCATCACCATCGCCTGCGGCGCGGTCTCCGGCTTCCACGCGCTGATCGCCTCCGGCACCACGCCGAAACTGCTGGCCAATGAGACCGACGCGCGCTTTATCGGCTACGGCGCGATGCTGATGGAGTCCTTCGTCGCCATCATGGCGCTAGTGGCGGCTTCCATCATCGAGCCGGGCCTGTACTTCGCCATGAACACCCCGCCGGCGGCGCTGGGCATCACCATGCCGGATCTGCACCGCCTGGGCACCGAAGACGCGCCGATGATCATGGCTTCGCTGAAGGACGTGACCGTGCATGCGGCGGCGGCGGTCAGCTCCTGGGGCTTCGTCATCAGCCCGGAACAGATCCTGCAGACCGCCACCGACATCGGCGAACCTTCGGTGCTGAACCGCGCCGGCGGCGCGCCAACGCTGGCGGTGGGCATCGCCCACGTGTTCCACCAGATCATTCCGGGCGCCAACATGGGCTTCTGGTATCACTTCGGCATTCTGTTCGAGGCGCTGTTCATCCTGACCGCGCTGGACGCCGGCACCCGTTCCGGCCGCTTTATGCTGCAGGATCTGCTCGGCAACTTCGTGCCGTTCCTGAAGAAAACCGACTCGCTGGTGGCCGGCATCATCGGCACCGCCGGCTGCGTCGGGCTGTGGGGCTACCTGCTGTATCAGGGCGTGGTGGATCCGCTCGGCGGCGTGAAGAGCCTGTGGCCGCTGTTCGGCATCTCCAACCAGATGCTGGCCGCCGTGGCGCTGGTGCTGGGCACCGTGGTGCTGATTAAGATGAAGCGCACCCAATACATCTGGGTGACCGTGCTACCGGCGGTGTGGCTGCTGATCTGCACCACCTACGCGCTGGGGCTGAAGCTGTTCAGCGACAACCCGCAGTTGGAAGGCTTCTTCTTCCTGGCCGGCGAGTACAAACGCAAAATAGCCGAGGGCGGCGCCGAGCTGAGCGCCCAGCAGATCGCCAACATGAACCACATCGTGATAAACAACTACACCAACGCCGGGCTGAGCATTCTGTTCCTGCTGGTGGTGTACAGCATCATCTTCTACGGGGTGAAAACCGCGATGGCGGCGCACAAAAACCCGAAACGCACCGACCAGGAAACGCCTTACGTGCCGGTGCCGCAGGCCGCGCCCACCGACGGCGTAACTGAGGGGGAGGTCAAAGTTTCGACCCAGCATTGATGTGATTTAACGGATACCCTGCATAATAAACGTTAAGTAGTACCCAAAGCCGCACGGCCTACGTATCGCAAGATGCCAGGCGTGCGGCGCGATGCAATCGAGATACCCGGGGCGACCCGGAGGTGGGGCATCCCTGCGGGAACCCCATCCCCCGGCTTCCCCTAATATCAGGCTTAAGCAAGCGCTGTAGTGATGCAGGGTAAAGTTGGAGAAGGCTTATGTTCGGAAATCTCGGCCAGGCGGGGAAGTACCTCGGGCAGGCAGCGCGCATGTTGGTGGGCGTGCCTGACTACGATACCTACGTCCAGCACATGAAAGACAACCACCCGGAAAAGCCGGTGATGACCTATAAAGAATTTTTCCGCGAGCGCCAGCAAGCGCGCTACGGCGGCGACGGCAAAGGCGGCATGCGCTGCTGTTAACCCGCAGTCACAAGGATCCGTATGAAACCCATTGCAGTCACCATCCTGACCGGCTTTTTGGGCGCCGGCAAAACCACCCTGCTGCGCCACATCCTGAACGCCGAACACGGCTATAAAATCGCGGTCATCGAGAACGAGTTCGGCGAAGTGCCGATCGACGATGCGCTGATCGGCGATCGCGCCAGCCGCATCACCACGTTGAGTAACGGCTGCATCTGCTGCAGCAAGTCCAACGAACTGGCGGACGCACTGCTGGATCTGCTGGACGGCGTCGACAGCGGCCAGCTGGCGTTCGACCGGCTGATCATCGAATGCACCGGCATGGCCGATCCCGGCCCGATTACCCAGACCTTTTTCTCGCACGAGATCCTGTGCGAGCGCTTCCTGCTGGACGGCATCATCACCCTGGTGGACGCGGCGCACGCCGAGCAGCAGCTGAGCCAGTTCAGCATCGCCCAGGCGCAGGTGGGCTACGCCGACCGCCTCCTGCTGACCAAAACCGACGTGGCGCCGGACTGCGAGGCGCTGATCCAGCGGCTGCAGCGGATGAACGCCCGCGCGCCGGTCTACAAGGTGACGCACGGCGACATCGATCTGAGCGTGCTGTTCGACATCGAAGGCTTTACGCTGAACGACAAGCTTAACCTGACGCCGCCCACCCCGCTGTTCCGCCGCATCCCGCAGCCGCAGAGCGGCATCCGCTCAATTGTCGTGACGCTGGAGCGCCCGCTGCCGCTGATGCAAATCTCCGACGTGATGGAAGGCCTGCTGCTGGAATACGCCGACAACCTGCTGCGCTACAAAGGCATACTGTCCATCGAAGACGAGCCGCGCCGCCTGCTGTTCCAGGGCGTACAGCGGCTGTATAACGCCGACTGGGATCGGGAGTGGCTGCCGGAGGAAGAGCGCAAGAGTACGCTGGTGTTTATCGGCGTGGCTCTGCCGGAGGAGGAGATTCGGGGAAGGATTGGTGGGTTGGGGTAAGCGAGGTTAGGATATGGGAGCCTGTGGGTGGGCTCCTTTATGGGCATATGGTGCTAATGGGATGGAGGGAGGGACACTAGACGCAGCTCTGTTGCTGCTTGCTGTAGGGCAAATTCAGCGACGAACTCACGTGCAGAGGGAAACTCACCTGCCTGTTGTTTCTTCTGGGAGACCAGCTTCACGGAGAAATGGTACTGCTGCCCCGGCGTAAATACGTAGCCTTCATCAGGGACGCACTGATTGGGGGCAACATCCCGCAGCGGATCGAAGAATTTGAATGTGCGGTTCTGCGCCTCATCCAATCGGTATATCGAAATACCCGCGAGCTTTTCGTCTCCCTGCGGCTGAACGGTGATGCATACTTTGCCCTCACGCAGGCTGGCGGTTGCGGGGTAGTCTACGGGGATACGATCACCTATCGACGGACAACCGGCGAGCAGGAAGGGGAATGTGAGGGGGAAGATCCGTTTCATCACTACCTCTGACGTGAAAACTCGGCTAAAACCTGCTCGTACTGTAGACGAATTTTATTGTTTTGGGGACCCGTGTAATTCACAAAACGCCCAATACCATATGCCCAAGCATCATAGCCATATTGTATTAACAACCAATAATCGGCAACGATACAAGCTTGTTGTTCCAAAGAGTACTTTGTGAGCGTCTTATTAGCTTCCAACTTATAAGTGTAATTAGCTGCCCAACTAAAGGCACCTCTGAGGCGGACCCACTGCCCATGCTGATGCTGCCAAACATGGGCAAGCTCATGAATAAAGAAATGTTGTTTTGCGTAATTATTTACCTTAGAGAAATCAGCCAGATATTCCTCCTCTCGGAAATATATCTCGCCGTTGGGGGACATACCAACATGCTTGCCTTGTAAACCAAAGGGTAAGTAACTATCGCAATGAATCCATACGCGGTTGTAGACGATCGACTTACCGAAAACACGTCGGGCCATGACTATTTCACCCAACGTCATGAGTCGTAATGCTCCCTCTTTCACTTGTTGGATTTTCTGTTCTTTCGTAAGCATAAGTCAAATTCCCTATGACCATTTGAAAGTGAAATCTTAGCGACTACTTCTCAGCCGGTCTAGATTATATTTACTCATTTATAAAATAAAGAAAAAACCTCATGACAAATTCACCTTGTGAATTTATTGATTTAACCTCCTTAAAACAACAATTCAAATAAAGACATTAAGAATAAGAGCATATAAAGAAGATGAGCATTCATAGAATCAATAGTTAAATTATACAACTCATTAACTGCGATACTCATTCCATATTAGAGATGAAATAGCCTGTAATTCCATACAGCTTATTTTTTCCTTTTACTGATAACGCTATAGTTTTCCCGCTGCGGCAAAATCCGCAGCCGGAGTTAGCGTTCCGAATCTGACATACTACCGCTGTATTATGTAATAATGCAGCAGCTTTAGTTCACTCCAAATAATGGTGGCTCAGGCGGGGGCTTCGCAAGAAGCGCCGGTTCGTATGCCGGTGACCTTGGCCCAAAATCAGTGCAGTGCTAAATCAGAGATCTTCGTCTTTACGGAGAATTCGGATGAATTCAGCCGGAGTCATGTCATTTAATGATGAATGCGTCCTTTCGTTATTGTATTACCTGCGCCAGCTGTCGAGTTTGTTCTGAGCATCTTCCAGTGACAGGAGCCCGTGAATATTCAGGCATTCGCCCCGCAGACTCCCGTTAAATGACTCAATAAACGGGTTATCTGTTGGTTTTCCAGGGCGAGAGAAGTCCATCGTAACACCGTGCTCATACGCCCATTTATCCAGACTTTTCGAAATAAACTCACTGCCGTTATCCGTCTGAATACGTACCGGTAAACGCCTATCCAGCACCCGAAGTGCTTCCATTACTCTGACCACATCTTCGCCTTTCAGCGATTTTCCGGCATGGATCGCCAGACATTCCCGGCTAAAATTATCCACTACAGTCAGTGCCCGAAAACGCCGCCCGTTAAACAGATTATCCGACACAAAATCCATACTCCAGCACTGATCGACATGCGTCAGAATCGGGCGCTGCTGACGGCGTGCTGCACTGACATGTCTGCGGGGACGCTTTCTGCGCAGGTTCAGTCCTTCCAGGCAACAAATCCGATGGGTTTTCTTGTGGTTAACAAGCCAGCCTTCCCGCCGCAACTGAATATGAATACGCGAGCAACCATACCGTATCCGGTTTTCCGCGATTTCTCGGATACGCAGGGTTATCGCCCGATCATCGCGCCGGCTCTGCCAGTGGTAAACCGTTCTGCTATGCATCAGTAACCCGTATCACCGGCGGACGCTGATGCGGTATGCTTCCTGCAGAAAATGCACCGCCTAGCGCTTCTGAGCCGGCCTCAGAACTATTGTTTCAGCACCTCCTCAGCATCTCCTTGTCAAGACTCAGGTCGGCCACCAGTTTCTTCAGCCGTTGATTTTCATCCTCCAGTTGCCGCAGCCGTCGCAGTTCCGTCACACCCAGACCAGCAAATTTCTTCTTCCAGTTATAAAAAGTGGCCTAAGAAATCCCCATCTTTCTGCAGAATTCCCCAACGTGAGTTCCGGTTTCGGCCTGTTTCAGCGCAAACGCAATCTGTTCTTCGATATAACGGGTCTTTTTCATGGCGATGTGCCTCGCAGTGAGAGGGAAGAACGACCGAATTCTTCAGTTTAGACTGGTACTTTTTTCAGGGAGGAGATCAGTGGACAATCTCAGCAAAAGCAACCTTTCACCATAAACATGGTGATCCGCCCTTGATAATGTGAAAAAACTGATTTATAGCATCGCACCATTTACGTACTATGTTAATGTAGTATTACTGTTTTATCATGCATTATATATAATTTCATTTCTAAACTTTTAACAAAAATATAATTAATGGAGAGGTTTATTGTGAGTCGATCAGAATACATTTATCTAATTAAGTGTACTTCTTGGCTAGCTAAATTCCTCTCCCGCAGAGGATTGAAGCAACCAGACCGCCGCCCATTATATGAATACCACGCAACGAGTGATGAGTATGATGAGTTGAAGCGGTTGTTGAGAGCTATAGGGCTACCCGATGGCTACAGGAGTGATAAAGGATATGCAGCCAGCTTCACGTTATTCTGCTCAGAGTGGTATAGAAGAGATTATGAAAGGGAGTGTGGATGGGCATGGGAGCCTATTTATAAGACTATCGGCATATCAGCATCTTCTTCGGAAATGGGGAAAATAATTCCTAAAGGTCTGGATGGATATTGGGGACGTCCAGTGCGGTTTTACGATACAGAAAGACGTAATTTCTTAGGATCCTTATTTAGTGAAGGCGGTCTACCTTTCAGGTTGCTAAAGGAATCTAATAGCCGCTTTCAGTCGATGTTCTCTCTCATTCTCAATCAATACGATCAGGCCCAATCTTCTAACATTTCAACGTTTGCTTTAGTTCATGCGGCGGTAGAAAAATCATCCCTGCCAGTCGTTTTCAAAGAGGATACTTCAGTTGAGCTTATTAGTCGGATGGCTGAACAGTTAGTGTCTCTTGTGCAAATTTATGACCTGAGTAACCACACCGAACCCGTAAAAGAGCTTGATCGTGTTCATCCTAAGTGGCGGGACAGCTTCCCCGTTCCGCTTGATGATGATACGGGGACCAGTTTCCTTAATGGACTTTTACGAGCAGCTTCTACTGAATCCAAACCTCGCCTTCAAAAAAATAGAACAACCCTATGTCAGTTCTTATGGTCAGAGAATCATCCTGAAGCTTTACAGTCAGTTATTTCTCTTCCAGAAGAGCTGAGTTTTTCGATTGATAGTGAACCTTCTACAACACGTTTCGAGCTTGCCATCTATGAAGATGGTAACGAAATTGCGAGCCTGGGACCTGCCTATGCAACACTGAGTAATTCACAGGCGAAAATGAGAGTTCGTAAGCGTGAAATTAAGTTTTTTCGAAAAAATCCCGCTGCCAACTTGTTTATTGTGGCGAGAGCAGGAGGGATGCTTGTCGGAACCAGACTGTTGGAGGGAAGTGAGGTTGCCGTTGGCGATGTGCCATTAGTTTTTGTTTTTGATAAAAGTGAATGGTTGCTACAAGGGCAAGCATCTTGCAGTGTACGTGGCAGTCATGTGCTCATTGTATTGCCAAAGGATGGTTGTTTGGCCTCAGAGCTCGAGGATTGTGAAACCGATTTTTCGGCTTTGGGATGTCGATCTCTGATTATCAGCGGTCGACAGGATATCACCATTAAAGGCGACGAAACATACCGAATAAAGACAGGGAGAGATCAAGTTACCCAGGCTGGGTTCTCTTTCCAGGGGAAACGATTAAATTGGACAAGCTATCCAGATGAGGTTTTCCTTGGTATTCCCGGAATTAGTAAAAATCCTGATAATCTATTAGCGCATCATTATAAACGTTTTTTCAACGGTGCATTTATAGATAATTGTGATGCGCAAGAGAAAATGGGAGTTCAGTTTCTTTCCGTACGCAATGATAATAACGAAACGTTATTGCGTAAAAGAATAGGTATTCTACCCAATGATTTTAGCCTAGAAGTAAAAAATGGAGAGCAAGCAAACGAGGGCTCTATTATTATTACGACCAAGCATCCTTGCTTGTATAGTTTGAAAGAGAAAATATTGGAGGTTGGTAGGAAACGATTACCAGGTAGTACAGAAATAATGATGAAAACTGAGGGAATTCCTCCAGCATCGATTCTATTACAAATAACACCAAACCTTGCTGCAAATCCTATTGTTATTTCTCTCCCTTTCCCTGCCCGAGGTTGCCTTGTCTTCGATAAAGACGACAAACCTCTATCAAAAAATTTAACGATTAACGATCTTCTGGGAGCCAGAGCATACCTTTTCGGAAAAAATGGTGAGCCTACGCGATACCAACTTGAACTGCGTTTACGCTCCCGTAGTGGAATGCAGGCATGGTATGAGTGGCGCTATAGTGCGGGAGAAAGCCCGGTAGAGCTTACTTTATACAGCTTAAGAGAGCATATTGACAATTTACTTTCCCTGGAGAAAGGGATTGATCAAACGGTGGATATGCGTATTGAGGGCGGAGGTAGTTCCTTTACCTGGCAAATCAGGCGCTATAAATATAGCCTTGAGTATGACCGGGAAATGCAGCTTCTTCTTGCTAATTCAGCGAGCAATCGTACGGGGCAGATCCCTTCCCCCGTTATTATGTTACTCAGTGAGCCCGAAAGAAAAGCAATACCACTTGTATCGAGAATGAGCGAAGGTGTACCGGTTGGTGAATTCGAATTAAGTTCGACAATACAAAATAATGGCCCATGGCTAGTTGTTCCCAAACAAGGTGAAGAAGCTTCATTCCGGCCTTGTTACATTGCAGGTGAGCCGGTAATCCAAAGCGAGACTACGGCAATACAGTCCCTGCAAAAAGCGACGCAGCTTTTTAATCCTCGGTCGGATGTAAATACCATTACGTTAGTTCTGGAACAAATGGCAAGCGACCCTGCACATTCAGGTTGGCAGTTCTTACGTAACTTATACGATCAGTTTGGATATTTACCACTGGCTACTTTTGAGGTATGGCGTGCCTTGGTCCAGCATCCACAGGCATTGGCAATGTCACTGTTTAAATTTGAGATGTCCATTGATTATCTCAGCCGTATTGAAAGCGAGTTTCCTGTTTTCTGGGAGTTTTTGCCTATCACTGAGGTTAAACATGCCGCGATGCGTTTTCGAGCGTTTCTGACTCATAAAGGTGCTCCGGAGGAAATGCAGATAAAGTTGCTGGGTCGAATGTTCCAGCAATTAGGGACTGCATTTCCAACTTATGCCAGCGAGGTGCAAACATGGTTCGAGCAGGGAAGATTACCACCAGCTTTTCCGACACAAATGATAAAAGGCATCATTCATGAGTGGTATCAGGAACTCTTACGTGAACATGGTGAATCTCGTTGGCCAGAGTTTGGCGGACCGGGTCTTTTCCGTTGGTACACGTCGCAACAAGATCATGTTATAGAGATTTCACCCGATACCAGCTACCGATATTCTGTTACTTTGCTCCCCATATTTGCTGCCGCTGTTGCCTGCGGTAAAACAACATTTGACAGCGTTTTTGAAAATAAACCTGGTGCCGTATTTTTCTTAAGACAAGTCAGAGATTTTGACTCGCGATGGTTTAATGCCATTTTCCAGTATTGTTTATTGCGTAATGTGGCTGAAAAATAAAAGGAATAAGGATGACTACACGCTATTTTTCTTCGCTGATTGAACAGTCGTTATCTCGTTCGACGGAAGCTACGCTGAGCATTATGGGCGTAACCAACCCGCATCTTCGCGAGCACCTTGCGCAGCAGATGGCGGCTGAATGTGGAAAGGAAGGGACATTTCTGGCTTCTCCCGTATTTGAACAAACATTTGGCTGGAAAGAGTCAAATTTCACGATGAGGGATCTTGCCACAAAGCAAACGTTACTGAGCAAGGAGGTTGTTGATTCTCTCGATAACAAAGAAAACGGACGTTATCGTTTTGGCTCAACCTGGAAACCGTTCACACATCAGTTAGCCAGCTGGCAAGCATTACTTGATAAAAAACATTCGGTGGTTGTGACCAGTGGCACGGGCTCGGGTAAAACAGAGTGTTTTATGGTTCCGGTACTTGAGGATCTTTATCGTGAACTACGGGACAACGGGAAAAAACCGCTAATAGGCGTTAGAGCCCTTTTCCTTTATCCCCTGAATGCCCTGATCAATTCACAGCGTGAACGTTTAGATGCCTGGACCCGAGGTTTTGGAACCGGGATTCGGTACTGTCTGTATAACGGTAATACTGAAGAGCTGCATGCCTCAGTAAAAAGTGAGCAGGCAAACCGGCCAAACGAAGTGCTTTCTCGTGAGAAAATGCGTGAGGAACCTGCGCCTGTTCTGGTCACAAACGGTACCATGCTGGAATACATGATGGTGCGTCAGGTTGATGCACCTATCATTCAGAAATCAAAAGCGGAAAAATCATTACGCTGGATAGTTCTGGATGAAGCCCATACCTACGTAGGTTCCCAGGCCGCTGAACTGGCTTTACAGCTCCGTCGTGTCATGACTGCATTTGGCGTTACACCTGATGATGTTCGCTTTGTTGCAACATCTGCAACTATTGCCGGAAGTGATGCAGAAAAGCAGCTGAAAAAATTCTTATCTGAGTTGTCCGGTGTGCCACAGGAACGTATTGATGTTCTGGGAGGTAGCCGTGTCATTCCTGACCTGGCGCCGTGCCAGCATCTTTCTCTATCCCTGGATGAGCTTGAGCATATCCCTGATTCTGATGGAGCGGATATTAGCCTTGAGCGCTACACCGCGCTGACCCACTCTCCGCAAGCGCGTCATCTCCGTGAGATGCTTGTGAGTCAACCCAAACCGATGAAGCTTAATACGCTGACCCGGCGTTTGAATGAGCTAACAAAACATCAGTACACTCAGCAAGATATTTTGCGCTGGCTCGATCTCTGTACCGGCACGCTTCCCAATGCGCAAGAACCGGCATTTCTGAAAGTCAGAGCGCATATTTTTCAGCGTAATACCCAGGGGATATGGGCCTGCGTAGATAAACATTGCTCCGCTAAACACAATACTGCGCTGGAGAAGGGGTGGCCTTTTGGCAATGTGTATGTGAGTCAGCGGCAAAACTGCGAGTGTGGCAGCCCTGTTTATGAACTCGCGTTCTGTAATGAGTGTAATGAACCGCATTTACTTGCCCGTGACAAAAAAGGAAAGCTTGTACAGTGGGATAATAAAGGCGGGGATGAGTTTTCACTGCAGGATGAAGCACCTGATGATTTTGACTCTTCGAGTGAAAAAGTTCAAAAAGAACAGGTATTCCAGCCACCCCATATTATTGCCGCGGAATGTAATACCGAAATGGGTTATCTCGTGCAGCGCCTCGATCGTCAAACTCGAAGTATTGGCGTAGTCAACCCGGATAGTATTCCGCTGGCGATGAATGATATTGAGCAGGTCTGTAGCGCCAGCAACTGCGGTTATAGAGGGGGTAAAGGTAAACAACCTTTCCGGCGGGCACTGTTAGGCGGGCCTTTCTATGTGACGAATATCGTGCCTACCGTGCTGGAATATTGTCAGGACTTTATCAGTGATGAAGGTAAAGAGGGGGTTGGCCCACTTTCTTTGCCTGGCCGAGGGCGCCGACTGATCACCTTCACTGATAGCCGTCAGGGAACGGCGCGGATGGCGGTGCGGATGCAGCAGGAAGCGGAGCGCAGCCGTTTGCGTGGTAGCGTTGTGGATATTCTCTCTTGGCATCAACGACAAAAAGTAGTCAACAAACCTAACGAGCAGGCCAATGTCAAAGAAATGATTGATATGGCCGAGCAGGGAAAAATCAGGATTAAAAACTTACTACAGTGGGGAATGCCTGATGCGGCGAAACAAGCGGAAGCAGAATTAGCCCTTATTGAACAGGCTATACAACAAGCCACTGGCGGAAAAGTCGATACGGTTTTGATGTCTCTCTCCTGGCCTGAAATGGTCAAGGAATTGAAAGATAAGGCGGATATCAAAGGTCCTATCCTACAGTATAACCACTATCTCAAGCCTGAAATCTTCACTGAAAATGGTGGCCCTTTAAAACTCGCTGAAATGCTGCTTTTCCGTGAATTTATGCGGCGCCCGAAACGTACGAATAGCCTGGAAACGCAAGGATTGGTTCAGGTGGGTTATCAGGGGCTGGAGAAGGCGCATAGCCTCCCTGCTCATTGGCAAGATAAAGGGTTAACCCTGGATGACTGGCGTGATTTTCTTAAGGTTACGCTGGATTTCTATGTCAGGGAAAGCAACTTCACCCAGCTGGACGAAGATCTGAAAAACTGGATCGGTAGCCGTTTCTCTTCAAAATTTGTCCGTAACCCCGATTCGAAAGAGCCTGATGACAACCAGGTTAAACGCTGGCCGCAAATTCGTCACGGTAACGTCACGCAGCGTCTGGTCAAACTTTTGATCCTCGGCGCTAAATTCAGCAGCGTAAATACGGTCACAATCGATATCGTTAATGCGTGGCTAAAAGAGGCATGGCTTCAGTTGACGGGGTCATTAGCGGTATTGAAATCTGACGGCAACCGTTTTTATTTACCTAAAGAGCATCTGACATTCTCTCTGGTACAAAAAGCCTACATTTGCCCGGTAACCAATAAATTACTGGCGACGGCTTTCAGAGGCCTGACGCCTTATCTGCCAATGCATATTCAGTTTGAACGGCTGACCAGTGCACAATATGACGCCTTTGTCGCCCAGGCGGTGACGCTGCCTGAGATTTGGCAGCACGACCGTTCTCAGGATGATTATGTCGATGGGTTAAGAAAAGTTCGTGACTGGCTGGGTCAGGACCCTCTGGTGGCGCAATTACGTTCGCAAAACCTCTGGACGGACATTAACGATCGCGTCGTTGAAGGTGGATTTTACTATCGTACGGCAGAGCATTCCGCCCAGCAATCATCCGAGCGTCTGCAAAGTTATGAACGTATGTTTAAAAACGGACAGCTTAACGTTCTTAACTGTTCAACCACTATGGAAATGGGCGTAGATATTGGCGGGATTTCTGCTGTGGTGATGAATAACGTTCCACCGCACCCCGCTAACTATTTACAGCGTGCCGGGCGTGCCGGGCGTAGCAAAGAGTCCCGTGCTATTTCTTACACGTTGTGCAAAGGCAACCCGCACGATCGGCAGGTTTTTGCTAACCCTCTCTGGCCGTTTGAAACGGTGATCCCTGCGCCGATGGTGGCAATGAATTCTGAGCGTCTGGTACAGCGCCACGTCAATTCTCTGCTGCTGTCAGACTATTTGTGCCATGTCATCGGTGAAACCGAAAAAGAACGTACCAGCCTTAATAGTCAGTGGTTCTTTGGTGAAGAGCTTGAACAGTCGGTGTGTAACCGTTTCAAAGCCTGGTTGGAGCGTCAGACGCTGAGCATTGACGCGGCTTTGGTTCGATTGGTTAAAGGCACCGCGCTTCATGGCGTTGCGGCAGAAAAGCTGCGGGATAAAACGTGCAACGCGATTGCGGCACTGCAGAAGCGCTGGCTGGGAATTTATCGCGACCTTGTTAAGCAGGAAAGTGAATCGCAGCCCAATACGCCGTATCGCAAACGTCTGGAGCTGGAGAAAAAACGGCACTGCGGCGAGTATCTGCTGCGCGATTTGGCGGCCAGAACCTTCCTGCCCGGATATGGCTTCCCAACGGATGTTGTCACTTTTGATAACTTCACTATGGAAGATTATATCCGCGAGAAAACGTACAAAGTCCGGGATAAGAGCGATCGCGAAGATAACGTCTCGCGTTATAAAGGCTTGCCTTCACGTAACCTTTCCGTGGCGATCCGTGAGTATGCGCCGGGCGCGGAGATTATCCTTGATGGCCGGGTCTTCCGCTCCGCTGGGGTGTCTCTGCACTGGCATAATCTTAATGCTGATACCAATGAAGCTCAGCGTCTGGATAGTGCCTGGCGTTGTCACAAATGCGGTACGTTAGGCTATGAGGAAGGTATTGGCGGCTCGGGAGATTTGTTCTGTACCAATGATGCGTGCGGTGAGCGCATCACGCCGGAAAACCGACGTCAGGTTTTACAGCCTGCGGGTTTTGTGACGGATGCGCATGCTCCGGTGACCAATAACATTGAGACCATGAAATTCATTCCGGTTGTACCGGCCTGGGTATTTGTTAAGGCCGAGCGTGTACCGCTGCCGAACCCGTTGATGGGCTTTATGGCTTCCGGGGCGGACGGTAATGTGTTCCAGCAAAGTATGGGGGAAGGCGGTCACGGCTATGCGCTGTGCCTGAGCTGCGGCCGTGCGGAGTCGATGCTCAACCTCACGGATGCGCCTAAATCCATGGAAACACACTATCCGCCACGTCCAGGAAAGGCCGACCGGGATAGCCAGAATCAGCGGATTATCTGCCCAGGTTCAACGGCGCTGAATAAAAATGTCACGCTGGGAGCGCTGGCCAGAACGGATGTCTTCGAGCTGATTGTCCGCCGCCCGCAGGACGGAGAGTATATCGCTGATAACACGGAAGAAGGTCGTATTGTTGCAATGACGCTGGCCGTGGCGCTGCGGCGCTCGCTGGCAAGCGTACTGGGTGTTTCCGCAGCGGAGCTGGGCTACGCGGTGCGTCCGGTCAGGCTGGAGAACGAGCAATCCGTTCTGGCGGTTCAGCTGTACGATATTATCAGCGGCGGCGCGGGTTTTGCTTCCAGCGCGCCATTGCACATTGAGGCCGTGCTGAAGGGAATGATGAAGCAGCTGGGCTGCCACCACTGCGATACTGCCTGTAGCGAGTGCCTACTCGACTCACAGACCCGCCACGATCACGATCTGCTGGATCGTAAAGCGGCACTGGCCTGGCTGGGGGTGGATTTCAGCCACTATATTGGTTTGCCGGATGAGGAGAAATTCTCTCTGGCTGATGCGCAATATTGCCCAGGGAGCATTGAAGATACTCTGCGACGGGCCATCAACGATGGTGGTCGAAAGCTCACGCTGTGGATGAGTGGGCCGTTGAATGAGTGGGATCTGTATGCCCGTCAGTTCCGCACCGCGATCCAGAACTACCGGCTAAAAGATGATGTTGAGGTGGTGCTGGTTATCCCGCGAAACATTGACGATCCGGAGATCCTTCAGGAACTCGCGCAGTTTACGGCGATAGGCGTGCAGCTGTGCCAGTCTGAGCTGGATACGGATACGCCGCTCGTTGCGCAGGTGACGTTTGACGATCGCCTGATGACGTTAATTTCTCGCAGCCATGACGCTACCATCCCCGGGCCGAACTGGCATCTGAATAGCCAGATGGTTATTCGCAGCCATTTGCAGGGGCCGATAGCGCTTTATAAAACCGAGTTGCCATCCGAGGATACGGGCAGCAAAGGCCTGGTTAACGATATTGAAATCCATAAGCAGCTTAACGGCCCGGTTTCTCAGTTTGGCCAGCGCTTCTGGAACCTGCTGACCGAGTCTCAGGATGATATTCAGCGCCTGCTGACGGAATGCCGGGTGACGCGTATCCACTATAGCGATCGCTATCTGCAAAACCCCGTAGCGCTGGCGTTGTTAGGCGGGTTGTTGAAGACGTTGAAACCGATGCTGACGCAAGAGGCGGAAGTAACGATTGATACGCTGTTCAGGAGTAAAGAGCGACCGGGGAACAAACCGTTCCATGACTGGATGAGTGAAGCAGACTTCCAGGATTTCGCCGACCAGTGGTTTGCGGCATCCATGGGACGAGCCGTGGAGATTCAGGCGTTCAACTCTGGCCGCGACATTCCGCACCACCGTAAGCTGATGGTGAGTTTTGATAATGGCCAGGCGCTGAAAATCCGCTTTGATCAGGGGGTGGGATACTGGCGTATTAACTTTGCGCGAGCCTGGCGTGATTTTAACTTTAATGACGACGTCTCTTTCCAGCTGGGGAATATGGCGCAAGCCTGCGCAGAAGGCCTGGTAGTGAACAGCGAGGAGAGCTGGGCAACCGATGTGCTGGTGCAGGTTATCGCACCTTAATCAGGGGCCGCTCCCGACTCACGGTCGGGAGCGGTTAGCGTCAGGCGGAACGTTTACCTGAAATCACGTCGATAAAGTCCTGTACCTGCCGCTGCTTACGGGCGGACAGCTTGCCCACCCGATGAAAAGACTGAAGCAGCGTAGAGTCTTCCGGCTGCGGCGGCTTTGCGGTCAGCACGATACAGCCGTTCATGACCTTCACATCCACTTCGGTACCGGTGGCAAAACTGGCGGCTTCCAGCCACTGGCCTTTCATGATGAGCGCGGGAATGCGGGTATAATCCGGATAACGACTCGCATAACTCACGGTAAAGTGACGGTTATTTGCCGGGGAGACTTCTGGATCGCACGGATCTGCAATAGAATGGGTATCAGTCATGACTGCTATTCTCCAATAATAGTGATTGTGATGAGCGATGCGGTTGTGTTGGCGCACGACCGCATCGCGCTAAATACCTGTGTATACCATCAGTAAATAAAAGAAAAGTCCAGCTAAAAACAGAACGTAATAAGCGCGATTCGGAATAAATAAGATATATTTTTGCGGGTTATAAAAGGGTGTGAATATGTAAAAGACCACCTCCTGAGGAGGTGGCTTTACACGACGCCCCCTAAAAGGGGGCCATTTTCGAGTTAATCCTGCAACAGCCCCATCTGCTGTTCGATCTCTTGGTCCTTCTTATCCTGATGCTTCACGTATCGCCTGATAATTTCTTCGTTTACCCCTACCGTATCGACAAAGTATCCCCTTGCCCAAAAATGATTGCCCCACAACTTCTTTCGTATATGTGGGAAACGATTGTAAAGCCGGATTGCACTGCGTCCTTTCAGGACGCCCATCAACGTCGAAATCGATAGCTTCGGGGAGACTATCACGACCAGATGCACATGATCTGGCTGAATATTTAGCTCAAGAACTTCACAGTCCTTCATGTTGCAGAGGATATAAATTGTTCGGTAGAGCTCTTTACCCACCTTGTCGCGGAGGATTTTAAATCGATACTTCGGCGTCCAAACCAGGTGGTATTTGCAACGCCAGAACACATGTGATGAACTCCTGTATAAGCCCATGTTGGTGATTTCCTTCTTACTTGTGGTGAGTAAGCTGGAATATTCCGGCATGGGTTTCCTTCAGGCTAGAGCCTCACAGGTTCAATCACCACCTCCTTAGGAGGTGGTTTAAGGCTTACAATAAAAGCGCACGCTGCCGGTGCGCTTTTATAAGTATTATGCTTTTTTACGCGAGGCTTTTTTACCGCCGCTGGCGGCGCGTTCAGCTTTAATTTTTTCCAGCAGGGCGGCAGCGCTGTTTTCACCGCTGATAAGATCCGGGTTTTCAGCTCGCCACTGGGCGGTAAGCTCGCCGCGGAAGGCCTTCGCCAGGATCGACTGGGTGAGGCTGTTGACGCGGGCTAAGGCATTGTTGACCTGTTTTTCTATGGTGTCGGCGTAGGCGAAGAGTTGTTCGACGCGGCGGACGATTTCAGCTTGTTCTGGAAGCTGGGGAACTATAACCGGTATTTCACGAACTTTATTCAAATTCAAATTTGGTTGGTTACCACCGGCAGCGGCTTTCCTTGTTTCCTGATAGTTTTCTATTAAACGCATTTTTAAAAATTGCAGGTCAATTCTTTCCTTGTCGCATATAATTGCCGCGCAGGCTTGATTGCATGCTGCATTTATTTTTAACTCTGTAACTTGACCACGAGTTTTCCCTTCGCCATACATTGCTAAAAGTAGTGTGCCCGGAGAAAATATTTTAAGCGTGCATTCTTTTAGCGCAATAGGTGTAATAAATTGCTCTGCGACTTCCGTATAGTTTTCGCCGGTACTTGAACTTGTTAACCAAGGAATTGAGCCATTCTCCCAATACTTTACTTCAGTTCTCTTAGGGGTTTTACCTGTAGCTACTTGAGCTAACTCTCCTATATTACTATTCACCCATGAGGAGAATAGTATAGAGTTATTTTTTCGCCATTCCTCTGTTAGCTCGCCACTCATTGCAACAGTGAGCACTGCCTGACGAAAACGTTTCAGGATTTGTGGGATTTGCTCAAGACGTGCTTTGGTGCTGTCTACCTGCGCCAGCAGCGTATCGAGTTTTTTGATAATAATGGATTGTTCGAGTAAGTTTGGGAATTTAATTTCTACCGATTTTAAATCTCCAAGTGAAACATTATTCATCGCTCCGCCACGAGCATTTTCTTTGAAAATTTTATAAGCGTTTAATTTTAATTGTTGACACAAGTATGCAGGGGCGATTATATCATCCGCCCCCCTTATAATTGCTACAGCCTGGTTAGTGTTTGCAGGAATATGTTGGTTTTTGACGATCGCGGTTTTACCTATCGTACCAGCAATGCTAAACAAAACATCATTTTCTTCAAACTGAGACCTTTTTAGCGCAAGATGCCCCTCTTCGCTAATATATTGATACACTGAGCTGAAATTTAGGCCAAAATCATCAATGTTCTCAACTTTAATAAAGGGGATTCCTTGGCTTAAATATTCAAACCCAAGGGTAGTTGGTGTTGTTCCCTTTGTAATAACCTTTGCCAACTCATTGAGTTTTTCTGTTACCCACCCCTCCGGCAATTTCCCCCCACTCATGCCTTCACCTCACCAAACGCTTCATTCAACAACTGGTGCTGCGCATCCGCCTCATCCCCCGCACCCAGCTCGCGCATCAGCGCGTCCAGCTCGCCCAGTGCCTGCACCAGCTCGCCCATCGCTTCTGCGGCCAGCACATCGGGCTCCGGTAGGCTGTCGGCGTCGATGCTGTCCTTATCCTTCAGCCAGGAGATATCCAGCGAATCGGATTTGGCGGTGCGGATCCACTCGCGGCTGAACTTCCGCCAGCGGCTGGTGGCCTGGTGCTGGTCGGTGTTTTTGTTCTCCTCGCTGTCGGCGACTTCGCTCTCTTCGGCGTTAAAGCTCCACTCGCCCTCGGCGCGCGGGCTTAGGCCGTGCGGGTCTTCACCGTAGACGGTTTCGAACGGCTGCAGGTGCTGTTCGGTAAACGGCGTACGCTTGCCGAAGCTCGGCATATTGGTCCGCAGGTCATACACCCACACGTCGTCGGTGCAGTTTTTATCCTTATGCGGATTGGCGACCGTGCCTTTGGTAAAGAACAGCACGTTGGTTTTAACGCCCTGGGCGTAAAAGATACCGGTCGGCAGGCGCAGGATGGTGTGCAGATGGCATTTATCCATCAGGTCGCGACGAATATCGGTACCCTTGCCGCCTTCAAACAGCACGTTATCTGGCACGACTACCGCTGCACGGCCGCCGGGGTGCAGGGTTTCAATAATATGCTGCATAAAGCACAGCTGTTTGTTGCTGCTCGGGTGCACGAAGGTGCGGGTGATATTGGTGCCCGCGGCGCTGCCAAACGGTGGGTTAGTGGCGACAATATGCGCCTTCGGCAGGTTTTCACCATCGCTGCCCAGCGTGTTGCCCAGACGAATGGCACCACCGTGGTCGAGGTTGCCTTCAATGTCATGCAGCAGGCAATTCATCAGCGCCAGACGGCGGGTGCCGGGCACCAGTTCGAGGCCGATAAACGCGCGGTGAATCTGGAAATCCTGCGTATCGCCATCAAGGTCATCCAGATCGTTAGTCTGTGATTTTACGTAACGGTCGGCTTCAATCAGGAAGCCCGCGGTCCCAGCCGCCGGATCCTGTACCACTTCACGCGGCTGCGGCTTCAGCAGATGGATAATGGTTTTAATCAGCGGACGCGGGGTGAAGTACTGGCCCGCGCCGGATTTGGTTTCGTTGGCGTTCTTCTGCAACAACCCTTCGTACATATCGCCGAAGTCGTCGCGGGACTTCCCGTGGTCGCCATTGTACCAGTCCAGCGCGTCCATATAGCTGACCAGCTCAGTCAGCTGTTTGGGTTGCTCAATGGTGGTGCTGACATTATGAAACACCGCCTGCACCAGCTTTTTCTCATCAGCGCCTAACTGGACCAGCAGGTTACGGTAGAACTGCATCTGATCCTGGCCAATGCGCGACTTCAGATCATCCCAGCGGTAGCCTTCCGGCAGGTAGTCCGCTTCCTGGCCGGTCTCTTTACACATTTTCAAAAACAGCAACGAGGCGAGTTCATTGACGTAGTTTTGATAGGAGACGCCACCGTCACGCAGGTTGTCGCACAGTTTCCACAGTTTGGCGACCAGATCGTTATTGTTCATTGAAGATCCCATGTAAAACAACGGCCCTTATCGGGGCCGCAGAAGAAGAAATTGCCGAGGATGATAACGCGTCAGGCGAGCTCATCCCAGATGTAATCGCTGAACTTATTCAGCACGCTGTCGAGGTTGTCGTCAAAGGTGCGCTGTAACATTGGCTTACCGCCGCGGCGGTGGAAATTACCGGTTTTGAAGACATCGTCGTCGAGCACCACTTTCTCTTTTAGCGCCTGGGCTAAACGGTCAAGCCAGCTTAACTGCTCAGAACTCCAGTCGTTCTCGCCTTTAATACGCGCCAACGCGTGCTCGACACGTTCCTCAAATGGTTTGAGCGCATTCCCCACCGCCGCACGGCGGATATGGCCGATAAGTCGGGCAGCGATATCCTCGTTGCGCGTCTCTTTCCAGGCACTGCGCAGGGAGGACTCTTCAAAATGCTGGCGGTCAAACCACTCCTGCAGCTCCACCAGGCCTTTGCGGGTGAGGTCGCGCGGGCGATTGATCACCGCCTGCAGCGCAGTCTGGGCATTAGGGGCGTGGTTGACCAAATCATCAAATGCTTCGAGAAAATCCTGCGGCGTGTCGTAATCGCCGTACAGCGATTTGACGCTCACCACCTCATCGTCAATATCGAGGAAGATCGGCGCGTCACGCAGGGCATTGATATCGGTTTTCAGCCTTTCCAAGCGGGCGATAAAGCCGGGAAGCTTATTGAAAATCTCAGCGCTCCAGTGCGGCCCTTTCTCACGCAGGCGCGAGGCCAGGCCGCCGAAGTTGACGCCCGCGGCATCCAGGCACAATTCGTCCAGGCGGCGGACCTGTTTATCCACCGCTTCGCTGCGGTCGCGGTTATAGGCCGCGAGGCCGATGATCCGCTGCAGTTTAGCGACCAGCTGTTCATGGCTGTGTTCGGCGAAGCTACGGCCATCCGCTTCGAGGGTTTTGTAGGTTTCCGAGTCGGTAATTTCGTTGACCAGCGTTTGCAGCTCCACCAGTGGACGCACAACCACCGGGCGCATGGTGTCGACGCTTTCCAGTGAGCTGTAGATATCCACGCAGTCGAAAATCTTAAAGCTGGTTTTCCCTACCGACGGGCACAGACGCGTGGCGCGGCCCTTCATCTGCTCGTAGAGAATGCGGCTTTTAACTTTGCGCAGGAACACGATATTACAGATAGATGGGATATCGACGCCGGTGGTCAGCAGGTCGACGGTGACCACGATATTAGGCAGCCGCTCTTTGTTGAAGCGAACGATCATGCTTTGCACTTTCTTCGCGTCTTTATCGGCATCACCGGTGATCTTAATAATGGCGTCGTGCTCAAGCTGCGGGTACTTTTTCTTAAATGCGGTGCGCAGCTCATCCACCACCATATCGGCATGGGCGTTAGTCACGCAGAACACCAGCGTTTTTTGCTGCCCGGTGGGATCAAGATATTTGGTGAGCTCACCGCATACCGCGCGGTTAAACGCCGGGATCACTAGGCCGCGGTTAAAATCGGCGACCTCAAAGTCCTGATCGTCGGCCAGCGTGTCGTTGATCAGCTCACCTTGCGGGTCCAGACGTTCCACCTGTTCACCCTCGGACAGATAGACCCCATCCTGCGCGTTGCGGGTCACGATCTGAATGGGTGGATCCTGGTCGATCAGGTAGCCATCGATCACCGCCGTACGGTAGGTGTAGCGGTAAACCGGTTCACCGAAAATATCTACCGTATGCAGTGCTGGCGTGGCGGTCAGGGCAATTTTTACCGCATCGAAGTGGTCGAGAATGCGACGGTAGGCGGAAACGTAATCCAGCTGGCTGCGGAACTGCAGCTCGCCTTCGGTCTGCTCTTTATCGAGAATGTAGCCGCGGTGCGCTTCATCGACGACGATACAGTCGTAGCGGCCGACCGGCATCGGTTCATCGGACTGCAGCGTGCGTTTGACCAGCGACTGCACCGTGGCAACGTGGATTTTGGTGCTGTCTTCCGGGAATTTATCGGTCAGGCCTTTGATATCGAAAATGCTGTTAAAGGTGTCGCCGTTAATCCGTGTGTCTTCAAACGATCCCAGTGCCTGCTCACCAAGCGAACGGCGATCGACCAGGAACAGGACGCGTTTGAAACGCTGCGACTGGATCAAGCGGAACATCAGGGCAATGGCGGTACGGGTTTTACCAGTTCCGGTCGCCATCGCCAGCAGGATTTCTTGCTGACCGTTAACTATCGCCTTCTCTACCGCGCGAACGGCGTCTTCCTGGTAATAGCGCAGACCCAGCTCGTTCATCCCGGGGTTTTCAGCAAACCACTGGTTTTGTTTCTGTGGGTCGCTGCCCAGCATATCCAGCAGCTCTTCCGGGCGATGCCACTCCGGCAGCGCTTTCGACATGTTGGTAGTGTGGCGGACGTCGCGATACCAGATGCCGCTTTTGGTCTTCATCGCCGCGCGGTATTCGCGCCCGTTGGTAGAGTAACAGAAGGGAATTTTAAAACGCTGTTCACCGCTGGTGTCCTGCCAGCTGATTTCATAGTTCGGTACGGCTTCGTGTACTTCATCAGGAGCGTAGTGCTCCAGCAGCGTGTCGCGTAAGAAGGCGTTATCGAAGTATTTGCTGTAGCGGTAAGATTCGTTGAGCTTGCTGGGTACATCGGTATTTTTGCGTTTTGCTTCAACGACGGCAATGGGCTTAAGGCCAACGAACAACACATAATCGGCAAAGCCTGTTTTACCCGTTTCATCTGTACCCGTCGGCCATTCGGCTATCGCTTTGTTGACACCGGGTTCCGGGCGAGCGCCTTTGGCAAAACGTAACGTTTTGCTATCGGCCTGCCAGCCCGCTTTACGCAGCTGTGCGTCTATCAGGAAGCGGCTCTCTTCTTCGCTGAGATTCAGCGTGCGCTTGATAGCCTGGTCGGTGATCTCTTTGTGATAGGCCTTACGTTCCTGTTCGGTCTGTTTTGCTAACTCGGCATTTTTGGCAGCGAGCTGTGCTTCCAGCGCGGCCACACGGGCTTTGGTTTGTGCTTCGGTTTCCTGCTGTTTACCTTCGAGAACGGCAATGTAACCATTGAGTGCAATTAAACGTTGCTGCTGAGCTTCCAGCTCTGCCTGGCTCTGTACTTTTTCCTGTGACTGCTGTTCCAACTGCTGTTTGAGCGTGAGGACTTCGGCGTGGTAGCGAGCCTCACCGTGCTCAGGCAGCACAAAAACCGGCACCGGGAAATCGTAATCTTTGGTCACCAACCGGTAGTACCAAACGGCAAGGCGGAATCCGAGACGCAAGCACATCTGGGCATCATCCAGGTCATTATGGTATTCGTGTACCGCCTGGTTACCAACTCGGCGCAATTTGTGGAATACAGAAAGGATGTTGTCATCAATAAAGGCAATTTTGCCTAATTCACGCAGAAGATCGTGTTGATTCTCACAGAGAGGCATATCCAGCAGCAGGCCAAGATGTTTAGCCGTCGCTTCACCAAACATACGCATTTTAATCAGCGTAGTGTTGGGATCATCCGGGTAGTTATTTTCCGCCGCACAGGCGATGGCATAAGTGAAATCGTTGACGCCCTTTAGGAACTCAAAATTAGATTTAGTCATCATTAAGTTTTAATCCATCGCTGTGCAAGCCTATCCATATAATTAAGGCTCATAACTATTTATCTTAACTTTCCGTATCTTTCCGAGCAATGACCAACGTCACAGCAATTGACTACTGGCATAGGGCTGCCCCACTCTGGCAACCACTAGAAAACTTCAGGGGATTTCCCCAATACCAACATCTTCTCTTTGTCGCTAAGGTGATCCGGCAAGACTATATCTCCGCTTACGCTTCCGGCTTGGCGGTATGAACTTTCACATCACTCAGAACCATGATGACTAACCTTTCAAGGGTTCGCTGTGGTTACAAACATTATCGAACCGGGATATCCCTGCAATTTTACCTACTTCAGTAGGTTGGTGCGGATTGAATAAAGTTGACTTAAGTGGAATAAAAGATGTTTCCCCAATAATCAGAACCTAACAGCTCTGCCTCGGCAACGTGACCGGCATTCCTGCCCGCACCGCGCACTATCGCCCTGCCAACCGCGCGCACTGCTGCCTGATACCATCAAAAATGCATGCCGCTAATTCAGCTGGGAACGAATCCGGTAGTAGTCCAATGACACGTTCAATCACTCCCGGAGTTGCTGCCAGCAGCTCTTCAATAATGGATTCAACTTCCTGTTGGCCTAACCCGGTTATTTCACCGTGTTTTATCCAGTGGCGGCGTCGGATCTGGTTAAGCAGGTAATGGTTACTGCTCCCGCGAACGGCCATCGCCAGTTTGCACTTCTGCCAGGCTATCTGGTTATTGCCCGGGCCAATCAGCGGCCAGGCCGATAGCACATCGTACAGTGGCGTCAGGTGGTAACGATTTTGCGGTAAATGCGCAAGACTGAAATTCTTTGCGTGGCCATCTGTCGCGGCCAGCAGCCAAAAAATAATCTGCGCTTTAAAGAAGTGCCTGCGATCTGTTTCAGCCTGTTCCGAGCGACTCAGAATTTCCATAATATCGGTAATACCGGGGCCACCATCTGATTGATACTTCCTCAGCGGCGAAACGCCCAGAGCCTGGCACATATCCTCTTGCGGCAGGCGGATCCACCACTGTTTGTCGCTTGATAATTTTCTGTCAAAACGCTCAACGATCAGTGCCTTTTGATCTTCAAACTGCGCAATATGGGTACTTGCTACCGGCACACCATAGTGTTCAACAATCATGGAGCAGAGCCATTCATTCTCGATGGACGTGCGCATATCGGCCCGCATGTTTCCCACCAGGCCTAGCGCTAATTTGAAAATATGCGTGGTCGGCGTATTTCCCTCAGGTAAACACCACTGGTTGTCATGCCACAGCAGCGCCGTTTTTTCCTGAGCGCCGGCGATGGATAAACGCAGATCGTCATCCTGTCCCTGCAGCCCCGGTAACGTCGTGGCAGTATTGCGGAGCATTTCGGCGATTTGCGCCTCTGCAAGCGGACGCTGCCTGATGGAAAAGATATCAGCAGGTTGCTCACCGATATCGAGAAGCTGTATGGCACCAACACAGTCGCGACCCAGTTCGGCCAATAAATCGAAAGGGTCCAGACTGTCGGCATGATAGCGCATAGCCAAACGTCGGCGGATCCCCTCACTATCCGGCAGCAGGTTATCGAAATAATCGCGTACCACGCTACCGCGATAAGGCTGATTCCCTGGCGTGAAAGGCAAAGAAAGCGACAAAGGCCTCCCCTGACTATCTGCAATCCACTCAGGCAGATACTCCAGCCGATCTTCGCCTTTACGCTTTTCCCAGTATCCCACCGGAATACCGTTCATCCAGATAGCTAACCGTTGTTGCGAACGACGCATTTCGTCACCACTGTTCCCGTCTTGCCGGCGAGTCTATATGAATTGTAGAGATTTCTTCCGTTTCACCCCCTGGGGAGGCAAGCTCTGAAGAAAGCACCATTTCAATCCCCAGCACATTGAACACTCTAAAAAGTCGCTCCAGACTGGCTGATGCAGGGTTTGACTCCAGGCGCGCATAGGTCTGTTGGGTGACGCCCAGCCTCTCCGAGACGTCTTTTTGCGTCAGACCTTTTGCTTTACGAAACCCCACCAGCAAGGGGCGTAACTGGCTCAGTGTTTTTAACGGATAGACGGTATTCATAGATAGCGGCTCGCTGGCTTATCGCTGTGTACAGATTATAGGCTGTTTTACCCACGTTACACCTTACAGGCTGTAAATGCAAAATACAGCTCATAGGGTGTTTTATTATCAATACAGCTTATAAGCTGTTAATCTGAAGAGTAAGCTAGCTGCGAAACGGAGTGGTGACGTTCAATAGCCTCTGGCAAAATTTACTCCGGGGCATTAACAATCTTCTCTGATACCCATCAGTGCAGGTCGCGTTAACGCCCGCGTGATCCCTTCCTCTATTCGGGAACGCCTTGATCCAAAAGATCCCAACAAAACGAAATTTTAATTATTAATATCAAATAGATAGATATTAGTAAAACATCAGGAAGATCCGGTTTTTACTGAAATGGAAATACGTCAATACAGTGTAAAGTGGGTAGGTAATTGCGGCAGGCAGATTCCAGGCACAAAAAAACCACCTTTCGGTGGCTTCTTGTTCACGCGGTACTTAATGGTGCGAAGGCCGGACTCTCATTACGACCCAACACATTGAAATATAAAAGAATAACAAATACATCATAATTAAATGCCCCCATTTGTGCCCCCAATTAAAACTATGCGATATCAGACAATGACACTCAATACAGTGGCCTCCCTCATTCTCAGCTGCCTCCGACTTCCCACCAAAAAAGATTTACCGTAAAACTGTGCACCCTCTTCACCCTCTTAATTTATTATTCATATTCAATAACTTAACCAATTAACACTCTCCACCCGACCCTACACAGCCCTTCACCGCGCAGTGCAGAGCGCAGCATGACACGTTTTGACATCCGCCCCCATCCCCGACACTGCCTCTGTGTTGGCTGCAAGCAGTTATTCGGCCCATCCGTGAGCCTCACCCCGTTCGGGGCCGCCGCAAGCGTCGGTAAAAACGGCCCGCGGCGGCTCAATCTTCATCCGTCAAAGAGTTGCCCGGTCGTCACCACATCAATGGCCCCCGATGGCTTGCCGTCAGCACCAAAGTAGCGGTCCTTGCGACACACCTTTTCTTTCGTGTCACAGTATATCCCGTTCGCAAACGTAAACGCCGTGCGGTCAAACGCCCCCTGCGCGTCCAGTTGCGCACCTTTCTTCTTGCCCAGATAGCGGGCCGTCAGCGCTGTTGATACCCCCTGCGCATTCGCACAAAAATACGCATCGCATACCACGCCCTTCGCGGGTGAGTGCAACGACTTCGTCGCGGCATGCGTCCCCAGAGCAACCAGCATCAGCGCCCCGGCCATCAAACCCCGTTGCACGTAAACGTTCATCGTTTCGTCTCTCTTCCGTGTCAAAAAAAATCAACCTTGTCGCGTTGTCAGCGCAATGCGGTCTCTCAAGGCGTCTCCGACACCCCCTGCGCAGGCCACGACGTCAATGGCCACTGGGTCAGCTCGACAAGTGAGCCCCCTGTCGCACACATCTGACGGCCAAACAGCAATCGCAATGCCCCGCCGGGTAAATTCAACGCCGCCATCAACGGTGTGATGCAGTTGTGCGCATGCTCAATGTCTCTCTCTTCCCAGGCCAATGGCGCAGCGACCGCCTCGCCCGGCGCCAGCGTGACCCACGCCACGGACGGATGGTCGGGGTATTGCGCCCCGACAAGACGCTGCTCGCCGTCCCCGCCATAGAACGTCAGGGGCGGCAACACGTTCATCTGGCAGGCTTGCGCCCCCAGATTACGCAGTACCAACAACACCTCCGCGGGCCCACCCTGCCGGTCCACAAACTGCGCCTCCAGTTGATGGGCGGTACACGCCCCGTCCGGCCAGGCGGCAAGCACTGGCCTGGCCACCAGGCTTGTCAGTATCCAGACCAGGATGGGAGGAAAAAGGGTAACATGTCGTCTCATACAAGGCTCTCATCAGCAGGGGCGTTATCGACGTCGGTGTAATGGCAAGGCAGACGGCGCAGCATCCCGCCCTACTGCCTCTGTGGTCGTGTCTTGCCGACGTTCCGTCGGTGCCAGGCTGGCAAGCGTGCTTGCCGGGTCGTTCATGACCGTCAGCGGATAACCCGTGTCTTCAAGCGTCATCACGCTGGTCAGCCGGTAAGCCACAACACCGCCAGCGAGCATGAGACTCACCCACGCGTCGCGCCGGGGACAGAGGGCCGAGCGTCTACTTCCCGACATGAAACAACAAATGAACGTCACCCCTGACCGCAGCGTCAGTGCCGACACAGAACAGCAGAAAAGATGTCTGCGACAAAGTGCGTGACGTGTCGACGCGCCCGTCGCAGGCAAGAGAAATTCATGGCGCCGGCCTCCCTGAACACGCCTGTCGCTCTGCGGGCGACAGGCGTGCTGTCCAGGCCAGACATCACTGCATGCCGGTCACAAAACCACCAAATCCTCGGCAGACGGGTTCGTTGCCGCAGTGTCCAGGTCACCGTCAAATACCGTTGCACAACAGGCCGACAGGCAACACGTCCTGCAACGGCGACATCAGCGGCAAATTTGCGTCTTTGAGCCAAACATGATTAAACCGCATGGCATTCGCCGCCGTATAAAGCACGGTATGACGAATATTGCGGTGCCCAAGATAATCCTGTATCAACCGCGTATCGTTCCCCCGCTCCGCAAGGTTATATCCACAGGCATGGCGCAACATATGCGGATGCAGCGACAGCGGCAAACCCGCGCGTTCGCCATAACGCCGCAGTAGCTGGTAAAACCGTTGTCGTGACAATCGCGTCCCGCGCTGGGACAAAAATAACCAGGGCTGATGTTGTCCCGCAAGCCCCTGCCGTTCGGCAAGCCAGACCTGCAGCGCCGCATTCTCCTCCGGCAACAAGGGATGACTGGTACTCATCCCGCCCTTGAGTCGGGCGATGTAAATCTTCCTGGATAGGGGGTCGTAATCCGTGAGTCGCAATGCCGTCAGCTCACTGACCCTGAGACCGTGCAGAAATGCCATGCTGACCATACAATAATCACGAACAGAAACCATATCTCTGGTAATGGTTTTCAGTAAACTGTTTATTTCATCCCCGGTTAAATATTTGCGTTTCATCACTGCCTCGCCGTTTAGGATTAGTCTTATAGCGGTCCGACCAGTGAAGGTAACAGGGATGATTTTATTTTAAATACTTTTTTACAAAATATCACATAATCCAGACAGGCATCACAAACCCCATGCAAACAATACATTGCATATCATAAACTTATCTTATAAAACCTTGCAGTTAACAAGGCTAAAACACGGTAAACTCAGCACGAAAAAGACGCGCCCATCACGCTCAGTTATCAACATATTGCATAATAACAATGCTTCTCGGATACCCTTCCCGATACCGAATAACTACTCGATTTCCAATCCTGAGCGCATCCATATAATAGGGTGAAACGATAACATCCTTTAATACGTGATACCCTTCACCCTTGACCGAAAAAGCAAGCTGTAATTGCATCGACACCTTTCCCACAATAACCTGTCTCTTATGCGGCGTAGCATTCACAATCAGCGCCCGGGCCTCCTTGCCATGTTTCATAATGGCCTGATTTTCTCGGCCCGCACGGCAGGTATTCCATATTCCCATCATGACCAGCAACATTAACACCAGGGTAAGGACCACATTTGACCAAAGCGCGACATTGACCATACCCACACCATTCCCCTTCACGCAATCGTCGTCAGGGCGCTCACAAACGCACTGTAATCGCTCTTGAGAGAGAGAAGAGTGCTGGTAAGCGTTTTATTACCGCTGACAAATTCAAGATGGTTATCATGTTTTGATAATTTAAACGGCGTGTTACTGATGGAGAACATGCCCATCGAAACACTCGACGCCGTAAAGCTTACAGATGAGCCGGTAAAACTGACCGAGCTGCCGGTAACGCTTTCCGAGGCACCCGTCATGCTGAAAGAGTGACCGGTAAAGCTTTCGCTGTGCCCTTTGCCGGTAGTGGCCTTTTGATTGGGCGCATCCAGGGTGATTTTCGTGGCGCTTTTGATGTTCACATCCGCATCGGACAGGATGTTAATGGTACCTGCCACCGACTTCGTCCATTCCCCCGTCGTGTCCTCGCGCTCGTTGCCGGTTATCTTTTTTTTTGCATCCCCGACGATGTCAATGGACCGGCCCCCCTCGCTGATGATTATCGTTTGGCCACCGGCGTGTATCTTCAGCGTCTGGCCACCGGTGGTGACGGTGGTTGTTTGCCCGTCCCGGTATTCCTCAACCAGCTCACCGTCAATGATAACGGTCTGCTTGCCGTGCACCGTGGTCGTACTGTCCCCCGTGACCTCGCGGTTATCACCGCCCGCCGCGATATCAACCTGCCGCCCCCTGGCGATACGCACGCGCTGGCGCTCATCGAACGTGTAACTGTCTTCACCCTTCACCCGCGTGGTCCGTGCCCCCTCGATATTCACTGTCAGGTCACGTTCAGTGCTCATGCTCATGTCACGTTCGGCGTGCATGTCAAACGTCTCGCGCCCCGGTGCATCGTCAAACACCAAAAAGCTGCCGTTCTCGGGTGTTCCGCCCGCAGAACGCGTCATGAAGCCCATTTTGGTCGCATCCGCCGGCAAATCCCACGGCGGCATGCTGTCCTGGTTATACACGCGGCCGGTGACGATGGGACGGTCCGGGTCACCGTTGATAAAGTCGACGATAACCTCTTCCCCGACACGGGGTACCTGGAGACTGCCATAGCCCCATCCGGCCCAGGCGCTGGACACGCGCACCCAGCAGGCAGCCTCGTCATTGCCGGGGGCGTGATGGCGGTCCCAGCGGAACCTGAGCTTGACGCGCCCGTATTCATCGGTCCAGATGGTCTGCCCCTGCGGCCCCACCACCTCCGCCGTCTGCGGCCCGTATGTCCGGGGCCAGGCCGTTTGCCGGGCAGGGCGCCAGTGCAGGGCCGCCGGGTGAGCGGTAAAGGCCGTGCGATGCACCGGTGTCGCCGCTTCGTCATCCTGACTGTAATAACCGGCCTCACTGAAAAAGTACTCCGCGCCGCTGACGATATAGGTCCGGTTATCTTCCGGGCGCGCCGCCCGCGTCAGGGTAAAGGCATGTCCTGGCGCCATGCCCAGCGACGGGGTTTCCCCCGACATCTGCGCTTGCATGCAGGCGAGTTCCTGCTGGCGAATTCGGCTGTAAAATGCCCCGTCGTCATGCCGGGTATACCGCCCCGGCCAGTCAAACACGACCGCATCCTGCTGGCCGCCAGAGGCAGGATTTTGTCTCGCCTGCAGCAGGCTGGCACGCGGCCGGCGAAAATCATAGTCGTCAGTCAGATACAGCGACGCGGACATCGTCTCGGACACCCGCCAGTGTGCAATCCCCAACTCGGAGGCATCCGTCACCGTCTCGTCAACACACGGGAAGGTGGTAAACCCCCTGAGCGCCTCGTGCTGCTCGGGCGCATCAGCCAGCACCAGCGTGTGTTTCCCGTTATCGTGCCTGAAATAGTAATAGATACCCTCATGCTCCATCAGGCGGCTGATAAAATCGAGGTCGCTTTCCTGATATTGCACGCAGTATTCCCAGCACCGGTAATCCCAGCTCAGGCGGTTTTCAAACGCAATATCCTGCTCACGCAAGAGGGTGGTAACGATGCCCGGCACGCTTTTCTCTTGCCATATCCGATAATCCCGTCCCTGCCCCAGAGACCACAAGGCGGGTTTAACGGTAAGGGTATAGCGGTCATAGCGGTCGTTCCTGCCCCGCCCCTTGACCTCAACCCGCGTCATGATGCCCGACAAATAGCGTGGTGGGCACTGAGGGGTTTGGCGACATTCCACCGTCAGGGTTTGCCCCAGCAGTTTCTTAGGGTCGACAGGTTGGGTTTCGCAAAGCACGTCGACATGGAAGGTGTACAGCGATGACAGGGCTTCCTTGCCGGTCAATGATTGAAAAAGAAAGGGAGTATCATCAAGCGAAGTATGGACCGTTATCATTCTGTTCATCGTGTTTTCTCCATGAAGCTCTCACATCACCGACGTCATCACCTCAGTGAAAAATCAAACACCAGGACGCCGTTATCGTCACTGAGCAGGGGCGCCACAAATTGCTTGAACGCGTCATGGGCCTCATCGTAGTCCCCCTCTGTATCTACCAGAGGTTTGCCCACGTAATAATTGCGGTCACCTTCCGACTTGAACGTCACAATAAATCCCTGTTCAAATCCGCCATCCACCCCTTCCCCACTGTTTTGCACACCCTCAACAATAGAGAGAATATAAGGTGTATCGGCCCCCGGCCGTATTGAGCGCTTGAGCGATAAAAACCGACCCGTCACCGCATCTCGCTGTGCTTGCGTGACGGTTTTTTTATATTTAAACAGCACGATATGTTTTAAAAGCCCAGGCTTATAGTCACCCGCAGTAAATACATCACTGCCGACGGATTGGCGCTGCTGAATCAATTTATCGCCCATGGCCGCATTCTCCTCCCAAGGAAAAGCATGAATACCGACAAAAAAAGCAAAAAATAACAACAACCCGATTATCATTACCTTAATCACTCACCCGCTCCGTTTGGTATTCTTGTCAGAAACAACATTCACCGTCGAGGATGTCATAAAAAAATGTCGCCCCAAAAGGAGCGACCAGCTAAAAAGCCAGGCAGTAAGGGGGATACAAAGGAATACACATTTCACATCATCCACGAAGGATAGATTAACATTCCTAACGGGAGAGGATTATTGTCAACTGTTTTTCAAATATACCGCTATTTACTCCAGGCGTTTTTCCCTCGTGCGGCCACGGCAATATCAGGTTCGAAACACACGGGTCAAATGACGGCTCAATACGCAACAGACGCTCACAAAAAGAATATTCACTGTCGGCGTGATGAGCAAACCAATGGCCGCTGTCGAGGTCGATGGAGCAATAAACACGTCGTAATAAGTCTTACCATCCAATGCCAGTGCCCCCCAGGCCCCTATCATCGCCCCTGCGTTGTGGCGCATGGACACAAAACACGCCAGGGTGATTAAATACGGTGTCATTGACAACGCCAACAAGGCCAATGAGGATCCGATGTGCGCGATATCAATGCCCCCCGTGAAGAAAATATCCCCATGAAGCAGGCAGGCAAAGCCGTTAACGGCCATAAAAGCATATTGGTACCCTTGACGCGAAGATTGCACTCTGTAGCCCTCCTTTACCTCGACAGATGCCCGCAAAAGGTGCCGTCACGGCGGCGTGAGAACACAAACGGCGCCGCCGCAGGCATTAAAAGCGATAGCTGGCGCTCATGAAGGCTATCCCCGCCAGCGCCTTGTCCACCAACGGGCTGTCGGCCGCATCCCCCGCCAAGCGGTACGCTTCGCCGCCGGCCTGGAAGGACCACGACGGCGACCACTGGTAATTCAGGGCCAGTCTCGCGGTGAACTGCTTCATCCCCGCCTTCGGCCGGTAGGCCGCAAAGTGGGTCCGAGCCGCCTGCTGCGGCGACACCCCGAAGTAACCCCGCTGGTACCCGCCGTTGGCCCAGGTCGCGAACACATTGCCCTCCAGCGTCACCTGGTCATTTATCGCGTAATCCCGCATCACGCCAAAGTCCACGTGCGCCGTACGTCCCAGGTCCTCACCGCCGTAATGGCGCTCGCGGGTCGCGCTCATGCCCTTCACGTAAACGCGTACCGGGTTCATCAGGTAGCTCAACTCCAGACCGACCTCCGGCGAACCGCCCAGGTCGCTCATCCCGCGCAGATGGTCATCGTGACTGCCGAGCCCGCGGATACGCTCCTTGCGGCCATAGTCATAATCCATCAGCAATGCCACCCCAAACGGCGACGGGACCGGCAGGTCCCAGCGCGCGCCACGGATAACCCCCAGCGTGAACGCGCCCCAGTTGTCCGTTTTTACGTGCCCTTCCAGGTCATACAACGGCAAGGCCACATAGTGAGAGGCCCCCTGATAGGCCGGTGCCACGGCAAGGCCGGCCCCCACGCTCACCGAGGTATCCCCATCGGCCATCGCCGCCTGACTCAGCGGCGACAGGGCCCCCCCCAACACCAGGGCTGCCAGCATGGTGTAACGTGCACAGTGTTTCATCGAGTGTTTCTCCATCATCATTAGTTGTGTGTTGTTTCATGACCTGCCGCCGCACCGCCGTTGGCCCGGGGAGGCGGTGGCCGGGCCGCGGCTCGGGGGCGCCAAAAGGCCGCCAGGATAACCATCGCGACCAGACCCCATGCCGCGAGGCACCCAAGCGCGACGCCCCACCAGGTGCAGCGAACGCCAGGCCGCCATCGCCGCCCCCTCTTGCCCTCTTCCTCCACCTTCCGTGCCATCATGTCCCCCCTTTGTCGTGGCGGCCAAATGGCCGTACCAGCACGCCGTATCACCGCCTCAATACCCCTGATGAGACGCCATCACCGAATAGCGGGTGCCAGCACCAGCGCCGCATGCGCAATGCGGGAGATCCACTCCCCCAACGCATCCGGGCCGCCAGCCCGATACCAGACCACCAGGCACAGCGCCATCACCCCGCCCCCCATCAACCACCGCCCCCCGCCTGGCGGGAGGCGGCGCAACCGACACCAGTGCGCCCGCCCGCCCGCTCGCCCTGAAGGGGAATGCGGACAACGCAAGGCAACCGGCAAGGCGGACATCACTGCGGATATCACGGCAAGTTCCCTCTCGCGCCACCGATAAACCAACGCCGCAATGCCGGTAACGGCGCCGTATCTGCACCGTCGGGGGGAGCCTGAGGTGTCAGATGCACCGGCGTCTCCGACACCGGGAGCCCCTCTATCCGCGGTTTTGCGATAATGTGCAGATAACGCAGGCGCCCGCCGCTGGATGCACGGGAATAAAACTGGCGACTCGCGATACGGTCCGGGCGCGCACGCCGGATGTAAGACATCACATCCCCCGCGCGGCGTAACTCGAGATGAAATGCCTTCGCCAGCTCTTCGCGACAAAAAGGCCGCCGCAATCGCCATCCCCAAACCGCCACCGCCTGATACAGCGGGACCGTCGCGGCCAGCTGCAACCCGGCTGGCAGATGATATTCGCCGTAGGTGGATTGACGCTCAGGCCCGGCCGTACCGTGATGCCCCTTGCTAACCCCTGCTGCCATACCCCATCTTCCTCCTGCAAGCCGCCGGGTTATTCCCGACGCCGAAGACATAGCCCACCACTCCCACCGGCGTCACTGGCCGAACGGCGACATTATTAAGCGCAGAAGACGGCTTCCCCGTTTTCTGCGCGCCGATATGGGACGGATTGATCTGCGCCCACGCAAGCCTGTCCACACAAGGCGACACAGACCAAGCCGATACTGACGTTGCTCATGAGCGACCTCCCTTTTTATTCAAACGCGTCGCCATTCATGACGCCGGAATATAGCCTGAGCCACGCTCAACTTTCTGTTGTAACAGCGCACCACAACACATGGCGCTGATGCTGTCTTTCCACTGTCAGGTGATGGTGCCTGGCGACGACGAGTCGCCAGGCACGCTCAACAAGCCTGCCCTGTTCGCCGTGACGGTTGACTTGTTTTGTTGTATTAACATCACTATTTCCCTGAAAGAACGCGCCACACCAAGAGCGGCGAATAGTGACTCGCTTTCGATTGTGCTTCCCTTGATAGCAACCAAGGCGCCATGAGCAAAACAAATACACCACACGGGCTATTACCGATAAGAATCGCTCCCGCGACGTTTATTTCCCATCGCACACCGTACAACGTCGACCGGCCATTCCGACCTGAACCATTCAGACGAGCCGAAATAAACCAATAAATGTCCGCCATGAAATGAGAAAAGAAAATAGCAGAAAGCAACCAATCACATTAAAAATAGCAAGCAGAAGCCTCAACACCAAGATATCAAACAGCCCTCAGCCAAGACGCTCAGTTATGCAAACAAGATATTTCCCATAAAAAACGAAGCACCCTTCTTATTTTAATAAAGGCCAGCATTGCCCCATCCAACGCTCAAATATGCGTTCTATCCAAGATAAACCTGCATTAATAAAGAGGGTCTCAACGCAAAAATAGCCACCTCGTGGAAAACAGCAAATTCCCCTTAGTTGCAAATAACGAGCCCCCCGTTGTCACACAACCAATATCAACAGCGTCGAAGAGATAACAAGGGGCTTCACATCACCCATACCAGGAACCCCAGCAACAGCGCCCATATCGCAAGGCTCACGATGACCACGCTCAACCACACGAATCGACAACTCAACACGCCCAATTTTCGGCATCGACGTCGCCACGCCCTGCCGCTCCACACACTTTGCATTCTCCCACTCCCCTCTCCAGCTGCATCATCACATCGGTCGCATATGCCCCAACCGAAGCGCCACTCGCCAAATTGCCGCTCAGAATACGTGCCATTTTCCCCCGAAAATAATGCGTTATCGCTCTTACGCCTGCTGACAGCGCTTTTGGCAAAACAGCGCCCTCGCCTCGCACCAGTCACGCTCACCGTCCGTCACCGCCAGCTCCCCGCTGGCCTGCCAGTAGCGTACCGCCTCATCGAACCCCCCTTCCCGCTCCAGAATTGCGGCCTGCTCCTGCAGCGCACGTGAACGTTCTCGTGGTGTTGACATGGCATGCATGACCGGCAATGGCGTGTCCATGTCGCAAGCGCCTTTCCCTGAACCGTTCCTCATCCCTGCTCTCCCTTCGGCACATCATCACTGCCCTCCCACGTCGGCAATAACACCACGCTCAGCCCGGGCGATAACATTGGGTCTCGGTGGGGCGTGGTCAGCGCATATCGTACCGGTGGTTTTTCTCTCATCCCTTTTCCCCTATTTGTGTACATTTATCTCTACATATCGGCCGGAACCGGCGCAACAAGGCCGCCAGCCCTGAGGCCCGGAACTTTAACAACGCACTATGCCGCTGCGCGTACAGCGTTTTCGACTTACGGCGTTGCTGCCATGCCTGCTGAGGGATGGGTATTTCCAACAACGTGTTGGACATCACTCTGCGCTCACAGGGCGACAACAACAGCGCCGGCATCTGCGGCAACCCTTCGTCCTTCCCCGCCTGCAACAATGTCCCCTCTGACCACACGATCCGCTGTAACAACGCCAGTGGGCTGCGCACACTGATGATCCGAAGCGGTAAGTGGATGCCGCAACATATCAGGGCCTGGCGCACTACGTTATTGACTTCGAATGGGGAAAGCACAATCAGGCGTTCCACCCCGGCGAGAGCCAGTGCTTCGTCATCCAATTGCAGCAGTTGTTGTAACGCCTGCGCCGGATATATCGACAACCGCACAATCAGGCAACGTTTTGGGCCGGGTGCGCCACGCGGGTTACCCCTGTTTTCTTTCATCGCCGCCAACGCCCTTTCGACCCGTTCATAGGCGTCAACGGGAGCCGCTCCCCGGGCCGTCGTTGGCGGGGTCAGAAGGGATTGCAGTCCCAGTCGCCCGTAAGGACAGGGATCGACGACGGTAATCAGCCCATTGGGCGAAAGAGGCCCGCGAATGCCCGTTATCGTCCCTTGACAGTACAACCCGTTCTTATCAAGCCTCACAACCTTCCCTCCCCTTGGCCTTTTCAGATGCGCCTTGATGCTTATTACCGCGGCGACAGCCCATACAACTGCAGCACAATCAGCACCAGCACCACCCAGCCAGCCCCCTGGAACGCCGACAAGACGGCCAACTCCATCAGGGTCTGTGCCCCCTTACGTCCGGCATTAAACAACGCAATCAGCACCAGCGCCCCGGCCCCCACAACCAGCAAACTGCGCGTCCAGTCAGAGGCCAGTAGACCAGCAGCACAGAGCCAGCCCCCTGCGCCCCCCAGGCCTAACCCTATGCGTACCGTGCCCTCCACGGCCATATCGCCGCGTATAAAGCGCCAAATCCCAGGGATAAACCTCGCCGGGCACGGCTTAACAACCGCATTCGGTGACAGCAATAACATGCCACCCAGCAACAGCACGCTCAGGCTCAGCCACAGTAACCACGACCACATCCCCATCGTCATCCTCCATCATTTCTCTGTCCGCCTTTATCCTGCGCGGGCCCCTCTTTCAAGATAAGGGGCGTCGTAAAAACCACTGGCGCAACCGTTGCTGCGCCTGTTCACGTTCTGCGGTACTCCCGCGTAGCCGCACTGTCGTTTGCGAGGACGTTGTTTCAGCAACAGACTGTTCCGGTGTGGCTATCGCCAAAATACGCAGGCAATAGCCCTGACCCTTCATCAGGGACAGGCATTTGCAGGTCACCCGGGGCGCACCGTTGAGCAAATAACGCATAATCTCCAATGCCCGGCGCGTATCGAGCTGGAAAGCCTGGCAAATCATCTCCCGTGACAGGGGTTTTCCCATCACCAACCCAAAGTGTGCCACCGCCAGATAGAGCGGCATGGGCGGGAGGTGGTCGAGACACGCCGGCAGCACGTAGCTCTCGTGATTGGATTGGCGTGGCGCAACACGCCGGCCGGCGCTGGCCGTATCGTCGGAAGAGGGAAGGGGGGGCGTAGTTTGGCGTGTATTATCTTGTTGCGTCATGTTTTACTCCTTTATATTGCTTGATAACCGCCCGCGATGGCGGACTGACTTCCTTCAGTGAATAAAATAATAAAAACACGTGTGCAACCTATTGACATGAGAAGTAAAATGCTTGCGAACGGCAATAAAGCAACCGATTAGTGGGCGGCCAATTAGAGGATTGCGGCCCCTGTCTTAAATATAATTGGGCTACTATTCCACGGATGACACCTGCAAAAACCAGGCTTGCCATCGTGTGACTTGTTTTTCAATCCCATCCAACTGACTTGTTAATTGCATAAATGAACCGTGTGAAATGAAACGCATATCCCAGCCTACCGTCAACAAACCACGAGCAATAACCAATTGCGTTCGAACTTGCCCCAGGGAATCGCCCGACAAGAGCCGCTGCTCTGCATTGTTCTTATCTAAATAGTTAGCCGTAATGACGCCTTTTATACAGGTCGTTATAGTTTGCAATATGACATCTCCCGTCGTTATTTTAAACGAGCGAGGAAGATGCTTATGCACAATCCAATATGCTTTATAAAACCTCAATAAATCATCATAGACCTTAGGATGCTTAAATATGGCTTTCACGTCCTCACTCTCACAAAAAATCAACTATGAGCTTTTACTGTGCGTCGTAAAAATGGGAAAGAGCATACATAAATCGCTAAACACAGAAAAAATATCCCAAACATGCCGAGCGTTGGCGCAAGAAATCAGCACCCACTGTTACGAACCTTCCATTTATTCACGTTTCGCTGTAACAGATCCAAAACTGAGAGAAATCTATGCCCCTTCATTTCGTGACAGACTTGTGCAATGCTGGCTTGTGCACCACATCAATCCCTATGTCGAGCGCATACTCATTGATGACACATTCGCAAACAGGAAAGGCAAAGGTACGCTGGCTGCCGTGCAAAGAGTTCAACGATTCATGCGTCAACCTGACCACGAGTATTACCTTCAGTTAGATATTCAGAATTTTTTTAACTCGATACCGCGTAATCCATTACTTGCCCAATGTAAATCCATCACGCAGCGCTACCTATCAGAAAGCCCCCTCTATGAAACACTGAATTTTATTTTAGAACGGTGTATTCTTCACCCCGTGGCGCAATGCACGTGGACCCTTTCTGGCGACAGGAAATTACTCAGTACGATTCCCCCGCACAAAACCTTGCTCGGCGCAGGGTGTGACAGAGGCCTCCCGTTGGGGTCTGCAGCAAGTCAAATGTTCGCCAACTTATGGCTGAGTCCCCTGGACCATGTCATCAAGCACTCACTTAAAGCTAAAGGCTATGTTCGTTATATGGACGATTTGTTTTTACTCGGCCACTCATCAAAAACAATGTCCCAATGGCGAACGCTTATTGCGTCATACTGCACAAACGAATTGAATCTCACTTTACATCCTACAAAACAAAGCATTCAAAAGTGCAGTCAAGGCGCAGATTATTTAGGGTATCGCGTTTATCCCCACCATCTCCACATGAGAAATCGTAACGTTCACCGATTCATTTATCGACTCGATTTCTTTAATCAGTTACTGTCGGGGGGCCTCCCTAAGCATTCGCGTACAGATTCTGAAACCTTCACGCGAAATTGGGCGGTTTATCATGAAGGTGTCCCCATCACACCGCCATATGCACTGCTCACTCAAATCCAGTCCGTCATTAATAGCTATCTTGGCATGATGCAACACACGCAACATTGGCGCCTTCGCAAGCAAATATGGCATCGACATGCCGGTTTGCTAAAAACATGGCTTATTCCGGCTGATGCCAACTATGGTGCCGTGCGCATAAAAAAATACTGTAAACAAGACTGGATTGTGCAGCAGTGTGGAAGGTAAGAACACCCTGCCGACACGCCACGTTGTTGCTGTTACTGTCGCTGTTGTTGTTGACGTTGCCCGTGGTCAGGTTGACGTTGTAGTGGTTACCGCTACTGTTGACCTCGGACGTCCAGGTGTTGTTGTTGCTCGGGAAGCCCGAGCCTAACTCACTCCCGGCGCTCACTTACCCACCCTCTTGATATCAGCTTACCCTCTTTCGAAGTTCGCCCCATTGTAACGCCCTCACCGATGGGAGGCCGTGGGGTAGGTCGGTCTTCTTTCATGGTATATTTCTGTTAGGCCTTGGCGATACAGACCCTAATGCACCCTCTGCACCACTGCTCAATCCCGTCTCTATGACTCATTCATTAATAAATTACGCACCCACCTTTTTCTTTATTGCGGCAATAAATCCCGCATCAACCGCAGCAGGGAAAGCCTCGGGCTGCCAAGAGGCCAAAAAACGACAGCATTCACCATCAAGTAAAATCTGCACACCTTCATTGCCCTGTTCCCTATCCCGTTCCGTTATTTTATGTGCAACCTCATTCCACCAAACACGATATTTATCCCTATCAATATCATGGCAGTCGCATTCATGCCCCCACGCTACTTCAACAGCATCGGGAAACATTTTATTTAACTGTTATTCGGGAAATCCCCCGTACAATACGCGACGGCCATTTAAATTTTTAAACGTTCTACTGAGGATATTCAATGTGGGGTATGCACTATGAACCAACGTATAGAGTGACTCTTCATAGCAGCGCAGGATATTCCCTCCCTTAATAAGGTTATTTTACCTTGTCTCGCGCTGAGCGCCAATTTTTCTCCGATATTCATGCTGACTCCTTTGTCGTGATCGACCGACCCCAAAGGGTCGGTCGAGGGAAAACCAAAAAACCAAGGTTAAAATCTAAAAGCTAAAAATTAAAGACCCTGCCGACACGCCACGTAGGTGCTGCCGCTGTCGCTGCCGTGGTCGACGTAGCCCGTGCCCAGGAAGACGCTGTAGTGGTAACCGCTACTGTAGGCCTCGGACGCCCAGAGGGAGATGTTGTAGCTCGGGAAGCCCGAGCCTGTGTACGTGCTCAGACTGCCCCACTCACTCCACAGAGAGCCTACCTCGCCGCGGCTGTTGTACAGACCACTAATCCCTTGCGAGCCGCCAAGTTGCGCGATGCCCGGCAACGCGGCGCCCTGGTTGGAGCAATACGTGTTAGCTGCTGACCAGTTCATCGTTGTTGACCCATTGTTGATGTACCAGTCGTTCAATGTGAAGGTGTACGCAAATGCCTTGCTCGCATCCGCCTTCGACGTGGCCGTGATGGTGACCGGGGTGCTGTTCCCTTTCGTTTTGAAAGTCACCTCGCCAGTGGGACCAACCTCTGCCCAGGCTGCGCTGGAGGTCCAGGTGTAATCGTCCGGCTGACCACCGTTCAATTGCACCGTGAACTTCGCGCCGGTGAACCCGGTTTTCGGGAACCCCGCGTCCTTCGCGAAGGTGTAGTTGTTCACCAGGATGTCCTGGACGTCGGTCGCCACCGTGGCCACGGTCACGGTATCACTCAGGCCGCTTATCGGCGTCCCGTTGATACGCGGCACCACCGTATAGCTGCCCGCGGACGTACTGGTCATCGTGGCCGTGTAGTTGCCGTTACCCGCATCCGTCGTCGTGCTCAGCGAGGCCGTCCCTGCCGGCGTGACTGCGAACGTCACGTTGGTCAGGCCGGTGATGGCGTTGCCGTAACTGTCCTGGAGGTGCAGGGTCAGCGTGGTGCTGTCCTGGCCGTCCGGGATGATGGCGCTCGGGTCGGCACTGAACGTCGACTTGGTGGCGTCCGGGGTGGTCCCTGCCGTCAGCGTCACCGTGTCGGACAATGTCCCCACCGCGACACTGTTGTTGAACGGCGTGACGGTGTAGACCCCCGCCAGCGTCCCGCTCAGGGTTGCCGTGTAGGTGCCGTTGCCCGCATTGGTGGTCGTGCTCACCGTGATACCGCTGGTCGGCACGTTGCCGCTCGCGTCCTTGACCACGAACGTTACCGCAGTCAGGTCGGTGATGACGTTGCCCTTTTTGTCCTTCGCCGTGAACGTCAGCGTCGACGTCGCAGCGTTGTCCGCCGCAATGCTCTTCGGCGCCGCCGCTATCGTCGAGTTGCCCTGACCGGCGTCCGGCGTCTCGTCCGCCTTCAGCTCAATCTTATCGTTCATGTCGCCCACTGCACTGTTGTTGTACTGCGGTATCACCGTGTACTCCCCGGCCTTTTCACCGGTCAGTGTCGCCGTGTACGTGCCCGGCGGGGTGATTTCCGTTGCCTTCGAGACGGTAATGGTCCCCGCCGGCGCCGGATTGCCATCCTTGTCCACCACCTGGAAGGTGATGTCGTCAGCAATGCCCGGGATTGGGTTGTTGTTGCTGTCCTTCGCCTCGAACGTAATGGTCGCGCTGTCCACGCCATTCGCCGTGATACTGTCCTTGTTGATGCCGATGGTCGAGTTGGTGCCACTCGGGGTGGTCCCTGCCGTCAGCGTCACCGTGTCAGACAATGTCCCCACCGCGACACTGTTGTTGAACGGCGTGACGGTGTAGGTCCCCGCCAGCGTCCCGCTCAGGGTTGCCGTGTAGGTGCCGTTGCCCGCATTGGTGGTCGTGCTCACCGTGATACCGCTGGTCGGCACGTTGCCGCTCGCGTCCTTGACCACGAACGTTACCGCAGTCAGGTCGGTGATGACGTTGCCCTTTTTGTCCTTCGCCGTGAACGTCAGCGTCGACGTCGCAGCGTTGTCCGCCGCAATGCTCTTCGGCGCCGCCGCTATCGTCGAGTTGCCCTGACCGGCGTCCGGCGTCTCGTCCGCCTTCAGCTCAATCTTATCGTTCATGTCGCCCACTGCACTGTTGTTGTACTGCGGTATCACCGTGTACTCCCCGGCCTTTTCACCGGTCAGTGTCGCCGTGTACGTGCCCGGCGGGGTGATTTCCGTTGCCTTCGAGACGGTAATGGTCCCCGCCGGCGCCGGATTGCCATCCTTGTCCACCACCTGGAAGGTGATGTCGTCAGCAATGCCCGGGATTGGGTTGTTGTTGCTGTCCTTCGCCTCGAACGTAATGGTCGCGCTGTCCACGCCATTCGCCGTGATACTGTCCTTGTTGATGCCGATGGTCGAGTTGGTGCCACTCGGGGTGGTCCCTGCCGTCAGCGTCACCGTGTCAGACAATGTCCCCACCGCGACACTGTTGTTGAACGGCGTGACGGTGTAGGTCCCCGCCAGCGTCCCGCTCAGGGTTGCCGTGTAGGTGCCGTTGCCCGCATTGGTGGTCGTGCTCACCGTGATACCGCTGGTCGGCACGTTGCCGCTCGCGTCCTTGACCACGAACGTTACCGCAGTCAGGTCGGTGATGACGTTGCCCTTTTTGTCCTTCGCCGTGAACGTCAGCGTCGACGTCGCAGCGTTGTCCGCCGCAATGCTCTTCGGCGCCGCCGCTATCGTCGAGTTGCCCTGACCGGCATCCGGCGTCTCATCCGCCTTCAGCTCAATCTTATCGTTCATGTTGCCCACTGCGCTGCCGTCGTACTGCGGTATCACCGTGTACTCCCCGGCCTTTTCACCGGTCAGTGTCGCCGTGTACGTGCCCGGCGGGGTGATTTCCGTTGCCTTCGAGACGGTAATGGTCCCCGCCGGCGCCAGATTGCCATCCTTGTCCACCACCTGGAAGGTGATGTCGTCAGCAATGCCCGTGATTGGGTTGTTGTTGCTGTCCTTCGCCTCGAACGTAATGGTCGCGCTGTCCACGCCATTCGCCGTGATGCTGCCCTTGTTGATGTCAATGGTCGAGTTGGTCGAGCTCGGTGCCACGCCGCTGATAACCACCCGGGCCGGGTCAAGTTTCACATCACCCACCGTTGGCGTCAGGACAACCGTCTCTTTGTCCGTCCCGGCGGTCACTGTCACCGTGTAGACGCCGGCAGCCGTCTTGTCCACCGCCGAGACCGTGGCAGATTTCAGCGTGCCGACGGTCATGTGAATGTCCGCCTGCGGCAGGTCCACCGCATTACCTTTCGCATCCTTGACGCTCAGTGTCAGTACCTGCGTACTCTTTCCGTCCGCCGACAGCGTACTGTTGAGCGGCGTAAAGGTACTGGTCTTCTCATCGATATCCGGGGTGTGCACGCTGACCTGCGTCTCGCTCGCACCGGAGCGATTGCCCTTTTTGTCTACCGCCACACCGCTGACGGTGTAGTTGTTCACCCCCTGAGTGAACTGGTAGTCCGGCAACACCACGCTGTATGCCAGCGGGCCGTCCTGTACGATTTTACCGCCGGCGGCCAGCAATGCTGGCGCCGACCAGTCAATGCGGTCCACGCCGTTGCTGCTGTTGACGGTCACGCCCAGAGATTTTTTCTCCCCGGCGTAGCCGGTGACCAGCGGTGCCGTACGCAGGCTGATAACCTCTTTCTTGCGGTACTCCAGGATGATGTTGTTGTTACGCTCAACCAGGTCATGCCGGCTGCCTGCCAGGCTGCGCATCGCCTGCACCGCATCCGGGTTGACCTGCTGCTGCCACGGCACGCCCAGTTGATAGCGCATTTCCACGCCAAAGCGGGTATCGTTCTCGCTCCCCTTGCCCTGGCGCTGCTCGGCGCTGAGCGACACCAGTGGCACAGGCGTATACTCAAGGCCCAGCGTAAAGGCGTGCGGGTCTTTCTGGCGCTTGTCTTTGCCGAACAGCCCCACTTCGTCGCCGTAATACTGCTCGTACACCAGCTTGCCGCCTAGCTGCGGCAGCGCCGGCAGCCACGCCTGCGCGCGGATATCCCAGCCATTGGCCGGTCGCTCTTCGTACGTACCTTCATCCAGGTCAGGTGAGTCCTTCCAGTTGGTCAGGCGCATGTAGCTGTTGGCCCCCAACTTCAGGTAGTCACGCCAGTACTCCACCCCCACCCCCATCCGCGAATGCGCGCGAGACAGGTCATGATCAAGGAAGGTGTTGCCGCCCAGCATCCAGCCGTCATTATACCAGCGCACCCCAAGGCCCACGTTGGCCTGCGTGCGACTGTCCGTGCGATGAAAACTCCCCTGAGTGAAGGCCAGCCAGTCCTGCTGTTCATAGAGCGGAATAAGCAGGTCGAACTGCGAGTTTTTCATCGAGAAATGCTGGTCGACATCCAGTTGCACGCGCGCGGTGCCGAACTGACTCATCCATGCCTGCACCTCCTTCGTGGCCTCGCCCATGGCCATGCCGCGCGCCATCGACGCAACCGCCTCCCCATTGGGGTTGTTGGCCAGGAAATTCCCGGCCTGCGATGCCACACCGGCCACCCGCGCCGCCTGTGCGTCACCGTTCGGCCGAACGGGCGCCGCGCCATTCCCGACCTGGAGGGGTGCCGCCGGCACATCCAGTTCGTCGCCGGCCTTCAGGTGGTCAAACCCGTGCGCAAAACTGCGGAACTGATTGAGCTTGCGCAGTTCCGCCTGACTGATGTTGTATTTTTTGGCGACCGTCGCCACCGTTTCGCCCGTCGTCAGCGTATAGGCCTGCGTCTGCGCAGGCGCAGACTTCTGCAGGAGGCTGCTCGCAGCCGCTATCGTCGGGGTAAAGCTCACTGCCAGCGGGAAGCAGGCCTGGATACCGATGTTTATCCAGGTCAGCGCTCGCCACCGACGCAAAGAGACGTCCGTAGGTTTGCTTTTCATTATTTTCACCAATGGAATGTAAGTGTTGTTCAAAGGACTTCCCTGTGGTCAAGCCCTCTCGTTTTTTGTCGCTGCTTGCGAAAAACCCTGTTTTGCGCACCGCCCGGCGGCCAACCCCTGGCTCAGGACGGCGCGTGCCCCTCCCTTTTATTCACCACTCCGTCGCCTGACCGCCTGTCGGGTGCAGGGCGGGCAAGCACATTACCGCGGGCCGTCATGGCTACCGCACGACCCGGCGCGAGGCGGGGTCGTATTGCACAGCGATGGACAGCCCCGCCCTTTGCTGGAAAAACACGCAAAGAACTTTACAATTAGGACCATTTTGACTAGTCAACAGAAGGGATGGTGGGAATTGGGTTTGATAGAGAAAAATATCGAAATGAATAACTTTATTGACACAAGGGACTAAAATGGCAGCAAAACGCACGGCGCACCCGCCATTCCGTCCTCGGGGGCGTCACCGTCAGCGCGCGTCAACAGGCCCGTTAACGGACCGGGCGCCAGCCAATGCGATGGATGGATGTCATTGAAAAGTAAGAGGAGGTAAAAAATATTGAACTTTTTTAGGTGGGCGGTGTGGTTTTTTTCAACGATTTACATATACTACTTTACACTTTGGTCCTAACTGACCACTCTTTCGCTTGTTTTTTGCGCGATGCCATACCCCTTCGAACCGTTCTGCATTGCTCGCCGTATACCGTACCGTATGCCGAATGTTCTTATGCCCCAGGTAGTCCTGTATCAACCGCGTATCAATACCCCGGTCAGCCAACGCAAATCCACAGGCATGGCGCAACATGTGCGGGTGTGACTCCACGGAAATACCGGCGGCCTTGCCCAACTGACTGATGATTTGGTACACCCGCTGTCGCGTCAGCGGGTTCCCCTGCCGCGACAGGAACAACCAGTCGCTGTCTGCCCCGCGCAAAGACGCCCGCACCGCCAGCCAGGCCCTGATGACCCGCAGTTCGTCCTTCAGTAGCGGATGGTTGGTGGAAAACCCGTTTTTTATTCGTCGGATATACAGACAGCGCCCCCGCAAGTCCAAATCAGACAGACGCACGCCGCAGGCCTCGCTGACGCGAAAGCCGTGGATAAAACTCATGTAAATCAGGCAATAATCCCGCTCGGCGTTCTCACCCTCCCTTGCCTGTTGCAACAGCCGCTCCACTTCGGACTGCGTCAAATACCTCCGCTGGCCCATACCACCTCATTATAAAACAAAAATAATAAACCTCAGAAAATACCGACATTTTCCACTATAAAAAAAGCAAACGTGAAAGGATAAGTCTGAATCACGGGACCGTCAGTTGCCAAACGTGCCTTTGTTTCAAAAAAAATCCGTGAAAACCCCTGTGTCACAGAGGCGATATCGGCACGCCCCCTTCCCCTTCGCCCGCCGTGAGATATCCAGCCTCAAGCCAAAACGAAAAAACCGGCCGAAGCCGGTTGGGTGAGCGCTTGTCGTTATAGGGGGGGCTGCCAGACGCTGCCCGGAGGAATGCCCTTGTGTGGCGGACTGTCTTGTTCGCCACCACTATAGGCGGCGCGATGATTGACCGTCCAATGGGTTCGGCAGATCAATACGCAGCCATTGATCGGCGCGGCCGATCGTCGCCTTGCCTTGTGCCTGTTACGCCTCGCATTTTGGCAGCCAGTCGACGTCACAGTCATCATTCAGCCGCAGGTTGGTCTGGATCCCCAGCTTGGTGCGGCGCTTGAGCAGCGTATGCTCATACTCCTTCAGCGTCTGCGGCACCGCCAGCCCAAACGCCGTCAGGTTCATCACGTGCTGATAGCCCCGTGCCGCCATAAACGACAGGTAGGCGTGATACAGATAGCGGCGCGGGTTCGGCGGGGTGATGTTGGCATTGCCTATCATCATCCCTTCCGGGGTGCCCAGCACCGTCAGGTAACCGCAAAAATCAACCAGCGGGTCGGCCTGGCGCTTGATGGTCAGCGCCTCGTCCGAACTCTGCTGCGCCTGAAGCAGTGCGCGGGCCTCGTTCGGGTTGGCGAAGCGCTGCATCAGGTGACGCACAATCACCGCCAGCTCCCGGGTGATTTTGTCCAGCAGCTGCGGGTCGCGCTCGGCGAGCGGTATCGTCTCCGGAAAGGTAATAATCACCCGCCGCCGGGAGACGCCGCCGCTGCGGTCGCTGAACTGCATCGGGTTGTTGTTGACCGCCAAAATCACCGCCGGGATGTGCGCCGCGTAGGCGTCGCGGTATTTCGGGTCGATGGCGACCGCATCGCCGCCGGTGATGGCCTTGATACCCGCCCCGTCACCGCTCCATTTCTCCTGGTCGGGCAGGAGTATCAGTGAATAGCCGACCACGCTGGCTCGCTCGCGCGCCGACTCCAGGTTGTCGATGGTAGCGGAGGTGGTGTTGTCTGCCCCGGCGAGCAACCGGGCGATGGCCGCCATCACGCTCTTGCCGCTGCCGCCGGGGCCGGTCACTTCAAGGAACAACTGCCAGTCGTAGCGGTTGGCCAGTACCATAAAGAGCGCCGCGAGGATGCGCTGCTGCTTGTCGTGATTGCCCCCGGCGGCCCGTGTCAGCCACTGCCAGAAGTGCGGCGCATGGTCGGCCAGGTTCTCCCCGGCACGCGGCGGGGTATAGTCCACGCTGTTAACGGTGCGCAGCCAGTGTTCTTGCCGGTGGGCGCTGAACTGCCCGCTCACGGTATCGAATACCCCGTTACGAAAACCAATCAACCGGCGGGCCGGGTCGCCCATCTGCGGCACCATCAGCTTGAGGGTGTCCAAAATGCTGTTGATACCGGCGGCGGAGAACGGCGCGCGCACCTTCTGGAACAGCGCGGCAATCTCCCGGCTCAGCTGTCGGTGCGGCAGCACCTGCCAGGCGCCGCGCGTATAGCGGCACAGCTCTTCCCCCACCGGCGGCACCGCCAGGGTGTTGCCGTAATGCTCGGCCAGCAGTTCGGCTTTCTCGCTGGCGCTCATGGCTTTGAGGTCAGCATCGCTCAGCGTGTCGAACGGGCTCGGCTGCGGCGGCTGGCTGAGCGCCTGGAGCTGGGCGCGCGTGGACTCAGCGCCCTGCTGACAGTAGACATCGTTCCAGTCGCCGATGTCTGTCGGCAGCGCCGGAGTGCCGCCGGTGAGTGCGGCCGCCTCGGCGGCGCGGGTCTGCCCGGTGCCGCTGCGGTCATTATCGGCCGCCAGCAGCAGCCGTACATCCGGGTAGTGGCTGCGCAGCTGCTCCGCCACGGCCGTCAGGTTGTTGGCGCTGAGCGCCACGCACACCGTCTCACCGGTCAGGCGATGCACGGTAAGGCCGGTGGCGTAGCCTTCGGTGAGCCAGATAACCGCGTTGTCCGGGCCGCAGAGGGTGTGGCAGGCGGCTTTCACCTGCCCGCCTGCCAACATGCGTTTATCACCGCTGGCGTTAATCAACTGCACGTTGACCACCTCGCCTCCGGCGTTATGCAGTGGCAGCAAGAGGTCGCCGGGCTGGAAGGTGATACCGCCGACGCGCAGCGGCTGGCCGTGCAGGGTCAGGGTTTCTGCCTCCGGCCAGCCTTTGGCGCTCAGGTAGGCATTGCCGCTTTTGCACTGAGCGGCAGCCACCAGAGCCTGTGCCTGTCGCGCGGCCTTGCGCTGAGCCTCGGCCTTGTCTTGTGGTGAATGACCGGCCTTAGCGGCCGGTGGTAAAGTGCTGGCATTATCCCCCATCACGGCAGCCACCTGTTCAGCGGCGGCCCTGGCAGACAGTGACAGGGCCTTCTCCACCAGGTTGAGGCCGTCACCGGCCCCGCACTGATTGCAGAACCAGGTGCCGCGCCCGTCCTGGTTGTCGAAGCGGAAGCGGTCTTTGCCGCCGCAGGTCGGGCACGGCTGCGGCTTGCCGTTCGGCTGCAAGGCGATGCCGAGGGCCGGGAGTATCACCGGCCAGTAGCCGGTGGCGGTGCGTACGGTCTGGGAAACGAACTGGGCGCTCATGCTCTTCTCCTCAGTGTACGGTGGCGTTCTGCGATGCCGACAGGCGCTCACAGCACAGCTCGTCCATCATCTTTTGCCCCAGCGCGGTCAGGCGCGGCGCGGCCACCAGAATGTCCGGCTGCACCATGTCACTCAGCAGGGTGCACGCCATGTCCATGCCATCCTCTGCGCCGTACTGACGAACAAAATGCCCTTCCAGACGCAGGGCAATCGTCATCTGCAGCTCGTCCAGCGTGTACCCGAGGCTCACCCGGTAAAAGGCGCAGGTGTCCAGATAGGCTTGCGCCACGGCGCGGCGGAAAACGGCGGTGCGGACGTCAATCGGTAAACAGGATGCAGTGTTCATACGGCGCTGGCCTCCATGCGGGCAAGGATTTGGGATTCACAGGTGTTGACGACGTGGCCGAGCTGGTCGGTCAGCAGGGCAATGACCGAGGCAAACGACGCCTGTTGCACGGCATCGGGGCGCTGCCCGCCGAGGTCGAGGGTATCCAGCAGGTCGAGGAACAGCACGCCGGTGGCGTGCGCATGCTGGAGACGCAGAAAATCGGCATGCGGGATAGGGTAATGGGTGTCGCGGTAATAGCGGTCGGCCAGGGTGTTCATGCCACCGCCTTAACCGGCAGACGACCGGCAAAGGACAACACATAATCACGGGCCAGCAGACGGCGGGCGTTGCGTTCGCTATCCGCCACTGTGCGCATGATACGCGGTGAAGCGGTCAGCGCAGAACGGCGCACGGCCGCAAACAAAAAGCAGAATGTAGGGTGAGTCGGGGTGAGGGTCGTAGCCATAACGGCAGCCTCCAAGGTTAGCGAATTACCGCTACCACCGGAGTTCCTACACTCAATGGTGGTAGCCCAGACGGGGGTAGGAATACCGGCAACCTTGGAAACCGGCCAGCCCGAAGGCTGCCCCGCCTGAGCCACCATTGATTGACTGCTGCGGTAGCATAACATCCACCGCGCAAAAAATGAGCGCACTAAGGCTGTGACATAAAAAAACACGCGTGGCGCGTGTTCATTTGTCGCCAAGATTAAACACGGGTTCCTACGCCCGGCTGCCGATTTTGCGACAGCGGGAGGACTATAGCGCAGGGCCGGACGTGGGGGCAAGCCGTAAGACGCCCCCGGACGTTCAATCGATCGCATAGTGATCAACAGTCGGTCAGTTGGTCGTTGCGGGTATCGGCCGCCGCGCAGGTCAGCGGCACCGGCCCGGCACGGAACAGGCGCGGCTCAGCCTGGCGACTCGCCAGACGAATAACGCCGTGTTTTTCGCTGCGGTGCTCCGGCAAGACGACGCCAGGCTCTTTACGCTGCAACAGGATAGCTTCCGCCACAAACAGCGCGTCGCGCTCATCGAGGGTGAAATGCTGGCGACCAAAGGTTAGCTGCATCATACGACGGCCCCCTGGTGACGGTTGGCGATACGTTCATCCATCCACTGCTCGACCTCGGAGGCCAGCCAGGCGACGTTTTTACCGCCGAGGGAGACCTGGGCCGGGAACTGCTTACGGCTCATCATCTCGTACACGGTGGAGCGGGACAGGCCGGTGGTGTAGAGCACTTCCGGCAAGCGAATAAAGCGCTCGCGCGGGGTGTAGCCATTTTGAAACACCGGCGACGGGGTGGATGGGATGGGGGTGGAAACGGTCAACATAAAACGCTACCTCTTTGTGTCCGGCCAACGCTGGCCGGGACGGTGTGAACTTTGGTAGCGCCCTATTATGTGAAGTTTTACCGGGGTGGCAACAAGGTGTTGTTGTGTGGTGGAACAGATTTTATGCTTACTTTTCAATCAAGTGGACAACGCTGGCCGATATTGGCCTTTATTGACCTTTGTTGGCAAACCGGCCGAAAAGCCTGAGCGATGAATGGGCGGTTGATTAATCGGGAAAAACCGCCAAACGGAGGCTCGCCAGGGAAAAGGCCGCGCGAGAGCCGGTGAACAGGCGTGAACACCGGGTGAACGGATACAGTCGCCACTCTTCATCCTACTACCTACTGATTTATCTATACTTTTTTATTTTGGTGAACAGTATGAAGAGTTATGAATAAAACTAAAAACGTTCTGATGTGATTATCGTCAACGCGCGGTACATCCCCCCGCATCAGAAACCACCCTCGGCCATCTCATTGAGTGACGCACGGTAACGCCAGGCGCAATACCCTCTCGCCCCGTCATCAAAAATGGGCTTTTTTTCTGGCTAGCGGGTGTCAAATTGCGCGTGCATGCATAGGGTGCATGATTTTGCATGCGGATAAATGCAGGTTTTATCCCCCGCCGCCCCAGCAGTGGCGCGGCCTGCGGCCTCTCATGCAGGTGCATGAAAAGCGACACACAAAGCGCGCAGGCGAGGCGGGGGTAGCATTGCGCGCCAGGGGGTTTTAACGATTTATTGGCGGAATATTTGAGTTTGGTGATCGAATGTCATCACGCAACCTTATTTTTTAAACGGGCAAAGTCATATGGAGCTATACCTGCTTCTTTATTTGCATCCAGATAATCAGCCCACCATTGGACCATCAGCCTACGCTCATCTAAGTGCACAGAAGTATGAATGTAAGCAGCCCGCACGTTATTTCGTTCAGAATGACTTAGCTGACGTTCTATCGCATCGTCGCTCCATAAACCAGACTCCCCTAAAGCACCGCGCGCCATTGTTCTAAAACCATGACCACAAACTTCCGTTTTTGTGTCGTATCCCATCGCACGCAATGCATTATTCACCGTATTTTCGCTCATGACTTTTTGCGGGTCATGATCACCGGGGAAAAGTCTTTCATTATCACCACTTAACTGCTTCAGAGTATCTAGCAGGACCAATACTTGGCGACTTAGAGGCACAATATGTTCCTCTTTCATTTTCATGCCACGATGTGAATAACGCACACCTTTGATTTTTTCTCGCTGTGCCGGTATACGCCAGCAAGCGTTACCAAAATCAAATTCATCCCACCGAGCAAAACGCAACTCACTAGAACGGACGAAGGTTAGAAGGGACAATTCTACAGCGATACGCGTCATACGTCGGCCACGATAGGCTGAAAGCCGTGAGAGAAACTCAGGGAAACGATGCGGGGGTAATGCAGGATAATGCCGGGTTTTAGTCGTTGCTAATGCCCCTGCCATGTCGCTGGCAGGATTAGAATCAATGTAATCGTTCTGAACTGCGTAACGCATGATGGCCGTCACACGTTGCTGTAAGCGCTGTGCGACATCATGTTTGCCGCTAGCATCAACAACTTTAATCGGAGCTAAGAGATGGCTGGTTTTGAGTCCACGAATATCAGCAGCCCCCATGCGAGGAAAAATATACAGCTCCAAATAACGAAGCACTCTCGCTCGGTGATCCTCACTCCAGCGCTTGTTGTTGGCATGCCATTCTCGGGCAATGGTCTCAAACGTATATGCGCCCTCTGTTTCAGCCTGAGCTTCCCTTTCCTCTGCTTTTGGATCTAATCCTTGTACCAATAGCTTTTTGGCTTCGTCTCTTTTACTACGAGCCTCAGCAAGACTGACTGTCGGCCAAACGCCGAAAGCAAGCCGATCCTCTTTCTTATCGTTAGGGCGGCGGTACTTCATTCGCCAATACTTAGAACCTTTCGTCGTAACCTCGAGATACAAACCGCCACCATCGGCCATTTTGTAGGTTTTCTCTTTGGGCTTTGCAGTCTCGACCTGGCGGGCGTTTAGCTTCATTTTGGGGGCACATTTTCTATCGAAGTGGAGATGCCCCCAATTATGCCCCCAGTGCCCCCTGGATTTCAACGGACGGTCTCGGACAATGGCGGACGCCAGAAAGGCTACCATTATTGATTTTAAAGGATTTTTTGGACTTCGTCGGACGACTACGGAAGGGGGAATGGTGCCGAAGGCCGGACTCGAACCGGCACGTATCTCTACGGTTGATTTTGAATCAACTGCGTCTACCGATTTCGCCACTTCGGCACTGAAGTAGTATGCGGAAAACGGGTGCATTATACCTTCCCGCGATCGGTGCGCAAGAGTTATCAGGCATTCAATGAGTTAAATGTCGAAAAAAGCGTCACAATCCCCATTTACCCTCTTATTGCGGCGTTTACCGCATCTTCCTCCCGCACTTTCACGCCCCTCACCACAAAACCGCAGATCCGATCACAATTTCACCAAATGATGATTTTAAAGCCATATGAAAGAGAATAAGGTGAATAAATAAAATCAAATGAAAACAAAAGAAGGATAAACGCAATGAATGAAACAACCAGACGCATGGCCAGGTTGATCGATCTGAGCGCGGTGCAGGCCACCAATACCGAGGAAGACGTGCGCCACTGCGCCGCGCTGGCCAGCCGCTATCGCATCATCTCGGTGCACGTGCTGCCGTGCTGGACGCGTTTCCTCAGTACCCTGCTGCCGGAGCACGGCCAGGCGGACGTGATGATTGGCGGGCCGGTCGGCTTTCCCGGCGGTGGGCAGACCACCGATCTCAAGGTGCAGGAGGTGCGCCAGCTGATCGCCGAGGGCGCGCGCGAGGTCGATATGGTGGTGAACATCGGTAAGGTGCTGTCGGGGGATTACGGCTACGTGCGTGAAGATCTGCGCCGAGTAGTCGAGGCCGCCGCACCGGTGCCGGCCAAAGTCATTCTGGAGACGCACTATCTGAACGAGCAGCAGATCCGTCGGGTGTGCGATATCGCCGTCGAAGTCGGCATGGTCTGGGTGAAAACCTCCACCGGCTGGGCACCGACCGGCGCCACGGTAGAGAAAGTGGCGATCATCGCCGATCAGTTGCGTGGCCGCATCCAGATCAAAGGGGCCGGCGGCATTCGCGATTTGGACACGGTGCGCGCGTTGTATCGGCTGGGCGTACGCCGCTTTGGCATGAGCGCGGCGGCCACCCAGCGCGTGCTGGAGCAGCTCGAACAGGAGCCAGGCCTGTTCCCAGAGCTGAACGATAACTAATCTTGCGCGATCCCAGCGCACGCTTCTGCGGGTGGCCCGCACCATCCGCCACGGGAGTGATAACAATGAAAGATTTACTTCTTACCCTTGATATCGGCACCGGCAGCACCCGCGCCGGGCTGGTCACCAACACCGGGGAAATCCTTGGCTTCGCCCAGCGTGAGTACGAACAGATCACGCAGCAGGCCGGTTGGTCGGAACAACCGCCTTCACTGTGGTGGCAGAGTGTCTGCCAGTGTACGCAGGAGCTGTACGCGCGCTACGCCGAATACTGGCCGCGTATCGCCGCCGTCGGCGCCTGCGGGCAGATGCACGGCACGGTCTTGCTCGATGCCGACGGCGAGCTGGTCGTCGATCGCGCCATGCTGTGGAACGACAAACGCGCGCAGCCGCAGGTGGCGCGCTTTAGCCACCAACAGCCGCCGCAGCCCTGGCTCGAACTGTTGAACAATCCCCCCACCGCCGCCTGGCCGGCGTTCAAGCTGGCCTGGCTGCGTGAGCATCACCCATCGCAGTGGGAGCGCATCGCCACGGTGTTGATGCCTAAGGATTACGTCAATTTCCGGCTCTGCGGCGTACGCGCCACCGACTACAGTGAAGCCTCCTGCTATTACCTGATGGACAGCGCCACGCTGCAGTGGTCGCCAGAGGCGCTATGGCAGTTCGGGCTGCGCGCCGATCAGCTGCCCGCCATCCACCTCTCCAGCGAGGTGATTGGCCACATTACGCCCGCAGCGGCAAGCGTTACCAGTCTGCCGCCGGGCGTGCCGGTAGTAGCGGGCACGGCGGATATGGCCGCTACCCTGCTCGGTTCCGGCGTCTATCAGGCTGGCATCGCCTCCGACAGCACCGGCACCTCCACGCTGCTCACCGTGGTCTCGGAACACCCGCTGCTCTCTGCCAGCGTCAACAACCTGCACCTGGCCAACTCGGCCTGGGGCGGCTTTACCCTGCTCGATGCCGGTGGCGACGCCATGCGCTGGGCGCGTTCGGCGCTAAGCGCCGGCCAACTCAGCCACCAACAGATGCTCGATATGGCGGCCGAGGTGCCGCCGGGTGCCGAGGGGCTGCTGTTCCTGCCCTACCTGACCGGCGAGCGGCTGGCGGAACACACCAACTCGCGCGCGCAGTTCTTCGGCCTGCAGCGCAAGCATGGGCAGCCGCATCTCTACCGCGCGGTGCTGGAAGGCGTAGCGCTGGCCTCCCTGCGTAATCTGCAGCAGCTCAGGCGCCACGCACAGGAGCCGGAGGCAATGATCGCCTCCGGCGGCGGCGCGCGCAGCCCGCTGTGGCTGCAGATCAAAGCCTCGGTCTATAACCTGCCGCTGCTGCAGACGCGCAATCAGGAGAACGGCACCACCGGCTGCGCGATCGTCGCCGGGGTCGGCGTCGGGCTATTCAGCAGTTTCGCCCAAGGGGTGAGCCGCACTGTCAGCATCGAGCGCGAATTTACTCCCGATCCACGCCAGCACGAGCACTACCTGCGCTGCTTCGAGCTGTTCGAACAGCTCTACCGCCAGGCGCAGCCCCTCTACGAGCAGCTTGACGTTATTAGCTCGTTCTCTTTTTCTCCGGATGAAGGAACACCGTAATGAGCGACTCTCTGATTAATAAGGGCGACGTGGCGCAACACGCCGCGGCCGAAAGCATCGACCGCAGCGCCTATCTGCCCGCCACGCCCTGGCTGCAGCTGATGCTGGTCTGCTGCCTGTTCGCCCTGTGGGGCATGGCCGGCAACCTGAACGATATTCTGATCGCCCAGTTCAAAAAAGGCTTCGATCTGTCGGATACCCAAACCGCACTGGTGCAGTCGATCTTCTTCCTCGGCTACTTCGTGATGGCGCTGCCCGCCGCAGCGGTGATCAAACGCTACTCGTACAAGGTGGCGATCGTGATCGGCCTGTGCCTGTACGCGCTCGGCTGTTTCCTGTTTATCCCGGCAGCGCAGATCATGACCTACGGCGCCTTCCTGGCCTGCCTGGGGGTGATCGCCACCGGGCTGTCGTTCCTGGAAACCTCCGCCAATACTTACTCCAGCCTGCTGGGGCCGCTGGAAACCTCCACCCAGCGCATCAACTTCTCGCAGATCTTCAACTCGCTGGGGATCATTTTTGGCGTATTGATCGGCCAGCAGCTGGTGTTCGGCAAAAACGATCCCAGCCATGCCGAGCTGCTGCAGATGCCACCGGCGGCGGCCGAAGCGGCACGCACCCAGATGGTGTCGCAGGTGGTCACACCTTATCTGATCATCGGCAGCGTGCTGATCGTGTTGGCACTGATCTTCGTGGCGGTGAAATTCCCCGCCTGTAAAACCCAACGCTCGCACCAGGGAGCAGGCAAGCCGCTGATGCAATCGCTGAAGATCCTGCTGGCGCTGCCGCGCTTCCGGTTGGGAGTGCTGTCGCAGTTCCTGTATGTCGGCGCGCAGGTAGGGCTGTGGAGTTTCACCATTCGTTTTGTGCAGATGATTGAACAGGGGGCAACCGAGCATTCAGCCACCTACTGGCTGCTGGCCACGCTGGTCTGTTACTCGGCCGGCAAGGTGGTCACCACCGCGCTGATGAAAAAGTTCAGCCCGGCGCGGCTGCTCGGCGTGTTTTGTTCGGTATGCGTGCTGCTGTTGCTGCTGGCCGTCAACATCCAAAGCCTGCTGGCGGTGGTGGCGATCATGGGCGTCAACTTTTGCATGGCGCTGTGCTGGCCAACCAACTTTGGCCTGACGATCAAAGGGCTGGGCGAAGAAACTCAGGTGGCCGGTTCGATCGTAGTGATGTCGATCATCGGCGGTGCGGTGGTGCCGTTAATCATGGGCATCATCTCCGATCTCAACGGCGGCGATATGCAGATCGCCTTCGCGGTGCCGCTGGTCTGCTTCGCCTACGTCGCCTTCTATGGCTTCTACTGCGCGCGCAAGGGGATTTGATATGGCACACCGAATTAACGGGCTGATGCACGTCGGTTTGCGCTGCGCCGATATCGAACGAGCCGCCGGCTTCTATCGTTCACTCGGTTTCGAACCCCGGCAAACGCTGGCGCTCAGCGGCCCCGTCACCGTACAGTTTTTGCAGTTGGGTGAGTTAACGCTGGAGTTATACCAGCTACCCGCCGAAGGGCTGACTCGCCCCGCCAGCGCCTATGGTATCGACCACATCGCTTTGCGGGTCACCGATCTGGCGGCCACGCAACGCTGGCTGGCGGATCTGGGCTATCCGGTGATTGAAGGGCCGACGCTGCAGCCCAGCGGCGCCAACGGCGTGCGCTATCTGATGATCGCCGGGCCGGACGGTGAGCGGGTGGAGTTCAGCCAACCGTTGTAATGTTTCTTCCCACATAGCACAAGGCCCGATGGCTGTTATAAGCCATCGGGCCTCATTCGCTTTTTTGTCAGCTCACGCGTCTTTATAACCTTGGCTCGCCGCTTGTCGGGTTATGCTTGTTACTCCCCCGATCTATGTAAACGATGCCAAATAATCCCGAACCGGGATAACAATGCTGAAAATAATTGCATCACAATAATTCAGCCAATAAAAAATATGTTTGCACAACATTTCGACAACACTATTTTTTCATCTACGGCAGTCATAACTGGAATAAGTCAATGGGAACGGGGTTGTCAGGGGAGAGATGTTATTTCTTGATATGGGATTTTATCTAGAACCAACAGAAAATAGCGTGCATACGTAACAAAACAGCAACCCAAAGCTAAAAACCAGCAGAGAACACTTGCCTCTGCTGAGTTGATAGCTTTAAGATGGTGTAAGAAAATTTTCCCTGGTGTTGGCCGATCTTGGCAGCCTGACCCTACGAGGTCAGGTTTTTTTTATGTTTTTTTCATCAAAAATTGACTAGAAAAGTGTATCGCCTTAGGGAGTTAGAAGCTAGTTAGACTAAAGTATAGTACCCTACTAGACCTTCATCAGTTCAGTTGGGTTATTATTTCACATAGCGGAAATCGGGTGCTAGCACTATTTTTCGCTCTGTATCTCAGCCGCCACGGCGTTCTATCAAGACCACCACACATTGCTCATTTCACCCAGCAGCCCAACATACCCGCAGAACCATCACGAAATAGCACCGTTCCTGTCATTACAATAATGTGATCTCTATCAGATATTTTTTAAGAGCGGACTTGGTCACGCAGGAGTACAGGTCCGAGGACATACTGTAAAAATCACACTGGCCGCCATTTTCACGCTTATTCCTCTGCGGGACGACGAAGTCATGCCTTATAGGCAAATCTTCAGTAGGAAAATATCACCAATTCACTATTAAAATAATTAAGACACCATTCATTATAAAATCACCAGTTAATATTTCGCCATGGCAGACAAGGCCGGGCAGCCCATGATAGCAATTCTGGAATCCTCTCCTGTCTTTAATCGGCCAGGCCGTTCAATTTCGCCGGCCTGCTGTGTTCACTGTGCCATTGCCCTGAAACTGCCTCGCGGCACGGCATAATAAGGTTAGCGCCGATCGCTTAAAAAGCCTTATCATTCTCACGCACCGGCATGCTCGTAGTGAAACTTCGCTGATGTTACTGGATAAAGTTATTTCTCTTAATTTATTCAAAGGTAACATTATGTTTAATATTTACAGCACCAACTACGCATCAATGAGCACCGAAAAATCAGCAGAACTTTATGTTTTAAGGAAAAATGTCTTTAAAGACAGGCTGCAATGGGCCGTGAACTGTTCAGACGGCAAGGAGCTGGATGAGTTTGATAATGATAAGACAAACTATATATTTGGCGTAAAGGACAACATGATAGTTTGTGGTACCAGGATGATTGATATGAAACACAAGAATATGCTGAACAGCGCATTTTCCTCTTTCTTTCATGACATCGTCATTCCAGAAGGGAATTTCATCGAATCCACACGCTTTTTCGTCGATAAAGAAAGAACCCAGTCACTGCTGGGTCGCCGGTTCCCTGTGACTCTGGCGCTGTTCTTATCGCTGATCAACTATGCGCGGCAACACGGCTATGACGGCATACTGGCCGTCTCCAGCCATCCGATGTTGCATATCATCAAAAGCTCCGGCTGGAACGTCACGCTGCTGAAGACAGGCATATCGGAAAAGAACGAGCCCGTTCATTTGCTGTTGGGCCACGTTGATCGTCAGAGCCAGGAGGCATTAAAAAACAAAATATTCAAAAAGTTGAATACGCAAGACGAGCACATGCTAAACGCCTGGCCGTTGAGCGACGAACCTGCATTCTAATCACCCCACCGGTTTAATCAGCTGAAGTTCCATCCCTAAACGGATAGCATGCCGGGCATTCGCCACCCCCAGCTTTTTGACAATGTTCCCCATATGAAACTTGATGGTGCAGGTTTTGATCCCCAGGATCATACCCATTTCCTGGTAGGTTTTCCCTACGCTGGCCCAATAGAGGATCTCGTTTTCTCTCTCGGTAAAACGGGCGTTTTTTTCTTGGCGCGCGGTGTTTTTTTCGGACAGTGAAGTCAGCGTCAAATACATCTCATGGGTCGATGCCAGCAGCAACGAAATATCGCCTTTATGCTGATTCAGCATCTGCATGGTTTCCGCCTTGCGCTCGGCAGCGAGGGTAAAGGAAAGGGTCACCAGATTATTATTAAAATCATGCAACACGAAGGTATAGCCGTCGGCTACGCCGAATTCGCGTGCTTGCTCGAACAACTCAGAAAAGCGGAAGCCGGCACCGGCCATCAGATTTTCATCCCAGGCAAAAGGCGTCAGGCGATTGAGCGCCGTAATGACTACCGGATCGGTATATTGTAGCCCTTGTTCTTTATATTGCTTTACCCATTCACCGGGATAATTGGTAACGCCAAAGATACATGACATATCTTTCTTGGATAACACCACGTAGGCCCAGATAAGCTCGCCGAAATCGCCTAATGCCGCTTCCAGATGCTTGCTGATAATGTGACTGATATTCTCTTCATATTCCATTAACTGCCTGCCCCGCTACCCAATACGCTGCTGGGTAGACTATACCAAAAAGGATCGACGCGCCGTAACCTTCACATCTCGCACGGATAATGCCCGGTGGAATATTGCCCTCGGTGGCCGGCAAGCGCTTTGCCTGCCGCCGATACGCGGGGTATATTAGCCGCACGTCCATTGTGCCTGTCAGGAGTGAATGAGTGAGCATGTTCGCAGAAGAGCGCCAGGAAAAACTCCTCGCCATTCTCAAGGAGAAGCGCAAGCTCTCCGTGGGGGAAATGAGCTCGCGCTTTAACGTCTCCGGCGCCACCATCCGCACCGATCTGCGCATTCTGGAAGACGCCGGTATGCTGACACGCACCCACGGCGGCGCCATTCTGCGCACCCGCGCCAGCTTCGAGGTCGGCTCTGATCAGCGTGAAGAGGTGAACCTCAGCGCCAAGGAGCAAATCGGTCAATTGGCCGCCGGCCTGGTGGAAGACGGCGACATCATCGTATTGGATACCGGCACCACCACCCTGCAGATCGCCCGCCATCTGCGCCAGCGCCGCAACCTGACCGTGGTCACCAACGATTTCATGATCGCCAAGAGTCTGGAAGACGTCGAATCGATCCAGATCATCCTGCTGGGTGGCATCGTCAAAAAGGGTTATCACTGCGCGGTCGCCATCAACGGCCGTTCGCTGCTTGATACGCTGAACATCGACAAGGCGTTTATGGGTGCCAACGCATTGTCGCTGAAACAAGGCGCCTGTGTGGCCGACATCATGCTGGCCGAAACCAAGCGCGCGATGGTGGAGCATGCCAATCAAGTGATCGTAGTGTGCGATCACTCCAAGCTGAGCAACACCTCGCTGGCGCAGTTCGCCTCCCCTGCACAGATCGATACCCTGGTGCTGGATCGCCTGCCGGAAGATGCGCAGGCCTATCAGGATGCCGGCATCGCGCTGCTGAGCGTCAGCTAATCCTCCCAGTAAAAGACCACCTCCGGAGGAGGTGGCTTTACATGACGCCCCCTAAAAGGGGGCAATTTTCGAGTTAATCCTGCAACAACTCCATCTGCTGTTCGATCTCTTGGTCCTTCTTATCCTGATACTTCACGTATCGCCTGATAATTTCTTCGTTTACTCCTACCGTATCGACAAAGTATCCCCTTGCCCAAAAATGATTGCCCCACAACTTCTTTCGTATATGTGGGAAACGATTGTAAAGCCGGATTGCACTGCGTCCTTTCAGGACGCCCATCAACGTCGAAATCGATAGCTTCGGGGGGACTATCACGACCAGATGCACATGATCTGGCTGAATATTTAGCTCAAGAACTTCACAGTCCTTCATGTTGCAGAGGATATAAATTGTTCGGTAGAGCTCTTTGCCCACCTTGTCGCGGAGGATTTTAAATCGATACTTCGGCGTCCAAATCAGGTGGTATTTGCAACGCCAGAACACATGTGATGAACTCCTGTATAAACCCATGTTGGTGATTTCCTTCTTACTTGTGGTGAGTAAGCTGGAATATTCCGGCATGGGTTTCCTTCAGGCTAGAGCCTCACAGGTTCAATCACCACCTCCTTAGGAGGTGGTTTAAGGCTTACAACAAAAAAGGCGTGGCCCCGCGGCCACGCCTTTCTTCACTACCGATCGCCCCGCTACTTGCGTTTGAGCAGCATATACACGCTGATCAGCAGGAACAGCATGCTCGGCAACAGCGCACCCAGCACCGGCGGCATGCTGTAGACCATGCTCAGCGGGCCGAAGATCTGATCCAGCACGTAGAACAGGAAGCCGAAGCTGATGCCGGTCACCACGCGGATGCCCATCGGCACGCTGCGCAGCGGGCCGAAGATGAACGACAGCGCCATCAGCATCATCACCGCCACCGACAGCGGCGAGAAGATTTTGCTCCACATGTTGAGCTGATAACGGTTGGATTCCTGGCCGCTCTGCTTCAGGTACTTCACGTAGTTGTGCAGCCCGCTGATGGAGAGCGAATCCGGATCCAGCGCCACCACGCCCAGCTTGTCCGGGGTCAGATTGGTTTTCCATTCGCCGGTCAGCGTCTGGGTGCCGGTCACCTGTTTCGGGTTGGTCAGATCCGAGGTGTCCACCTGCGAAAGCTGCCACAGGCCGTTCTCGAAGCTGGCGGTGGCGGCATAACGCACCGTCTCCAGGCGACGCTGATCGTTGAAGTGGTAGATGTTCACGCCGGAGAGTTCTTTGTCGCCGGAGACGCGCTCGATGTAGATGAAGTCGTTGCCGTCCTTCGCCCACAGCCCGCTCTTGGTGGAGAGCAGCGAGCCGCCGTACATCTGCTGGGCGCGGTAGTTGCGCGCCATCTGCTCGCCCTGCGGCGCCACCCACTCGCCGATCGCCATGGTCAGCAGCACCAGCGGAATGGCGGTTTTCATCACCGAGCCGGCGATCTGCAGGCGGGTGAAGCCGGAAGCCTGCATCACCACCAGTTCGCTGCGCGTCGCCAGCTGGCCCAGGCCGAGCAGCGCGCCAAGCAGCGCCGCCATCGGGAAGAAGATCTCGATGTCTTTCGGCACGCTCAGCAGGGTGTACATGCCGGCGCTCAGCGCGGTGTATTCGCCCTGGCCGACCTTGCGCAGCTGATCGACGAACTTGATGATGCCGGACAGCGACACCAGCATGAACAGCGTCATGATGATGGTGTTGAAAATCGTTTTGCCGATATACCGGTCTAATACGCCAAACATCAGGCCGCTCCTCTCAGGCGTGCGCGCAGCTTGCGCATCGGCACGGTATCCCACAGGTTCAGCGCCAGCGCGATCGCCAAGTAAACGCCGTTAACCAGCCACAGCCACAGCATCGGATCCAGCTTGCCCTTGCCGGCGTTGGAGCGCAGCGAGGTCTGCAGCAGGAAGAAGATCAGATACAGCAGGATGGCCGGCAGCATGCTCAGCACGCGGCCCTGGCGCGGGTTCACCACGCTGAGCGGCACCACCAGCAGCGCCATCAGCGCCACCGAGACCACCAGCGTCAGGCGCCAGTGCAGCTCGGCGCGCGCGTCCGGATCGTCGGATTCCCACAGCGTCTGCATCGACATCTGTTCGGATTCGGTGTTATCGGCCGCCACGGTGCGGTGGCCAATCACCGCCTTGTAGTCGGTGAAGTCGGTAATGCGGAAGTCGCGCAGCAGCGCGGTGCCTTCAAAGCGGGTACCCTTGTCGAGCGTCACCACCTGCGAGCCGTCTTTCTGCTGCACGATGTTGCCGTGCTCGGCCACCACCACCGACGGGCGTTGGTTGCCGTTCGGCCGCAGCTGCGCCAGGAACACGTCGTTGAAGGTGCTGCCCTTCACGTTGCCGATAAACAGCACTGCGTTGCCGTCCTGCGAGGGTTTGAACTGCCCTTCCGCCAGCCCGGCGATGCTCGGGTTGGCCTTGGCTTCGTTCACCACCACGTCCTGATAGCGCGAGGCCCAGGGGCCGGCCCAAAACACGTTCACCGCCGCGATCGCAGAGGTGAGCAGCGCCAGGATCATGGCGGCGATAATCAGGGTGCGTTTACCCAGCCCGCAGGCGTGCATAACGGTGATTTCGCTCTCGGTATACAACCGCCCAAGCGTCATCAGCAAGCCGAGAAACAGGCTCAAAGGCAGGATGAGCTGCGCCATTTTCGGCACGCCCAACGCGAGCAGGGAGAGTACTAAGTTTGTCGGGATATTGCCGTCCACCGCGTCGCCCAACACCCTGACCAGGTTCTGACAAAAGAAGATCAGAAGCAGGATGAACAGGATGGCGATTTGGCTCTTGAGCGTTTCCCGTACCAGATATCTTATGATGATCACGCTTATTACGCCTGTGAAAACTTGTCTTTTTGCAGGAAAATCGATAATTTCATCGTTAATCCGCCATTTATTCTCATCATATGGCAACCTTCACAGCTAAAATAGTATTACAACATCAAGCCGTTTGGGTGTCCTATAGGAACTTGCTTATAGTCGCCAAAACAGAGCAATTTATGCCGTTCAGGTTAACATAATCCGTTAACTCAAATGGCAGGAGATCGTTACGGAGTCGGTTATTCTAGCCGTAGCGTCCGCCTTTGTCTTTAAGATTCAGGAGAGTGCATGGAGTTCAGTGTAAAAAGCGGTAGCCCGGAAAAACAGCGCAGTGCCTGTATTGTAGTCGGCGTTTTCGAACCGCGCCGCCTGTCCCCTATCGCAGAACAACTCGACAAAATCAGTGATGGTTATATCAGCGCATTGCTGCGCCGTGGCGAACTGGAAGGCAAGGTCGGGCAGACGCTGCTACTGCACCATGTGCCCAACATTCTCTCCGAGCGCATCCTGCTGATCGGCTGCGGCAAAGAGCGCGAGCTCGATGAGCGCCAATACAAGCAGGTGATCCAGAAAACCATCAATACCCTCAACGACACCGGCTCGATGGAAGCGGTCTGCTTCCTGACCGAACTGCACGTGAAAGGCCGCAACACCTACTGGAAAGTGCGTCAGGCGGTGGAAACCGCCAAAGAGACGCTCTACACCTTCGATCAGCTGAAAAGCAACAAGGTGGAGCCGCGTCGTCCGCTGCGCAAAATGGTGTTCAACGTGCCGACCCGCCGTGAGCTCACCAGCGGCGAGCGCGCTATCCAGCACGGCCTGGCGGTGGCTTCCGGCATCAAGGCGGCCAAAGATCTCGGCAACATGCCGCCGAACATCTGTAACGCCGGCTACCTGGCCTCGCAGGCCCGTCAGTTGGCGGACGCCTTCAGCACCAACATCACCACCCGCGTCATCGGCGAACAGCAGATGAAAGAGCTGGGCATGAACGCCTATCTGGCGGTCGGCGCTGGTTCGCAGAACGAATCATTGATGTCGGTGATGGAATATAAGGGCAACCCAAATCCGGACGCTAAGCCGATCGTGCTGGTAGGCAAAGGGCTGACCTTCGACTCCGGCGGCATCTCGATCAAACCGGCCGACGGCATGGACGAGATGAAATACGACATGTGCGGCGCGGCGACCGTGTACGGCGTGATGCGCGTGGTGGCGGAGCTGAACCTGCCGCTGAACGTGATCGGCGTGCTGGCCGGCTGTGAAAACATGCCGGGCGGCCGGGCGTATCGTCCGGGCGACGTGCTGACCACCATGTCCGGCCAGACCGTCGAGGTGCTCAACACCGACGCCGAAGGCCGCCTGGTGCTGTGCGACACCCTGACCTACGTCGAGCGCTTCGAACCGGAGCTGGTGATCGACATCGCCACCCTGACCGGCGCCTGCGTGATCGCCTTGGGCCACCACATCACCGGCCTGATGTCGAACCACAACCCGCTGGCGCACGAGCTGCTGGGCGCTTCCGAGCAGGCCGGCGACCGCGCCTGGCGCCTGCCGATGGCCGACGAGTACTACGAGCAGTTGGACTCCAACTTCGCCGACATGGCGAACATCGGTGGCCGCCCTGGTGGCGCCATCACCGCCGCCTGCTTCCTGTCGCGCTTCACCCGCAAGTACACCTGGGCACACCTGGATATCGCCGGCACCGCCTGGCGCTCCGGTAAAGCCAAGGGCGCGACCGGCCGCCCGGTGGCGCTGCTGTCGCAGTTCCTGCTCAACCGTGCAGGTCTGAACGGCGACGATTAAATCTGAGCGGTAATTCAGGTATAATCCCAAGGGGCACAGCATGCTGTGCCCCTACATTTTTTTATCGGCAGCGGTGGATCCTTAATGAAACAGGCGACGTTTTATTTGCTCGACAACGCGGAACCGTCAGGCGCGCTCAGCGCCCATGAGGCCGTGGCCTGCGCCGTTGCCGCCAGCGGCTTCCGTTCCGGCAAGCGGGTGCTGATCGCCTGCGAGAGCCAGGAGCAGGCCCAGCGGCTGGACGAAGCGCTGTGGCAGCGCGAGCCGCATGAATTCGTGCCGCACAATCTGGCCGGCGAAGGGCCGCACTACGGCGCGCCGGTGGAACTGTGCTGGCCCGGCAAGCGCGGCAATGCCCCGCGCGATCTGCTGATCGCCCTGCTGCCGCAGTTTGCCGATTTTGCTACCGCTTTCCATGAAGTGGTAGACTTCGTTCCTTACGAAGACACTCTGAAACAGTTGGCGCGCGACCGTTACAAGGCCTATCGCAGCGTCGGCTTCCATTTGACCACGGCTACGCCGCCAACTCACTGAATACGATAAAGAATGGAAAAGACAAACAGTCAGCTCGACACCGCATACGACCCAAAACAGATCGAACAGAAGCTGTACGATCACTGGGAGAATCAGGGTTACTTCAAGCCGAACGGCGACACCAGCCAGGAAAGCTTCTGCATCATGATCCCGCCGCCGAACGTCACTGGCAGCCTGCACATGGGCCACGCGTTCCAGCAGACCATCATGGATACCATGATTCGCTATCAGCGCATGCAGGGTAAAAACACCCTGTGGCAGGCGGGCACCGACCACGCCGGCATCGCCACCCAGATGGTGGTGGAGCGCAAGATCGCCGCGGAAGAAGGCAAAACCCGCCACGACTACGGCCGTGACGCGTTCATCGACAAAATCTGGCAGTGGAAGGCGGAATCCGGCGGCACCATCACCCGCCAGATGCGCCGTCTGGGCAACTCCGTGGACTGGGAGCGCGAGCGCTTCACCATGGACGAAGGCCTGTCGAACGCGGTGCGCGAAGTGTTTGTCCGTCTGCACAAAGAAGACCTGATCTACCGCGGCAAGCGCCTGGTGAACTGGGATCCGAAGCTGCGCACCGCCATCTCCGATCTGGAAGTGGAAAACCGCGAGTCCAAAGGTTCCATGTGGCACCTGCGCTACCCGCTGGCCGACGGCGCGAAAACCGCCGAGGGCAAAGACTACCTGGTGGTCGCCACCACCCGTCCGGAAACCGTGCTGGGCGATACCGGCGTGGCCGTCAACCCGGAAGATCCACGCTATAAAGACCTGATCGGCAAAGAGATCATTCTGCCGCTGGTCGGCCGCCGCATCCGCATCGTCGGCGACGAACACGCCGATATGGAAAAAGGCACCGGCTGCGTGAAGATCACCCCGGCGCACGATTTCAACGACTACGAAGTCGGCAAACGCCACGGCCTGCCGATGATCAACATTCTGACCTTCGACGGCGACATCCGCCAGGAAGCGGAAGTGTTCAACACCCTGGGCGAAGTCTGCACCGACTACTGCAACGAAATCCCGGCCGAGTTCCGCGGCCTGGAGCGCTTCGCGGCGCGTAAAGCGGTGGTGGCCGCCTTCGATCAGTTGGGCCTGCTGGACGAGGTTAAGCCGCACGACCTGACGGTGCCTTACGGCGACCGCGGCGGCGTGGTGATCGAGCCGATGCTGACCGACCAATGGTACGTGCGCACCGCGCCGCTGGCCAAAGTGGCGGTGGAAGCGGTCGAACAGGGCGACATTCAGTTCGTGCCGAAGCAGTACGAAAACATGTACTTCAGCTGGATGCGCGACATTCAAGACTGGTGCATCTCGCGTCAGCTGTGGTGGGGCCACCGCATCCCGGCCTGGTACGACGTGAACGGCAAAGTCTACGTGGGCCGCAGCGAAGAAGAAGTGCGCAGCGAGAACAACCTGGGCGCCGACGTGGTGCTGACCCAGGACGAAGACGTGCTGGACACCTGGTTCTCGTCCGGCCTGTGGACCTTCTCTACCCTGGGCTGGCCGGAGCAGACCGAGGCGCTGAAAACCTTCCACCCGACCAGCGTGATGGTCAGCGGCTTCGACATCATCTTCTTCTGGATCGCGCGCATGATCATGCTGACCATGCACTTCATCAAGGATGAAAACGGCAAGCCGCAGGTGCCGTTCAAGACCGTCTACATGACCGGCCTGATCCGTGACGACGAAGGCCAGAAGATGTCCAAGTCCAAAGGCAACGTGATCGACCCGCTGGACATGGTCGACGGCATCTCGCTGGAAGATCTGCTGGAAAAACGCACCGGCAACATGATGCAGCCGCAGCTGGCGGAGAAAATCCGCAAGCGCACCGAGAAGCAGTTCCCGAACGGCATCGAGCCGCACGGCACCGACGCCCTGCGCTTCACCCTGGCGGCGCTGGCCTCGACCGGCCGCGACATCAACTGGGACATGAAGCGCCTGGAAGGCTACCGCAACTTCTGTAACAAGCTGTGGAACGCCAGCCGCTTCGTGCTGATGAACACCGAAGCGCACGACTGCGGCTTCAACGGCGGCGAAAAGTTACTGTCGCTGGCGGATCGCTGGATCCTGGCCGAATTCAACCGCACGGTGAAAGCCTACCGCGAAGCGCTGGACACCTACCGCTTCGATCTGGCGGCCAACATCCTGTACGAATTCACCTGGAACCAGTTCTGCGACTGGTATCTGGAGCTGACCAAGCCGGTGGTGAGCAACGGCAGCGAAGCGGAACAGCGCGGCACCCGCCACACGCTGATCACCGTGCTGGAAGCGCTGCTGCGCCTGGCGCACCCGATCATTCCGTTCATCACCGAAACCATCTGGCAGCGCGTGAAGCCGCTGACCGGCACGACCGCAGACACCATCATGCTGCAGCCGTTCCCGGCCTACGACGCCACGCTGGAAGACGAGCAGGCGCTGAACGATCTGGAGTGGATCAAGCAAACCATCATCGCCGTGCGCAACATCCGCGCCGAGATGAACATCGCGCCAAGCAAAGCGCTCGACGTGCTGCTGCGCAACTGCAGCGCCGACGCCCAGCGCCGCGTGCAGGAGAACCAAAGCTTTATCGCCCGTCTGGCGCGCCTGGAATCCATCGCGCTGCTGCCAGCCGGTGAGAAAGGCCCGGTCTCCGTCACCAAGCTGGTGGACGGCGCCGAGCTGCTGATCCCGATGGCCGGCTTCATCGACAAGGACGCCGAGATCGCGCGTCTGGCGAAAGAGATGGGTAAACTGGATGCGGAAATCGCTTCGATCGAAGGCAAGCTGGCGAACGAAGGCTTCGTGGCGCGCGCGCCGGAGGCGGTGGTTGCCAAAGAACGCGATCGTCTGGCGGCCTGCAAAGAAGGCAAAGTGAAGCTGCAGGAACAGCAGGCGACCATCGCCGCGCTGTAATCCACCGGCTCACGCCAACGCCTGAAAAACAGCGGGGTCTTCCCCGCTGTTTTTTTATCGCCGTTGCATCCGAGCCGGGTTAGATGTTATTACAAGATATTACTGCTGCAGGGACGCCGCCGGGAAATAATCCCCGGCGCGTTTCGTGCTGCGATAAAAACGAAAAACGAACGTGGTCTCTTTCAATGGCGAGTGTAAACATGACAACAGCAACCCCGGCGCGCCTGCTGGTGCGCCCCATCACGGCGGAAGACAATCCCGCCATTGCTCACGTCATTCGCGAAGTCTCCGCCGAGCACGGCCTGACGGCGGATAAAGGCTATACCGTCTCCGATCCCAATCTGGACGCCCTGTATCAGCTCTACAGCCTGCCGCGCAGCGCTTACTGGGTGATCGAGGTGGACGGCCAGGTCGCCGGCGGCGGCGGCATCGCGCCGCTGCAGGGCGGCGCAGACGATATTTGCGAATTGCAGAAGATGTATTTCCTGCCGGTGTTGCGCGGCAAGGGGTTGGCGAAACGCCTGGCGCTGCAGGCGCTGGATTTCGCCCGCCAGCACGGCTTCCGCTGTTGTTACCTCGAGACCACCGCCAGCCTGACGCAGGCCGTCGCACTGTACGAACACCTGGGCTTCGAACACATCGACCACGCGATGGGCGCCACCGGCCACGTCGATTGCGAAGTCACCATGCTGAAAACGCTGTAATCGTCCCCCGCCTCTCTATCATGGCGCAGCGTGCTGCGCCATTTTATTAATATCGCAATCAATCAGTAAAACTCGCTATAACGCCGTTTTTCAAGCAGATAAACTGACGTTAAAAACCATGATGTAAATTTAATGTGAAGTTCGTTAATAAATTAACGATCGCAAATTGACCGTTTTTCCCCCCGCGCTACTCTGCCAGTATCCCAATCGCGCACGGAGAGCTGTCATGTCGGAAAATACCTTTGATTACATCATCGTCGGCGCCGGTTCCGCCGGCTGCGTGCTGGCGGCGCAGCTGATCCGCCGCACCCAGGCGCGGGTGCTGCTGCTGGAAGCCGGCGGCGACGACAATAACCTGTTTATCAAGATGCCGGCCGGGGTGGCCAAGATCATCGCCAAAAAAAGCTGGCCCTACGAGACGGAGCCGGAACCGCACGCCAACAACCGCCGCATGCAGATCGCGCAGGGCAAGGTGCTGGGCGGCAGCAGTTCGGTCAACGGCATGATCTACCTGCGCGGCCAGCCGCAGGACTACGACGACTGGGCCGAACGCTATGGCTGCGCCGGCTGGAGCTACCGGGATGTGCTGCCCTACTTCAAACGCGCCGAGGCCAATGAAAGCCTGTCCGACGACTACCACGGCGCCGACGGGCTGCTGCCGGTCAGCGAGAACCGCTACCGCCACCCGCTGAGCATGGCGTTTATCCGCGCCGGCCAGGAGTTGAACCTGCCCTATCGCAACGACTTCAACGGCGACAGCCAGCACGGCGTCGGTTTCTACCAAACCACCACCCGCAACGGCGAGCGCGCCAGCACCGCCCGCACCTACCTGAAGGCAGTGCGCGACGAACGGCGGCTGGTGGTGAAACTGAACGCCCTGGCGCACCGGCTGACCTTCGAGGGCAACGTCGCCACCGGCGTGGTTTACAGCCAGAACGGCGGCGCGGAAGTGACGGCACTCGCCACCAAAGAGGTGATCGTCAGCGCCGGCGCGGTCGGTTCGCCGAAGCTGCTGATGCTGTCCGGCATCGGCCCGCGCGACCACCTGCAGCAGCTGGGCATCGAGGTGCGGGCGGATCTGCCGGTGGGCAAAAACTTCCACGACCATCTGCACATGTCGATCAACGTCAGCACCCGCGAGCCGATCAGCCTGTTCGGCGCCGATCGCGGCCTGCAGGCGCTGAGCCACGGCGCGCAGTGGCTGGCGTTTCGCAGCGGGGTGCTCTCATCCAACGTGCTGGAAGGCGCCGCCTTCACCGACAGCCAGGGCGACGGCCGGCCGGACGTGCAGATCCACTTCCTGCCGCTGCTGGACAGCTGGGACGACGTGCCCGGCGAGCCGCTGCCGAACATTCACGGCTTCACGCACAAGGTCGGCTACCTGCAGCCGAAGGCGCGCGGCGAAGTGCAGCTGCGCAGCAGCAACCCGCGCGATCCGGTCAGGCTGCACGCCAACTACCTCGGTCACCCGGACGATCTGGCCGGCAGCGTGCGCGCGGTGAAGTTCGGCCTGGGCTTCCTGCAAACCGCGGCGCTGAAGCCGCTGATCAAAGATCTGCTGATGCCGCAGCCGGAGTGGACGCGCGATGAAGCGCAGCTGGAAGAGTTCGTGCGCAACTTCTGCAAGACGGTGTATCACCCGGTGGGCAGCTGCCGCATGGGGCCGTCGCCGCAGGACGCGGTGACCGATCCGCAGCTGCGGGTGCACGGTTTTGAACAGCTGCGGGTGATCGACTGCTCGGTGATGCCGCAGCTCACCAGCGGCAACACCAATGCGCCGACCATCATGCTGGCGGAAAAGGCGGTGGATCTGTTGCTGGGCGCGCCGCAGTAGGGGCGCCCCTCAACGTCATGCGGCGGCGGGCACGCCGCTGTGGAAGCGCAGCTCGCTGTCCGGCGACAGGATCAGCTCAGCTTCGAGGCGGCCGAAATGCGCCACCCGTTCGCTGATGTCGCCGCCGGCGATCTGCTCGGCCAATGTCAGGTAGTCCTGGTAATGCCGCGCTTCGGATCGCAGCAGCGAAACGTAAAAGCGGTTCAGCTCGTCATCCAGGTGTGGCGCCAGCTTGGCGAAGCGTTCGCAGGATCGCGCTTCGATGTAGGCGCCGCAGATCAGTTTATCGATCAGCGTCGCCGGATCGTGAGTGCGGATCTCGCGGATCATGCCCTTGGCGTAGCGGCTGGCGGTGATCTTGCGATACGGGATCCCGCGCGTCTGCATGATCTCCAGCACCTGCGAGAAGTGATGCAGCTCTTCCTTGATCAACAGCACCATGCGATCCGCCAGATCCTGGCCGTAGGCCGAGCCGTTTTTCGGCAGGATCTTGCGGGTGAACTGGCCCTGGCGGAACAGCGTGTCCGGCGCGCCCTGCGCCTCGTGCAGAAACGCCTCGTAGGGCCGCAGCAGCGCCAACAGCGCGTCGCCGCTCTCTTTGTCCGCCACATAGCGGCGGATCAGCCACATGCCGGTCTGCGCGGCCTTCAGCTCGCACACCAGGTGGTCGGTCAGCAACAGCTGCAGGTTTTCCGGACGGCGCGCGGCGTCGATCCAGGCGTCGGGAGTTTCACAGTGCAGGAAGCTTAAAATCGGGGCTAACAGGGATTGGTATGTCATCGGCTTCATTGCCCTATGTATTTCAAGTTGCAGCTAGGCGGCCAGCTCACTCATCCCCAGGAGCTTACTCAGGTAAGTGACTGGGGTGAGAGAGTGCAGCCAACAACGCTGCAGCTTGAAAGACGACGGGGATATCAGGGGCCGGCGAGAACCGGCCCATGTGAATAAGCGGGGTTAATCAGTGGCGTTTGCCGTCGTCGTCTTCGTCGATGTAGTCGCCGTCTTCGTCATCCTCACCGTCTTCACCGTTCGGATCTTCGAAGTAGGTGCCCCAGCCGTCGTAGTTGACGCCGCAGCGCTCCGCCAGCGCCACCAGCTGTTCTACCTGAGCGTCGATCAGCTCGGCGTTCAGGCCGACTTCGCTGATCACGTCGCAGCACATCACCATCGAACCGTCTTCCACTTCCAGCTCTTCGGCGTCGGTCACTTCGTAGCCCAGCTTGAAGGCTTCAACGGCGGCCTGCTCCAGAACCTCAAATTTCTCGGCGGACAGATGGTGCTCGATGGTGTAGAGCGCGTCCGGATCGCTGCCGTCTTCCAGCAGTTCTTCGATGATCAGGCGGGTCTCTTCACGTTGTTCTTCCAGCAATTCGCGGTTTGCCATGCCTATATCCTCAAGTCAAATGGCCTTCATTCCTTCTATTTTCACACACCGCCGACATTGCTTCCACGATAAACGTGAAAGATTTGCTCGTCGGGGTTGAAATTGAATATTCATACATATAAAGTGAATTTTAATTCAATTGAGCGATCAAGGAATCGGACTATGAGCACCGGCAATGCGTTCTACCAACGTCACTTTCTGAGGTTAATGGATTTCACCCCCGCCGAGCTGCAGGCGCTGCTGCGGCTTTCGGCCGATCTGAAACAGGCCAAGAAGCAGGGGCAGGAACAGCGCCGGCTGCAGGGCAAAAACATTGCGCTCATCTTCGAAAAAGACTCGACCCGCACGCGATGCTCTTTCGAAGTTGCCGCATTCGATCAGGGTGCGCAGGTGACCTATCTCGGCCCAAGCGGCAGCCAGATCGGCCATAAAGAGTCGATGAAAGACACCGCCCGGGTGCTGGGCCGCCTGTACGACGGTATTCAATACCGCGGCTACGGCCAGGCGCTGGTGGAAACCCTGGCGGAACATGCCGGCGTGCCGGTGTGGAACGGCCTGACCGACGAGTTCCACCCCACTCAGCTGCTGGCGGATCTGCTCACCGTGCAGGAACACCTACCGGGCAAGGCGCTGAGCGAGGTGAAGCTGGCGTACGTCGGCGACGCGCGCAACAACATGGGCAACACGCTGCTGGAAGCCGCCGCGCTGGCGGGTATGGATCTGCGGCTGGTGGCGCCGAAGGCCTGCTGGCCACAGCCGGAGCTGGTGGCCGAATGCCAGGCGCTGGCGCAGCAAACCGGCGCGAAACTCACCCTGACCGAAGACATCGCCGAAGGGGTGCAAGACGCCGATTTCCTCTACACCGACGTGTGGGTGTCGATGGGCGAACCGAAAGAGACCTGGCAGGAACGTATCGCGCTGCTGCGGCCGTATCAGGTCAACATGGCGATGCTGAAGCTGACCGGCAACCCGAACGTGAAGTTCCTGCACTGCCTGCCGGCTTTCCACGACGACCAAACCACGCTCGGCAAGCAGATGGCGCAGCAGTACGACCTGCACGGCGGCATGGAAGTGACCGACGAGGTGTTCGAATCGGCGCACAGCGTGGTGTTCGATCAGGCGGAAAACCGGCTGCATACCATCAAGGCGGTGCTGGTCGCCACGCTGAGCGAAACCCTCTGATTGCCCCCCCCTCCGCCCTGGCACCCCCGGCCAGGGCGGCTAATATATTCCTGGAATATCAAATAGCGGATTGACCTTTGCCCGCCGCCGGCAAAGGTTCTACCGTGACAGGCCGACGGCGCCCGCGCCATAAAAACCAACGATAACAAACCGTTCTCAGCGCCGCCTTGCGGCGCCTTCAGGGGATACACACCGATGAAAACCAAACTCTTGCCGCTGTTCCTGCTCGCCGCCCTGCCCGCCGCCGCGTTAGCCGCCACGCCGCCGAATACGCTGGTAGTGGTGCAATCGCTGGATGACATCGTCAGCCTCGATCCGGCGGAAGCCAACGAACTCTCCAGCATCCAGACGGTGCCCAGCCTGTATCAGCGGCTGGTGCAGGCGGATCGCGACGATCCAGCCAAGGTGGCGCCGGTGCTGGCGGAAAGCTGGCAGGGCGATGCGGCGGCTAAAACGCTGACGGTGAAACTGCGGCCGCAGGCGGCGTTTGCCTCCGGCAATCCGCTGACCGCTGACGACGTGATCTTCTCTTACAGCCGCGCGGTGAAAATGAACAAGTCGCCGGCGTTCATCCTCAACGTGCTCGGCTGGCAGCCGGACAACATCGACGCGCAGCTGAAGAAGATCGACGACCATACCGTGCAGCTGCGCTGGACGGCGGACGTCAGCCCGGCGGTGGCGCTGAATATCCTCTCGACGCCGATCGCCTCGATCGTCGACAGCAAGGCGGCGCTGGCCAACGTCAAAGACGGCGACTTCGGCAACGCCTGGCTGAAAATGCACTCCGCTGGCAGCGGCCCGTTCAAGATGCGCGTCTATCAGCCGCATCAGGCGATCGTGCTGGATGCCAACCCCACCTCGCCGGGCGACAAACCGCAGCTGAAAAACATCATTATTAAAAACGTGCCGGATCCGGCCACCCGCCGCCTGCTGATCCAGCAGGGCGACGCCGATATCGCCCGCGAACTGGGCGCCGATCAGACCGACACGCTGAAGAACCAGCCGGGCGTCAAGGTGCTGGAGATCCCGTCCGCCGAGCAAAACTACCTGGTGTTCAACACCGGCAACGGCGCCAATCCGCTGCTGAACAACCCGGCCTTCTGGGAAGCGGCGCGCTACCTGGTGGATTATCAGGGCATCACCCAGGATCTGCTGAAGGGCCAATACTTCGTGCACCAGAGCTTCCTGCCGGTCGGGCTGCCGGGCGCGCTGGAGACCAACCCGTTCAGCTACGATCCCGCCAAGGCGAAAGCGATCCTGGCCAAGGCGGGCATCACCCACGCCGCCTTTACGCTGGACGTAGAGAACAAGCCGCCGTTCATCACCATCGCGCAGGCGCTGCAGGGCAGCTTCGCCGCCGCCGGCGTGAAGATCGAACTGCTGCCGGCCGCGGGCAGCCAGGTTTACTCCCGCGTGCGCGCCAGGCAGCATCAGGCGGCGATCCGCCTATGGATCCCGGATTACTTCGACGCCCACTCCAACGCCAGCGCCTTCGCCTACAACGACGGCAAGAGCAGCACGGTGGCCGGGCTGAACGGCTGGCAGATCCCGCAGTTGAACCAGCAGACGCTGGCGGCGCTAGCCGAAGCCGATCCGGCCAAACGGCGCGCGTTGTACACCGCCATGCAGCAGGAGCTGCAGCGCAGTTCACCGTACGTGTTTATCGATCAGGCCAAAACCGAAGTGGTGCTGCGCGACAACGTCAAAGGCTACCAGCAGGGGCTGAACGCCGACATGGTCTACTACGATCGCGTCAGCAAATAGCCGGCGGGCAGCCATCGCCGGCCAATCGATTGCGGGGCGGCAAAAAACGGCGTTTTAGCGCTTGCAGTGGCGAAAAGCGCGAGTATAATGCGCCACAATTTGCCAGGAGAAAGCATGAAAAACGACGTTTGTTTTGTTAGCCACAATCGACAAAACCGACTGCCTATCGGCGGCCAGCTGCCGTTGTTTCTCCTGTTGCTAAACCGATCGTTTCAAGCCCCTCATTGAGGGGCTTTTTTTTGCCTTAAAAAGTCCCGCGCCACGGGCACGCGTCGAGGAGGAGTGAAAAATGGCCAACCCGCTGTATCACAAACACATCATCTCTATTAACGATCTCAGCCGCGAGGATCTGGAGCTGGTGCTGCGCACCGCCGCCGGTCTGAAAGCCAACCCGCAGCCGGAGCTGTTGAAACACAAGGTGATCGCCAGCTGCTTCTTTGAAGCCTCGACCCGTACCCGCCTGTCGTTCGAAACCTCGATGCACCGCCTCGGCGCCTCGGTGGTCGGTTTTGCCGACGGCAGCAACACCTCGCTCGGCAAAAAAGGCGAAACCCTGGCTGACACCATCTCGGTGATCAGCACCTACGTGGACGCCATCGTGATGCGCCATCCGCAGGAAGGCGCGGCGCGCATGGCCTCGGAGTTCTCCGGCAACGTGCCGGTGCTCAACGCCGGCGACGGCGCCAACCAACACCCGACCCAGACCCTGCTGGATCTGTTCACCATCCAGGAAACCCAGGGGCGCCTGAGCAATCTCAGCATCGCCATGGTCGGCGACCTGAAATACGGCCGCACCGTGCACTCGCTCACCCAGGCGCTGGCCAAATTCGAAGGCAACCGCTTCTACTTCATCGCCCCGGACGCGCTGGCAATGCCGGCCTACATCCTGAAAATGCTGGAAGAGAAAGGCATCGAGTACAGCCTGCACGGCAGCATTGAAGAAGTGGTGCCAGAGCTGGATATTCTCTACATGACCCGGGTGCAGAAAGAGCGCCTCGATCCGTCCGAGTACGCCAACGTGAAGGCGCAGTTCGTGCTGCGCGCCGCAGATCTGGCCGGCGCGCGCGCCAACCTCAAGGTGCTGCACCCGCTGCCGCGCATCGACGAGATCGCCACCGACGTGGATAAAACGCCGCACGCTTACTACTTCCAGCAGGCGGGCAACGGCATCTTCGCCCGTCAGGCGCTGCTGGCGCTGGTGCTCAACGCAGATTTGGCTCTTTAAGGGGGAACCGCCATGACTCACGACAACAAACTGCAGGTCGAAGCGATCAAATGCGGCACGGTGATCGACCACATTCCGGCGCAGATCGGTTTCAAGCTGCTGACGCTGTTCAAGCTGACCGCCACCGACCAGCGCATCACCATCGGCCTGAACCTGCCCTCCAACGAACTGGGCCGCAAGGATCTGATCAAGATCGAGAACACTTTCCTGACCGAGCAGCAGGCCAACCAGCTGGCGATGTACGCGCCGAAGGCCACGGTAAACCGCATCGATAACTATGAAGTGGTGCGCAAACTGACCCTCAGCCTGCCGGACCACATCGACGGCGTGCTGACCTGCCCGAACGGCAACTGCATCAGCCGCAGCGAGCCGGTGGCGTCGAGCTTCAGCGTCAAATCGCGCGGCGGCGAAGTGCACCTGAAATGCCGCTACTGCGAAAAAGAGTTCGAGCATCAGGTGGTACTGCAGGCGGACTAAGCCCGGCATGGGCGCCGGGAGATGGCGCTGTCATTCTCCCGGTGACGCCCTATAATGGGTCCTCTGAAAATTACTCTACCCACGTTGCTACCCACCGAATTTTACGCTGCGGCCGACCGCGCGGCGGCGTGAAAGACAACGGGTCTATCAGGAGAAAACATGCCACGTAATATCAGCACTGAACTCGCCCCGGCAGCCATTGGTCCTTACGTGCAGGGCGTTGATCTGGGCAGCATGATCATCACTTCCGGCCAGATCCCGGTCGATCCGAAAACCGGCGCCGTCGCCGACGACGTCGCCGCTCAGGCGCGCCAGTCGCTGGAAAACGTTAAAGCGATCGTCGAAGCCGCCGGCCTGATCGTTGCCGACATCGTGAAAACCACCGTATTCGTGAAAGACCTGAACGACTTCGCCACCGTCAACGCCGCGTACGAAGCCTTCTTCACCGAGCACAGCGCGCCGTTCCCGGCCCGCTCTTGCGTAGAAGTGGCGCGTCTGCCGAAAGACGTGAAGATCGAAATCGAAGCCATCGCCGTGCGTCGTTAATCGACACGCATGCGAATCACGGCCAGTGCAGACTGGCCGTTTTTATTGATAATCATTTTATTAACCCAATTAATTTATAGCGATAGCGTAATATCGTTCACATTTACAATTCCTCAATAAAAATACGCCTATAATTGTTTTTCACCCGGCCGGGTCATTGCTGTTTCATTTCGTTCACTTCGTGAATAATGACAGGAGATAACCATGGCACCTAGCGTATTGGATTATTTTATCCAACAAGTTTCCCGTTATCCGGAAAAAACCGCCGTCGTCGGCGATAATAAACACCTGACCTACCGTCAATTGGATGAAGCCAGCAGCGCACTGTGCGCGCTGTTGCTACGGCGGGGCGTGGCGCCCGGCAGCTATGTGCCGCTCGTCACGCTGCGCACGCCGGAAATGCTGATCGGTATGTTGGCGATCGTCAAAGCCGGCGCAGGCTATATTCCCATCGACGCCCGTTACCCGGAAAAAAGAATACAGGATATCGTCACGCAAAGCGGTTCCCCTTTAATACTCGCCAGCAACGCGACGATAGCGCTTTCGGAAAATAACTTCAGCGGGGATATTATTTATATTGATAATATATCAACTTCTTCGCAGGAGAATATAACGTTAATTTCTCCGTCCCCCGATGCCATCGTTTATCTCATTTTCACTTCAGGCACCACCGGCAAACCGAAAGGTGTGCTGATAGAACATCAGTCACTGCTGAATTTAATTCTCTGGCATAACAAGCAATTCGCCATGGATGCCGAAAGTCGTTCTACGCTGATCGCCGGCTTGAGTTTTGACGTCGCGCAATGGGAGATCTGGTCGCCTCTGACCAGCGGCGGCACATTGTATCTGCCCCCGGAAGACGCTCGCCTGCAGCCGGAAGTCCTGCTGGCCTACTTTGCCGAACAGGGCATTACCCACGCCAGCCTGCCCGCCGTACTGGTTGCCGAAGTGGTCGGCGCGCCGCAACCGGCCAATCTGGCGCTGCGGTATTTGTTCAGCTCAGGGGAGAAACTTCATCCGGTCGATCTGCGCGGCATCGATTATTCATTGATCGATTACTACGGCCCGACGGAAGCCACCATATTCGCCACCTGCAACCGGGTGGCTTGCGCCACGCAAAACCCGCCCGCCAGCATTGGGCAGCCCATCGGCGATACCGAAATCTTCATCCTCGATGACCGACTGCAGCCCGTGATCGGCGATCGCCCCGGCGAGCTGTATATCAGCGGTCGCTGTCTGGCCCGTGGCTACCTGAACAATCCGGCGTTGACCGCCGAGCGCTTCATCACCCCGCCTCACTTCGCCGGATTGCGCCTGTACCGCAGCGGCGATCGGGCTCGTTGGCTGGCGGATGGCCGCATTCAATATCTGGGCCGTATCGACGATCAGGTCAAAATCCGCGGCAATCGCATTGAACTGGGCGAAATCGAAAACGCCATGCTGCAGGTTGCGGGCGTCCGTAAAGCGGTGGCCGCCGTGGCAATGGCTGACGATCCGCTGGGCAAGAAAATCGTGGCGTTTCTGATCGCGGAGAGTGACAGCGAAAACGTGACCGCACGCGTCCGACAGAAACTGAAAGAAACGCTGCCCACCGCATTTCTGCCCGCCGATTATCGTTTACTGGAACACATGCCGCTGAACAACAACGGCAAGATCGACAAAGCGGCTCTGTTGGCGCATTACCAACCGGTCAGCGTCAGTGTCGGCGTTGCGCAGCCGCTGACCGCCGACCAGCGCGTCGTCGCCGATCTCTGGCGCTCGCTGCTGAAAGTGGAACAGCCCGCAGCCGACGATGATTTTTTCTCGCTGGGCGGCCATTCGCTGTTGGCGGCCAAACTGATGGCGGCGCTGGCCGAGGCATTTGCCGTCGAGACTTCGGTGCACGACATCTATGAATATCCCACTCTGGGCGCCCTGGCGCAGGCACTGGCACTGGCACAACGCAGAGACCGGCAACCGACACAGCGGCAAGGCGAAGCGCGTGCCTTGCAGGATGATGTTTATTTGCCGTCGGATCTCGTCATCGATCCGACGTTCGATCCGCGGCAAATCAGCGCGCCGCGCGCCATTTTGCTGACCGGCGCCACCGGCTTCGTCGGCGCGCATCTGTTGGCCGATCTGCTGCGCACCACCGACGCCGAGCTGTACTGTCTGGTGCGCGACGGCGCCAAACTGCCGCCGAGACAGCGGCTGGAGGCGGTGCTGCAGCGCTACCGGATCGCGCTGAACGCCAGCCAGCACGCGCGCATTCATATCGTGCCTGGCAACGTAGCGGAACACGACTTTTCGCTGACGCCGGCGGCCTACAGGGCGTTAAGCCGAGATATCGATCTGATTTACCATTCGGCCAGCGCGGTGAATTTTATCCAGCCTTACGCCTACATGAAGCGCGACAACGTGCAGGGCCTGCGGGAAATCATTCGCTTCGCGGCGCATAGCCGCACCAAGCCGCTGATGCTGCTGTCGACCATCTCCGTATACAGCTGGGGGCATCTGCACACCGGCAAGCGGGTGATGCGGGAAAGCGACGATATCGACCAAAACCTGCCGGCGGTCAGCCGCGATATCGGCTACGTGCGCAGCAAATGGGTGATGGAGAAAATTGCCGATTTGGCGGCGGCGCAAGGCCTGCCGCTGATGACCTTCCGCCTGGGCTACGCCACCTGCCACAGCCGTACCGGCGTCAACGCCGATTATCAATGGTGGGGACGGCTGGTGAAAACCTGCATCAGCAGCGGCACGGTGCCGGATTTACGGGATATGCGCGAAGGGTTGACCACGGTGGATTACATGACCCGGGCCATCGCCCACGTCTCTCGCAATCCGCAGGCGCTGGGGCAGAAATTCAACCTGATCCATCAAGGTGACAATAATCTGACGCTGCGTGAGTTTTTCAGCCTGCTGGAGCGCGAGTTCGGTTATCGTTTTCGTCCCTTGCCCTTCGCACAGTGGCGGGCCCAATGGGAAAACGACAGCGACGCGCCGCTGTACCCGCTGCTCAGCCTGTTCAAGGATCCTATGGTGGACGAGCTATCGACGGTGGAGCTCTATCAAGACACCTATCGGTGGGACTGCAGCAACCTGCAACGCTTCCTGCAGGGCAGCGGTATCGATGAGCCGCGCTTCACCCGCCAGCTGCTGCTGAATTACCTGCAGCACGCCATCGGGTATGCGCCGCTGTCGCTACAGGCGTAACAAAACCGGGGCTCAACTGGCCGAGCCCCGTCACCCTCACTCCGTTTTAAGCCCCCGCAGCAGCGCCTCCAGCGGGTACACCGCGGCAATCACCACTTCGTCGCGCGTCTGCGCCGCCGCATCCAGCCGGCGCTGCGCTTGTTCGGCCTCGGCCCGGCTCAGCGGTTTGTCCTGCTGATGGCGATCCAGCAGCGTTAACCCCAATGCGGCCAGGGCATCGACGTCCTGCGCCACCGGCGCCAGCTCCCGCAGCGTGCGGTTGCCCGCGATCGCCGTTTGCAGCGCCGCGCCGTTCGCCTGCCAGCGCTGCAGCCGTTCGCGCAGCGCCTGCGCCGCCGCCTTATCGCGCTTATCCTTCAGCAAAGCCGCGACCTGGGCATGCATGTCACGCACCGCGCCGCTCTCCGGCGGCAGCGCATCGGCAAAGCGGTTCAGCGGTTCGAACTGGTGATAGTTGCCGGCCTGGAACTTCAGGTGCTGGCGGGTGTAATACTGCGCCGGTTCCACCGCCTCGGCCAGGATCTGTAGCGGCGCGATCTGCACGCTGTTGCTCAGCCGGGTGAATTCGCGCGCCGTTTCCGCATGCTGCTGCAGGCCGACCGACACCACCGACCAGGCGTCGATCGCCGCCAGCCGCCGGTACATGTTGCTTTCGTCGGTAACGTCCTGCGCCGACCACAGCCGCTCCGCCACCGCGAAGGCGCGCGGCCACAGCTTGAGATCGATCAGCGGCGCGCGCACGTTTTCCGCCCACAGCGCCGCTTCACCGCCGAGAATATTGGCCTGCCCTTTCTCGTCCGGCACCACCGGCATCTTGCCCGCCGGCGCCGCCGCCAGTTTCTCGCCCTGGGTGGGGTAACGCACGTTGCCGACCAGCGTATAGCCGCTGAGCTTGTCCTGCTGCAGCGTGAACACCGGCCGCGTGTCGCCCATCCAGGTATCGACGCGGAACGTCACCTGCTGCGGCGTGCGCCAGACGATGTCGTGCACCGCGCGGCGCGACTTGCCGTTGAAATCGATAAAGCCGCGCCAGCCCTGCTTGCCCTCGATCAGCGTGAAGCTGCCCTCCACCGCGCTACCCTTCAGACGCGGCATGCTGAAACGCCAGCTTTGCGCCTGCTCGCCGGGTTGCACCGCCGTCTCAACCCCCAGCGGCTGCGGCAGAATTTCATTGCGGTAGTGATAGGCAGTGCTTTGCGGCTGATCGAGGTAGAAACCGGTGGAGAGGATGCCCTGATAGCCGTCCTGCGCACTGGCGCCCAGCGAGTCTTGCCCCTGCCAGGACTGAATGACGATCGAGCGCGGCAGCGACGGATGGTAGATCTCATCCCAGCCGACCATCTGCCGCTGGTGTTTCTCGAGGATCTTTTCCAGCTTCTGGTTGAAGTAGGCCTGCAGCGCATGGGTATCCGCCAGCCCGTTCTTCTGCATAAACGCCTGAATCGACGGCGATGCCCGCCACTGGCTGGCGTCCACTTCGTCGCCGCCGATGTGCAGATAAGGATCGGGGAAGATCGCCGCCAGCTCGCCGACGATCGCATCGACAAACTGATACACCTCGTCGCGGGTTGGATCGAGCGTCGGCTTATGCACGCCCCACTCGCGCTCCATGCGATACGGCCCCGGCGCGCTCATCAGATCGGGATAGGCCACCGCGATGCTGGAGGCGTGCCCCGGCATGTCGATCTCCGGCACCACGCGAATGCCGCGCGCCGTGGCGTAAGCCACCACCTGCCGCATTTGCTCACGGGTGTAAAACAGGCCGTCGCTGGCCTGCTGCTGCAATTTGGGGTAATGCTCGGAGGCGAAGCGCCAGCCCTGATCGTCGGTCAGGTGCCAGTGGAATACGTTGAGCTTGGCCGCCGCCATGCCGTCGAGCTGGCGCAAAATGTCCGGCAGCGGCAGGAAATGGCGCGCCGAATCCAACAAAACGCCGCGCCACGGGAAGCGCGGCACATCGCGAATATCCACCAGCGGCAGGAAGGTGTTTTGCCCGTCGGTCTGCAGCAGCTGCAGCAGGGTCTCCATGCCGCGCAGCGCGCCAAAGCGAGTGTTGGCGGTCAGCGTGGCGCCCTGCGGCGTGACCGCCAGCCGGTAGCTCTCATCGCTGCCCGGCAGCGGCTGCGCCGCCACCCGGTCCTTGATCACCACCTTGATCGCCGCGCCGTTTGCTTCTTCCCTCGGCGCCAGCGTCCAGCCGGTCTGTAACTCGATGCGCTGGCGCCAGCGCGGCAGCGCGTCGCCCAAATCATCGCCCTGCAGCGTCAGAGACAAGCGGCGATCCAGCACCAGCTTGCCCGCCGGTTGCGTCACTTCCACCTGCTGCGGCCAGGGCATCAGCGGCAAATCACCCGCCGGCTGCGCCAGCGCGCCGCAAGAAAACCATAACGATGAAGCCAGTAGCGTATAACGGAAAGGTCTGTGCATCGGAAATTCCTCAGAGGAAAAAAATCAATAAAAACAGCCAACGCTGTAGATAAAGACTCAGCACAGAACAGATGTCCAACCGTTGCGGTGAAAAAGCGGACGGGATCACAGTTGCCCCCTCCCGGCCGGAGGGGGCGAACGGGTTATTGCCAGCCGTAGCGGCGCACGAACCAGCCTTTCACGCATTGGGTCAGCACCATGTAACCGGCGAGGATCAGCACCAGCCACGGGAAGTAACCGAGCGGCAGCGCCTGCAGCTGCAGGAAGCCGGCCAGCGGCGAGAACACCAGGCCGATGCCGGTGGCGATCACCGCCAGCGTCATGATGCACAGCGGCCAGGACGGGCGGCTCTGGATAAACGGAATTTTGCGCGTGCGGATCATGTGCACGATCAGCGTCTGTGACAGCAGGCCTTCCACGAACCAGCCGGACTGGAACAGCGTCTGCATTTCCGGCGTGTTGGCCTTGAATACCCACCACATCAGGCTGAAGGTCAGCACGTCGAAGATCGAACTGATCGGCCCAAAGAACACCATAAACCGCCCCAAATCGGCGGAGTTCCAGCGCTGCGGCTGGGTGATCTGATCGTCGTCGACGTTATCGAACGGGATGGCGATCTGCGAGATGTCGTACATCAGGTTCTGAATCAACAGGTGCAGCGGCAGCATCGGCAGAAACGGCAGGAAGGCGCTGGCGATCAGCACGCTGAACACGTTGCCGAAGTTGGAGCTGGCGGTCATCTTGATGTATTTCAGCATGTTGGCGAAGGTGCGGCGCCCTTCGATCACCCCCTGCTCCAGCACCATCAGGCTTTTTTCCAGCAGGATGATGTCCGCCGCTTCCTTGGCGATGTCCACCGCCGAATCAACGGAGATGCCGATATCGGCCGCGCGCAGCGCCGGCGCGTCATTGATGCCGTCGCCCATAAAGCCCACCACGTGCCCCTGGCGGCGCAGCAGTTTGACGATGCGCTCCTTGTGCAGCGGCGTCAGCTTGGCGAACACCGTGGTGCGCGCCGCCGCCTGCGCCAGCTGCTCGTCGTCCATCTGCTCGATCTCGCTGCCGCGCAGCAGATGATCGGCCTCGAGCCCGACGTCCCGGCACACTTTGGCGGCCACCAGCTCGTTGTCGCCGGTGAGGATCTTCACCGTGACGCCGTTCTGTTTCAGCGCCGCCAGCGCCGGCGCGGTGCTTTCCTTCGGCGGATCGAGGAAGGCGACGTAGCCTTCGAGGATCAGATCCGACTCGTCCGCCACGCCGTATTCATGGGTTTGCGCCGGCAGGATCTTGTTGGCCACCGCCACCACCCGCAGCCCCTGCTGGTTGAGATCGTCGGTGATGCGGCGGATCCTCGCCAGCAGCGCCTCGCTGAGCGGGATCACCTCATCTTCGTGGCGCACGTGGCTGCAAATCGCCAGCATCTCTTCCAGCGCGCCCTTGCACACCAACTCGTGATACTCGTTGTCTTTGGCCACCACCACCGACATGCGGCGGCGCACGAAGTCGAACGGGATCTCATCCACCTTGCGGTAGTTTTGCAGCGCCTGCGGCTGCTGATTTTGCTCCGCGCAGCTCAGCACCGCCACGTCGAGTAGGTTTTTCAGCCCGGTCTGGTAGAAGCTGTTCAGCCAGGCGTAGCGCAGCACCCGCTCGCTGCTGGCGCCGAACACGTCGGTATGGCGCTCCAGCACGATCTTGTCCTGGGTCAGGGTGCCGGTCTTGTCGGTGCACAGAATGTCCATCGCGCCGAAGTTCTGGATGGCGTCCAGACGTTTGACGATCACCTTCTGGCGCGACAGCTTCACCGCCCCTTTGGCCAGCGTCGAGGTGACGATCATCGGCAGCATCTCCGGCGTCAGCCCGACCGCCACCGACAGCGCGAACAGCGCCGCCTCCCACCAGTCGCCCTTGGTGTAGCCGTTGATCAGCAGCACGATCGGCGTCATCACCAGCATAAAACGGATCAGCAGCCAGCTGACCTTGCTAATGCCGCTCTGGAAGGCGTTCGGCTGCTCATCCTGGCTGGTGACGCGCTGCGCCAGCTGGCCGAAATAGGTGCCGCCGCCGGTGCCGATCACCATCGCCAGCGCGGTGCCGCTGACCACGTTGGTGCCCATGAAGCACAGATTTCGGCAGTCGAGTGGATCGGCCGCCGGCAACTGCGGTGCGGCGGATTTTTCCACCGGCAGCGATTCGCCGGTCAGCGCCGCCTGGCTGATGAACAGATCCTTGGCCGACAGCACGCGCAGATCCGCCGGGATCATGTCGCCGGCCGCCAGTTTGATGATATCGCCCGGCACCAGCTGCGCGATCGGCAGCTCCACGTGCTCGCTCCTGCCGGTGAGCGCATCGCTGCGGATCACCGTGGCGGTGTTGCTCACCATGGCCTTCAGCGCGTCGGCCGCCCGGTTGGATCGCGCCTCCTGGATGAAATTCAGCAGTGTGGAGATCAGCACCATCAGCGCGATCACCAAGGCGCCGGTCAGATCCTCGGTGGCGTAAGAGATCATGCCGAGCGCGGTCAGCAGCAGGTTGAACGGGTTGCGGTAGCAGTGCCAGAGGTGTTGCCACCAGGCCTCTTTCTGCTGATCGTCGATGACGTTCTCACCGCAGCGCTGGCGCACCTGTTCCGCCTCATGGGCGGTGATGCCTTCCGGGTGGCTGTGAAAACGCTCAAAGAGCTGCATCGTTTCTGCGGCGGCGCATTCCAGCCGCTGCTGCGCCAGGCCGGCCGGCATGTCGCGCGCAGCGCCGCCGACGCCGTCCAGCAGACTGTCGCGACGCACCAAACGGCGCGGGAGGCCGCGGGCGAACAGGCCCAGCAGCTGACGGGGGAGTTTTTTCAGTTTCATGGTTCGCACCTCGTCGCCCGGTGCCTCACGGCAGCGGGTAAACGGGGATCGTCATCGGCCGGGCGGATGGCGGGTGCGCCAAAAAGCCTCTGCCAACGCAGATCCTTATTCTTTTTTTCAGCAGCAGGAGCGAACGACGAAGCGCGCGCTACCGGTTACCGTGATGTACTTCACCGGTAAAACAGCAGCGCCAGGCGGAGAGGTTTTACCGGAGAACCGAGTGAGTGTCTAAAGCAGTCGGGTCGGGGTCCATATGGGGGATCACCTCCGGTAAAGGGAAAAACAGAGCGGCAGGAGCGGCCGTTCAGCGCAGTGCAACAATCCCGTTTTGCATCAAGATCCGCGTCGGAAAATGAGCTATGCTGACGGGCATTGTTTTACAGGCCGTTATGTTACGCCTGTCCACTTCAACGAAAAGTAAACCATGCAAAACCGGCTGACCATCAAGGACATCGCACGCCTGAGCGGCGTAGGTAAATCCACCGTCTCACGCGTGCTGAACAATGAAGGCAGCGTGAGCCCGCAAACCCGTGAACGGGTGGAAGCGGTGATCCGTCAGCAAGGGTTTACGCCCTCCAAGTCGGCGCGCGCCATGCGCGGCCAAAGCGACAAAGTGGTGGGCATCATCGTTTCCCGTCTCGACTCGCCGTCGGAAAACCAGGCGGTGCGCACCATGCTGCCGCTGCTGTATCAGCAAGGCTTCGATCCGATCGTGATGGAGAGCCAGTTCGAAACCCGCCTGGTGCAGGAGCATCTGCACGTACTGCATCAGCGCAACGTCGACGGCGTGATCCTGTTCGGCTTCACCGGCCTGACCGCGGCGATGCTCAAGCCGTGGCAGGAAAAAATGGTGGTGATGGTGCGCGAATACGACGGCTTCTCGTCCGTCTGCTACGACGATGCCGGCGCGGTGAACCTGTTGATGGATCGCCTGTATCAGCAAGGGCATCGGCATATCGGCTATCTGGGGGTGCAGCTCAGCGACGCCACCACCGGCCAGCGCCGCTATCAGGCCTATCTCGACGCCTGTGAACGCCTCACGCTCACGCCGCGCGCCACGCTGGGCGAGCTGAGTTACCAGAGCGGTTTCCAGCACGCCGCCGAAGTGATTGACGCGCACACCAGCGCGCTGATTTGCGCCTCCGACAGCATCGCCCTGGGGGCAATCAAATACCTGCAACAACAGCCGACGCGCGCCATCCAGGTATGCGCCATCGGCAACACCCCGCTGCTCAGCTTCCTGTTCCCCGACACCCTGTCGGTGGAGTTCGGCTACGGCAGCGCCGGCCTGCTGGCGGCGCAGCAGCTGTTGGCACAGCTCAGTGGCGAACAGGGGATCCGCCGCCTGGTGGTGCCCAGCAAACTTTCCTGACGACCTGATGAGAAGTTGACCATTTTTTGTCATTTTGTGATCCTCGCCCCAATCCGGGAACGTTCCCATTTCATTCAAAAAGCCGAGTGGCTAAGCTTTGATCATTACTCAGTCAACACCTCTGCAGGTATCCCATAATGAGCAAAGTAAAACAGCAGGATATTGATCGCCTGATTGTTTTGGTCGGCGGCCGCGAGAACATCGCCACCGTCAGCCATTGCATTACCCGGCTGCGTTTCGTCCTCAACGATCCCAACAAGGCGAAACCGAAAGAGATCGAAGCGCTGCCGATGGTCAAGGGTTGCTTCACCAACGCCGGGCAGTTCCAGGTGGTGATCGGCACCGACGTCGGCGACTACTATCAGGCGCTGATCGCCAGCACCGGCGTCAACGAGGCCGACAAGGAGCAGGCCAAGGTGGCCGCGCGCCAGAACATGACCTGGACTGAGCGCACCATCTCCCACTTCGCCGAGATCTTCTTCCCACTGCTGCCGGCGCTGATCAGCGGCGGTCTGATCCTCGGCTTCCGCAACGTGATCGGCGACATCCCGATGTCCGACGGCCAAACGCTGGCGCAGATGCACCCGGCGTGGAAAACCGTTTACGACTTCCTGTGGCTGCTCGGTGAAGCGATCTTCATGTTCCTGCCGGTGGCCATCTGCTGGTCGACGGTGAAAAAGATGGGCGGCACCCCGGTGCTCGGCATCGTGCTGGGCGTCACCCTGGTGTCGCCGCAGCTGATGAACTCCTACCTGCTCGGCCAGCAAACGCCGGAAGTGTGGAACTTCGGCTGGTTCGTGATCCAGAAAGTGGGCTATCAGGCGCAGGTGATCCCGTCGATCCTGGCGGGCATGGCGCTGGGCTGGATCGAAACCCGGCTGAAAAAGATCGTTCCCGACTATCTCTATCTGGTGGTGGTGCCGGTGGTCTCGCTGCTGCTGGCGGTGTTCCTGGCACACGCGCTGATCGGGCCATTCGGCCGCATGATCGGCGACGGCGTCGCCTGGGCGGTGAAAGCGGTGATGACCGGCAGCTTCGCGCCGGTGGGCGCCGCGCTGTTCGGCTTCCTGTATGCGCCGCTGGTGATCACCGGCGTGCACCAGACCACGCTGGCTATCGACATGCAGATGATCCAGAGCATGGGCGGCACCCCGGTGTGGCCGCTGATTGCGCTGTCCAACATCGCGCAGGCCTCGGCGGTGCTCGGCATCATCATCATCAGCCGCAAGGCCAACGAGCGTGAAATCTCGGTGCCGGCGGCGATCTCCGCCTACCTCGGCGTGACCGAACCGGCGATGTACGGCATCAACCTCAAATACCGCTTCCCGATGCTGTGCGCGATGATCGGCTCCGCCTTCGCCGGCCTTATCTGCGGCCTGGACGGCGTGATGGCCAACGGCATCGGCGTCGGCGGCCTGCCGGGCATTCTGTCTATCAAGCCGCAGTTCTGGCTGATTTACTCGCTGGCGATTCTGGTGGCGATCGTCATCCCGCTGGTGCTGACCATCATGGTCTACAAACGCAAGGCCGCCCGCGGCGAGCTGCCGGTTTGATTGACGCAAGATGAATGTAGGGGCCCGCTCACGCGGGCTCGTTGTCACGATTCAAAGGTATTGAACTATGAGCAACCCAACCCCCTGGTGGCAGAACGGCGTCATCTACCAAATTTATCCGAAGAGTTTTCAGGACAGCACCGGCAACGGCTACGGCGATTTGGCCGGGGTGACCCGGCGGCTGGACTATCTGCAGGAACTGGGCGTCGACGCCATCTGGCTGACGCCGGTCTACGTATCGCCGCAGGTGGACAACGGCTATGACGTGGCGGACTACTGCGCCATCGATCCGGCTTACGGCACGATGGCCGACTTCGAGCAGTTGATCGCCGCCGCCCACCAGCGCGGTATCCGCATCGTGATGGACATGGTGTTCAACCACACCTCGACCGAGCACCCGTGGTTCAAGGCCGCGCAGGATCGCCACAGCCCGTATCGTCAGTTCTACGTCTGGCGCGACGGCGACGGTGAAACGCCGCCGAACAACTGGCGCTCCAAGTTCGGCGGCAACGCCTGGCAGTGGCACGCCGACAGCGGCCAGTACTACCTGCACCTGTTCGCCGCCGAGCAGGCGGATCTCAACTGGGAACACCCGCCGGTGCGCGAAGAGCTGAAGAAAGTGTGTCAGTTCTGGGCGGACAAAGGCGTCGACGGCCTGCGCCTCGACGTGATCAACCTGGTGTCCAAACAGCAGGACTTCCCGTCCGACAGCCAGGGCGACGGCCGCCGCTTCTACACCGACGGCCCGCGCATCCACGAGTTCCTGCAGGAGATGAGCCGCGACGTGTTTCAGCCGCGCGGCCTGATGACGGTGGGCGAGATGTCCTCCACCACGCTTGAGCATTGCCAGCGCTACGCGGCGCAGAGCGGCGAAGAGCTGTCGATGACCTTCAACTTCCACCACCTGAAGGTGGACTACGCCGGCGGTGAAAAATGGACGCGGGCGGCGCCGGATTACGTGGAACTGAAGCAGATCTTCCGCCACTGGCAGCAAGGGATGCATAACCGCGCCTGGAACGCGCTGTTCTGGTGCAACCACGATCAGCCGCGCATCGTGTCGCGCTTCGGCGATGAAGGCGCACTGCGGGTGCCGGCCGCCAAAATGCTGGCGATGGTGCTGCACGGCATGCAGGGCACGCCTTATATCTATCAGGGCGAAGAACTCGGCATGACCAACCCCGGCTTCCGCGCCATCGAGCAGTATCGCGACGTGGAAAGCCTGAACATGTACGCCGAACTGCGCGCCCAGGGCCGCAGCGACGCCGAGCTGCTGGCGATCCTGGCCGACAAATCGCGCGACAACGGCCGCACGCCGATGCAGTGGAGCGCCGCACCGCACGCCGGTTTCACCACCGGCACGCCATGGATCGGCTGCGCCGAGAACTACCCGCAGATCAACGCCGACGCGGCGCTGGCCGATCTCGACTCGGTGTTTTACGCCTATCGCCAGCTGATCACCCTGCGCAAGCAGTATCCGCTGCTGACCCACGGCGACTATCAGGATCTGGCGCCGGAACACCCGGCGCTGTGGTGCTATCAGCGCAGCTGGAACGGCCAGCGCCTGCTGGTCGCGGCCAACCTGAGCCGCGAACCGCTGGCCTGGGCGGCGGAGGGCGTGGAAGCCTCCGCGCAGTGGCGCCCGCTGATGAGCAACTACAGCGACTCGGCGGATCAGCCGCAGGCGCTGACGCTGCGGCCGTTCGAAGCGGTGTGGTGGCTACTCGAAGACTAACCCCGCAGGGCGCGGCGAGCGCTGCGCCCTACCATTTCCCCAGCAGCGCCACCACGCCGGCGGCCTCTTGCGCCAGGCGTTCGTCGCTCATGTCGAATACGCCCTGCACCAAATGCGGCGGCAGGTAATCCATGCCGGTCAGGTTGGCCATGGCGTGGAACGGCAGCAGCAGATCCTGCACCGGATAACGGTTGTACCCTTCCGCCGTATAAGCCTGCGCGTCGCCGCCGGTGCTCACCACCAGCTGCAACGGCTTGCCGTGCAGTTTAGTGCCCTCGCTGCCGTAGGCGAAACCGTAGGTTAATACCGCATCCTGCCATTCGCTGAGGATCGCCGGCGAGCTGTACCAGTAAAACGGGAACAGCATCACTACCGCATCGTGGCTCTGCAGCAACTCCTGTTCACGCGCCACGTCGATGCGGTAATCCGGGTACGCGCGGATCAGCTCATGTACGGTCACGTTAGGCAGCGTGCGTACGGCCTCGATCAGCGCTTTGTTGATGCGCGACTCGTCGGGGGTGCGGTGGGCGGTTAACACTAAAATGCGTGGCATAACGATTCCTCGGTCATAAGAAGATGAGGGCATTTTTCCATTTCCGCCGCTTCGGGTGTAGGCTGTTAGAGGTCACTTCAATTTCAACCGAAAGTATCAACCACTATGTCGCTGCCCTTTGACGTGCATCGCCTGTTGCCGGCCTTCCTCGCCGCCGCGCAGGCGCAAAATTTCTCCGCCGCCGCCCGCCAGCTGGGCGTGACGCCGGCGGCGGTCAGCAAAAACATCCGCGCGCTGGAAGAGAAGCTGGCGCTGCGGCTGTTTCAGCGCAACACCCACAACGTGTTGCTGACCGACGAGGGCAAAGCGCTGCTGGCACAGGTAGCGCCGCTGTGGCAGGCGTTGGCGGCGACGCTGGAAAGCGCCGGCGGCGAACGGCAGGCGCCTGCCGGCGTGGTGCGCGTCACGATGATCCCCGGCTTCGGCCGCCAGATGCTGATGCCGTTGATCCCGCAATTTCTGGCACGCTACCCGCAGATCGATCTCGATCTGTCGCTGGATGCCCGGGTGGTGAATCTGGTGGGCGAAGGTTTCGACGTCGGCATCGGCAGCCGGGTCGATCCCGACAGCCGGCTGGTGGCCCGCCCGCTCCACCCGATGCACATGGTGCTGGCGGCGTCGCCGGACTATCTGGCGCGGCGCGGTGAACCGCAAACGCCGCACGATCTGCTGCGGCACGACTGCCTGCTGCACCGCAACCCGGCCAACGGCCGCCACGTCAAATGGCAGCTGCGCCATCAGGGCGAAACGCTGGCGCTGGATCTGAACGGCCGGCTGGTGGTCAGCCGCCCGGAGATGTTGCTGGATGCGGCGCTGGCCGGGCTCGGCATCGTCAACCTGGCGCACTGGTACGTCGAGAAACACTTCGTGCAGGGCACGCTGCGGCCGGTGCTGGCGGAATGCTGGCCGCGCCCGGTGCAGCTGTGGCTCTATTACGCTTCGGCGGATCTGCCGCCGCGGGTGCGCGTCTGGGTCGATTTTCTGCTGGAACATTTTCGCGATCGGCCAACCGGCGATTGACGTCTGTTCAGCTTGCACACGCTCTTCCGTTTTCCTTGTTCTACATCAAAAGAATCGCGCCAATATCTATATATAGTGCATTAAGAATTGCGAACACCTATATATAGTAGTTATCCACAAAATCATCCACACGCCGCCACAGCCCTTGCGCGCTGCGGCTTTGCCCTGTGGATAAGCGAAATTTGACGGTTGCTCGCCATGCCAGGCGGGTATGAACGCTCCCTCGGGGAACAAGGAGTACAACGTGAAACCAGTAGTGATTAAGCGGGACGGTTGCCAGGTACCTTTTGACGAAGCGCGCATCGCGCAGGCCATCGAGCGCGCCGCGCTGGCGGTGGGCGTGGTCGATGCCGACTACTGCGCTACCGTCGCCCGCGTGGTCGCTCAGCGCATGGAGCTGCAGCCGCGCGTCGATATCCACGAGATCCAGCAGGCGGTGGAAAACCAGCTGATGGCCGGTGAATACAAACAGCTGGCGCGCGCCTATATCGAATACCGCCACGATCGCGACGTGGCGCGCGAGCTGCGCGGCCGCCTGAATCAGGAAATTCGCGGCCTGGTCGAACAAAGCAACCGCGCGCTGCTGAACGAAAACGCCAACAAGGACAGCAAGGTGATCCCCACCCAGCGCGACCTGCTGGCGGGCATCGTCGCCAAACACTACGCCAAGCAGCACATCCTGCCGCGCGACGTGGTGCTGGCCCATGAACGCGGCGAAATTCACTACCACGATCTCGACTACTCGCCGTTCTTCCCGATGTTCAACTGCATGCTGATCGATCTGAAAGGCATGCTGACCAACGGCTTCAAGATGGGCAACGCCGAGATTGAGCCGCCGAAGTCGATCTCCACCGCCACCGCCGTGACCGCGCAGATCATCGCCCAGGTCGCCAGCCATATCTATGGCGGCACCACCATCAACCGCATCGATGAAATTCTGGCGCCGTTCGTCGACGAGAGCTTCCGCAAACACCTGCAGGTGGCGGAAGAATGGCAGATCCCGGACGCCAAAGGCTATGCCATGGCGCGTACCGAGAAAGAGTGTTACGACGCCTTCCAGTCGCTGGAGTACGAGGTCAACACCCTGCACACCGCCAACGGCCAGACGCCGTTCGTCACCTTCGGCTTCGGCCTTGGCACCAGCTGGGAGTCGCGCCTGATCCAGCGCTCGATCCTGAAAAACCGCATTGCCGGGCTGGGCAAAAACCGCAAGACCGCCGTGTTCCCCAAACTGGTGTTCGCCATCCGCGACGGCCTCAACCACCAGTACGGCGATCCGAACTACGACATCAAGCAGCTGGCGCTGGAGTGCGCCAGCAAGCGCATGTACCCGGACATCCTCAACTACGATCAAGTGGTTAAAGTCACCGGCTCGTTCAAAACGCCGATGGGCTGCCGCAGCTTCCTCGGCACCTACGAGCAGGACGGCGAACTGGTGCACGACGGCCGCAACAACATCGGCGTCATCAGCCTCAACCTGCCGCGCATCGCGCTGGAGGCGATGGGCGATGAGTCGCGCTTCTGGGCGCTGCTGGAACAGCGCCTGCAGCTGGCGAAAAAGGCCCTGATGACGCGCATCGCCCGGCTGGAAGGCATCAAGGCGCGGGTGGCACCAATCTTGTACATGGAAGGCGCCTGCGGCGTGCGGCTCAAGGCCGACGACAACATCGCGGATATCTTCAAGAATGGCCGCGCCTCGATTTCGCTGGGCTACATCGGCCTGCACGAGACCATCAACGCGCTGTTCGGCGGCAAAAACCACGTGTATGACGACGAGGCGCTGCGCGCCAAAGCGGTGGCGATCGTCACGCGGCTGCGCGCCGCCGTCGACGCCTGGAAAGACGAGACCGGCTACGGCTTCAGCCTCTACAGCACGCCGAGCGAGAACCTGTGCGATCGCTTCTGCCGGCTGGACACCGCCGATTTCGGCGTAGTGCCGGGCGTCACCGACAAGGGCTATTACACCAACAGCTTCCACCTCGACGTGGAGAAGAAGGTCAATCCGTACGACAAGCTGGACTTCGAAGCGCCCTACCCGCCGTTGGCCAGCGGCGGCTTCATCTGCTACGGCGAATACCCGAACCTGCAGCACAACCTGAAGGCGCTGGAAGACGTGTGGGACTACAGCTACACCCGGGTGCCTTACTACGGCACCAACACGCCGATCGACGAGTGCTACGAATGCGGCTTCACCGGTGAATTCTCCTGCACCAGCAAAGGCTTCACCTGCCCGAAATGCGGCAATCACGACTCGGCCAAGGTCTCGGTCACCCGCCGGGTGTGCGGCTATCTCGGCAGCCCCGATGCCCGGCCGTTCAACGCCGGCAAGCAGGAAGAGGTAAAACGCCGGGTGAAACACCTCGGCAACGGGCAGCTCGGCTGAGAAACGCCGTGCAACCTAGGCAGAAGCCTGTTCATCAGGCGTGATTGTCGCAGCCGGTTTGCCTTCGGCCAGCGCGCACCAACCGCAGCGTACACGCAGTACGTGAGGATTGGGAGCACTGCCCGGAGGCAAAATGGCCAGTAAAATAGCCTGATGGGCAGGCCTCACATGAATTATCACCAGTATTACCCGATCGACGTCGTCAACGGCCCCGGCACCCGCTGCACGCTGTTTGTCGCCGGCTGCGTGCACCAGTGCCCCGGCTGCTACAACAAAAGCACCTGGCGGCTCAACTCCGGCCAGCCGTTTACCCCAGCGCTGGAAGACCGCATCATCGCCGATCTGAACGATACCCGCGTGCCGCGCCAGGGGCTGTCGCTCTCCGGCGGCGATCCGCTGCATCCGGCCAACGTGCCAAGCATCTTAACGCTGGTGAAACGGGTGCGCGCCGAGTGCCCCGGCAAGGATATCTGGCTGTGGACCGGCTACCGGCTGGCGGAGCTGGACGCGCAGCAAATGCAGGTGGTGGACAGGATCAACGTGCTGGTCGACGGCAAGTTCGTGCAGGATTTAAAAGACCCGGCGCTGATCTGGCGCGGCAGCAGCAACCAGTTGGTGCATAGGTTGCGATGAGCTGATAGTGCATATTTCAACATGTGTTAGCTCTAGCTTGACTTCGCGCAGCTAGGGCACAGAGCCAATCTGACAGGCGGATCTGTGCCAAAAGCAGACGTTATTAACACTGTGGTGCGTTAATAATGTAGGGTAGAACAGCTCCCAGAGCTTTATACAAAAATAAAAGAGTTATTATTTCTGTTCAACCTCAACTTTTTCGACAACAAAGCCATCTTTGCGGAAAAAATCCAAAACTCGTTCAATGTTACCTATACCCCATTGATTGGATATGACTATTATTTCACCTGACTCGAGCTCAATAAGATCATCGTCATTCATATGGTATCTATTCTTTCTCTCATCACTAATACATTCAGCTAAAGCTATCGTACGATTTTTTATGACTCCAAATAATTTTTCCCTCAGTTCATCGAAATTAGCAGGATTATTCTTCTCTATCCAATCAGTAAAGATCTCCAAAGCAAGATTCCTTTTATTTAGGACAAGTCCTTTGTATCTATAACTTGAGTAATCCTTTTCTGATTTTTTAGAGTTGGCAATCTGCTCTATACGCTTCTCTCTAAATCTAACTTGGTATTCGTTCAGCTCGGGGACCGGTATTATCTGTTCAGCATTAATTAGAACCTCACCTTTAAAATTATAAGGTGTAATTTTCACGCAGCTAATATCAACACCTTTATCTCTTAACCAAATCGCCGTAGTAGTAAGTTCCTTACTAAATCCAGCCGATGCTAATATAACTCTTATATCTTTACCAAAGTCGACAAGCTCCGTATCTGGAAGCTCAACAAAGTCTAGTATTTTTTCTTTAGCATCAATATCAATATTATTTTTAGAAAGGTAGTCCTGATAATACTCACATGCTTTAGAAAAACTCATAGTAGATATCATCGCCGCATATCTTAATGCTTGGAGTTCCATATGAGCACCAAACTCATCACGTTTTAATTCTATTACTACAAGGTTTGCCTGTTTATCAATAGCTAATATGTCAATCCTTCTCCGACTATCTTCCCAGTCAGAAAATTCTTCGGCTATGACAAGACAATCGGGTGCCAATATGGTGATGTTATTTTTAATTGCCGCTTGCAAATCATAACGTTCTTGCAATCCCTCAATAGAAAATGAGGTTCTCTCTAAAGGTGTCAATATTTTGTTGGAAATATTATATAATGCCACAAAAACTCCTTTTTAAACCTAACTGAATATCACTAAATAAACCGTCAATTATCACCTCTTCTTATTAAGAAGATACCTCTAGTGTGACTTGTGCGCCAATGAAAAACTCACGTATTCTCCCTGCTAAAAGCCGCCTGGCAGTTCTATCTATAGACGCTGCCAGCCCAACCCTGAACGAATCCTCCTCAAAACTCTCGCCAATAACGCCCCCGGATTTTCTTCTTGAATAAAGCCATTCGTTTTTCTACCTCCGAATGGCTGAGATAAACCGCGGTGCCGTTTCTTAAGCGTTCAAGGGCGGCATCCACCCTTTCACGCAGCGCTTGCTCCAACAACATCGCCTCTACGTCCATTTCAGGTTTATTTCGCTGTTCCATTTCCATCTCCTCCGTTGAGACAGCACCGAGTCACAAATCCGTTACACCAACCCCATCCCCACCACGCCGGTCAGTACGCCGCACAGCACCACCAGCGCCGCCGTCAGGCACAGCGCCCGGGCGGAGAAGGCCTTGTTGAGCATCAACAGCGAAGGCAGGCTGACCGCCGGCAGGGTCATCAGCAGCGCCAGCGCCGGGCCTGCGCCCATGCCCGCTAGCATCATGGTCTGCACGATCGGGATCTCCGCCGCGGTGGGGATAACGAACAGGCAGCCGACGATCGCCAGGCCGATGATCCACAGCAGGCTATTGTCGACGGCGCCGTCGGCGTGCGGGAACAGCCAGACCCGCGCAGCGCCCAGCGCCAGCACCGCCAGTACGTAGATCGGGATGGTCGACCAAAACAGCGCCCACAGCGCTTTGCCCCAGCGGGCGAGAAACGGCCGTTCGTCGCTCTGCGCCGTCATCACCGGCGGCTGCGGCGCGGCGGGCTGCGGGTCCTGGGCGGTTACGCGCTGCACCAGCCAGGCGATGCCCAGCACCATCACCACGCCCGCCACCAGACGGATGGCGGCGAATGGCCAACCGAGCACAAACCCCATGAACACCAACGTCGCCGGGTTCAATACCGGGTTGGCGAGCCAAAAGGCCAGCGCGGCGCCGCTGGATACCGACTGGCGGCGCATGCCGGCGGCAACCGGTGCGGCGCAGCAGGTGCACATCATGCCCGGCAGCGCGATCAGCGCCCCCAGCACGGTGCCGGAAAAACGCCGGTGGCCGAGCGTGCGCGCCAGCCAGTCGCGCGGGATCAGCACCTGCACCAGCGAACCTAACAACACCCCGAGCAGCGCCGCCTTCCACACCGCGGTGAAGTAGACCAGCGCGTACTGCCAGGCCGCCAGCCAGGGGCTCGCGGCGCCGTCGGCCAGGATCGATTTGCCGATCGAGTGGCTGTCCGCCGCCACGAAGGCCTTGCCATAGTAAGGCTGCCATTTGACGTAGTAGAGGCCGACGGCCACCACCAGCAGAAACAGGATCGGTTTCCACAGCGGCCAGGCGCGTGGGGCGGGTTCAGGGGCGTTCAGAGGTTGCGGCATGGTAGCGGCCAGAGTCAGTCAACAGAGGCGCCAGCATAGCGCGCCGTCGCCGCCCGTGCACGCCCGGGCTGTCCTAAATAGTTCATCTGTTCGCCACCGACGCGTAACGCGATTGTCATCTGCACCCGGCACCATGATGCCAACTTGAAAACCACAGGGTAGACGCACGATGAAACGCACCGCTTCCGCCTTCATCGCACAGCCATCGGTATGACGAGGTTTTTATTATGATGGAGTTATCTAGACATCCGACCACTTACCCCACGCGCTATCAGCAGATCGCCGCGCAGCTGGAACAGGAGCTGCGCACGCAATACCGCTGCGGCGACTACCTGCCTTCGGAACAGCAGCTGGCCGAGCGTTATCAGGTCAATCGCCACACCCTACGCCGCGCGGTGGATCAGCTGGTAGAGCGCGGCTGGCTGCAGCGCCGCCACGGCGTCGGCATTCTGGTGCTGATGCGGCCTTACGACTACCCGCTGCACGCCAATACCCGCTTCAGCCAGAACCTGTTCGAGCAGGGCAGCCATCCCACCAGTGAGCGCTTACTCGCTGTCTTGCGCCCGTGCAATGGGCATGTCGCCAGCGCGCTCTCGCGTGAAGAAGGCGAAATGGTGATCCACCTGCGCACCCTGCGCCGGGTCAACGGTGTGCCGATGAGCGTGATCGACCACTATCTGCCCGATCTGGACTGGTGGCCGGCGCTGCAGCAGTTCCACAGCGGTTCGCTGCACCAGTTTATCGAACAGCACCTCCAGCAGCCGCTGACCCGCCGCCAGACGCGCATCAGCGCGCGCCGCGCGCAGGCCAAAGAGAGCCGGCTGCTAGAGATCGCCACCCACGCGCCGCTGCTGTGCGTGCGCACCCTTAACGTCCGCAGCGGCGGCGAAGACGTGGCGGAATACTCCGTCAGCCTGGCCCGCGCCGACATGATTGAACTGACGATGGAGCACTGAATGCAAGCCTTAGAGTCGAGACAACGCTGGATGTCGGTGCTGGCGCACAGCCGGCCCGAGCAGCTGCGCAGCCACTGGCAGGCGCTGAACCTCAGCCCGGGTTACCGCAGCATCCGCGCGCCGGAGATCGGCCTGGCCCAGCTGCAGGGGCGCATGGGCGCCACCGGCCGCCGCTTCGTGTTGGGAGACATGACGGTCACCCGCGCGGTGGTGCAGCTGGACAACGGCGGCTACGGCTACAGCTATATCGCCGGGCGCGACAAGGCGCACGCCGAGCTGTGCGCGCTGGCCGATGCGCTGCTGCAACAGCCGGAACACGGCGAACGCCTGCAACAACAGCTGATCGCGCCGCTGGCCGCGCTGCAGCACGAGCAGCGCCAGCTGCGCGCCCGGGCCATCGCCGCCAGCCGGGTGGACTTCTTCACGCTGGTGCGAGGGGATTAAGCCATGAGTTTATTGACCGGTTTTGAGCAACCGATAGACCAATCGCAGCACGCTTTCCGTTTGATTCTTAAAGCCTTGAGCGAACCGGGCCACCGGGTGACGCTGCCAAACGGCCCAGCCTGGGCGCCGCTGAACGCCGCCAGCACCGCCGCGCTGCTGACGCTGGCCGATCAGGAAACGCCGCTGCTGCTGTGTGCTGCGCTTAAAAGTGAGCGAGTGCTAACAAACATTCGTTTTCACAGCGGCGCGCCGCTGGCCGCCACGGCGCAGGAGGTCTGTTTTGCCCTGTTCGATGAACAACTGCAGGCCGCCGATCTGCAGGCCTTACCGCACGGCACTGAAATCTCGCCGGAATGCGGCGCCACGGTGGTGGTGCAGCTTGCTGAGCTGGAGAACGGCGCCGCGCTGCGCCTGACCGGCCCCGGCATAGAGAGCCAACGCCTGATTGCGCCGCGCCTGCCGCCGGCGCTGCTGGATTATCTGGTCAACCGCCCGCAGCGCTTCCCGCTGGGGCTGGATGTCTTGCTGACCTGTGGCGATCGCCTGCTGGCGATCCCGCGGACCACCCGCGTGGAGGTGTGCTGATGTACGTAGCGGTAAAAGGGGGCGAAAAAGCCATTGAGGCCGCCCATCAGCTGCAGGAACAGCTGCGGCGCGGCGACGAGGCGCTGCCGGCGATCGGCGCGGAACAAATCGAACAACAGCTGGGGCTGGCGGTGGATCGGGTGATGACCGAAGGCGGCATCTACGATCGCGAGCTGGCGGCGCTGGCCATCAAACAGGCCAGCGGCGATCTGGTGGAGGCAATCTTCCTGCTGCGCGCCTACCGCACCACCCTGCCGCGCCTGGCGGTCAGCGAGCCGCTGGCCAGCGAAAATATGCGGCTGGAGCGGCGCATCTCGGCGGTTTACAAGGACTTGCCCGGCGGCCAGGTGCTGGGGCCGACCTACGACTACACCCACCGGCTGCTGGATTTCGCGCTGCTGGCGGAAGGCGAGGCGCCGCGCGCGCCGCAGGCCGACGAACCGCTGCCGGACAACTGCAGCCACGTGTTCGATCTATTGTGTCGCCAGCAGCTGGCGCGGGAGGAACAGGACGACGGCAGCGCGCCGGACGACATCACCCGCAACCCGCCGGTTTACCCCTGTTCGCGCTCGGCGCGCCTGCAGCAGCTGGTGCGCGGCGACGAAGGTTTTCTGCTGGCGCTCGGCTACGCCACCCAGCGCGGCTACGGCCGCAACCACCCGTTCGCCGGCGAGATCCGCACCGGCCACGTTTCGGTGGAGATCGTGCCTGAAGAGCTCGGTTTCGCCATCGATATCGGCGAAATCCTGCTGACCGAGTGCGAAATGGTCAACGGCTTCGTCGATCCAAAGGACCATCCGCCGCACTTCACCCGCGGTTACGGGCTGGTATTCGGCCGCGCCGAACGTAAGGCGATGGCGATGGCGTTGGTGGACCGCGCATTGCAAAGCCCCGACTACGGCGAAGGCGTCGCCGGCCCGGCGCAGGACGAAGAGTTCGTGCTGGCCCACGCCGACAACGTCGAGGCCGCCGGCTTCGTCTCCCATCTCAAGCTGCCGCACTACGTCGACTTCCAGGCCGAATTGGAACTGCTCAAGCGGCTGCGGCAGGAATACAGCGAGCGTCAGGAGGCCCGCGATGAGTGAAGTATTGACCGGCTATAACCTCGGCTATCTGGACGAGCAGACCAAGCGCATGATCCGCCGCGCCATCCTGAAGGCGGTGGCGATCCCCGGCTATCAGGTGCCGTTCGGCGGCCGCGAGATGCCGATGCCCTACGGCTGGGGCACCGGCGGCATCCAGCTCACCGCCAGCGTTATCGGCCGCGCCGACGTGCTGAAGGTGATCGACCAGGGCGCCGACGACACCACCAACGCGGTGTCGATCCGCCGCTTCTTCCAGCGCGTCGCCGGGGTGGAAACCACCGAACGCACGCCGGAGGCTACGCTGATCCAAACCCGTCACCGCATTCCGGAAACGGCGCTGCGCGAAGACCAGATCCTGATCTATCAGGTGCCGATCCCGGAGCCGCTGCGCTTTATCGAACCGCGCGAAACCGAGACCCGCAAGATGCACGCGCTGGAGGAGTACGGCGTGATGCAGGTGAAGCTGTATGAAGACATCGCGCGCTACGGCCATATCGCCACCACCTACGCCTACCCGGTGAAGGTCAACGATCGCTACGTGATGGATCCGTCACCGATCCCGAAATTCGACAACCCGAAAATGCACATGATGCCGGCGCTGCAGCTGTTCGGCGCCGGGCGCGAGAAACGCATCTACGCCCTGCCGCCGTTCACCAAGGTGGAGAGCCTGGACTTCGACGACCATCCGTTCAGCGTGCAGCAGTGGGACGAACCCTGCGCGCTGTGCGGCTCGCGCCACAGCTATCTGGACGAGGTGGTGCTCGACGATCAAGGCAACCGCATGTTCGTCTGTTCGGACACCGACTACTGCCGGCAGCAGCTGGCGCAATCTTCGCAAGAGGCGCAGCACTGATGACTTCCACCCCTTTGAGCACCACCCCGCTGCTGTCGGTGAACCGGCTCACCCACCTGTACGCCCCCGGCAAGGGCTTCAGCGACGTGTCGTTCGACATCTACCCCGGTGAAGTGCTGGGCATCGTCGGCGAATCCGGCTCCGGCAAAACCACGCTGCTGAAGTCGATCTCCGCGCGGCTGGCGCCGCAGCGCGGGCAGATCCTTTACCGCCCGCAGGCGGGCCAGGAACACGATCTGTACGCCATGGCGGAGAGCGATCGCCGCCGCTTGCTGCGCACCGACTGGGGCGTGGTGCACCAGCACCCGCTCGACGGGCTGCGGCCGCAGGTATCCGCCGGCGGCAACATCGGCGAGCGGCTGATGGCCATCGGCCAGCGCCACTATGGCGACATTCGCCGCCAGGCCGGCCAGTGGCTGGAAGACGTCGAAATCCCGCTGTCGCGCCTTGACGATCTGCCGACCACCTTTTCCGGCGGCATGCAGCAGCGGCTGCAGATCGCCCGCAACCTGGTCACCCACCCCAAGCTGGTGTTTATGGACGAGCCGACCGGCGGGCTGGACGTGTCGGTGCAGGCGCGCCTGCTCGATCTGCTGCGCAATCTGGTGGTGGAGATGCAGCTGGCGGCGGTGATCGTCACTCACGATCTCGGCGTGGCGCGGCTGCTGGCCCACCGCCTGCTGGTGATGAAACAGGGCGAAGTGGTGGAGAGCGGCCTGACCGACCGAGTACTGGACGATCCGCACCATCCTTACACCCAGCTGCTGGTTTCTTCGGTGCTGTCGTAACCCAAGGCGATAACAGATGACTATGCAAATCCGAGTTGAACATCTCAGTAAAACCTTTGTGCTGCACCAGCAGTACGGCACCCGCCTGCCGGTGCTGCACGACGCCAACCTGACGGTCCACGGCGGCGAATGCGTGGTGCTGCACGGCCACTCCGGCAGCGGCAAGTCCACCCTGCTGCGCTCGCTGTACGCCAACTACCTGCCGGACAGCGGCCATATCTGGATCAACCACCAGGGCGACTGGCTGGACATGGTCAGCGCCGACGCGCGCCAAATTCTGGCGGTGCGCCGCCATACGCTGGGCTGGGTCAGCCAGTTCCTGCGGGTGATCCCGCGCATCAGCGCGCTGGAGGTGGTGATGCAGCCGCTGCTGGAACAGGGCGTCGAGCGCGCCGAGTGCCGCGACCGCGCCGAAGCGCTGCTCGCCGCGCTCAACGTGCCGCAGCGCCTGTGGCCGCTGGCGCCGTCCACCTTCTCCGGCGGCGAGCAGCAGCGGGTAAACATCGCGCGCGGCTTTATCATCGATTACCCCATTCTGTTGCTGGATGAACCGACCGCCTCGCTCGACAGCCGCAACAGCGCGGCGGTGGTGCAGCTTATCGAACGCGCCAAGGCGCGCGGCGCGGCGATCGTCGGCATTTTTCACGATGAAGGCGTCCGCCAACAGGTCGCCGACCGGCTTTATGACATGCAGGCGCCGCAGGCGCTGGAGGCCCTCTGATGATCGTCAATAACGTTAAGCTGGTGCTGGATGACCAGGTGGTGCAAGGCTCGCTGGAGATGCAGGACGGCGTGATCCGCAGCTTCGCCGACGGCCCGAGCCGGCTGCCGCAGGCGCTGGACGGCGACGGCGGCTGGCTGCTGCCGGGGCTGATCGAGCTGCATACCGACAACCTGGACAAGTTCTTTACCCCGCGCCCGAACGTCGACTGGCCGGCCCATTCGGCGATGAGCAGCCACGACGCGCTGATGGTGGCCAACGGCATCACCACGGTGCTGGACGCGGTGGCGATCGGCGACGTGCGCGACGGCGGCCACCGGCTGGAAAACCTGCAGAAGATGATCGACGCGGTGATCCACAGCCAGCGCGCCGGGGTGAACCGCGCCGAGCACCGGCTGCACCTGCGCTGCGAGCTGCCGCACGAGAGCACGCTGCCGCTGTTCGAACAGCTGATGGACAAGCCGGGTGTGTCGCTGGTGTCGCTGATGGACCATTCGCCGGGCCAGCGCCAGTTCGCCTCGCGCGAAAAATACCGCGAATATTATCAGGGCAAATACCACCTCAACGACCAGCAGATGAGCGAGTACGAGGAGCAGCAGGTCGCCCTGTCCGCCCGCTGGGCCGCGCCGAACCGCGAGGCGATCGCCGCCCACTGCCGCGCACGCCGCATCTCGCTGGCCAGCCATGACGACGCCACCGCCGCGCACGTGGCCGAATCCTGCGCGCTGGGCAGCGCCATTGCCGAGTTCCCCACCACCGAGGCGGCCGCCCGCGCCTCGCACCAGCAGGGCCTGCAGGTGCTGATGGGCGCGCCGAACATCGTGCGCGGCGGTTCCCACTCCGGCAACGTGGCGGCGCACCACCTGGCGGCGCTGGGGGTGCTGGACATTCTCTCTTCCGATTATTACCCGGCCAGCCTGCTGGATGCGGCGTTTCGCCTCGCAGCGGACGAACGCAACGCCTACGATCTGCCCCAGGCGGTGCGCATGATCACCCGCAACCCGGCGCGGGCGCTGGATCTGCAGGATCGCGGCTCCCTCGCCGAAGGGCTGCGGGCGGATCTGGTGCTGGCGCGGCCGCACGGCGAGCACGTTTATGTGCAGAACGTGTGGCGCCAGGGCAGGCAGGTGTTCTGATGGCGCGGCTCATCTATCTGATGGGGCCTTCCGGCGCAGGCAAGGACAGCCTACTGGCTGCACTGCGGGCCGACGCCGACCGCGCGCCGCTGGTGGCGCACCGTTACATCACCCGGCCGGCGGACGCCGGCTGCGAGAATCACATCGCGCTGAGCGAACCCGAATTTCTGCGCCGCCGCGCCAAGGGGCTGTTCGCGCTCGACTGGCAGGCCCACCAGCAGCACTACGCGTTCGGGATCGAAGTGGATCTTTGGCTGCTGCAGGGGATCGACGTGGCGGTCAACGGTTCGCGCGCCCACCTGCCGCAGGCGCAGCAGCGCTATGGTACGCAGCTGCTGCCGGTATGCCTGCAGGTCAACGCCGCGGTCCTGCGCCGGCGCCTGCAGGATCGGGGGCGAGAAAGCGCCGAACAGATCGAGCAGCGGCTGGCGCGGGCGGCGGAATATCAGCAGAGTCTGCCCGCCGGCTGCCGGGTGCTGCACAACGACGGTCCACTCGACGACACTCTGGCGGCGCTGCTGGCGCTGCTGCCCACCCCTACCCGACAAGCTCAGGATGCGACGCCATGAACGACTTTGCCCAGCCGAAAATCGGCGACAACGTGACCCTTAACCGCACCCGGCTCGGCCAGTATGTGCACCTGGCCGACGATGCGATCCTGGAAGAGGTGGAGATGGGGGATTACTCCTACACCGCCGGGCACAACCAGATCTTTTACGCCACTATCGGCAAGTTCGTCTCCATCGCCTCCTATGCGCGCATCAATCCCGGCAACCACCCGACCTACCAGCGCATCGCGCAGCATCACTTCACCTACCGCGCTTCCGAATACGGGCTGGGGGAAGACGACGCGGCGTTCTTCGACTGGCGGCGCGAGCACCACGTCACCGTCGGCCACGACGTGTGGATCGGCCATAACGCCATTCTGATGCCGGGCGTCAGCGTCGGCAACGGCGCTGTGATCGGCAGCGCGGCGGTGGTCACCAAGGACGTGGAACCTTACAGCATCGTCGCCGGCGTGGCGGCCAAAAAGATCGGCATGCGCTTCGACGATGCACTGATCGAGCGTATCGAACGCAGCCAGTGGTGGCACTGGGATCACGCCACGCTGCAGGCGCGGCTGGCGGATTTTCGCGACATCAACCGCTTTGCGCAGAAGTACCTTTAACGGAGGGGGGAGCGATGCAACTGACCTTTCTCGGCACCGGCGGCGCGCAGCAGGTGCCGGTGTTCGGCTGCGACTGCCTGAGCTGCCAACGGGCGCGGCGCGAGCCGGCATTTCGGCGGCGCGCGTGCAGCGCCATGCTTAACTATCAGGGAGAAACGACCTTATTGGATGCGGGATTGCCGGCTTTGGAGCGGCGATTTTCGGCGGGGCAAATTCAACGTTTTTTACTGACACATTACCACATGGATCACGTTCAGGGGTTATTTCCTTTGCGTTGGGGGTGCGGAAATTTCATTCCGGTGTATGGCCCGCCGGATGAACAGGGCTGCGACGACCTGTTCAAACACCCCGGCATTCTGGCGTTTCAGCCGCCGTTAGCGCCCTTCGCCACCGTCGAGCTAGGCGGCATGCGCATCACCCCGCTGCCGCTGCAGCACTCCAAACTGACCCACGGCTATCTGATCCAGGCGGCGGGCGCTGCGCTGGCCTACCTGACCGACACCGTCGGCCTGCCGCCGGCCACCGCCGACTATCTGCAGAACGTGGCGCTGGATCTGCTGGTGCTCGATTGCAGCCTGCCGCCTCAGCCGCAGGCGCCGCGCAACCACAACGACCTGACCCGCGCGCAGGAGACGCAGCAGTTGCTGCAGCCCAAGCGCACGCTGCTGACGCACATCAGCCATCATCTCGATCGATGGCTGCTGGACAACGAACTGCCCGCCGGGCTGGAGCTGGCGTTCGATCACCTCAGCGTCAGCCTCGGTAGCAGTGCAGCCGATCCGACTCCAGCACCCTGATCCCTTCGCCCGGCGTGAACGCCTGCTGCAGCAGCGTTTGCGCCACGTCTTTGGCGGAGACGGCGCGCCATTTGCCGGGCAGCAGCCTGAACAGCGGCAGCGTGAGGCGCTCCATCAGGCGCGGCGCGGGGCGATCCCCCACCAGCATGGAAGGCCGCACCAACGTCAGGCGCGGCCAGTGCTGTTCGCGCAGCGCCTGCTCCATCTCGCCTTTGGTGCGGTTATACAGGAAGGTGGAATCCGCGTTGGCGCCCAGCGCGCTTACCACCAGACAGTGCTGCGCCCCCAACCGGCGGCCGGTCAGCGCGCTCTCCACCACCAGTTGGTAATCGACGTAGCGGAAGGCATCGGCGCTGCCCGCCGCCCGGCGGGTAGTGCCCAAGCAGCAGAACACCAGATCGACCGGCTGCTGCAGGCTACTCAGCAGCTCGAACAGCGCGTCGCCGACCGGATTGGTCAGCTTGCCGTGCGGCGGCAGCGGCGTGCGCGTCGGCGCCACGATGGCCGTTATCTGCGGATCGCTTTGCAACAACTGCAGCAACTCGCGCCCCACCAGCCCGGTTGCGCCGACTAACAGTGCTCGCGCCATGCAATCTCCCGTTGTAATCAATACGTCGACTTAAAGTATAGACCGCGCCCAATGCAGCTTCTTGCCGAAGCCGAGGGTGTTGTCGGCCATCTTCACCTCGTGCAGGTCCAGCCGCCAAACCGAAGCCTTCATCGCCCTGGCGATCGGGAAGCGCTTGCAGTAACGCGCGTGCGCCGCCTCGGCCTCTTCGCCGCTCAGCAGCACCGCCTCGGCGCGGTACTGCACGCCGCGGATCAGCGCGATGCTTTTCGGTTTCGGCGCGATGGTGCCGACCACCCGGCCGTTGTTCAGCATCAGCCCGCCGTGGCGGGTGTGCGGTTCGGTCATCAGCCACAGCGCCATCGTCGCGGCGTCGAACACGTAAAAACAGTTGGCGCACCACATGTCGAGGCCGTCGCCGGCGCACAGCGTTAAGACGTGTTGCTTGCCGATGAAATCCGCAATCTGCTGCCGTTGTTCTGGGGTATTCAAGGTTACTCGCCTCCCGGTTCACTCACTTCATCTTACCCTGCGTTGTTGAAGCGAGTCACAAATAACGATAAACATCAAAAAACAAAATTGAATATAAAAACACAATAAATGCATTTTTATTAAATTAAGCTTAGCGCAGATTTATAACATAAAAAAAACAAACCGGATTTATTTGATCATTAGGCAACCGGTTAATTGACCGGTTCTTTTATTACCAGCCTGACGGCACGCAAATTTAGCGCGTCTGCCCGGCGCCGATTAGCAATTTATTTACATGCTCATTTGTCTGCCTGGCCGCAGTTTATGCAACTCACTGCATAATCAATGAATAGTTATTTATAAACACCGGCATTTATGTGACTTTCATCACGATTTTTAGCCCGCCTTGCGTTAAAATAGCGCCATCTTTTCACTCAGCAAGGTGGATTAGAAAATGGAAAACAATAACCGAAAAATGGCGCACATCAGGCGCACAACCCATATTATGATGATGGCTCATCGCAGCTGCTTTAGTTTCGCATTCTTCAACTACAGATAACCCTCCCCCTCGCTCTTACGCCGTTGATAAGAGTGTCATTGCGTTTTATTTATTCTCCGCACGCCGGTGATAATATCTCTTTCTCGCTAACTGGGAAGGACACGCAATTCATTTTTAATTTCGGCCAAGCGCATCCAAGCTAAATAAAACAGCGAACACAGTTAATGCCTTTCGGCATCACTGGGTTCTCGCACACCTTTATTTTCGTGAAGGCGTTAACGGCAAATGGAATTATTTGCTGGCGGAATGCCTTTGCCTGAAGAATGAGAAAAATGAAAAAATTAAAAATTGCCGCCAACACCCACACCCTCGGCTGCTTTGAAACTGAACGCGACATCGTCGATGTGCACCACAGTGATTTCAATGACGTCGCCGCCATTGTGCTGTCGGTAGACGACGTCACGCAAGGCATGGTGGCGCGCATCGAAGAACACGGCCTGAACATTCCGCTGTTCGTCGCCGTCTGCTGCGAAGAAGAGCTGGATAACGCCGTCTTGCCGGCGCTGCACGGTGTGTTTGAACTGTGCGGCAAGAATACCCAGTTCTACGGCAAACAGCTGGAGGCCGCCGCCGCCAAATATGAGAGCGAGCTGCTGCCGCCGTTCTTCAACACGCTGACGCAGTATGTGGAAATGGGCAACGCCACCTTCGCCTGCCCCGGCCACCAGGGCGGCGAGTTCTTCCGCAAACACCCAGCGGGCCGCCAGTTCTTCGACTTCTACGGCGAAACGCTTTTCCGCTCCGACATGTGCAACGCCGACGTCAAACTGGGCGATCTGTTGATCCACGAAGGCGCGCCTTGCGCCGCGCAGCAGCACGCCGCCAAGGTGTTCAACGCCGACAAGACCTACTTCGTGCTCAACGGCACCTCGGCCTCGAACAAGGTGGCGACCAATGCCCTGCTGACGCGCGGCGATCTGGTGCTGTTTGACCGCAACAACCATAAATCCAACCACCACGGCGCGTTGATCCAGGCCGGCGCCACGCCGGTTTATCTGGAAACCGCGCGCAACCCGTTCGGCTTTATCGGCGGCATCGACGCGCACTGCTTCGACGAACGCTACCTGCGCCAGCAGATCCGCGAAGTGGCGCCGGAACGCGCCAAAGAAGCCCGCCCGTTCCGCCTCGCGATCATCCAGCTCGGCACCTACGACGGCACCATCTACAACGCCCGTCAGGTGGTCGACAAGATTGGCCACCTGTGCGATTACATCCTGTTCGACTCCGCTTGGGTGGGTTATGAGCAGTTCATTCCGATGATGAAAGACTGCTCGCCGCTGCTGCTGGAGCTGAACGAGAACGATCCCGGCATCATCGTCACCCAGTCGGTGCACAAACAGCAGGCCGGCTTCTCGCAAACCTCGCAGATCCACAAAAAAGACAAGCATATCAAGGGGCAGAGCCGCTACTGCAACCACAAGCGCTTCAACAACGCCTTTATGCTGCACGCCTCCACCAGCCCGTTCTATCCGCTGTTCGCCGCGCTGGACGTCAACGCCAAGATGCACGAGGGCAAGAGCGGCCAGCGCCTGTGGCAAGAATGTGTGCGCGTGGGCATCGAAGCGCGCAAAATGCTGCTAGATACCTGCACGATGATCAAACCGTTCGTGCCGGATCAGATCGACGGCAAGCCGTGGCAGGCCTATGACACCGCGGCGATGGCCAACGATCTGCGCTTCTTCAACTTCGTGCCCGGCGAGAAGTGGCACGCCTTTGAGGGCTATGCCGAGTCGCAGTACTTCGTCGATCCGTGCAAACTGCTGCTCACTACGCCGGGTATCGATACCGCGACCGGCAGCTACAGCGAGTTCGGCATCCCGGCGACCATTCTGGCCAACTACCTGCGCGAAAACGGCATCGTGCCGGAAAAATGCGATCTCAACTCGATCCTGTTCCTGCTGACGCCGGCGGAAGACATCGCCAAGATGCAGCACCTGGTGGCCCTGATCGCCCGCTTCGAGAAGCACATCGAGCAAAACTCCCTGCTCAGCGAGGTGCTGCCTGCGGTCTATAAAAACCACCAGCAGCGCTACAAAAACTACACCATCCGCCAGCTGTGCCAGGAAATGCACGATCTTTACGTCAGCTATGACGTTAAAGAACTGCAAAAAGAGATGTTCCGCAAAAGTTATTTCCCGCGCGTGGTAATGAATCCGCAGGACGCCAATACCGAGTTTGTGCGCGGCAATGTGGAATTGGTGTCGCTGGCCAAGGCCGAGGGCCGCATCGCCGCCGAAGGCGCCCTGCCTTACCCACCAGGCGTGCTGTGCGTGGTGCCCGGTGAAATTTGGGGCGGCGCCGCGCAGCGTTATTTCCTGGCACTGGAAGAAGGCATCAATTTATTGCCAGGATTCGCGCCGGAATTACAGGGCGTTTATATCCAACAGGATGAGGACGGCTGGAACCGTGCTTACGGCTACGTCATGAAAAATTAATCACCTTACGGGGCGGCGATGATTCCCGCCGCCCGGATCGCATCCTAAAAGAGAAAATGATCATGAGTAAGTCCAATAATAAAATGGGGGTCGTGCAATTAACGATCCTGACCGCCGTGAATATGATGGGTTCCGGCATAATTATGCTGCCGACCAAGCTGGCCGAAGTGGGCACGATTTCGATCGTTTCCTGGCTGGTGACCGCCGTCGGCTCGATGGCGCTGGCCTACGCCTTCGCCAAATGCGGCATGTTCAGCCGTAAATCCGGCGGCATGGGCGGCTACGCCGAATACGCCTTCGGTAAATCAGGCAACTTTATGGCGAACTACACCTACGGCGTTTCGCTGCTGATCGCCAATATCGCCATCGCCATTTCCGCCGTCGGCTACGGCACCGAGCTGTTCGACACCACGCTCAGCCCGCTCGGGATCTGTATCGCCACCATCGGCGTGCTGTGGCTGGCGACCGTCGCTAACTTCGGCGGCGCGCGCATCACCGGCAAAATCAGCGGCATCACCGTCTGGGGCGTGATCATTCCGGTGGTGGGCATCTCGGTCATCGGCTGGTACTGGTTCAGCGGCAGCGCCTACGTCGCCGCCTGGAACCCGCATCAGGTGCCGACCTTCGAAGCCATCGGCGCCTCGATCTCAATGACCCTGTGGGCGTTCCTGGGGCTGGAATCCGCCTGCGCCAACACCGACGTGGTGGAAAACCCGGAGCGCAACGTGCCGATCGCCGTACTGGGCGGCACCCTCAGCGCGGCGGTGATCTATATCATTTCGACCAACGTGATCGCCGGCATCGTGCCGAACATGGATCTGGCCAACTCCACCGCCCCGTTCGGGCTGGCGTTCTCCCACATGTTCAACCCGACGGTCGGCAAGATCATCATGGCGTTGATGGTCATGTCCTGCGTCGGCTCGCTGCTCGGCTGGCAGTTCACCATCGCTCAGGTGTTCAAATCCTCCGCCGACAGCGGCTTCTTCCCGAAAATTTTCTCCAAGCTGAGCAAGGCCGACGCGCCGGTTAAAGGCATGCTGACCATCGTCGTCATCCAGAGTGGTTTGTCCCTGATGACCATCAGCCCGTCCTTGAACAAACAGTTCAACGTGCTGGTGAACCTGGCGGTGGTGACCAACATCATCCCGTACATCCTGTCGATGGCGGCGTTGGTCATTATTCAGAAAGTGGCGAAGGTGCCGGACAACAAGGCGCGCATCGCCAATATCATCGCCGGCATCGGCGCGCTGTACAGCTTCTACGCGCTCTACAGCTCCGGTGAAGAAGCGATGATGTGGGGCGCTATCGCCACCTTCCTCGGCTGGACGCTGTACGGTATCGTCTCGCCGCGCTTCGAGCTGGCGGGAAAAAAGGGGTAAAGCGGTAAGGCTCCGGCGGCCGGGGATGGGATTGTGATGGCGAACATGCCATCATACGCCGACCCTGGCCACCGAAACGGCGTACGATGACCGACACTACCCCCACTCCCTGGCACCTCTACATGCTGCGTTTACCGAGCGGCATGCTGTATACCGGCATCACCACCGACGTGGCGCGCCGACTGGCACAGCACCAAGCCGGCAAAGGCGCCAAGGCGCTGCGCGGTAAAGGGGAACTGACATTGGCGTTTCACTGCCAGGTGGGGGATCGCTCAACGGCGCTGAAGCTGGAATACCGCGTCAAACAGCTGAGCAAAATACAAAAAGAGCGGCTGGTGAATCACCCGCCGCTGTCGTTGGCGTATCTATTGCCGGTCGTTAAAAGCGATTAAACGGCGCCGAAAAAGCCACTTCGCCGCTGACGCCATTCAGGGCGTCTTCCGCCAGCGGATACACCTGGAACGCGCTTTCCGTGTCCGGCCAGCGGCAGTTCAGGCCATAGGTGGCGGCCGGTTTAAAGCCGAAGCGGCCGTAGTAGGCCGGATCGCCCAGCACCACCACCGCGGCGTAGCTGAATTCGTTCAGCGAATCCAGGCCTTCGTACACCAGCTTTTCAGCCAGCCCCTGGCGGCGCAGGCTTTCGTCTACCGCCAGCGGCGCCAGCGCCACCCATTGGCGGTCTTCGCCGGCCACGTCTACCGGGCTGAACGCGGCGTAACCCACTACCCCGCCTTCGTCGTCAGTGGCGACCACGCCCAGCGTCAGCAGGCCGTCTTCGCGCAGCTGCTGCACCAGATCGGCTTCGTCGTCGCGGCCAAAGGCGCGGCGCAGCAAGGTGTCGATGCCCGCCGCGTCTACCGGGATCTCTACGCGGATCAGCATGATACCGCCACACGGGAAGCCGACGCCGTGCCCTCCTGCAACCCTTTTTCGACAAAATCAGCCAACTGCAACAGCCCCATGCGCAGCGGCGCAGGCATGCTTTCCAGCTCGATGGCGTCCATCAAATTTTTCACATACAGGCCCAATTCGGTATCCCCTTCAATCTGCAGCCGACGCTGAAAGAACAGCGTATCCGGATCTTGCTTGCGCGCCGCGATCAGGATCAGATCGTTGGCGTCGCCGCTGAAGCTGACGTCCGCTTCGGCGTGCTGGCTGACCACCAGTTTGTCGTTTTCTACCGTCATAAACCATTGTAGCGCCAGATCGCGAACTTCGATCTTCAACCAACGCGATTCGAGAAACTCCAGATCCCCATCCGCCAACGCCTGGCGGAATTGCCAGCTCAGCACCTGTTGCAGCAGCTGACGCTGCAGAGCGAACGGCGTGAATTTCAGCGGGATGCGCAGCAGCGACGGCCCCTGGCGCACAAGGCGTGCTCGTAGTTGTTCCAACACGGTCATCCACTCCTTTCAATACGGACTACCGCTATTTTGCCACACTGACGCGCGGCTTCAGCGGTCTATATCAACAAATAGCGCATTTCACCGCCATGTTTATCAATACGCCATAAGCTGCCTCAAATCAAAACCTGTGTGTGCCCCATTGCCTAAAATGACCTCCCCGATTCGCATTTGCCGGCGGAACACCGCCACCGGCAACCTTTAAAGACAGCGTGCGCCCGGCCGGGCGCACGGCTAAGCCAGGATAAATCTATGGAGCTGCTTTGTCCCGCCGGCAACCTGCCGGCCCTGAAGGCCGCGGTGGATAACGGCGCCGATGCCGTTTACATCGGTCTGAAAGACGATACCAACGCGCGCCACTTCGCCGGCCTCAACTTCACCGAGAAAAAGCTGCAGGAAGCGGTCGATTACGTGCATCGCCACGGCCGCAAACTGCATATCGCCATCAACACCTTCGCCCATCCCGACGGCTACGCCCGCTGGCAGCGCGCGGTGGATATGGCGGCCCAATTGGGCGCCGACGCCCTGATTCTGGCGGATCTGGCGATGCTGGAATACGCCGCCCAGCGCTATCCGCTGTTGGAACGCCACGTTTCGGTGCAGGCTTCCGCCACCAACGAGGAAGCGATCCGTTTTTACCAGCGCAACTTCGAGGTCGGCCGGGTGGTGCTGCCGCGCGTGCTGTCGATGCATCAGGTGAAACAGCTGGCGCGCACCAGCCCGGTGCCGCTGGAAGTGTTCGCCTTCGGCAGCCTGTGCATCATGGCCGAGGGGCGCTGCTATCTCTCTTCCTACCTGACCGGCGAGTCGCCGAACACCGTCGGCGCCTGTTCGCCGGCGCGTTTCGTGCGCTGGCAGCAAACCCCGCAGGGCATGGAGTCGCGCCTGAACGACGTGCTGATCGACCGCTACCAGGACCATGAAAACGCCGGTTACCCGACGCTGTGCAAGGGCCGCTATCTGGTGGACGACGTGCGCTACCACGCGCTGGAAGAGCCCACCAGCCTCAATACGCTGGAGCTGCTGCCGGAGCTGCTGGCCGCCAACATTGCCTCGGTGAAGATCGAAGGCCGCCAGCGCAGCCCGGCTTACGTCAGCCAGGTGGCGCGCGTCTGGCGCCAGGCGATCGACCGTTGCCAGGCCGATCCGGCCGCCTACCGCGCCGACGCCGCCTGGATGGAGACGCTGGGCGCGATGTCCGAGGGCACCCAGACCACGCTGGGCGCCTATCACCGCAAATGGCAGTAGCCGGAGGAAACATGAAATACGCACTGGGGCCGGTACTCTACTACTGGCCAAAAAACGACATCGCGGCGTTCTATCAGCAGGCGGCGGAGAGTAACGCCGACATCATTTATCTCGGCGAGAGCGTCTGCACCAAGCGGCGCGAGATGAAGGTCGGCGATTGGCTGGCGCTGGCGCGCGACATCGCCCGCAGCGGCAAGCAGGTGGTGATCTCCACGCTGGCGCTGCTGCAGGCGCCGTCCGAACTGAATGAGCTGAAACGCTATGTGGAGAACGGCGAGTTCCTGTTTGAAGCTAACGATCTGGGCGCAGTGAACATGGCGGCGGAACGCGGTCTGCCGTTCGTCGCCGGCCATGCGCTGAACTGCTACAACGCCTATACTCTGCGCCTGCTGCGCCGCCAGGGCATGATGCGCTGGTGCATGCCGGTCGAGCTGTCACGCGATTGGCTGGCCAATCTGCTGACGCAGTGCGACGAGCTGGGCTTCCGCCACGACTTCGAGGTGGAGGTGCTGAGCTACGGCCATCTGCCGCTGGCCTATTCGGCGCGCTGCTTCACCGCCCGCTCGGAAAACCGCGGCAAGGACGAGTGCGAAACCTGCTGCATCAAGTATCCGCAGGGCCGCATGATGCGCTCCCAGGAACAGCAGCAGGTGTTCGTACTCAACGGCATCCAGACCATGAGCGGTTACTGCTACAACCTCGGCAACGAGCTGCCAAGCATGCAGGGGCTGGTGGACATCGTGCGACTGTCGCCGCAGGGCGCCGAGACGCTGGCACAGATCGATGCCTTCCGCGCCAACGAGCGCGGCGAGCAGCCGCTGGCCTTGACCAACCACGCCGACTGCAACGGCTACTGGCGCCGCGTGGCGGGGTTGGAGTTGGTGGGGTGATCCTCGCTCCCCTCCTCACCGAGGGGAGTTTTCAATCAACTCGCCCGCCGTTTCCTGAACATCCCGCGCAGCGCCACGCTGTTGCGCAAGAAGCCGACACCGAAGCCCAGCAGGGTGTAGACCACGCCGAGCACCAGCATCATCATCACGTCGCCCCACACTTCATTCAGCGACAGCCCCATCTGGTTGACGCCGGCGATCGCCTTGGTGCCCCAGGTGGAGGGAATGCTGTACGAGATGGCGCGCACCCAGGCCGGCATCGACTGCAGCGGCCAGATGGTGCCGGACAGGTAGAAGACCGGCGTCGTGATGAACGCCAGCGTCAGGTAGATCATCTCGACGCTGCGCAGGCACTCGGTCACCAGCTTGCCCAGCCCCAGTACCGCCAGCAGGAACGGGAAGGTCAGCAGCAGCAGTTCGGCGATGTTCGCCGTCTGCCGATAGCCCAATACCCACGGCCACAGCACGAACAGCACGATCGACAGGAACAGCCAGATCGGCAGCAGCGCCGTCAGCCCGCCGAGGTGCGCCGCCAGCGGCGCTTTGCCGCCGGGCATGCTCTTCATGGCGATATTGACGCGGATACAGGCGATCAGCAGCGAGTGCTGCAACAGCATCACCAACAGGCCGGGGAAGATGATCGCCGCGAAGCTGATGCCGGGGTTAAACACGTCCAGCGTTTGCCCCAGTATCGGCGTCAGCAGTATCTGCGCCTGCCGTTCGCTGAAACCGCTGCGCAGCAGCAGCCCGTTGTTGTACTCCGTCAGCAACTGCTGATAGGCCGCCACCACGTCCTGTTGGATCTGGCCGTTGGCCAGGCGGTTGGTGGCGTCGCCGTACACCGGCACCACGATGTTCTGCCCGCTGAGGATCTTCTTCTCCAGATCCACCGGCATGATGATCACCGCAAACAGCTTGCGCCAGCTGAGATCGCGCTGTGCCTGTTCCAGGCTGTCGTAGGTTTCAATCGCGATCTTGGAGGTGGCGTCCAGTTGGCGGATCAGCTGGCGGCTGGCGGTGCTGTGGTCCTGATCGACCACCCCCACCGGCAGATCCCACACCGTGCGGTTGGCGTACACCAGGCTCATGATGCACAGCGACAGGATCAGCATCAGCCACACCGGCCGCTCCAGCATGCCGAGCAGCACCTTAACGAAGGTTTGCCAATAGAGCTTCATCCGGCGTTCCCCTCTTTTGCCAGCCGCGCCGGCAGGCGATTGCGCACCAGCAGCGCGGCCACCAGCGGATAGACCGCCAGCAGCGCGCACACGCTGAAGATGGCGCTGGCGTGCACCTGCCGCAGGAACACGTCGAACATCGCGTACAGCGCGTGGGTCAGCGGTTCGATGTTGGAAATGATGCGCGCCGGCAGCGGCATCGACAGCTCAGGCACCGCCATGCCGGAGAAGGTCATCGCGATACTGACCAAAATACCAATCAGGCTGTAGGCGGTGATGGTGCTGCCGGTAAAGGTGTACAGCAGCAGGCCGATGCTCTGCGCCGCCATCACGTAGAACAGGCCGATCATCAGCATAAACAGCGGATTGCCGCTGACGCGGGCGTCAAAGATACCCACCAGCGCCGCGATCTCCACCATCAGCAGGGTGGTGAAACACAGCGTGTACGGTGCCAGCTTGCCGAGCAGCGCCAGGCTGAACGGCTTGGCCTGCAGCAGCGACTTGCTGCGCGCCAGCACGTAGATCATGCAGGTCACCGCGAACAGCTGCAGCAGGTGGATGGTGGCGGCGAACTGCTGGTAATAGATATAGCTGCCGCTGGCGTTGAACAGGCTGCCGTAGGAGAGCGTCACGTCCGCCAACGGCGGCAGCGTTTTACCCATCTCGGTGGCGATGATGCTGCGGGTGCTGGCGTTGATTTCGTTCATCAGGCCGCCAAAGTCCTGGGTGGAGTACAGCCCGGCGCCGTAGAACAACGCATTGTAGTACATCACTACGCTAGGCTGTTTGCCTGACAGCGCGTTGGCCTCAAAGTCCGGCGGGATATACAGCAACGCGTAATCCTGCGCGCTGCGCAGGCGGCTCAGCGACTCCGGCAGCCCGCCGCCATATGCCTCGACGTGGGCATGCGAACCGGCGTCCAGCCGCCGCGTCAGCGATTTGGACAGCGGGCTGTGATCGCTGTCCACCACCGAGACCGGCAGATCGAGCAGCGTGCCTTCGGAGAAGTTGCTGCTGATCAGCGCAAACAGGATCAGCGGAAAGATCCAGCTCAGCCAGTGCACCACCGGGCTGCGAAAGGCGACGCGACACTCTTTGTCGAACGCGTGACTGAAGCAGCGCCAGCCGGCCCTTACTCTTTCCATTGCCATAAGGTGCTCATCCCCGGACGCAGGCCGTCCACCGGCTGTGACGGATACAGGCGCACTTCGAAGGTTTTCAGGTCGAAGTCGCCGGTGGCGCGGGTGGCGCGTTTGGTGGCGTAATCCCCCAGCGGCGCGATGTAGCGCACCTCGGTGTCGATCATTTTGTCCTTCAGCGCCGGCACCCGCAGCGTGACCTTGTCGCCTTTGCGCACGTGGGCCAGGATGTCTTCACGCAGGTTAAACACGAAGTAGGCGTCCGGCACCCGGATCAACGTCACCAGCGGGCTGCCGGCGTTCAGCAATTCGCCCACTTCGGCCGGGATCGGCCCCACTTCGCCGTCCACCGGCGCTTTCACCTGCAGATCGTCGCTCTGCGCCTGGATCTGCAGCAGATTCTCTTCCGCCGCCCGCAGCGCCGCCGCATATTGCTGCCGCTGCTCGACGCGGTCGCCGTTAATGCCTTCATCCAGATTGGCCTTGGCGGCCTGTACCTGCTGGAAGGCGGTGTCGCGCGACCGGCGCGAAGCGTCCAGCTCGGACTTCGAGATATAGCCCTTGCCGGCCACGCTCAGGTTGCGGTTGTAGTCGTTTTGCGCATTGCGGTACTGCGCCTCGGCCTGCGCCAGGTTGGCGCGCAGGTTGCGGATGCTCTCTTCACGGGTGCCGTGCAGCGACAGCTCAAGCTGCGCCTTGGCCTCGTCGCGCGTCGCCTGTGCGGAACGCAGCTGCGCCATCAGTTCGGGGCTATCGAGTTGAATGATCAGTTGGCCGCTTTTCACGTCGTCGCCGCGTTCGATCAGGCGTTCAACGACCCGGCCTTTCGCCTTGGATGCGACGATCACTTCGGGGGCATCCACTTCACCCTGCAGCAACAGATCCTGATTGTGCGCGCGGAACAGGATCGCCAATGCGATCGCCGCCAACATCAGCAACAGGGTAAACAGCGTCTTTTTTTTCATTATGTCAGCTCCCGGAACGGTAAGCGGCGGGCGGGGATCATCATTTCCATGTCTCAAATTGCTCCAAAAAACACCATTGCTCTCATGAGGATATCACAAGCACATATCTCCTCTTTTATAACTATAAATTGGATTATGCTTTTAACACTAAAAAGCATCTTTTTTCGGCTTTTTGGTATGCAGACTCCTGCAATCGCCCTTTAAGCGATCCACTCTCTGATGGACGATGTCATGACTGAACACACTGCGGTACCGCTGTCGGTACTGGATTTATCGCCAATCCCGCAAGGGGCCAAGGCACGCGACGCTTTCCACTGTTCGCTGGATTTGGCGCAGCACGCCGAACGCTGGGGCTACCAGCGCTACTGGCTGGCCGAGCACCACAACATGACCGGCATCGGTAGCGCCGCCACCTCAGTGCTGCTGGGCTATCTGGCCGCCGGCACCCAAAGCATTCGCCTCGGCTCCGGCGGTGTGATGCTGCCGAACCATGCGCCGCTGGTGATTGCCGAGCAGTTCGGCACGCTGGAGTCGCTCTACCCAGGGCGCATCGATTTGGGGTTGGGCCGAGCGCCCGGCACCGATCAGCGCACCATGATGGCGCTGCGCCGCCACCTGTCCGGCGACGTGGATACCTTCCCGCGCGACGTGCAGGAACTGCAAAACTATTTCTGCGATGCGCAGCCCGGCCAGCCGGTGCAGGCGGTGCCGGGCCAGGGACTGCACGTGCCGCTCTGGCTGCTCGGTTCCAGCCTCTACAGCGCGCAGCTGGCGGCACAGCTCGGCCTGCCGTTCGCCTTCGCCTCGCACTTCGCCCCGGATATGCTGTTCCAGGCGCTGCAGCTGTACCGCGAGAACTTCAAACCGTCCAAACAGCTGGCGCAGCCGCACGCCATGGTATGCGTCAACGTGATCGCCGCCGAGAGCGACAGCGATGCACGCTTCCTGTTCAGCTCGATGCAGCAGCAGTTCATCAATCTGCGCCGCGGTTCTCCCGGTCCGCTGCCGCCGCCAGTGGATAACATCCACGCGCTGTGGACCGCCGGTGAACAATACGGCGTCGAACAGGCGCTGCGGATGTCGATCGTCGGCGATGAAAAAACGGTGCGCCACGGGCTGCAAACGCTGCTGCGTGAAACCGATGCCGACGAGATCATGGTCAACGGCCAGATTTTCGATCACCAGGCACGGCTGCGTTCGTTCGAGATTGTTGCCGGCGTGAAGGGCGACATCGTGAAGGGATAAAAAGCGAAAAGGCGGTGGGGAACCCCACCGCCTCGGCGTTAACGCTGGATCAGGTAGCGGATGGTCGGCCCGTCCTGCTGGATATCCAGCACCTTATAGCCATGGTTGCGCGCATCGAGCGGGATGTTGTTGATCGACTGCGGGCAATCGCTGATCACTTCCAGGATCTCCCCCGGTTTCAGCTGCGGCATCGCCTCCAGCGTCGCCACTGCCGGGTACGGGCAAGGCTCGCCCAGCATGTCCAGCCGGTAGTCCGGCACTATCGTCGTCTCTTTCATGACATGCTCCTCAAATTCACCACGTGCGCCTCAGGCCGGGCGCGGAAAAAGCGTTTCTCCCACCACAGCATGGCGGCGAAGGCCAGCGCCAGCAGCAGATAGGTCACCAGCAGGCCACCGACCGGGCCGAAGGTGTCGAGCAGGTTGATCTTGTCGTAGTCGGTCGCCAGCGCCGGTGCCAGATCGTCCCAGTAATAGGCCAGCAGCGTAGCGCCGATGATGTTGCCCAGCCCCACCCACCAGTAGTGTACCTGCCCTTCCACCGCGCGGTACATCCAGCCGGTCTCGCAACCGCCGGCCAGCACGATGCCGAAGCCGAACAGCAAGCCGCCCAGCACCGCATTCGGGCCGGCCCACATGATCTTCGGCGCCACGCCAAGCTGCACGTAGCTGAAGATGCCGATGGCGCTCACCGCCATGCCGATGATAATGGCTTTCGCCATGTGGGTGCGGCCGGTGATCCACAGATCGCGGAACGCCGAGGTAAAGCAGATCTGCGCGCGTTCGATCAGCAGACCGAAGCCGATACCGAACAGCATGGCGATGCCGAGCTTCGGCGCATCGAACAGCGTCCACAGCGACCAGGCCACCGCCAGGCCGAAGACCGCCATGCCCAGCCGGAAGCGGCGGCGCGCCTGCTCAGGTTTCTGCGTCAGCGGCGCGGCAGCCTTAACCTTTTGCAATTTGACCGGGATGCGGAACATCGGCAGCAGCGTGAATTTGGCGCCGAAGTAGGAGCCGGCGGCGGTCGCCAGCGCGAAGAACCAGGCGTGCAGCGAGAACTGCGGAATACCGGTGAAGAAGGCCGCCAGGTTACAGCCCATTGCCAGGCGCGCGCCGAAACCAGCGATGATGCCGCCCAGCAGCGCCTGCACGATGCGAATGCGGTGCTGCGGCTGGCGCAGCTTGATGTTGTTGGCCCACAGCGCAGCAGCGATGCAGCCGGCGAACATGCCGATGATCATGCGCCCGTCGATGCGCTCCAGCGGCGTGCCCTGCAGGCCGATAACCTTGAAATAGCCCCACTGCTCAGGGTGCAGGCCGAACCACTGCAGCACATGGCCGCCCCAGCGCGTGAATTCGCCGGTCACCGCCCAGAAAGTGCCGGTCATGCCGAAGTAGTAGGTAGAAAGGATCCCGGCGGCGATCACCGCCGGCAGCGGCGCCCAAAAGCGCACCAGGTATTGAGATTTGAACTGCTGCCAACTCATGGCATCTCCCGTGCATATCATCCGTAAGAAAAAACCTTATGAATGATACGCCATTCGGGGGCGTTTGACGGCAATTTTCAGGCATAAAAAAACCAGCCCGCAGGCTGGTTTTTCAGAGTGCTTCACCGCGAACGGTGAATCAGCGATTACGCGTCGCCGAAACGACGACGTGGTGCTGCCGGTGCGCTGTCATCACGGCGTGGCGCCGGCTTGCCGTCACGGTTGTAGTTACCGCCACGACGCTCGCCGCCGTTACCGCCTTCGCGACGTTCTCCGAAGGAACGACGTGGGCCGCCTTCGCGACGTTCACCGTTGAACGGACGGCCGTTACCGTTGCCACGACGCTCGCCACCGTCACGACGCTCGCGACGTTCGAACGGCTGTGCATCGCCCAACAGCTGCATGTTCATCGGCTTGTTCAGGATGCGAGTGCGAGTGAAGTGATTCAGGATCTCGCCCGGCATGCCTTTTGGCAGCTCGATGGTGGAGTGGGAAGCGAACAGCTTGATGTTACCGATGTAACGGCTGCTGATGTCGCCTTCGTTAGCGATAGCGCCAACGATATGACGGACTTCAACGCCATCGTCACGGCCCACTTCGATACGGTACAGCTGCATTTCGCCAACGTCACGACGTTCGCGACGCGGACGGTCGCCGTCACGGCTATCGCGGCTGTCGCGACGGTCGCCACGATCACCGCGACGATCGTCACGGTCGTTGAACTCACGGCGCTGACGCGGCTTGAAGACCGGATCCGGCGGCAGGATCAGCGGACGTTCGCCCTGAGCCATTTTCAGCAGCGCTGCGGCCAGGGTTTCCATATCCAGCTCTTCTTCCGGCTGCAGTTTGGTCAACAGTGCGCGGTACAGATCCAGATCGCTGCTTTCCAGCTGCTGCTGAACTTTCGCGGCGAACTTGGCCAGACGACGCTCGCCCAGCAGTTCTGCGTTTGGCAGCTCCACTTCAGGGATGGTCAGCTTCATGGTGCGTTCGATGTTGCGCAGCAGGCGGCGTTCGCGGTTTTCCACGAACAGCAGCGCACGGCCGGCGCGACCCGCACGGCCGGTACGGCCGATACGGTGAACGTAAGACTCGGAGTCCATCGGGATGTCATAGTTGACAACCAGGCTGATGCGCTCAACGTCCAGGCCACGGGCCGCAACGTCGGTGGCGATCAGGATATCCAGACGACCGTCTTTCAGGCGCTCCAGGGTCTGCTCACGCAGCGCCTGGTTCATGTCGCCGTTCAGCGCGGCGCTGCTGTAACCGCTGCGCTCCAGCGCTTCGGCCACTTCCAGGGTCGCGTTCTTGGTACGAACGAAGATGATCGCCGCGTCAAAGTCTTCGGCTTCCAGGAAACGCACCAGCGCTTCGTTTTTACGCATGCCGTAGACCGACCAGTAGCTCTGGCTGATATCCGGACGGGTAGTCACGCTGGACTGAATGCGCACTTCCTGCGGCTCTTTCATGAAGCGGCGGGTAATGCGACGGATCGCTTCCGGCATGGTGGCGGAGAACAGCGCGGTCTGATGTTCAGCCGGGATCTCAGCCATGATGGTTTCTACGTCTTCGATAAAGCCCATGCGCAGCATTTCGTCGGCTTCATCCAGCACCAGACCGCTCAGGTTAGAGAGGTTCAGGGTGCCGCGCTTCAGGTGGTCCAGTAGACGACCTGGGGTACCCACAACGATTTGCGGGCCCTGGCGCAGAGCGCGCAGCTGTACGTCGTAACGCTGGCCGCCGTACAGGGCTACCACGTTGACGCCGTTCATGTGTTTGGAGAAATCGGTCATCGCTTCGGCAACCTGAACCGCCAGTTCGCGGGTCGGTGCCAGCACCAGGATCTGAGGTGCTTTCAGGTCTGCCTGCAGGTTGTGCAGCAGCGGCAGCGAGAACGCTGCGGTTTTACCACTACCGGTCTGTGCCATGCCCAGCACGTCGCGGCCGTTCAACAGGTGAGGAATACACTCAGCCTGGATCGGAGATGGTTTTTCATAGCCCAGATCGTTCAGGGCGGAAATGATTGGAGCAGACAGCCCCAGATCAGCAAAAGAGGTTTCAAACTCAGTAGTCATGTACACGTGCCTCATTAATAATGGCAGCCAGTCTACATAACTCGTCGAGAAAATTTTCAGTCATTTTCATTGAAAAGTGTGAACCGGCTCAAATTAGATTATAAAACGAACAAAAAAGCCCTCGCCCGTTAAGGCGATAACTTTGGTTAAAAACCAATGTTCATCAGGCTGATAAGTGTTCGTCAGCTATTGCTGGTCCGATTCCGATAGGTCGTCTTGCTCTTGGCCCAAAAGCGCCAATTCCAACAATGCATAGCGGTGCTCAACGAAGTTGTGAACGTTGTTAGACACCGTCAGTTTGAACAGCGCCGAAGCGGTGTCCTTGTCCCCCAGACTCAGGTAGTGTTTACCCAAATAGAAGTCAGTTTCACTGAGATGCTCAGCGAGCGAAGTGTTATCCGTTGCATCTGCCTTGAGGCGTTCCATCAGCGTTTTTTCGCTGATCTTGCCCAGGTAGAATTCGACAATATTCCATCCCCATTGCCCTCTGTCCGATTTGTCATAGCGCTGCTGAAGCGCTACTTCGGCCTTCTTGGGATCGATTTCTCGCTCCACCAGATACAGCCATAACGAACGGAAGGGATCGTTTGGGTCGTCTTGATAAAACGCCTGCAGATCATCCTGCGCCAACGGGAAGCGGCCGCCATAATACAGTGCGATGCCCCGGTTTAAACGCGCGTAATTGTAAGTTGGATCAAGCTCTAGTACAGAATCAAACGCTTCATAGGCAGCATCAAAATTGCCTGCCTGCGTTAAGTAAATGCCCAGGTAGTTGAAAACTTCCGGCATGTCGGGACGTATCGCCAGCGCCTGCGAGAAATCATTGCGCGCTAATGCACGTAACCCGAGGCTATCATACAGCACACCGCGCTCATATAAAAGCTGTGCGCGTTCGTCATCCGTCAGTGCCCGGCTGGCAAGAATTTGTTCCATGCGCGCCAGGATCACTTCCTGCTGCAACGTAGGCTGCAACGGGATTGCCAAAACTTCGTCTTTACGCCAATCATGGTTGCTGCATCCTGCCAGCATGAGTGCTGTCGCAACGTAACACCAGCGCAAGAAAGGCTTCATTTCCCACTCCCGAAGACAAACATTGGATGAACGTCCTGTCCTCCGTTTGCTAAAACGCGGGTATCCTACCCGCGCGATACGAACAGCTCCCAACCCCATGGCGGGGAGCTGTAAAACTATCTATACAGTTATTCTGCTTCAGGCGCAGGTGAACCTGCTTCCGGCGCCATCGCTTCTTTGATGCTCAGACGCACGCGGCCCTGACGGTCAACTTCCAGTACCTTAACCGGCACTTCCTGACCCATCTGCAGATAGTCGGTCACTTTCTCAACGCGCTTGTCGGCGATCTGAGAAATGTGCACCAGACCTTCTTTACCACCGCCGATAGCGACGAATGCGCCGAAATCAACGATACGGGTCACTTTACCCTGGTAGATACGGCCCACTTCGATCTCTGCCGTGATCTCTTCGATACGACGGATAGCGAATTTCGCCTTCTCACCGTCGGTCGCAGCGATTTTAACTGTACCATCATCTTCAATTTCGATGGTAGTGCCAGTCTCTTCGGTCAGTGCGCGAATAACGGAACCGCCCTTACCGATCACGTCTTTGATTTTATCCGGGTTGATGCGGATAGTATGAATACGCGGTGCGAATTCGGAGATATCGCCGCGTGGAGAGCTGATAGCCTGTTCCATCACGCCCAGGATGTGCAGACGCGCGCCCTTGGCCTGGTTCAGAGCCACCTGCATGATCTCGCGGGTGATGCCTTCGATTTTGATGTCCATCTGCAGCGCGGTGATACCGTCGCGGCTACCGGCCACTTTGAAGTCCATGTCGCCCAGGTGATCTTCGTCACCCAGAATGTCGGACAGAACCACAAAGTTATCGGCTTCTTTCACCAGGCCCATCGCGATACCCGCAACGGCAGCCTTGATTGGCACACCGGCGTCCATCAGCGCCAGAGATGCGCCGCACACGGAAGCCATGGAAGAAGAACCGTTGGATTCGGTGATTTCAGACACGACGCGAACCGTGTACGGGAAATCTTCCGGTTTAGGCATCATAGCCAATACGCCGCGTTTCGCCAGGCGACCGTGACCGATTTCACGACGCTTAGGAGAACCGACCATGCCGGTTTCGCCTACGGAGTACGGAGGGAAGTTGTAGTGGAACAGGAAGCTGTCGGTCTTCTCGCCCATCAGCTCGTCCAGGTTCTGTGCGTCGCGCGCGGTACCCAGGGTCGCGGTAACCAGCGCCTGAGTTTCGCCACGGGTGAACAGCGCGGAACCGTGGGTGCGCGGCAGTACGCCGGTGCGCACGTCCAGGCCACGGATCATGTCTTTTTCACGGCCGTCGATACGCGGCTCGCCACGCAGTACGCGGCTACGCACCACGTTCTTCTCGACGTTGCCCAGGATGTCCTGGATTTCGCCGGCGTCCAGCGTTTCGTCCTGCGCCAGCAGGGTTTCAACCACGCTGTCTTTGATCGCGTCAACCTGAGCGTAACGCTCTTGTTTTTCGGTGATGTGGTAAGCGTCGCCCAGGCGAGCTTCGGCCAGTTCAGCCACGCGCGCGTGCAGCGCTTCGTTGACCGCAGGGGCCTGCCAATCCCACTTCGGCTTGCCGGCTTCGGCAACCAGGGAGTTGATGTTTTCGATAACCACTTGCTGCTGGTCGTGGCCGAACACCACGGCGCCCAGCATCTGATCTTCGCTCAGCACTTCCGCTTCGGATTCAACCATCAGCACCGCGCCTGCAGTACCGGCAACCACCAAATCCAGACGGCTTTCTTTCAGCTCGTCAGTTGTCGGGTTCAGCACATACTGATCGTTGATGTAACCTACGCGCGCTGCGCCGATTGGGCCGTTGAACGGAATACCGGACAGGCTCAGGGCGGCAGAGGCGCCGATCATCGCGACGATGTCCGGGTTCACCTGCGGGTTAACGGAAACCACGGTCGCGATCACCTGAACTTCGTTCAGGAAGCTGTCCGGGAACAGTGGACGGATCGGACGGTCGATCAGACGGGAAGTCAGGGTCTCGCCTTCGCTCGGACGGCCTTCGCGACGGAAGAAGCTGCCCGGGATGCGGCCGGCGGCGTAAGTACGCTCTTGGTAGTTAACGGTCAGCGGGAAGAAGCTCTGGCCCGGCTTGGCTTTTTTCTGGCCAACGACGGTAACGAATACGGCGGTGTCATCCATGCTCACCATAACGGCGGCGGTGGCCTGACGAGCCATCATACCGGTTTCGATGGTGACGGTATGCTGGCCATACTGGAATTTGCGAATGATCGGTGTCAGCAAAATTATATCCTTGATTAGCGGCGCGCAATCGCATTGACGACTCGACACGCCTGTGACTCGATTTGCCTTCTCACTACATCCTCGCGACTAATGACAATCCTTATCTCAGGCAGGAGATAAAGCCTCTCATTAGCCGCGCGAACCTCTGTAACGGAAGAACCTGTTTGGAAACATCAGTAATACATTAACCTGATTTGCTTATGCTTCCTAGAAGAAAGGGGCCAAAATAGGCCCCTTTCCACTGAAACTTGCTAGATTAGCGACGCAGACCCAGACGCTCGATCAGGCTGGTGTAACGTGCTACATCTTTACGCTTCAGGTAGTCCAGCAGCTTACGACGCTGAGAAACCATACGCAGCAGACCACGACGGCTGTGGTGATCTTTTTTGTGCTCGGAGAAGTGGCCTTGCAGATGGTTGATCTGCGCAGTCAGCAGGGCAACCTGAACTTCGGTAGAACCGCTGTCGTTAGTACCACGACCGAAATCAGCTACGATTTGAGCTTTAGCTTCAACACTTAGAGACATTGTAATACTCCAGATTATAGATAATAAAAACAGGCGCCGATCTCTAATTCAGCAACCCAATGCATAAGCTGCGCCATTCTACTCTTAGCGCAGTGCGATCGCAAGGTGACGCAGTGCCCCGCCGTCAGTCGAAATGCTCGACCACCAGGCGGCGCGGCGCCACGCGACCATCTTCGGCGATGTCGCCAACGCCGATGAATTTTCGCTCTTCACCCTCGGTGATACGCACCAGGCCGGAAGCCGGCGCGCCGGCCACTTGCACCGGTTGCCCCTGCTTGACGTAACCCGCAACCACCGGCAGCAAATTCACTTCCGGATAGTTCTCAACCGGGCTGTCCATCGGCATCAGCAGCGGATCGAGCAGCTCGCCGGGCGCGATTTCTTGTTCCTGCGCCTGCGCCAGCAAAGCGTTCAGCTGTTCCAGCGTCACCATGCGCGCAATCGGATAAGTCGCCACCTGCAGGCGGCGCAGATAGATCACGTGCGCGCCGCAGCCCAGCAGCTCGCCGAGATCGTCGGTGATGGTGCGGATGTAGGTGCCTTTCGAGCAGTGGATCTCCAGCTCCAGCTCATCCCCTTCCCAGCGGATAAACTGCAGCTCGTACACCGTGATGCTGCGCGCTTCGCGCGGCACTTCAATCCCCTGGCGCGCATACTCGTAGAGTTTCTTGCCCTGGTATTTCAACGCCGAATACATCGACGGCACCTGCTGGATGTCGCCGCGGAAGGTGTCCAGCGCCGCGTCGAGCTGCGCCTGGGTGAAATTCACCGGGCGCTCCTGCACGATCTGGCCGTCGGCGTCGGAGGTATCGGTACGCTGCCCCAGCTTGGCGATCACCCGATAGCGCTTGTCGGAATCGAGCAGGTATTGCGAAAACTTGGTCGCTTCGCCCAGGCAAATAGGCAGCATGCCGGTCGCCAACGGATCGAGCGCGCCGGTATGGCCCGCTCGGTTGGCGTTGTACAGGCGTTTTACTTTTTGCAGCGCATCGTTGGACGACAACCCCTGCGGCTTGTCCAGCAACAGCACGCCGTGGATGTCACGGCCGCGGCGACGAGGGCGACTCATTAATCCTCCTTGTCATCGCCTGAGGCGGAACGGCGCTCGGCGTCGTTCTTCACCACGTTGGTCACCAGGTTGGACATGCGCATGCCTTCCACCAGGGAGTTGTCGTAAGCGAAGGTCAGCTCCGGCACCACGCGCAGGCGCATCGCTTTGCCCAGCAGGGTACGGATATAGCCGGAAGCGTCCTGCAACGCTTTGATGCCGTTGGTGACCAGATCCGGATCGTGGTTCTCGGTCAATACGTTCAGGAAGGTGACGTAAACCTTGGCATACGCCAGGTCGCGGGACACTTCCACGCCGGAAACGGTCGCCATGCCGACGCGCGGATCTTTAACTTCACGCTGCAGAATGATCGCAATCTCTTTCTGCATCTCTTGCGCCACGCGTTGACCGCGGCTGAATTCTTTTGCCATTTTGGATTCTCCAGACAAATCGGGGGGCACAAAGGCCCCCCGTAAACAGATATAAGCAGATGTGCAATCGTTAAGCGATGGTGCGTTGGATCTCAATGATTTCGAACACTTCGATCATGTCGCCGACGCGCACGTCGTTATAGTTCTTAACGCCGATACCACATTCCATGCCGTTACGGACTTCGTTAACGTCATCTTTGAAGCGGCGCAGGGATTCCAGCTCGCCTTCATAGATAACCACGTTGTCGCGCAGTACGCGGATTGGGTTGTGACGCTTGATGGTCCCTTCGGTAACCATACAGCCGGCGATAGCGCCGAACTTAGGCGATTTGAACACGTCGCGCACTTCGGCCAGGCCGATGATCTGCTGCTTGTATTCCGGCGCCAGCATACCGCTCATCGCCTGCTTCACTTCGTCGATCAGGTTATAGATCACGGAGTAGTAACGCAGATCCAGGCTTTCCGCTTCGATCACGCGGCGCGCAGAAGCGTCGGCACGCACGTTGAAGCCCAGGATGATGGCGTTGGAAGCCGCAGCCAGCGTCGCGTCGGTTTCGGTGATCCCACCTACGCCGGAGCCGACAATCTTCACCTTCACTTCGTCGGTAGAGAGTTTCAGCAGCGAGTCGCTGATCGCTTCGCAAGAACCCTGCACATCGGACTTCAGTACGATGTTCAGCTCAGACACTTCGCCGTCGGTCATGTTAGCGAACATGTTTTCCAGCTTGGACTTCTGCTGACGCGCCAGTTTGACTTCGCGGAACTTGCCCTGACGATACAGCGCCACTTCACGCGCTTTCTTCTCGTCGCGCACCACGGTCGCTTCGTCACCCGCTGCAGGCACGCTGGACAGACCCAGGATTTCCACAGGGATAGACGGACCGGCAGAGGTCACTTCACGGCCCAGCTCGTCACGCATCGCACGCACACGGCCGTATTCGAAGCCGCACAGGACGATGTCGCCCTTGTTCAGCGTACCTTCCTGAACCAGTACGGTAGCCACTGGGCCACGACCTTTATCCAGGAAGGACTCGATCACTACGCCGCTCGCCATGCCGCTGCGTACCGCTTTCAGTTCCAGAACTTCGGCCTGCAGCAGGATAGCCTGCAGCAGCTCGTCGATACCGGTACCGGCTTTCGCGGACACGTGAACGAACTGCGCTTCGCCGCCCCACTCTTCCGGCATAACGCCGTACTGAGACAGTTCCTGCTTAACGCGGTCCGGATCGGCTTCCGGCTTGTCGATTTTGTTCACCGCAACCACCAACGGCACCTGCGCCGCTTTCGCGTGCTGGATAGCTTCGATGGTCTGTGGCATCACGCCGTCGTCGGCCGCCACCACCAGAACCACGATGTCAGTCGCCTGAGCACCACGAGCACGCATCGAGGTAAACGCGGCGTGGCCCGGGGTATCCAGGAAGGTGATCATGCCGTTCTCGGTTTCTACGTGGTAGGCACCGATGTGCTGGGTAATGCCGCCGGCTTCGCCCGCCGCCACTTTGGTGGAGCGGATGTAGTCCAGCAGAGAGGTTTTACCGTGGTCAACGTGGCCCATGATGGTCACGACCGGCGCGCGCGGCTCAGCCGCAGCGCCCGTATCACGGTCGCTCATCAGCGCTTCTTCCAGCTCGTTTTCACGACGCAGAATAACTTTGTGGCCCATCTCTTCGGCAACCAGCTGTGCGGTTTCCTGGTCGATAACCTGGTTGATGGTGGCCATCGCGCCCAGCTTCATCATCACTTTGATGACCTGAGAACCTTTTACCGCCATCTTGTTGGCCAGCTCGGCCACGGTGATGGTTTCACCGATCACCACGTCACGGTTAACCACCTGCGCCGGCTTGTTGAAGCCCTGCTGCAGAGCGCTAGGCTTGCGTTTGCCTTTACCGCCACGGGTAACGGCACGCGCTTCTTCGCGATCCGCTTTGGATTCGGACAGCTTGTTGCCTTTCTTCTGCTTGGTCGCTTTGCCGCCGCGGGTGCGGCTACGACGATCGCCTTCAACTTTGGCGTCGTTTTCGTCTTCTGCGGCACGCGCATGCTGAGAGGTGGTCACGTGATAGTCGGCACTTTCAACCGCAGCGCTTGCCGCGTCGGCCTGGGCCCACTTCTCGCCGTTCTCTTCGGCCATGCGACGGGCTTCTTCCGCCACGCGCTTGGCTTCCTCTTCAACCTTGCGGCGCACTTCCTCTTCCGCTTTACGTTTCAGTTCAGCGGCTTCGGCTTCACGGCGTGCTTTTTCCGCCTGAGCTGGCTTGGTCATTTCGTCGGTATGTTGATTGGTCACTTTTTCTTTTTCCGCTGAATTACGCTTAGCAATCTCCGCGGCCTCACGTTTGGCTTGCTCTTCGGCTGCGCGCTTCGCTTCCGCTTCGCGTTTTGCGAGCTCTTCCGCTTCGCGCCGTGCCTGCTCTTCCGCTTCACGCTGTGCCTGCTCTGCCGCTTCAGCCAACTGGGCTTCCTGCGTATCGCGATTTACATAAGTGCGTTTCTTGCGGACCTCAATTTGCACCGATTTACTTTTACCGCCGGTGCTCGGGATATTCAAGGTGCTGCGCGTTTTGCGCTGCAAAGTGAGTTTACCTGGCGCGCTGCCGTGTTCACGGTTCAGGTGCGCCAGCAATGTTTCTTTTTCTTGCTGGGTAACAGAGTCCGACTCGGACTTGTTGATCCCTGCATCAGCAAACTGCTGTACCAGGCGATCAACCGGAGTCTGAATCTCTGCTGCCAGCGATTTTACGGTTACATCTGTCGTCATGCTGTTCCTTCCTGCTACAGTTATTACGCGTTGTCGCCAAACCAACAGATATTGCGTGCAGCCATGATCAGCTCACCGGCTTGCTCATCGCTAAGCCCTTCAATATCAGCCAGATCGTCAACACCCTGCTCGGCAAGATCTTCCAGCGTACAAACCCCACGCGCGGCCAGTTTAAAGGCCATGCTGCGCTCAAGACCCGGCAGGTTGAGCAAATCGTCGGCCGGTTTGTTGTCGCCCAGGCTTTCTTCTTGTGCCAGGGCCAGCGTGGTCAATGCAGCTTTGGCGCGTTCGCGCAATGCTTCAACCGTATCTTCATCCAGACCGTCGATTTCCAACAGCTCTTTGATCGGCACGTAGGCCAGCTCTTCCAGCGTGGAGAAGCCTTCTTCAACCAGTACGGTGGCGAAATCTTCGTCGATATCAAGATACTTGGTGAAGGTATCAATAGCGGCATGAGCCTCGGCCTGGTGCTTGGCCTGCAGGTCGTCCGCCGTCATCACGTTCAGTTCCCAACGATCGTCGCCGCGGTGTTGTTTCAGCAGCTGGGAAGCCAAACGCACGTTTTGGCCGTTACGGCCGATCGCCTGTGCCAGGTTGCTGGCTTCAACGGCGATATCCATGGTGCAGTTATCTTCGTCTACCACGATCGACGCGACGTCGGCCGGCGCCATGGCGTTGATGACGAATTGCGCGGGGTTATCATCCCACAGGATGATGTCGATGCGTTCGCCGCCGAGCTCGCTCGACACGGCCTGAACGCGCGCACCGCGCATACCTACGCAGGCGCCGACCGGGTCGATGCGCTTGTCGTTGGTTTTCACTGCAATTTTCGCGCGAGAGCCTGGATCGCGGGCTGCCGCTTTAATTTCGATCACTTCTTCACCGATTTCCGGCACTTCGATGCGGAACAGTTCTTTCAGCATTTCCGAGCTGGAACGGCTGACGAACAGCTGCGCGCCGCGAGCTTCAGGACGCACGGCGTACAGTACGCCGCGAATGCGATCGCCCGGACGGAAGTTTTCGCGCGGCAGCATGTCTTCACGGCCAATCACCGCTTCGGCGTTGTTGCCCAGATCCAGCGCGATGCTGTCACGGTTCACTTTCTTCACCACGCCGGTGACGATCTCACCTTCGTGTTCACGGAAAGCGTCGACCACCATCGCACGCTCGGCTTCACGTACTTTCTGCACGATAACCTGCTTGGCGGTTTGGGTGGTGATACGGTCAAAGGTCACGGATTCGATCTGATCTTCGACGTAGCCGCCGAGCTCGATGCTCGGATCTTCAAACTGAGCGGCTTCCAGCGTGATTTCACGCGTCGGCTGAGTCACTTCGTCTACGGCGACCCAACGGCGGAAGGTGTCGAAATCGCCGGTTCTACGGTCAATGCTGACGCGCACGTCGATTTCCTGCTCGTATTTTTTCTTGGTTGCGGTGGCTAATGCAGTTTCCAGCGCTTCGAAAATCTTCTCGCGCGGAAGGGATTTTTCATTGGAAACTGCTTCAACAACAGCCAGAATCTCTTTGTTCATCCTAGTTGCCTCTTCCAAACTTTAAAAGTGGGGTACCAGGTTCGCTTTCTGGATGTTGCTCAGCGCGAACACTTCATCTTTCCCTTCCACAGTAACCGTGATCATCTCGCCTTCGACAGACTTGATAATACCCTGCCACTTGCGACGGTTCTGTACCGCCATGCGCAGGACCAGGCTGACTTCTTCACCGAGGTAACGCGTATAGTGTTCTGCGGTGAACATCGGGCGATCAAGGCCAGGAGAGGAGACTTCCAAGTTGTAAGCGACCGTGATTGGATCTTCGACGTCCAATACAGCGCTGACCTGGTGGCTGACATCAGCGCAATCATCAACATTGATGCCGTTATCACTATCAATATAGATGCGGAGCGTCGATTGGCGCGCACGAATGAATTCGATGCCTACAAGCTCAAAGCCCAACGCTTCTACGGGTGCCGAAAGCATCTCTGTTAACTGTTGCTCTAATGTGGACAAGCCCACCCCCAAGACATAAAAAAAGGGCTAAATAGCCCAGTGATTCTGTTGCCAAATAACAAAAAACCCCGAAAAATCGGGGCTTTATGCAACTGGACCCTGTTTGCCGCTAGGCGGCCTCGGTACAACTTTCGAGCAAGTGTCATTTTCAAATGTTGATCGAGAAAAGCGGGTTTCAATCGAAAAGTGTATTTGAAAATAAACACTTAAAGGAAAGTGGTTGCGGGGGCCGGATTTGAACCGACGACCTTCGGGTTATGAGCCCGACGAGCTACCAGGCTGCTCCACCCCGCGTCCGAAAACGTGGCAAATACTACGCCGATAATCGCAAAATTGCAAGTTATCTCTGGGATTTGGTACCGAGGATGGGACTCGAACCCACAAGCCCGTTAGGGCACTACCACCTCAAGGTAGCGTGTCTACCAATTCCACCACCTCGGTACTGATTCTTACTGCTAACGGCCGTTGTTCCTTCGAGTTCACAACCACCGTTTACAAACTTTTTGCGGCTTACTGCGGGATGTCGCTGCTCGGCTTAGCTGGTGCTGCCGGCGCGGTCGTCTGCTCAGTTTTCACTGGCTGACCCAGGTTTTCCCACTCGCTGCCTTTCTTGCTTTGGTTGCTGCTGAGGTTGCCCAGAATCAGGCTGATGACGAAGAACAGCGTCGCCAGCACAGCAGTCATGCGGGTCATAAAGTTACCGGAACCACTCGAACCGAACAATGTGCCTGATGCACCTGCTCCGAAAGAGGCTCCCATATCAGCGCCTTTACCTTGCTGTAGCATAATCAGAGCAACCAGCCCGATTGAGATCAGCAGGAAAATTACCAGAAGAGCTTCGTACATAGTAGTACCCGTATCCTTGCGGCCTCACCGCATGCCAAATGCTTCACACTCATCAAGCAGGCGTTTTTACAAACTGCCTACTGAAGCGGGTGTGAATACTAACCAAAGCCGCCAACCCACGCAAGGGCAATTTGCTGCCGCCGGCGCGTTTGCGGAAAAAAACGCCAACAATCATCTATTCGGGCTCAGCGATGCCAAGCCCGATGGCTAACTGTCTGTTTTAACCTGCTGATTTCACCGCATCGGCGATGCGATGCGCCAGCGCGGTCACCTGCTGCTCGTCCTCGCCTTCCACCATCACGCGGATCAGCGGCTCGGTGCCCGATTTACGCAGCAGCACCCGGCCACGGCCGGCCAACTCGGTTTCCACCTGCTCGGTGACCTTACGCACCGCTTCAGATTCCAGCGGATTATGCTCGCCGGCGAAGCGGACGTTGACCAGGATCTGCGGCAGCAGCTTCATGCCGCTGCACAGGTCATGCAGGCTCATGTGGTTGCGCACCATGGCAGTCAGCACCTGCAGCCCGGCCACGATGCCGTCGCCGGTGGTGGTTTTGTCCAGCAGGATCACATGGCCGGAGTTTTCCGCACCGATGCGCCAGCCCAGTTCCTGCAGTTTCTCCAGCACGTAACGGTCGCCCACTTTGGCGCGAGCGAACGGAATACCCAGCTGTTTCAGCGCCAGCTCCAGCCCCATATTACTCATCAGGGTCCCGACCGCGCCGCCGCGCAGCTGCCCCTGACGCAGGCCTTCGCGGGCGATGATGTACAGGATCTGATCGCCATCCACCTTGTTGCCGAGGTGATCCACCATCATCACGCGGTCGCCGTCGCCGTCAAACGCCAGGCCAACGTGCGCTTTTTCCTGCAGCACGCGCTCTTGCAGCTGACGCACGTCGGTAGCACCGCATTTTTCGTTGATATTCATACCGTCCGGCTCAACACCGATGGCGATCACCGTGGCGCCCAGCTCGCGCAGCACGCTCGGCGCAATGTGGTAAGTCGCCCCGTTGGCGCAGTCGACCACGATTTTCAGCCCCTTCAGGCTCAGCTCGCTCGGGAAGGTACCTTTGCAGAATTCGATGTAACGGCCAGCGGCGTCGATGATACGGCTGGCTTTACCCAGCTCGGCGGACTCCACGCAGGTCAGCGGTTTTTCCATCTCGGCTTCAATTGCCTCTTCGACGTTGTCCGGCAGTTTGGCGCCGTCGATTGAGAAGAACTTGATACCGTTGTCATAGAACGGGTTATGCGAAGCGGAAATGACAATGCCCGCTTCGGCACGGAAGGTACGCGTCAGGTAGGCCACCGCCGGCGTGGGCATCGGCCCGGTGAAGGAGGCGGACAATCCAGCGGCCGCCAGACCAGCTTCCAGAGCGGACTCCAGCATATAGCCGGAGATGCGCGTATCCTTACCGATGATGATCTTGCGGGAACCGTGACGCGCCAGCACTTTACCGGCCGCCCAGCCCAGCTTCAGCACGAAGTCCGGCGTGATGGGGCTGTCCCCGACCTTGCCACGGATGCCGTCGGTGCCAAAATATTTGCGCTCGCTCATGTCTCTACTGTCCCTTAGCTGAAAGTGTTGCCTCGACGACACGCATCGCCTCGACGGTTTCTTTAACGTCATGCACTCTGACAATCTGCGCACCCTGCATCGCCGCGATCACCGCGCAGGCCACGCTGCCGATAACCCGTTGATCCGGCGGCACGTTCAGCAGTTGCCCAATCATCGATTTACGCGACATGCCGACCAATAGCGGCAAACCGAAACGATGAAACTCCGACAACCGTGCCAGAAGCTGATAGTTGTGCGCCAAATTTTTACCGAAACCGAAGCCTGGGTCGAGCAGCAATTTCTGATTTGTTATCCCCGCCTCGTTACAGCGCTGAATATGATGCTCGAAAAACGCCTGAACATCGGTAATCAGGTCATCGTAATGCGGCGCCTGCTGCATGGTGCGCGGCTGCCCTTGCATATGCATCAGACAGACCGGCAGACCGCTTTCCGCCGCCGCCGCCAGGGCACCCGGCTCCTGCAGCGAACGAATGTCGTTAATCAGATGTGCGCCTGCATGCGCCGATTCGCGGATCACGCCCGCTTTCGAGGTATCGACCGAGATGAAGACTTCGAAGCGCTGCGCCAGCGCTTCCACCACCGGCACGACCCGTTCCAATTCTTCCTCTTCACTCACCTCAGCTGCCCCCGGCCTTGTCGATTCGCCGCCGATATCGATCATCGTGGCACCGGCCGAAATCAGCGCATGCGCGTGGAGCAGCGCCTGGTTCAGGGTGTTGTGACGGCCGCCGTCGGAAAACGAATCCGGCGTCACATTGAGGATACCCATCACCTGCGGATAGGAGAGGTTGAGCGTCATGTCGCGCACGGTTAACTGCATGGTTGGTCCACCTTACTGTTGCCTGGTTCACTGCCCGCCGGGCAAAAAAAAACCCCGGCGTACCGGGGTTTGATGTTATTACACAGCCGCTGTTACTTGTCGAGCTGTTCGGACATGGTGTTGCCCGGCGTTGGGGTGCGCGGCTCATCTACCGGCGTCGGGGCTTTCGGAGTGCCACCGTTGTCGGAGCTGTTGCCTTTGTTCGCATCGTCCCAGCCCGCCGGCGGACGCACGTCTTTGCGGTTCATCAGATCGTCGATCTGCGGCGCATCGATAGTTTCATACTTCATCAGCGCATCCTTCATCGAATGCAGGATGTCCATATTTTCCATCAACAGCGAACGAGCACGCGTGTAGTTACGTTCGATCAGCGACTTCACTTCCTGGTCGATGATACGCGCGGTTTCATCCGACATGTGCTTCGCCTTGGCCACGGAACGGCCCAGGAACACTTCACCCTCTTCTTCCGCATACAGCAGCGGCCCCAGCTTCTCGGAGAAGCCCCATTGGGTCACCATGTTGCGGGCAATGGAGGTCGCCACTTTAATGTCGTTCGACGCACCGGTAGAGACTTTTTCCGGCCCGTAGATGATCTCTTCCGCCAGACGACCGCCGTACAGGGTGGAGATTTGGCTCTCCAGCTTCTGACGGCTGGCGCTGATCGCATCCCCTTCCGGCAGGAAGAAGGTCACACCGAGCGCCCGACCACGAGGAATGATGGTGACCTTGTGTACCGGATCGTGTTCAGGAACCAGGCGGCCAATGATGGCGTGGCCCGCTTCGTGATACGCGGTCGACTCTTTCTGCGCTTCGGTCATCACCATGGAGCGACGTTCCGCACCCATCATGATCTTGTCTTTGGCTTTTTCGAACTCCACCATCGACACCACGCGCTTGTTGCCGCGGGCGGCGAACAGCGCCGCTTCGTTGACCAGGTTGGCCAGGTCGGCACCGGAGAAGCCCGGCGTACCACGCGCAATGACGGAGGCGTCGATGTCGGCAGCCAACGGCACGCGGCGCATGTGCACCTTCAGGATCTGCTCACGGCCACGCACATCCGGCAGCCCGACCACGACCTGACGGTCGAAACGGCCCGGGCGCAGCAGCGCAGGGTCAAGCACGTCTGGACGGTTGGTCGCCGCGATGACGATGATGCCCTCGTTGCCTTCGAAACCGTCCATCTCAACCAGCATCTGGTTCAGGGTCTGCTCACGCTCATCGTGACCGCCACCCAGGCCGGCGCCACGCTGGCGACCGACGGCGTCGATTTCATCGATGAAGATGATGCACGGCGCGGCTTTCTTCGCTTGTTCGAACATGTCGCGCACGCGGGATGCACCCACGCCGACGAACATTTCGACGAAGTCGGAACCGGAAATGGTGAAGAACGGTACCTTCGCTTCGCCGGCGATCGCTTTCGCCAACAACGTTTTACCGGTCCCCGGCGGGCCAACCATCAGCACGCCTTTCGGGATCTTGCCGCCCAGCTTCTGGAAACGGCTCGGTTCGCGCAGGTATTCCACCAGTTCGCTCACCTCTTCTTTCGCTTCGTCACAACCGGCGACATCGGCGAAAGTGGTCTTGATCTGGTCTTCCGTCAGCATGCGGGCCTTGCTCTTGCCGAAGGACATCGCGCCCTTGCCGCCGCCGCCCTGCATTTGCCGCATAAAGAAGATCCAGACCCCGATCAGCAACAGCATCGGGAACCAAGAGATAAAGATAGAAGCCAGCAGGCTCGGCTCTTCAGGCGGCTCGCCGACAACTTTCACATTCTTCGTTAACAACGTATCCAGCAACTTAGGATCGTTGACAGGGATGTAGGTCGTGTATTTGTTACTGTCTTTCTTGGTAACGTTAATTTCACGTCCGTTGATTCGCGCTTCGCGAACCTGGTCCTGGGTCAGTTCGGACATGAAGGTAGAGTAATCCACCCTACGGCCATTCGACTCGCTGGGCCCAAAGCTCTGGAATACAGACATCAACACTACCGCGATGACTAACCAGAGAATTAGGTTTTTCGCCATGTCACTCAAGGGATTAACCTCATCTTACAACTGTGTTAACAAACAGCGTTAGGGTACTACAGTTTGCGCCCTGTCGCTACAATGTACACTTCGCGCGAACGGGCGCGGGAAGCGTCTGGCTTACGAATCTTAACCTTCGTAAACAGGGAGCGAATTTCCCGTAGGTACTCGTCAAAGCCATCTCCCTGGAACACCTTCACCAGGAAACTTCCGCCTGGTGCGAGGACATCACGACACATATCCAGCGCCAACTCCACCAGATACATCGACCTTGGAATATCGACCGCCGGGGTGCCACTCATATTCGGGGCCATATCGGACATGACCACCTGAACCTTACTCTCGCCTACTCGTTCCAACAGCGCCTTCAGCACCAGTTCATCACGAAAATCGCCCTGAAGGAAATCGACGCCAACGATAGGATCCATTGGCAAAATATCACAGGCGATGATGCGCCCGGTACCGCCGATTTGGGTGACCACATACTGCGACCAGCCGCCCGGTGCGGCGCCCAGATCAACCACGGTCATTCCCGGTTTGAACAGTTTGTCGCTCTGCTGTATTTCATCAAGTTTAAACCAGGCACGGGAACGCAGTCCCTTTTTCTGCGCCTGCTGCACATATTTATCGCTAAAGTGTTCTTGTAACCAGCGACTGGAGCTAGCCGAACGCTTTTTATTAGCCATCTCGTTTTCCAACTATCATAAAAAGAGTCTTATGTCAGGGTCGCTGCTCACGTAGACTCACACCGGTGAAGACCGATTTGGTGATATACATGAGATGGCGGTAGAATGTACCGTTTTCAATCCCAACTTAAGCAAAAAAGACAATGAATCTGAATAATAAACAAAAACAGCACCTGAAAGGCCTGGCGCATCCGTTAAAACCGGTGGTAATGCTGGGCAATAACGGTCTTACCGAAGGGGTGCTGGCTGAAATTGAACAGGCTCTGGAGCATCATGAGCTGATCAAGGTAAAAATCGCCGCTGAAGATCGCGAAACCAAAACCCTGATCGCCGACGCTATCGTGCGTGAAACGGGCGCCTGCAATGTGCAAGTTATCGGCAGTACGCTTATTCTTTACCGCCCGTCGAAAGAGCGCAAGATCAGTCTACCGCGTTAATAACCATCAGGTTAACGAAAAGGTGCCATGCGCCTGACGAAGATAAAAGGCCGCTTGCGGCCTTTTTCCTATCTTTACAAAACGTTGGCGCATTAATGACCAACGGCCTCGATCAGAGATACTCGACCTTCAGGATCTCGTATTCCACGTCGCCGCCGGGGGTTTTGATCACCACCACGTCGTCTTGCTCTTTGCCGATCAGGCCGCGCGCCATCGGCGAGTTTACCGAAATCAGATTTTTCTTGAAATCGGCCTCATCGTCGCCAACGATGCGGTAAGTCACTTCTTCTTCACTGTCCAGATTCATCACCGATACGGTGGCACCGAAGATCACCCGGCCGGTGTTCGGCATCTTGGTGATATCGATCACCTGAGCATTGGACAGCTTGGCTTCGATTTCCTGAATGCGGCCTTCGCAGAAACCCTGCTGTTCACGGGCGGCATGGTACTCGGCATTCTCTTTCAAATCGCCGTGCTCACGGGCGTCAGCGATATCCGCAATGATTTTCGGGCGGCGCACGCTTTTCAGATATTCGAGCTCTTCGCGCAGTTTTTCAGCGCCAAACAAGGTCATCGGAATTTGGTTCATCGTATAAATACCTCTAAATCTTTCCTGTTCAAATAACCGTCATCCTGACGTATTCGTATGAAAACACGGTTGGCATACCGCCACCCGCCTCCAGGCGACAAACAAAAGAAACCTGACTCGGAACGAGGCCCAAGCCAAGATTGGTTTTGCATTTTGATACGCATTTTAGCCTAGAGTTCCTTGAGGGTCATCGTTTACTTTTTCCCTGATTGCACCGTAGTATGACGGCACGTTATCCAGCTGTTATCCCGAGATTATGCGTTTTTCACGAATTGTCAGTGCATTGGCTTGCGCATTTGTTCTGAATGCGAATGCGGCCCCGGTTGAAGAGTACACACAATATCTGCCTGATGGGGCCAACCTTGCCCTGGTCGTTCAGAAAATCGGTGCCGGCGCGCCGACGATCGATTATCACTCTCAGCAGATGGCGCTGCCGGCCAGTACCCAAAAAGTGCTGACCGCGCTGGCGGCCTTGCTGCAACTCGGGCCCGATTACCGTTTCACCACCACGCTGGAGAGCCAGGGCGATATCCGCGATGGCGTGCTGCGCGGCAACCTGATCGCCCGCTTCAGCGGCGATCCGACCTTCAAGCGCCAGAGCCTGCGCAATATGGTGGCCGTCCTGAAGAAACAGGGCGTGCGCCAAATCAGCGGCGACGTGCTGGTCGATACCTCGGTCTTCGCCAGCCATGACAAGGCGCCCGGCTGGCCGTGGAACGATCTGACGCAGTGCTTCAGCGCGCCGCCGGCCGCCGCCATCGTCGATCGCAATTGTTTCTCGGTCTCGCTGTACAGCGCGCCGAATCCGGGCGACATGGCGTTTATCCGCGTCGCCTCCTATTATCCAGTCAATATGTTTAGCCAGGTGCGCACCCTGGCGCGCGGCTCAGCAGACGCGCAGTACTGCGAGCTGGACGTGGTGCCGGGCGAACTGAACCGCTTTACCCTGACCGGCTGCCTGACGCAACGCAGCGAACCGCTGCCGCTGGCCTTCGCCATCCAGGACGGCGCCAGCTATGCGGGCGCAATCCTGAAAGACGAACTGACCCAGGCCGGTATCCAGATCGACGGGTACTTGAAACGCCAGACGCGTCCCGGCATCACCGGCACGGTGATCGCGCAAACTCAGTCGGCGCCGCTGCACGATCTGTTGAAGATCATGCTGAAGAAATCGGACAACATGATCGCCGATACCGTCTTCCGCACCATCGGCCACGAGCGCTTCGGCGTACCGGGTACCTGGCGAGCGGGCTCCGATGCCGTGCGGCAGGTGCTGCGCCAGAAGGCCGGCATCGATCTGGGCAATACCATTATCGCCGACGGTTCCGGCCTGTCGCGCCACAACCTGCTGGCGCCGGCGACTATGATGCAGGCGCTGCAGTACATCGCTCAGCACGACAACGAGCTGAACTTCATCTCGATGCTGCCGCTGTCCGGCTATGATGGCACCCTGCGCTACCGCGGCGGCCTGCACGAAGCCGGCGTCGACGGCAAGGTGTCGGCCAAGACCGGTGCACTGCAGGGCGTCTACAACCTGGCGGGCTTCATCACGACCGCCAGCGGCCAGCGCATGGCCTTCGTGCAGTATCTCTCCGGCTACGCCGTGCCGCCAGAAGATCAGAAACAGCGCCGCGCGCCGCTGGTGCGCTTCGAAAGCCGCCTGTATCGGGACATTTACCAAAACAACTGAGGATCGTCATGAAGCTGCTGGTCGTTGAGGATGATGAACTGTTGCAACAGGGGCTGGCACTGGCGCTGACCGGCGAAGGTTACGTCTGCGACTGCGCCACCACGGCGGCAGAGGCCAACAGCCTGCTCATCACCAGCCAATACAGCATGGTGATCCTGGATCTCGGTCTGCCGGACATGGACGGCGCCACACTGCTGCGGCAATGGCGCCGCCAGCAGATCGATCTGCCGGTGCTGATCCTGACCGCCCGCGATGCCCTAGAGGATCGCGTCGACGGGCTGGATGCCGGCGCCGATGACTACCTGGTCAAACCCTTCGCGCTGGTTGAGCTGCAGGCGCGCGTGCGCGCCCTTCTGCGGCGCTACCAGGGCCACAGCGACAATCTGATGCAGGTGGATGACCTGCAGTTGAACCTCTCCAGCCAGCAGGTCTACCTGCAGCAACAGCCGGTGGAGGTTACGCCGAAAGAGTTTGCCATTCTGGCGCGCCTGATTATGCGTGCCGGGCAGACGGTCAATCGTGAACTCCTGCAGCAGGATCTCTACACCTGGCAGGACGACCTGGGTTCCAACACGCTGGAAGTGCACATCCACAACCTGCGCCGCAAACTGGGCAAGGATCGCATCCGCACCGTGCGCGGCATCGGCTATCGCCTGGAACCCTCGTCATGATCAGCATGCGCCGCCGCCTGCTGCTGATGCTGGCGCTGATCCTGCTGGTCACGCAACTCATCAGCGCCTTCTGGCTGTGGCACGAAAGCCAGGAGCAGATCAGTTTCCTGGTGGATGAAACCCTGTCCGCCAAAGTGCGTACCGAGCGCGTCGATACCGAGATCGCCGAGGCCATCGCGTCGCTGCTGGCGCCTTCGCTGATCATGATGGTCGTCACGCTGCTGGCGTCGTTTTGGGCCATCAGCTGGATCATCCGCCCGCTAAACCAATTGCAGCAGCGGCTGGAAAAGCGCTCTGCCGATAACCTGACGCCGCTGCCAATCACCAGCGACAGCCAGGAAATGGTAGCGGTCACCAATGCACTCAATCAGCTGTTCTCACGGCTGGATAACACCATTCAACAGGAACGCCTGTTCACTGCCGACGCCGCCCACGAGCTGCGCACGCCGCTGGCCGGCATCCGCCTGCACCTGGAACTGATGGAAAAGCAGGGCGTCCAGGGCAGCCAGGCGCTGATCGCCCGCATCGATCAACTGATGCACACCGTCGAGCAGTTGCTGATGCTGTCGCGCGCCGGGCAAGACTTCGCCAGCGGCCATTATCAGCATTTCGATTGGGTGGCCGATGTGATCCAACCGCTGCGCGAAGAACTCGACGAAATGACCGCCCAACGCGGACAGACGCTGGATTGGCAATTGCCGGCCGTCGCCGCGGTGAACGGCGATCCGGTGCTGCTGCGGTTGCTGCTGCGCAACCTGGTCGAAAATGCCCACCGTTACGGCCCGGAAGGCGGCGCGATACAGGTGCGATTAACGCCGCAAGACAGCGGCTATCTGCTGCAGGTCATCGACGATGGCCCGGGTATCAAGGAAGAGATGGTTGGGGAGCTGACGCAGGCGTTTCGCCGCATGGATCAACGCTACGGCGGCAGCGGACTGGGCCTGAATATCGTGATCCGCATCGCGCAACTGCACCAGGGGCGATTGACGCTGGAAAACCGCCGCGATGCGCGCGGCCTGAACGCCCAGTGCTGGTTGCCGGAAAAGGCGCTCAAATAACAAGGGCCCAGTGTTGCTGAGCCCTTTATCACCGAATTACTTCTGGTAAATGATTTCGACGCCTTCGTCGTCGTCTTCGTCCCAGTCGTCATCCCAGTCATCTTCCGCTTCGGCTTCCACCTCCGCGATTTGCTCGCGGTGGTAGTCATCCCACATGAATTCGACTTTTTCCGGCGCGCTTTCTTCAATCGCCATCGCTTTCGGCTGAGTGTTGATGAAGTTCATCACGTCCCAGCACAGCGCGTTGACGCCTTCGCGGTTGGCGGCGGAGATCATGTAGTACTTCCCTTCCCAACCCATGCCTTCCACAATCGCTTTGGCGCGTTCGGCGGCTTCTTCCTCACCAATCACATCAATTTTGTTGAACACCAGCCACCGTGGCTTCTGCGCCAGATTTTCGCTGTATTGGTTCAACTCGTTGATGATCACTTTGGCGTTTTCCACCGGATCGGTTTCGTCGATCGGCGCGATGTCCACCAGGTGCAGCAGCACGCGGCAACGCTCCAGGTGTTTCAGGAAGCGAATACCCAGGCCCGCCCCTTCGGAGGCCCCCTCGATCAACCCCGGAATGTCGGCAACCACAAAGCTCTGCTCGTGGTCCATGCGCACCACGCCCAGGCTCGGTACCAGCGTGGTAAACGGATAATCGGCCACCTTAGGTTTGGCAGCAGACACCGCGCGGATGAAGGTCGATTTACCGGCGTTCGGCAGCCCCAGCATGCCCACATCGGCCAGCAGCAACAGCTCCAGCAACAGGTCACGCGCTTCGCCCGCGGTACCCAGCGTCTTCTGACGCGGCGCGCGGTTGACCGAAGATTTGAAACGGGTGTTGCCCAGACCGTGCCAGCCGCCTTTGGCGACCATCAGCTTCTGCTCGTGACGCGTCATGTCGCCGAGGATCTCGCCGGTGCCCTGATCCTTCACGCGCGTGCCGACCGGCACCTTGATGATGACGTCTTTACCGCGTTTGCCGGTACAGTCGCGGCTCTGGCCATTCTGGCCGCGCTCGGCGCGGAAAGACTTCTCAAAGCGGTAGTCGATCAGGGTGTTGAGGTTCTCATCCGCCAGCAGGTAAACGTCGCCGCCGTCACCGCCGTCACCGCCGTCAGGCCCACCGTTCGGGATATATTTTTCGCGGCGGAAGCTGACGCACCCGTTGCCGCCGTCGCCTGCAACGACCAGAATCGCTGCTTCATCTACAAACTTCATTTACCGTCTCCGTAAATCATTCACCGGGCTGCTTCAAAGGAGCAACCAGGGGGGGTTCTGCCCGTCGCGGCCACCACCGGTGACCAATTGCGGAAAACATGGCGCCCGCCACAACCACAAACGCACCGACATAGCCGACGACGTTCAGCGTCGGCGCAGCGAATGCCTGGGGCCAGGCCAGCGCCAATAAATCTGAAAACAGCAGGGTAAACAGCGGGGTCAGCGTCACCAACGCGCTCACCTGCGCCGCCTGCCAGCGTGCCATCGCCTCTGCCAACGCGCCGTAGCCGATCAGCGTGTTGGCGCCACAAAATAGCAGACACGCCAATTGCCAGCCGCTCAGCTGGAAAATCACCTCGGGTTTGGCCAGAGGGAACAACGCTATCGCACATAAAGTGTACAACATAACCAGGATCTGCGGCGAAGCCAGTCGGCGCAGCAACACCTTCTGCGCCACGCCGTAGCTCACCCAAACCATCGCCGCGCACACGCCCAGCATAACGCCCAGCGTGTAGTCCGTCAGCCGGGTGAAGATCTCTATCAAACTGACGTTGAAAAACAGCATCAGTCCGCAAATCAGCATCAGGGCGCCAATAACCTGGGTGATGCGCATACGTTCTTTTAAAATCAGCACGCTGGCGAACATCATGCCCACCGGCGACAGCTGGCCAATCACCTGCGACGCCGTCGGGCTCAGGTATTGCAGCGAGGAGCTGAAGAACACAAAGTTGCCTAGCAGCCCCGCCGTCGCGATCGCCAACAGCAGCAGCCAACGCGGCTGGCGGAACATCGTCAGCCGCGGCAGCTTGCCGCGTACCGCGAGGATCACGCCCAAACCGATGGCGGCCATGGTAAAGCGATACCAGACAACGGTAAACGGCTCCATCACGACCAACACTTCTTTCATCGCGATCGGCAACGCGCCCCAGCAAACCGCCGTGGTTAACGCCAGAGAAATGCCAACGCCGACCTGCTGCTTCGTATCCATATCACCTTCGTCAACGCTGACGGGCCTGCCCTCAGGCAACCCATAAATGTAAAAAGCCCCGCAACGAATTGCGGGGCTTACATCTATTTCGTAAGGCTCGAAAAATTATTCAGCTTCGATGCTGATG
>NZ_CAMFLB010000003.1:0-462943 GCF_945957435.1 Serratia sp. PL7 | reverse complement strand
ACGCCGTAGCGCCGATGGTAGTGTGGGGTCTCCCCATGCGAGAGTAGGACACTGCCAAGCACCAAATAAGCCAAGAGGCCATCCGAAAGGATGGCCTTTTTGCTTTCAGTACCTCTCATCCTCCCTGCCAAAGATCCTGACGCAGTTCGCGCAATGAAACATTTTCACCTTTCCGCTGAATGCTCGACAGCGACGGAAAAAAACGCTATCTTCGGGCATCTAGAAGTCTAAACGTATAAATGGATGTGTGAGGGTTAAGCAATGCCGATTCGTGTTCCTGATGAGTTACCTGCGGTCAATTTCTTGCGCGGTGAGAATGTCTTCGTGATGACATCCTCGCGGGCAAAAACACAGGAAATCAGGCCGCTGAAAGTGCTGATCCTTAACCTGATGCCAAAGAAGATCGAAACGGAAAACCAGTTTCTGCGCCTGCTTTCCAACTCGCCGCTGCAGATTGATATCCAGCTGCTGCGCATCGACAGCCGCGAATCGAAGAATACGCCGGCCGAGCATCTGAATAACTTCTACTGCGACTTCGAGGATATTCAGAATGAGAACTTCGATGGTTTGATCGTCACTGGCGCGCCGCTGGGGCTGGTCGATTTCTGCGATGTTGCCTACTGGCCGCAGATCGAACGGGTGATCGACTGGGCTAAGAACCACGTTACCTCCACGCTGTTCGTGTGCTGGGCGGTACAGGCGGCGTTGAATATTCTGTACGGCATTCCCAAGATGACGCGCGAGGTGAAGCTCTCCGGGGTTTATCCGCACCAAACGCTACAGCAGCATGCGTTGCTGACGCGCGGCTTCGACGAAAGCTTCCTGGCGCCGCATTCACGCTATGCCGATTTCCCGACCGAGGTGATTCGCCAATATACCGACCTGGACATCCTGGCCGAATCCGAGCAGGCCGGCGCCTACCTGTTCGCCAGCAGGGATAAGCGCCTGGCGTTCGTCACCGGCCATCCGGAATACGATACGTTGACCCTGGCAGGAGAGTATTGTCGCGACAACGAAGCTGGCCTCGATCCTGCCGTACCGCTCAACTATTTCCCCGATGACAACCCCGCACTGACACCGAAAGCCACCTGGCGCAGCCATGGCCACCTGCTGTTTTCCAATTGGCTCAACTATTACGTCTACCAGATCACGCCTTACGATCTGCGCCATATGAATCCGACGCTCGACTGATCTTTTCTGCCTGCCGGCGGCTGAATCGAGGCCGCCGCACTGCTCATCCTCTGCCCGATCCTCTTTTTACCCGTCAATTTTCCTAAAAAACCATTGCCTAACAAAGCGTTAGTCCGTCTTTGCAATTCTATTGGAACCGATTTCCTTACCTGTTGACCGTGTTATTTACCCTAACTAATTGATAATAAAGTGTTAATAAAATATTTAATAATAAAATGGAAATGGTTTTTGATTTTTATTTTTTGTTGAGTATTCTTAGAGCTATCGGGATGAGATCTGACCAGTTGAGGATCGTTTCATCCGCCCTGATCCACAGTGATTTCTGATGAAAATGCGCCGGTCGCGCGGGCGCAACGATGGGAAGGAGCAAGGTCATGACGCAACAGATAGCAGGCACGGAATTAAGGTTTACTCAGGGTTTCGCCGCAGCGGAGCGCCAGGTGTTAACGGATGAAGCGGTTGAATTCCTGGCGGACCTGGTGGGGAAATTCACGCCGCGGCGCAACGAGCTGCTGGCGGCGCGTGTCCGCTGGCAACAAAATATCGATCGCGGTGAACTGCCGGGATTTATTTCGGAAACCGCTTCCATTCGTGAAGGTGACTGGCAAATCCGCGGCATTCCGCAAGACCTGCGTGACCGCAGGGTCGAGATCACCGGGCCGGTCGAGCGCAAGATGGTGATCAATGCGCTGAACGCCAACGTAAAAGTGTTTATGGCGGACTTCGAAGACTCGCTGGCGCCAAGCTGGGACAAAGTCATTGACGGTCAAATCAACCTGCACGATGCGGTTAACGGCACCATCTCCTACACCAATGAAGCCGGCAAGATCTACCAGCTGAAACCGAATCCGGCGGTGTTGATCGCTCGCGTGCGCGGCTTGCACCTGCCGGAGAAACACGTCTTGTGGCGTGATGAAGCCATCCCCGGCGGCCTGTTCGATTTCGCGCTGTACTTCTACCACAACTATCGCCAGCTGTTGGCCAAGGGCAGCGGCCCGTATTTCTACCTGCCGAAAACCCAGTCCTGGGAGGAAGCGGCCTGGTGGAGCGATGTCTTCAGCTTTACCGAGGATCGTTTCGATCTGCCGCGCGGCACCATCAAGGCGACCGTGCTGATCGAAACCTTGCCGGCGGTGTTCCAGATGGACGAGATCCTGTATCACCTGCGCGATCACATCGTCGGTCTGAACTGCGGCCGTTGGGATTACATCTTCAGCTACATCAAAACGCTGAAGAACCACGGCGATCGCGTGCTGCCGGATCGTCAGTCGGTGACCATGGAAAAACCTTTCCTCAGCGCCTATTCGCGCCTGTTGATCAAAACCTGTCATAAGCGCGGCGCTTTCGCCATGGGCGGCATGGCGGCGTTTATCCCGAGCAAAGACGCCGAAAAAAACGCCTGGGTGCTGAACAAGGTACGGGCGGACAAAGAGCTGGAGGCCAACAATGGCCACGACGGCACCTGGGTGGCGCACCCGGGCTTGGCGGACACGGTGATGGAGGTGTTCGGCAACGCATTGGGCGATCGTCAAAACCAGCTGGACGTGCTGCGTGAGCAGGATGCGCCGATCAGCGCCGCACAGCTGCTGGAACCGTGCGACGGCGAACGCACCGAAGCAGGGATGCGCGCCAATATCCGCGTGGCGGTGCAGTACATTGAAGCCTGGATCTCCGGCAACGGCTGCGTGCCGATTTACGGTTTGATGGAGGATGCGGCGACGGCGGAGATCTCCCGCACGTCTATCTGGCAGTGGATCCACCACGAGAAGAGCCTGAACGACGGGCGCCCGGTCACCAAGGCGCTGTTCCGCCAGATGCTGCAAGAAGAGATGTTGGTGGTGCGTGAAGAAGTAGGGGAAGCGCGCTTTAACGCCGGCCGGTTCGAAGAGGCGGCGCGCCTGATGGAGCGCATCACCACGCAAGATGAATTAATCGATTTCCTGACGCTGCCCGGCTATGAGCTGCTGGCCTGAATTTTCCCAATCAACCCTACATGACTGAAAGGATAAAAATTATGTCTACCTCTCGCTCTCAACAGATCCAGCAGCTGGAACAGGAATGGAAATCGGCCCGTTGGGAAGGCATTACCCGCCCCTATAGCGCCGAAGACGTGATCAACCTGCGCGGTTCGGTCAACCCGGAATGCACCCTGGCGCAAAACGGCGCCGCCAAACTGTGGGCGTTGCTGAACGGCAAGGCGCGCAAAGGCTACGTGAACTGCCTGGGTGCGCTGACCGGCGGCCAGGCGCTGCAGCAGGCCAAAGCCGGCGTTGAGGCTATCTACCTGTCCGGCTGGCAGGTGGCGGCTGACGCCAACAGCGCGGCGGCCATGTACCCTGACCAGTCGCTGTATCCGGTGGACTCGGTGCCGAAGGTGGTCGAGCGCATCAACAACACCTTCCGCCGCGCCGATCAGATCCAATGGGCGAACCAGATTGAGCCGGGCAGCAAAGGCTACACCGATTACTTCCTGCCGATCGTCGCCGATGCGGAAGCCGGCTTCGGCGGCGTGTTGAACGCCTTTGAGCTGATGAAAGCGATGATTACCGCCGGCGCCGCCGGGGTGCACTTCGAAGATCAGCTGGCGGCGGTGAAGAAATGCGGCCATATGGGCGGCAAAGTGCTGGTGCCGACGCAAGAAGCGATCCAGAAACTGGTCGCCGCGCGCCTGGCGGCCGACGTGCTCGGCGTGCCGACGCTGGTGATCGCCCGTACCGACGCCGATGCGGCCGACCTGCTGACCTCTGACTGCGATCCGTATGACAGCGCCTTCGTCACTGGCGAGCGTACGGCGGAAGGCTTCTTCCGCACCCATGCCGGCGTCGAACAGGCGATTAGCCGCGGCCTGGCCTATGCCCCTTACGCCGATATGGTGTGGTGCGAAACCTCAACGCCGGATCTGGATGCCGCCCAGCGCTTCGCCGACGCCATCCACGCCAAATATCCAGGCAAGCTGTTGGCCTACAACTGCTCGCCATCGTTCAACTGGAAGAAGAACCTCGACGACCAGACCATCGCCCGCTTCCAGCAGGCGCTGTCGGACATGGGCTACAAGTATCAGTTCATCACGCTGGCGGGCATCCACAGCATGTGGTTCAACATGTTCGACCTGGCGCACGCCTATGCGCAGGGCGAGGGGATGAAACACTACGTCGAGAAGGTGCAGCAGGCGGAGTTCGCCGCGGTGGATCGCGGTTACACCTTCGCGTCGCACCAGCAGGAGGTGGGTACCGGCTACTTCGACAAGGTCACCACCGTCATTCAGGGCGGCGCCTCTTCGGTCACCGCGCTGACCGGTTCGACGGAAGAACAGCAGTTCTGATGCGGCAAGCTTGAAGACGTTTCACCCGGAGCCTGCATGCGCAGGCTTCTTTTTCTGGCGGGGGTAAGGATGGCGGCAAAACTGGAGTTGTTGATCGCACAGACGATCCTGCAGGGCTTCGATGCGCAGTACGGCCGCTTTCTGGAAGTGACCGCCGGCGCGCAGCAGCGCTTCGAGCAGGCGGACTGGCCGGCGGTGCAGCAGGCGATGAAAAAGCGCATCCATCTGTATGACCATCACGTCGGCCTGGTGGTGGAGCAGCTCAAATGCATCACCGGGCAGAAATACTTCGATGCCGACTTCCCCAGCCGGGTTAAAGCGGTTTATATCGACCTGCTGCCGGACTATCCGCGTTTCGAGATCGCCGAAAGCTTCTTTAACTCGGTCTATTGCCGGCTGTTCAAGCACCGCGATCTGACGCCGGACAAGCTGTTCGTCTTCAGTTCGCAGCCGGAACGGCGCTTTCGCGACATACCGCGTCCGCTGGCGCGCGATTTTACCCCCAATGGCGATCTGCCGGCGATGCTGCGCAGCGTGCTGAGCGATCTGCCGCTGCGGCTGCCATGGGAGGACTTGGCGCGCGATATTCGCGACATCACTCAGGCGCTGCAACGCGCCTTCAGCCCACAGCAACTGACGGGGGCGACCTTCCAGATCGCCAACGAACTGTTCTATCGCAACAAGGCCGCCTGGCTGGTCGGCAAGTTGCGCCTGGCCGACGGCGTTTACCCGTTCCTGTTGCCGATTCACCACAGCGAGTCGGGCGCGCTGTTTATCGATGCCTGCCTGACCGGAAAGGCCGAGGCCAGCATTGTCTTCGGTTTCGCCCGCTCTTATTTCATGGTCTACGCGCCGCTGCCGGCGGCGATGGTGGAGTGGCTGCGCGAGATCCTGCCGGGCAAAACCACCGCCGAGCTGTACATGGCGATCGGCTGCCAGAAGCACGGTAAAACCGAATGCTATCGCGAATACCTGACCTTTATGGCGCAGTCGCAGGAGCAATTTATCATCGCGCCGGGGGTGAAGGGCATGGTGATGCTGGTGTTCACCCTGCCGTCCTTCGATCGGGTGTTTAAAGTGATCAAAGACGAATTCGCCCCGCAAAAAGAGGTGACGCAGGCGCAGGTGATGGCTTGCTATCAGCTGGTGAAAGAGCACGATCGCGTCGGGCGCATGGCGGATACCCAGGAGTACGAGAATTTCGTCGTCGACAAGGCGCGTCTCAGCCCTGAGTTGTTGGCGGAGCTTCGGCGCGAAGTGCCGGACAAGCTGGAAGATCTCGGCGATCGCATCGTGATCAAACACCTGTATATGGAACGGCGCATGACGCCGCTGAACCTGTATCTGGAGCAGGCCAACGACCAGCAAATGCGCGATGCGATTGAAGAGTACGGCAACGCGATCAAGCAGTTGGCCGCCGCCAATATTTTCCCCGGCGATATGCTGTTCAAGAACTTCGGCGTGACGCGCCACGGGCGGGTGGTGTTCTACGACTACGACGAAATTTGCTACATGACCGAGGTCAACTTCCGCGACATTCCGCCGCCGCGTTATCCGGAGGACGAGCTGGCCAGCGAGCCGTGGTACAGCATCGCGCCCAACGATGTGTTCCCGGAAGAGTTCCGCCACTTCCTGTGCGGCGATCGGCGCATTCGGCAGGTGTTTGAAGAGTTGCACAGCGATCTGTTTACCGCGGAGTATTGGCGCGGGTTGCAGCAGCGCATCCGCGAAGGGCATGTGGAAGACGTATTTGCTTATCGCAAGAAGCAGCGGTTCAGCCAGCGCAGCGGGGCGGCGCTGCCGGCCGCCACCGCTGCGATGTAAATCAGGCCTGGGCGCCCGCGACGGCGGCGCGCGCCAGTTCGGTAATACGCGCGTAGTCGCCGCTTTCGAGTGCGTCCGCCGGCACCAGCCAGGAGCCGCCGATGCACAGCACGCTTTTCAGCGCCAGATAGCTGCGGTAATTGTCCGGCGAGATGCCGCCGGTCGGGCAGAAACGCACCTGCGGGAACGGGCCGCCGATCGCCTGCAGCGCTTTTACGCCGCCGTTGGCTTCCGCCGGGAAGAATTTAAATTCGCGCAGGCCGTAATCCATGCCCTGCATCAGCTCGGAAACGGTGCTGATGCCCGGTATAAGGGGAATGGAACCGGCGGTGGCGGCTTTGAGCAGCTCGTCGGTCAGCCCTGGGCTGATGGCGAACTGCGCGCCGGCCTCGGTCACTTCCCGCAGCTGCTGCGGATTGATCACCGTACCGGCGCCGATGATCGCTTCCGGCACCTCTTGGGCGATGGCGCGAATGGCGTCCATGGCGCAGGCGGTGCGCAGCGTCACCTCCAGCACCCGTACGCCGCCGGCGACCAGCGCTTTCGCCAACGGCACCGCATGTTCCAGCTTGTTGATCACGATGACTGGCACCACCGGCCCCGCCGTCAGGATTTGCTCGGCGCTTGTTTTCCACTTGTTCATGCTGACGTTCTCCTCTGTGGCCGCCGCCTGGCGGCGATGCGGCCAGGCTATCGATTAAAATTTGATGCAGCAGGCGCCCTGCTCGGCGCCTGACAGCTGGCTGCGCAGCGCGCCGAACAGCTCGCGGCCGCAGCCGATGTGTTCGGCGCTCAGATCGGGTTGGCAAGGCGTGCGCCGCGCCAACTCGTCGGCGTCGACCAGCACCTGCAGCTCGCCGCTGCGGCCGTTGACGCGGATCGGATCGCCGTCGCGCACTTTCGCCAGCAGGCCGCCGGTATAGGCTTCCGGGGTGACGTGAATGGCGGAAGGCACCTTGCCGGAGGCGCCGGACAGGCGGCCGTCGGTCACCAGCGCCACTTTGAAGCCGCGATCCATCAACACGCCCAGCGGCGGCATCAGCTTGTGCAGCTCCGGCATGCCGTTGGCCTGCGGCCCCTGGAAGCGCACCACCACCACGCAATCGCGATCCAGCTTGCCGGCTTCGAACGCCGGCACGATATCGTGCTGGCTGTCGAACACCACCGCCGGCGCTTCGATGATCTGGTTATCGGCGGGCACCGCCGAGGTTTTCATCACCGCGCGGCCCAGATTGCCGGCCATCACTTTGGTGCCGCCATGATGTTCGAACGGCTGGGCCACGCTGGCGATCACGCTGGCGTCGAGCGAGCCGGCCACGCCTTCGCGCCATACCAATTGGCCGTTGTCCAGCCACGGTTCCTGGGTGTAGCGGCGCAGACCGAAACCGGCCACGGTGTGCACGTCTTCGTGCAGCAGGCCGTGTTGCAGCAGCTCGCGCACCACCAGCGGCACGCCGCCGGCGGCCTGGAATTGGTTGATGTCGGCCGGGCCGTTCGGGTAGATGCGGCACAGCAGCGGCACCGCCTCCGACAGCTCCGAGAAATCGTCCCAGGTGATGATGATGCCCGCCGCCCGTGCCATCGCCACCAGATGCATGGTCAGATTGGTGGAGCCGCCGGTGGCCAGCAGCGAGACGATGCCGTTCACCACCACTTTCTCGTCCACCAGGCGGCCGATCGGCAGGTAGTTGCCGGCGGTATCGGTCAGTCGGGTCACCTGGCGCGCGGCGGCGTCGTTCAGCGCGTCGCGCAGCGGCGTGTCAGGATGGACGAAGGAGGCGCCCGGCAGATGCAGACCCATCACTTCCATCACCATCTGGTTGGTGTTGGCGGTGCCATAGAAGGTGCAGGTGCCGATGCCGTGATAAGAGGCCGCCTCGGCCTCCAGCAGCGCCAAACGGTCGGCCTTGCCCTCGGCGTACAGCTGGCGCACGCGCACTTTTTCCTTGTTCGGCAGGCCGCTGCTCATCGGGCCGGCCGGCACAAACAGCGCGGGCAGGTGGCCGAAGGAGAGGGCGGCCATCACCAGCCCCGGCACGATCTTGTCGCAGATGCCGAGGAACAGCGCGCCGTCGAACATATTGTGCGACAGGCCGACGGCGGCCGACATGGCGATCACGTCGCGGCTCATCAGCGACAGCTCCATGCCGTCCTGCCCCTGCGTCACGCCGTCGCACATCGCCGGCACGCCGCCGGCCACCTGGCCCACGGCGCCGACCGCTTTCAGCGCCTGCTTCAGCCGCTGCGGGTAGTGTTCGTACGGCTGGTGGGCCGACAGCATGTCGTTATAGGCGGTGATGATGGCGATATCGCTGCGCACCATGTTTTTCAGCGACGCCTTGTCATCAGGCTGACAGGCGGCGAAGCCGTGGGCCAGGTTGCCGCAGGCGAGCTGCGCGCGGTGGACGGTTTGGGCGCGGGCCGCCTCGATACGCGCCAGATAGGCGGCGCGGCTGGCCTGGGAACGGTCGATGATGCGCTGTGTGACACGGGACAAGGTTGGATTAATCATGCCTTCCTCACATTGCTGTTGTTATAGTCGCCGCCTGTGGCGGTGCCCCCGGGGGTGATTTGCAGCCCTGGTGTGCAAGGCCGGGGGCGATTCAGGATTTAAAACATCGTGAATGCAATCATGCCGATGGCGCCGCCGACGCTGCCCAGAATGGTTTCCATCACCGTCCAGGTTTTCAGCGTTTGCAGTTCGTTGGCGCCGGTGAATTTGCCGAACAGCCAGAAACCGGCATCGTTGACGTGGCTCAGCACGATGGAGCCGCCGGCGATGCAGATGGCCAGCGCGGCCAACTGCCCGCCGTTCAGCCCGAGCTGGCTGGTGACCGGCAGCACCAGACCGACGGTGGTCAGGCAGGCGACGGTGGCCGAGCCCTGGATCACCCGCACCATGGCGGACAGCGCAAAAGCGGCCACGGCGATCGGCAGGCCGGCGCCGATCATGGCGTCACCCAGCGCCGGCCCTACACCGGAATCCACCAGGATCTGCTTGAACACCCCGCCGGCGCCGGTCATCAGTAGGATGATCCCGGCCGGCTGCACCGCGGCGGAGCAGATGGCCAGGGTCTGTTCGTTGCTCATGCCGCGCGGTTTCGCCAGACCGTAAATCACGATCAGGCAGGCCAGCAGAATGGCGGTGAACGGGTGGCCGATAAACTCCAGCCACTGCTGCAGCTGCGAGCCGGGAGTGACCAGCCGCGCGCCGATAGTCTTCATGCCGACCAGTACCAGCGGGCACAGCACCAGCGCCAGGCTGAAGCCGAACGACGGCAGATTGCCCTTGGTCAGCGTCGGCTCATTCTCTTCCGGCGGCATCGGCCAGTTGACGAAGCGGCTGATAAAGCTGCCGTACAGCGGGCCGGCGATCAGCATGCCGATCACTGCCGCCACCAGGCCGATGGCGATCATCCAGCCGAAATCGGCCTTCATCTGCGATGCCAGCAGCATCGGCACCGGCCCCGGCAGCAGGAAGGAGGCGGCAGCGGCCACACCGGCGAACAGCGGGATGGCCAGCTTGACGATATTGCCGTCGGTGCGGCGCGCCACGGCGAACACGATGCCGATCAGCAGCACCACCGCCACGTCGAAGAACAGCGGCAGCGCGCAGATCAGGCCGGCGATGCCGAGCGCGTAGTGCGCCTTGCTTTGTCCGAATCGTTTCAGCAATTGCGCCGCAATTTGATCGAGCGCGCCGACCTCATGCAGGATCTTGCCGAACATCGCCCCGAGCGCTACCACGATCGCCAGGAAGCCCAGCGTGTCGCCCATGCCTTTTTGCATGGTGTCGGCGATGTGTTCCAGCGGCATGCCGGAGAAAATGCCGGCGGCGATGGACACCAGCATCAGCGCGACGAAGGCGTGCATGCGCGCCTTCATCACCAGGAATAACAGCAGTAAAACCGAGCCGACTGCGGTACCGACCAGCGTTACGGTACTCACGCGCACACGTCCTGCGGCAGGAAGCTCTGGATATGGCGTACGGTATCGGCGATCACCGCGTCCAGCGGCTGATTGATGTCGATCGCCATCACGTCGTTCTCGTCGGCGCCCGGTTGCTCCAGCGCGGCGAACTGGGTGACCAGCATCTGCGGCTTGAAGAAGTGGCCGTTGCGCGCCGCCAGGCGGGATTCGATCACCGGGAACTCACCGTGCAGATAGATGAATGACAGGTTGCCGTTGCCGGCGCGCAGGCGGTCGCGATACTGCTTTTTCAACGCCGAACAGACGATGATCGACACGTTGTTGGTGCGCTGCATGGCGAAGGCGGCGTCGTTGAGCGCGGCCAGCCACGGCGCGCGATCGTCGTCGTTCAACGCCTCGCCGGCGGCCATCTTCAGGATGTTGCTGCGCGGGTGCAGGAAGTCGCCGTCGAGGAAGCCGGCGGAGAGTTGGCGGGCCGCGGCGGCGGCGACGGCGGACTTGCCGCTGCCGGAAACGCCCATAACGACGTAAATGCGATTTTGATTGTTGGTCATGGTTTGGCTCCAAAACACCGGGTGACGTTACCTTCGTTCAGTCTGATTGTTACCGGTAACATGTTATCGGTAACATTGTCGAAGGAAGTTTGAGCGGTTGCAATGGGCTTTCGCCGTGAGGATCGTTAACTGTGATCGGCTTCAAGCTTTTTGCCTGTGCGCTAAACAGGATGCCGACAGCCTGTTACATGCTGACAACAGAGCATAGCAGGGGAGCAGGGGCGCGCTGGGGCGCCCCTCGGATGGGCTGGATCAGCGCACGCCGCCGTAGGCCAGGCTGATCTCTTTCGCCGCGTGGATCACCAGCGCGCCCAGCTCGATCACGCGATCGTCGGTGATGCGCGACACCGGGCCGGAGATGGAAATGGCGGCGAAGGCTTCGCGGTGCTCGTCGAAGATGCAGGCCGCCACGCAGCGCAGGCCGAGCGCGTGCTCTTCGTCGTCAAAGGAGAAGCCCTGTTTGCGGATCTGCGCCAGCCCCTCTTTCAGGTTGTGTGGCGTCAGGGTATGCGGCGTGTAGGTGTGCATGCCTTTCTTGTGCAGCAGTTTGGTCACCTGATCGTCCGGCAGGGTGGCGAGGAACGCTTTGCCGGCGCCGGAGGCGTGCATCGGCAGTTTGCCGCCGATCGGCGCCGACATGCGCATCAGCGCCGTGCACTGCACCTGATCGATGATGATCGCCTGGTACTCGCTGGTATCCAGCACCGCCAGGTTGACGGTTTCGCCGGACTCCTCCATCAGGCGGCGCAGAGTCGGATGCACCATCGCCAGCAGGTTGCGGCTTTGCAGGAAGCTGCTGCCGACCACAAAGGCGTGCGAGCCGATGGTCCACAGGCCGAGATCGCCGACCTGGCGCACGAATCCCTGCTGCTGCATGGTGGTGAGCAGGCGATGAGTGGTGGAATTCGGCAGGCCGGCCTGCTGGGCCAGATCGGTCAGCGCCACGTTGCCCTGGGCTTCCGAAATGTATTCCAACAGTTTCAGGCCACGGGTCAACGATTGTACCTGACCGGTCGCCGCACTGGCGGCGGGGGCTGCTGCGCGGGGCTTCTTGCCGCGCTTGGCGGGAGCAGGGGTGGCCATGGGTGAGATTCCTTTTTCCGTATGATGGAATTCATTTTCGTTTTTTGTCGATGAATTGCAAGCCGCCGTCAGCTCATCGGAGGTGTTGACGCACAACCTGAAAAACTCTCAATTGTCGCCTGGCCCTTTGTCCTTACAAGCTGTGCTAGGATGACTCGTTGGTTTTTGCGGCAGTTGAGCAATGGGCTGGATGGCAATGGAAGGGGTTACAGTGACGAATCGAGTAGAACAACTGCGCCGCCAGTTAGCGCAGCGCATTTTAGTGTTGGACGGCGGCATGGGCACCATGATCCAGAGCTATCGCCTGGACGAGCGCGATTTTCGCGGTGAGCGTTTCGCCGACTGGCGCAGCGATCTGAAAGGCAATAACGATCTGCTGGTGCTGACCAAGCCGGAAGTGATCACCGCCATTCATTACGCCTATCTTGAGGCGGGCGCCGATATCCTTGAGACCAATACCTTCAACTCCACCTCCATCGCCATGGCCGACTACCACATGGAGTCGCTGTCCGCCGAGATTAACTATCAGGCCGCCTGTCTGGCGCGCGCCTGCGCCGACGAATGGACGGCGCGCACGCCGGAAAAACCGCGCTACGTCGCCGGGGTGTTGGGGCCGACCAACCGCACTGCGTCCATCTCGCCGAACGTCAACGATCCGGCGTTCCGCAACATCTCGTTCGATGAACTGGTGGCGGCTTACCGCGAATCGACTCGCGCGCTGGTGGAAGGCGGCGTCGATCTGATCATGATCGAAACCATCTTCGACACCCTGAACGCCAAGGCCGCCGCTTTTGCGGTGGAAACCGAATTCGAAGCGCTGGGGGTGGAACTGCCGATCATGATTTCCGGCACCATCACCGACGCCTCCGGCCGCACCCTGTCCGGCCAGACCACCGAAGCGTTTTACAATTCGCTGCGCCACGTCAAGCCGCTGACCTTCGGCCTGAACTGCGCCCTGGGCCCGGACGAGCTGCGCCAGTACGTCGCCGAGCTGGCGCGCATCTCGGAGACCTACGTCACCGCGCACCCGAACGCCGGTTTGCCGAATGCCTTCGGCGAATACGATCTGGATGCGGCCGAGATGGCGCGCCAGGTCGGGGAGTGGGCGCAGGCCGGCTTTCTCAATATCATCGGCGGATGCTGCGGCACCACGCCGGAACATATCGCCGCGATGGCCAAGGCGGTCGAGGGCGTGCCGCCGCGCCGGCTGCCGGAGCTCCCGGTCGCCTGCCGCCTGGCCGGTCTGGAGCCGCTGACCATCGACGCCAACACCCTGTTCGTCAACGTCGGCGAGCGCACCAACGTCACCGGTTCGGCGCGCTTCAAGCGCCTGATCAAAGAAGAGAAATACAACGAGGCGCTCGACGTGGCGCGTCAGCAGGTCGAGAGCGGCGCGCAGATCATCGACATCAACATGGACGAGGGGATGCTCGACGCCGAAGCGGCGATGGTGCGCTTCCTCAACCTGATCGCCGGCGAGCCGGATATCGCTCGGGTGCCGATCATGATCGACTCCTCCAAGTGGTCCGTTATCGAGAAAGGCCTGAAGTGCATTCAGGGCAAGGGCATCGTCAACTCGATCTCGATGAAGGAGGGCGAAGAAGCCTTTATCCATCACGCCAAACTGGTGCGCCGCTACGGCGCCGCGGTGGTGGTGATGGCGTTCGACGAAGTGGGCCAGGCGGACACCCGCGAGCGCAAGTTCGAGATCTGCCGCCGCGCCTATAAAATTTTGACCGAACGCGTTGGCTTCCCGCCGGAAGACATCATTTTCGACCCGAACATCTTCGCCGTCGCCACCGGCATCGAAGAGCACAACAACTACGCCGTCGACTTTATCGAAGCCTGCGCCGACATCAAAACCCACCTGCCGCACGCGATGATCTCCGGCGGGGTGTCCAACGTGTCGTTCTCGTTCCGCGGCAACGATCCGGTGCGTGAAGCGATCCATGCGGTGTTCCTGTATCACGCCATTCGCAACGGCATGGACATGGGCATCGTCAACGCCGGGCAGTTGGCGATTTACGACGATCTGCCTACTGAGCTGCGCGAGGCGGTAGAAGACGTGATCCTCAACCGCCGCGAGGACGGCACCGAACGCCTGCTGGAGCTGGCGGAAAAGTACCGCGGCAGCAAAGACGGCGAAGCGGCGGTGCAGCAGGCGGAGTGGCGCGGCTGGCCGGTGGAGAAGCGGCTGGAATACTCGCTGGTGAAGGGTATCACCGAGTTTATCGAGCTGGACACCGAAGAAGCGCGGCAGCAGGCCGAACGCCCAATCGAAGTGATCGAAGGGCCGCTGATGGCCGGGATGAACGTGGTCGGCGATCTGTTTGGCGAGGGCAAGATGTTCCTGCCGCAGGTGGTGAAATCCGCCCGCGTGATGAAGCAGGCGGTGGCCTACCTGGAACCGTACATCGAGGCCAGCAAGCAGCAAGGCACCTCCGCGGGGAAAATCCTGTTGGCGACGGTGAAGGGCGACGTGCACGACATCGGCAAGAATATCGTCGGCGTGGTGCTGCAGTGCAACAATTATGAAATCGTCGATCTTGGCGTGATGGTACCGACGGAGAAAATCCTGCGCACCGCGCGCGAGGAGAACGTCGACATCATCGGCCTGTCGGGGCTGATCACGCCGTCGCTCGACGAGATGGTCAACGTGGCCAAAGAGATGGAGCGCCAGGGCTTTACGCTGCCGCTGCTGATCGGCGGCGCCACCACCTCCAAGGCGCACACCGCGGTGAAAATCGAGCAGAACTACAGCGGCCCGACCACCTACGTGCAGAACGCCTCGCGCACCGTGGGCGTGGTGTCGGCACTGCTGTCCGCCACCCAGCGCGACGAGTTTGTGGCGCGCACCCGCAAAGAATATGAAACGGTGCGCATTCAGCACGCGCGCAAAAAACCGCGCACGCCGCCGGTCGATTTGCAGAAGGCGCGCGCCAACGCCATGGCGCTGGACTGGGCCGATTATCAGCCGCCGGCGCCGCGGCAGCTCGGCGTGTTTCCGGTGGCGGCCGGCATCGAGACGCTGCGCCACTACATCGACTGGACGCCGTTCTTCATGACCTGGTCGCTGGCGGGCAAATACCCGCGCATCCTGGAGGATGAGGTGGTGGGGGAAGAGGCCAAGCGCCTGTTCCACGACGCCAATCAGATGCTGGATCGGCTGGCCGCCGAGCGCAGCCTCAACCCGCGTGGCGTTTACGGCCTGTTCCCGGCCAACCGCGTCGGCGACGACGTGGAAGTGTACCGCGACGAACGGCGCGGCGAGGTGCTGGCGGTGAGCCGCCATCTGCGTCAGCAGACGGAAAAAACCGACTTCCCGAACTACTGCCTGGCGGACTTCGTGGCGCCGAAAAGCAGCGGCAAGGCCGACTACTTCGGCGCCTTCGCGGTGACCGGCGGGCTGGAGGAAGACGCGCTGGCGGCGGCGTACGACGCGCAGCACGACGATTACAACAAAATCATGGTCAAGGCGTTGGCGGATCGTTTGGCGGAGGCCTTCGCCGAATACCTGCATGAGCAGGTGCGCAAGTTGCACTGGGGCTATGCCGCCGACGAGAGCCTGAGCAACGAGGAACTGATCCGCGAGAACTATCAGGGCATCCGGCCGGCGCCGGGCTACCCGGCCTGCCCGGAGCACACCGAAAAAGCGACCATCTGGCAGCTGCTGGACGTCAACCGCCACACCGGCATGGAACTGACGGAGTCCTTCGCTATGTGGCCGGGAGCGGCGGTATCCGGCTGGTACTTCAGCCATCCTGAGAGCAAGTACTTCGCGGTGGCGCAGATCCAGCGCGATCAGGTGGAAGACTACGCGGCGCGTAAAGGGATGAGCGTGAGCGAGGTCGAGCGCTGGCTGGCGCCAAACCTCGGCTACGACGCCGACTGACTTTCCTCTTCAAGGGCGCAGCGATGCGCCCTTGTCATTTACAGCGCTTCCACGTCGATGTGCAGCGCGTCGTACCGCCAATATTCCAGGTCGCAATCGATCACTCTGTCGTGCTGATCGCGATTCACCCGCGTAATGAACAGCGCCGGGCTGCCGTAGGTCACCTTCAGCATGGCGGCGGCCTGCTGCGGCAGCAGGGTGGGCAGCATGTCGAAACGCACCCGCCCGTAGTGAATGCCGTAGCGCGCGGCGTACAGCGCGGTCAGCGACTGGGTCAGATCTTCGTCCAGAATGCCGGGGAAATAGGCCGGATTGAGGTAGTGCTCGCAGTACAGCACCGCACGTCCGTCGATGTAGCGCAGCCGGCGAATGCGATAGGCCTCGGCGCCGGGGGGCAGCGCCAGGCGGCCGGCCAGCTGCGCGTCGAGCGTGACGACCGCGCTGTCGATCGCTTCGGTATGGGCGGCGCGCCCCTGCTGCTGCGCCATGGCGTGAAAATGGCTGCGCTGCAGCGGGTTGTAGATCAAACGTGGAGGCGAGATGAACCAGCCGCGCCGCACCTGGCGGTAGATGACGCCCTGCGCCTCCAACTGGCCGAGCGCCTCCTGCAAGGTAATGCGGGTGGTGGCGAACTGTTCGCTCAGGGCGCGTTCGGAGGGCAGCTTGCCGCCCACGGCGAACTCGCCGGCGGTAATGCGGGCGCTCAGCGTTTGGCAGATGGTGGCGACGGTCGTCGGTGCTTCACTCATACAGCGGGTGTCCCGTTTCAGTGCGTTTGGCCTTCCTTAAGGTAGACCAGCGTCGCGTTTTCGCCGTTGCAACGGGTGATAAAACTGTCGCTTTTTTAAGCTGACATATAATTATCACATTCGTCCGTTAGATTGGTTTGGTCCTTGCTGGACTAGTCCAGCCATCCCCACACTACCACCTGGAGCATCAGTTATGAAACGTTTGTGCGCTTCTGTGTTAACCAGTACCATCGTGTTATCCAGCCAGATGAGCTGGGCCGCGGATACCGATCTGGCGGCGCTGGAGCAGGCCGCGAAGAAAGAAGGCGAAGTCAACAGCGTCGGCATGCCGGACAGCTGGGCCAACTGGAAAGGCACCTGGCAAGATCTGTTGAGCAAGTACGGCCTGAAGCATGTCGATACCGACATGAGCTCCGCGCAGGAGATCGCCAAATTCGATGCGGAAAAGAACAACGCTACGGCGGACATCGGTGACGTCGGCGCGGCCTTTGGCCCGGTGGCGGTGCAGAAGGGCGTAACGCAGCCCTACAAACCCTCTACCTGGGATCAGGTGCCGGACTGGGCGAAAGACAAAGACGGGCACTGGGCGCTGGCTTACACCGGCACCATCGCCTTTATCATCAATAAACAGCAGGTGAAAGACATCCCGCACAGCTGGGCCGATCTGCTCAAGGGCAGCTATCAGGTCACCATCGGCGACGTCGGCACCGCGTCGCAGGCGGCCAGCGGCGTGCTGGCCGCCACCTACGCCATGGGCGGCAACGAGAAAAACCTCAAGCCGGGCCTGGAATTCTTCGGCAAGCTGGCCAAGGCCGGCCGCCTGAGCCTGAGTAACCCGGTGATCGCATCGCTGGAGAAAGGGGAAGTGCAGGTTGGCGTGGTGTGGGACTTCAACGGCCTGAACTACCGCGATCAGATCGACAAAACCCGTTTTGAAGTGCTGATCCCGTCGGACGGCTCGATCACCTCCGGCTACACCACCATCATCAATAAATACGCCAAGCACCCGAACGCCGCCAAGCTGGCGCGCGAATACATCTTCTCCGACGCCGGCCAGATCAACCTGGCGCGCGGCTATGCCCGCCCGATCCGCGCCGAACATCTGACGCTGCCGGACGACGTCAAGGCCAAGCTGCTGCCGGCCGAGCAGTACAAGAATGCGCACCCGATCGCCGATCCGGCGGCCTGGGAACAGAGCGCCAAAGCGCTGCCGCGCCTGTGGCAGGAAAACGTCATTATGTTTATGCAGCAGTGAGTTAACGCACCATGAAAACGATCCTCGTGCTGCTGGACGGCCTCAACTACCGGGTGGCGCATGACGCCATGGGGTATCTGCAGGCCGAATGTGCGGCGGGACGCGGGCGGTTGTACCTGCTGGAGAGCGAGTTGCCCTCGCTCTCCCGGCCGCTGTATGAATGCATCCTCACCGGCGTCACGCCGGTGGAGAGCGGCGTGGTGCACAACCACGTCTCGCGCCTTTCTCATCAACAAAGCGTGTTTCATTACGCGCGCGCCGCCGGGCTGACCACCGCCGCCGCCGCGTATCATTGGTTCAGCGAATTGTATAACCGCACGCCGTTCGACGCCGCGCGCGACCGCCACACCGACGCTCCCGAGCTGCCGATTCAGCACGGCCATTTCTATTACGACGACGGCTATCCCGACAGCCACCTGTTCGACGACGCCGAAAGCCTGCGCCAGCGTCATCAGCCGGATTTCCTGCTGATCCACCCGATGAACATCGACGACGCCGGGCACCGCTTCGGCCTCTCTTCGCCGCAGTACCGCAACGCGGCGCGGCGCGCCGACGGCTCGCTGTCGCGCTACCTGCCCGAGTGGCTGGCGGCCGGTTATCAGGTGCTGGTCACCGCCGACCACGGCATGAACGACGATCGCAGCCACGGCGGGGTGTTGCCGGAAGAGCGCCAGGTGCCGCTGTTCGTGTTCGGCGCGGGCTTCAGCCTGGACGACGCCGATCCGCAGCAAACCGAGCTGTGCGGCACGATCTGCGATCTGCTGCAGGCGGCGCATGACAAGCCGCGCTGCCGGGCGCTGCTGGCGCAGGATGCGCGATGAACAGCAAAACCAAATGGATCGCCGCACTGTGCCTGCTGCCGTTTATCGTGCTGTTCGGCGCGTTTCAGATCGCCCCGCTGGTGTGGATCGCGGTTCACAGCTTTTTCAGCGAGAGCAGCGGCTGGGGATGGGGCAACTATGTCGATATCCTCACGTCGCCGTTCTACCTGCAGGCCTTTCAGTTCTCGCTGGAGATCTCGCTGTGGTCGAGCGTCTACGGCTTGCTGATTGCATTAGTGGGCAGTTACTCACTTCGCCAGCTCGGCCAGACCCGCTTTCATGACTTCGTGATGTCGTTCACCAACATGACCAGCAACTTCGCCGGGGTGCCGCTGGCGTTCGCCTTCGTCATTCTGTTGGGGTTGAACGGCTGCCTGACGCTGCTGCTGCGCAAATACGGTTTGATGGAGAGCTTCAACCTCTATTCGAAGAGCGGCCTGATCGTGCTGTATACCTACTTCCAGATCCCGTTGGGCGTGCTGTTGCTGTATCCGGCGTTCGATGCGCTGCGCGCCGATTGGCGTGAGTCGGCGGCGCTGCTCGGCGCCGGCCCCTGGCGCTACTGGCGGCATATCGGCCTGCCGGTGCTGGCGCCGGCGCTGATGGGCACCTTCGTCATCCTGCTGGCCAACGCGCTGGGCGCCTACGCCACGGTGTACGCGCTGACCACCGGCAACTTCAACGTGATCCCGATCCGCATCTCGGCGTTGGTGGCGGGGGACATCTCCCTCGATCCGAACCTGGCCAGCGCGCTGGCGATGCTGCTGGTGGTGATGATGGCGTTTATCACGGTAATCCACCAATGGATGCTGCGCAGGAGCTACCTCAATGCGCGCTCATAATCGGATGGAGAATGCGCATGTCGCGTGCTGAACGCCTCTATCACCGCACGGTGACCGGCCTGCTGCTGCTGATCCTGCTGCTGCCGCTGGCGGCGACGCTGATTTATGCGCTGGCCACCCAGTGGGGCGCCACCATTTTACCGGACGGTTTTACCCTGAAGTGGCTGACGGCGCTGTGGAGCGACCCGCGCTTTTTGCAGGCGCTGTGGCACTCGCTGCTGATCTGCTTCGGCACGCTGCTGCTGTCGGTGGTGGTGATCCTGCCGGCGATGTTTGTGATCGCTTACTACTTTCCCAAACTGGACGCGGTGATGAACGTGCTGATCCTGCTGCCGTTCGCCGTGCCGCCGGTGGTGTCGGCGGTGGGGCTGATGCAGCTGTTCGCCGCCGATCCGCTGCCGCTGCTCGGCACCCCCTGGATTTTGGTGGGCTGCTATTTCACCATCGCGCTGCCGTTTATCTACCGCGCCATCAGCAACAACATGCAGGCGATCAACCTGCGCGATCTGATGGACGCCGCGCACCTGCTCGGCGCCAGTACCTGGCAGGCGGCGCTGTGGGTGGTGCTGCCGAACCTGCGCAAGGGCGGAACGATCGCCGTGCTGCTGTCGTTCTCGTTCCTGATCGGCGAGTTCGTGTTCGCCAACCTGCTGGTGGGCAGCCAGTATGAAACGCTGCAGGTCTACCTGTTTAATATGCGCAACGGCAGCGGGCATTTCACCAGCGCGCTGGTCATCTCCTATTTCGCCGTGGTGCTGCTCGTCACCTGGCTGGCGAACTTGCTGAATAAAAACAAGGGCTAACCCGATGGCTTATCTCAACGTCACCCGCCTGAACAAACACTATGGCCAGACCCAGGTGTTTCAGGATATCGATTTCACCGCCGAAGAGGGGGAGTTCGTCACCCTGCTGGGGCCGAGCGGCTGCGGCAAATCGACGCTGCTGCGCTGCCTGGCCGGCCTGACACCGGTCGACAGCGGGCAAATTTTATTGCAGGGCCAGGATCTGGTACCGCTGGCGCCGCAAAAGCGCGGCATCGGCATGGTGTTCCAAAGTTATGCGCTGTTCCCCAATATGACGGTGGAAGGCAACGTGGCCTTCGGCCTGAAAATGCAGAAGCTGGCGGCCGGGCAGATCGGCCAGCGGGTGCAGGAGGTACTGGCGCTGGTGGAGCTGAGCGATCTGGCAAAGCGCTATCCGCATCAGCTGTCGGGCGGCCAGTGTCAGCGCGTGGCGCTGGCACGATCGCTGGTCACTCGCCCGCGTCTGCTGCTGCTCGACGAACCGCTGTCGGCGCTGGACGCGCGTATCCGCAAACACCTGCGCGAGCAGATCCGGCGCATTCAACGCGAGCTGAACCTGACGGCGATCTTCGTCACCCACGATCAGGAAGAGGCGTTGACCCTATCGGATCGCATCGTGCTGATGAACAAGGGGCAGATCGTGCAGAGCGGCGACGCGGAAACCTTGTATACCCAGCCGGCGGACGCCTTCGCCGCCGGATTTATCGGCAACTATAACCTGTTGACCGCCGAACAGGCCGCCCAACTGACCGGGCGCAGCTATGTCGGCAAGGTGGCGATCCGCCCCGAGTCTATCGGCCTGTTGCCGGCCGGACAGGGGATCGGTGGGGTGATCCTGGGTCACAGTTTGCTCGGGAATGTGGTACGGTATCGGATTCAGGTTTGCGAGATAGAATTGCTGGTTGACGTGCTCAACCGTTCGGTGGCCGACCTGCGGCCCGACGGCGCGGAAATTGGGCTACACTTGGAACCTGTTGTATTGCGGGAAGTTGCATGACTTCGCAGCGCGGCGCCGGGGCCTTCCCGCCGCCGCATTAACCCTTCTCTTCTGCGGTCTGCCGCCCGCCCGCTGTCCTGCCAGACCCACGCCCGGCAGGCGGGACCGCGCGCTGTACCCGTCATCCTTTGGCTCGCCTCTCTGCGTCGCGTGACAAGCATCGGGTATCAGCCTCCTTTGGCCGGGCGTTAATGGAGCGTATCTTCCGTGCTGACCCTTCTTCACCTGCTTTCGTCCGTGGCGCTGTTGGTGTGGGGTACCCACATCGTGCGCACCGGGATCATGCGGGTTTACGGCGCCAATCTGCGGCGCGTGTTGAGCGACAGCGTTGAGAAAAAACCGCTGGCGTTCGTTTCCGGCATCGGCGTGACCGCGCTGGTGCAAAGCAGCAACGCCACCGCGCTGCTGGTGACCTCTTTCGTCGCGCAGGGGCTGGTGGGGCTGGCGCCTGCGCTGGTGATCATGCTGGGCGCCGACGTCGGCACCGCGCTGATGGCGCGCGTGCTGACCTTCGATCTTTCCTGGCTGTCGCCGCTGCTGATCCTGGTCGGCGTCTTCCTGTTCCTCAGCCGCAAGCAAATGCGGATCGGCCAGATCGGACGCGTCCTGATCGGCCTTGGGCTGATCGTGCTGGCGCTGGAGCTGATCGTCGCCGCCGCCACGCCGATCACCCAGGCGGCCGGGGTGAAAGTGCTGTTCTCGTCGCTGACCGGCGACGTGATGCTGGACGCCCTGACCGGCGCGCTGTTCGCCATCGTCAGCTACTCCAGCCTGGCGGCGGTGCTGCTGACCGCCACCCTGACCGCCACCGGCGTGATTTCTCTGAAGGTGGCGCTCTGTCTGGTGATCGGCGCCAACCTCGGCAGCGGCCTGCTGGCGATGATCAACGCCAGCGGGCAGAACGCCGCCGGGCGGCGCGTAGCGCTCGGCAGCCTGCTGTTCAAGCTGGTGGGCTGCATACTGGTGCTGCCGTTCGTCTCCTATCTGGCGGATTTGATGGCTCAGCTGCCGGGCGGCAGCGAAGAGCTGGTGATCTATTTCCACGTGTTCTACAACCTGATCCGCTGCCTGGTGATGATCCCACTGGCCGGGCCGATGGCGACGCTGTGCGAGCGGCTGATCGTCGACGAAGCGGCCGACGATCCGCGCATGCGGCCGCGCCATCTGGACGCCAGCGCGCTGGACACGCCGACGCTGGCGCTGGCCAATGCGGCGCGCGAAACGCTGCGCATGGGCGACGTGGTGGAACACATGATGATCCTGCAACGTGAAGTGCTGCACGGTAAGCAGGGGGTCGATAAAGAGGTGCGGCGCCTCGACGATGACGTCGACGTGCTGTACACCGCCATCAAGCTGTATCTGGCGCAGATCCAGAAGGAAGATCTGGGCGAGGAAGACTCGCGCCGCTGGGCGGAGATCATCGAAATGGCGCTCAACCTGGAACAGGCGGGCGACATCATCGAGCGCATGGCCGGCGACGTGGGCGCCAAGTCGCACGCCGCGCGCCGCGCCTTCTCGGCGGAAGGGTTGGCGGAGCTGGACGGGCTGCACGAACGGCTGATCGGCAACCTGCGCCTGGGGCTGTCGGTGTTCCTGTCCGGCGACGTCACCAGCGCCAAACGCCTGCGCCGTTCCAAGCACCGCTTCCGCATTCTGGATCGCCGCTACGCGCACGCGCACGTCGATCGTTTGCACCAGCAAAACGTGCAGAGCATCGAGACCAGTTCGTTGCATTTGGGATTGTTGGGGGACATGAAGCGCCTGAACTCGCTGTTCTGCGCGGTGGCTTACAACGTGTTGGATCAGGATGCCAAGGACGACGATCGCGACTGGGAAGACACCCCGAGCACGCTGTAAAAAAACGCCCCCGGTTTTAACCGGGGGCGTTGTGCAGGAAAGGCGCGTTATTTGCCGCTGAACACGCCGGCTTTGGCATCCGCCTGTTTTGTTGAGGCATGGCCGCTGACGAACGGCACGTTGCCGTCAACGCCCTGTTTCGCCGCACCGGCGGCCAGGCCGCCAACCGTGGCCGCCGCATCGACGCGGCCGCCGCCCTGATAGCGTTGGCCGTTGACGTCCTGCTGGCTGACCTGGCTACCGCCCAGTTCCACCTTGCCTTGCTGGCTGCGGATCTCGCCGCCGGTCAGTTGGGTTTGGCCGCCGACCTGCAGCGCCACGCCGTTCTTACCGGTGATCGCCGATTGCTCGCCGACCGCGTTGTTGTTCACCACGTCGGCATTGACCTTGAGGTGCCCCTGGCGACCGGCCGGCCCGGTGATGCTGTCTTTCACCGCGCCGCCGACGGTGCGTGCGCCGCGATCCCACAGCGGGCCTTGCGGTTTTTCGCCGGTCGGCGTTGCCGGCAGCGTGACTTTGCCGTCGGCCTTGCTGAAGCTGACCGCGCCGGTGGTGTCCTGCTGCGGATCGAGGCGACGCGCCACGCTGTTGTACTTGTCGGTGGTGGCGTCGGCCACTTTGTTCACTCCGGCCTCCAGTTTCTCTTTCACCTTACCGGCGTAACGCGGTGTGCCGACCTTCGACAGCTTGGAGGTGATGCTGCTGCCCGGATCGTTGCTGTGGCTCAGGCCGGCATCCACATCGACCTTCACACCGTTCTCAACGTCTTTGCGGCTTTCAACGTGCAGATTGCCGCCCACCTTGCCTTGTACGCTGTCGGCATCGACACGCGCGCCGGCGAGACGGGTGTCTTTGCCGCTGTTGATCGCCACGTCGCCCGCGGTGATGCCGGTGTTGGCGTGGGTGGTTTTATCCTGCTGTTCCACGCCGACCTTCAGACCGGCACCCAGCGTGTGGGTATCTTTGCCAGTGTTCGGGTCGACCTTGCCGCCGGCGTCCTTGTTGAAGGTTTGGCCGCCTTTGGCGTTGGCTTTGATGCCCAGGCTCCAGTTGTCCTTATGCTGCTCGTTTTTGGCGGACTCCAGCAGGATGCCGCCGTTTTTCGCCTCGAGCGCGGCGCTGCCGCCGCTGACTTTGGCCCCCTGCAGATGCAGTGCGTTATCGCCTTTGCCGTTGGCGGACAGGGTGACCTTGCCGTCTGAGGCGATAGTGGCGCCCTGACGCTCGGTCGTGGACTCATTCACCTTGGCGATGTCGAAGGCGCCGCCGGCGGAGAGGTTGCCGCCGGTTTTTTCCTTGCTGTCGCTGCTGCCGGCGCCCAGATCGATATTGCCGGACAGCTTGCTTTCCTTACGCGTTTGGGTCGATTCCGCCGCCTGCAGTGCGACCTTGTTACCCGCGCTCAGGCTGACGTCGCCCTGGCTCTTGACGTTGGTGCCCTGCAGCGTCAGATCGCGGCCCGCCTTCAGCTCAACGCCCTGTTGGCCACTGACGTTGCCGACCTGCGCGGTGCTGCTGCTGCTTTCGCCGTTGTGGGTGCCGCCGCCGAACCCGGCGCCGAAGTTTTTACTGTCGGCGGTGAAACCGCCCTTGGCGGAGGCTTTGACATTAAAGCCGCTGTGGCTTTCGCTCTGCTTGTCGCTGGCCTGATCAAGGCGGATATCGCCGCCGGCGTTGACGGCGGTTTTACCGCTGCCGCCGTTCAGCGCGGTGCCCTGATAGACCGCGTCTTTTTTCACGTTGACGTTGATGCCGTTGGCCGCGTCGATCGAGCCGGTCACCGCCTGGCTGGCGCTGCTGTTGCTGCGCTGGGTGCCGCCTTCGCCCTTGGCGTCCACGGTCAGATCGCTGCCGGTGGAGGTGTAGACGCGCACGCCGGCGCTGCCGCGGGTATCGCGGCTCTGCTCTTCCTGACGATTTGTCGCAGCTTCGCTGCGGTGGCTGTCCGCCGTCAGCGTGACCGCGCCTTTGTTGGCTTGATATTGCGTGCCCTGATCGCGCACTTTGCCTTTGGCGTTGATGTCGATGCTGCCGGCTTTCACCGAGCTGACGACCGCCTGCGAGCTGCTGCTGCGTTTTTCGCTGCTGCCGCCCTGTGCGCCGATATCCAGGCCGACGTTAGGCGCGCCGATGCCGCCGATGTCGTTGATGACGCCGGTGGCGTCCAGCTTGGCCGCCTTGCCGACCGCACGCTCGACCGGACGGGTCACGGCGCTGTAATCGACGTTGGCACCGATGTTCACGCCGACGTCGGTTTTGGTGGTGTTGCTGCTGGTGGTGTCGGCAGCGGCCAGGTGATCGACGTCCGCGGCGTTTTCTTGATAGGTGCCGCCGACGCTGTGCTGCGCACCTTGCTGGGTCAGCTTGTCACGGGCGTTGACAGTCAGGTTGCCTTTGACGTCGCTGCCGGAGGTGACGGCCTTGCTGCTCTGCGCCTGTGTTTTGCTGTTCTCGTAGCCGGCCTCCACACCGCTGCCGAGCTTGTCGATGCCGCCGGTGTAGTAGAAACCACCGCCGACCTTGGTCTGCTCGGTATTCGAGGTGGTTTTGTCGTCCGCCGCCAGGAACGAAACCTTATTGCCGCTGACGCTGGCGTCGCCTTTGTCGGCGACCAATTTGGATCCGCTGAAGGTCACGTCCTTATCCGCGTCGAGTTTCACGCTGCCGCCGCTGAGGGTGGCGCCGCGGTTCTCGGTGCGGGTGGTTTTCTCGCTGTCGCGGGTGTGTTCGATGCGTAAACCGGCGCGGTATTGCTTGTCGCCGGCTTCTTTGGCGTAGCCGTTGACGGTGAGCGCGGTTTTCTGCTCGTCGATGTTCTGCTGCTGCTCGGCGGCCTTGACGTTGATATTGCCGGTCTGCGACGTGACGCTCAGCTCGCCGCCGCTGGCGACCTGGCTGCCGATCACGTCGGTGTCCTTACGGCTGACCAGCTTCAGGTTGGTGTCGGACTTCAGCTCGCTGGCGGTGCTGCTCTGATAACTGTTATCGGCCTTGTGCGAACTGCTGGTGATGTTGAAGGCGGTGCCGGTACGCGCGTCGATTTTGTCCACGGTGGTGCTCAGCGCGTTGTCGATGCGCAGGCCGCCGTGGGTGGCGGTGACTTCGCCGCCTTTCTGGCCGCGCGCCTTGCTGCCGGTAATGGTGACGCCTTGCTGACCGTTCAGGCGCAGGGTGCCGCCGCTGGTCAATTCGGAAGCGTGGCTGACTTCGCGGCGATTGCTGTTGTTCTTGTTGTCGCCGCCGCCGATGCCGCCCCAGGAGGTTTTGTCATCGCGCACCGCTTTGGCGTTGGCGGTTTTCTGCACCCCGACCTGGATTTGGTTATCTGCGTCGATCGTCAGATCGCGCTGGGCGTGGACCTTGGCACCCTGAGTCGAGACATTGCGGCCAGCTTTCACCGTCAGTTCGCCCTGGCTGCGCAGTTCACTGGCCTTCAGGCTTTCGCTTTCGTCGCTGCTGCTCCAACTGCCGGTGCGCAGGCTGGAGGTGTGGTTGCGCTGATAGCCGCGTTCGCTGGACTTATCTTTCTCCACCAGCCCGGCGAGGTGCACATCGCGAGCCGCTTTGACGCTCAACGCCCGGTCGGCGCTGACGCTGGCGCCCAACAGGTTCACGTCTTCCCGAGTACTGACGAGTTTGGCGTTGCCGCTGGCGGCGACGGTGCTGCCCGCCTGCTGCAGTTGCTCGCGTTCGCGGGTGACGTCGTATTGCCAGGAATAGAACCAGCGGTCGTCGGTGTGACCTTGAGTTTGCTTCAACTGCTGGCCGTCGAGCGTCAGCTTGCCGCCCTGCAGGGTGATGTCTTCGCCGCGAATATCGGTGGCGGTGAGGTGCGCGTGGTTATCCGCCACCAGGCTGATGTTCTTGCCTTTCAGCTCGGTGCGGGTCAGCTTCTGGCTGCTGCTGCGATCGTTGACGTAGATGCCGCCACGGTAATTTTGATAGTTATCGCCGCCGTTTTTGTTGCTGCTGGCATCTTCAATGCGGCTTTCGCTGTGAATATCGTAGGCTTTCACCTTGAGTTCGTCGCCGGCAGCCAGCGTGCCGGCCAGCTTCACGCCGCTGCCTTGCGCGGTGTTGATGATGTTGATGCGCCCGGCCTGCATGCTGCCGAGGTAGTAGCTGTCCAGCGCGGTCGTCGGCTGTTCGCTGGCCAGCACCTTGCCGTCGCGCGCCACGCGGTTAAGGCCGCTGATGGCGTTGATCGCCGCCGGCGTCACTTTGCCGTTGCGGTGGGTGAAGTCTTGTACGATGACGTTGCCGCGGCTGTCTATCTTCGGTGCGATCAGATCCAGCACGCCGCTGGCGTTCAGGGTGCCGTTGAGGCTCAGGGTATTGCGGTTGCCCAGGGTGCTGTAGCCCTGCAACAGGCCGTTTTCCACCAGCGGGTTGCCGACCACCAGCGAGGAGCGGCTGGTGTTGATGAACCCGCAGCCCTGGCAGCTGATGCCGTTCGGGTTGGCCAGCACGTAGTCGGCCGCCATGCCGAAGATCTCTTGCTGGCCGTGCAGCAGCGACGGGTTGCGGCCGATCACTTCATTAAGGATCACACTGGCTTCGCGTCCGCCCAGATTCGGGTTGGCACCCAGTTGCCCGGCCAGCTGCGACAGCCCCGCCTCGCGGGAGTTGTTCAGCACCGCGCCGGGTTGGTTGACGTTGAAGTCCTGGTATTGGTTATGCGACAGTCCGCTGCCGTTCGGCGCGACGATGTCGACCACCTGGGCGCCGGTGGCGGCGGTGGAAACGCCGGGGCCGTTGGCGCCGTTGGCCGCGACGATCTCTCCGGCGTAGGCGCCGGTGGAAGCGGCGAGAATTATCGCCAGCGCGGCGGCCAGTTTGCCTGCCGCCGAAAGTCTGAAGTTATTATTTTTCATCCATGTATCTCCGTATATTGCCGTGGGGTCCTGCAAAACTGCTGATTAAAAGGTGTAAGAAAAGCGCGCCAGCACCTGAACGGGATCCTCGGGCGTGGCGTGGTTCGACAAGATCCAGCCGCGGCTGACCTCCAGATCGACCAGCGCCTGGCGGTAGCGTAACGTGGCGCCGCTGCTCAGCCCGGCGCTGCTGCGCCAGCCCGAGTTATCCTGACGCGGCAAAATGCGGCCGACGTCGGCGCCAAGGCGCGGCGTCAGCGTGGCGGCGCCTAAATTGAAGCTGCGCGACAGCGTATTCTGCAGATACCAGCCGTTGTCGCCGGACTGGGTACTGCGGCTGAAGCCGCGTACGGCGCTGCGATCGGTGAGGCTCAGCCACTCCACGCCGGGCAGCGGGTCGCGGCTGTACTGGCCATAGAACAGGTTGTTGAGCTGATAGGTGGCGTCACCCAGCTTGAGACGCTGGCTGAGGTTGGCGAACAGCTTGCCTTTGGTGAACTGGCTGTCGAGGTGCACCGAGCTCGGGTGGCGATCGGCGCCCAGCCATGGCAGGCCCTGTTCGACGCTGAGGTTGGCGCTGAACACCCCGTTGGGCAGAATCTGCAGGTGGCTGGCGCTCAGCTCGGCCAGGGTCAGCGTGGGGCTGCTGACCTCGAGGCGCACGCTTTCGAAGTAGTTATCGATGCGCTTGTAGGTCAGCTGTCCGCTCAGGCTGTCTATCTGATCGTGATCGCGGTAAAACACGTAGTCGCTGCGCAGACCGTACTGTTGGGTCTGGCCGTGCAGTTTGACCACGTTGTGCGGCAGCTGCTGGTGGTTCTCATAGGACGAGAAGCTGGCGAACCCGCTGAAGGTGAACGCGCCGTACGGCAGCGAATAGAGCAGGGTATAGGCGCGATTATAGCGGTGAGCCGGGTTTTCCAGCGTGCTGTTGGCGTTCAGGCTGACGAAGTCCGACAGGCCGAACGGGCTGTCCAGCGTGGCGGTGGCACGTGCCAGCCACTGGCCGGTGCTTTTTTGGCCGTAATTATCCGTGCCGGCGGTAATCAGCCAGGGCTTGGCATGCTGGTTGCGCAAACGAATAACCGAACCGCCAACCTGATGGCCGGGCAATATATCCAGCTTGGTGGTATTCGATTGCAAACGGTTGGCCTGATCCAATCCCTGGTCGAGTTCGGTTAATTTCAACGGCTTGCCTTCCAGCCCCGGAAATAATAAACGACTGTTGACCCAGCGATCGCCGCCTTCTATTTTCTCGATAAATCCTTCGGTGACGCTTAACCCCAATTCTCCTTGTGAATTAGGGCGAACAATTTGCACGCGCGCGGTGATATAGCCCTTTTGCACATAAAGACGCGTTAATTCACGGGTCAGGCGATTGATATCGTTGCTGCTGATGCACTGTTCCGGCAACGCGCTCAGGGCGGATAAATCGCTCGGCGAGAGCAGGGTGACGCCCTGCAGATAAACGCCGGCGATCGGCAGGCACTGCGCGGACTGCGGCAGGGCGGGCGCGGCCGGCTCCGGCTCCGCCAGCAGGCGTTGCTGCTTCAGCTGCTGGTAACGGCGTTGCTCAATCAACTGGTTGACTTCACGCGTGCTGTCTTGCAGCGCGCGGCGCGACTCGCCCATCGACATATCCCGCATCATGTGGGCATCCGGCAGGGTTTCGGCGGAAAGGGCCGTGCTGACCAACAGCGTCAAGGCGGTGATTTTTTTTATCATTGTAATCCATTATGAGAGGCCGCCGGGGCAGCCAGCCCAATCCATGAGGTTAACCACGGGCGGCCGAGGGCCGGCCCGAAATAATGAGCGACATGCACATTGCGAGGTATCTTGATTTGCCGCAGCAAATAAGACGGTGGGTATATATCTAAATAATAATTAGGCTGCTTCTTTTATGGCGGGCAACCCTGGTGACTTAATTAATTAAAAAAAGTAGAACGTCTCTTCCTCTTGCCAACATTATCGGCATGGATAGGAAGAATCTGAATTTTTATTTTTCACGGATGATAGGGGATGAGGGAAATTATGACAATCCGACCAGTGGGAAATACGAAATTTCGCAGGGAAGAAACGGGACGCAATTGTTTGCGTCCCGACAGGCGGTTTATTTTTTCTTGATAGGGCGGCCGGACCAATACCCTGCCAGCAGCGAACCGGAGAGGTTGTGCCAGACCGAGAACAGCGCGCCCGGCAGCGCGGCCAGCGGCGAGAAATAGATTTTGCCCAACGTGGCTGCCAGCCCGGAGTTCTGCATCCCGACTTCGATCGCCAGCGTGCGGCAGGTGGACTCGTCGAAGCCGAACAGTTTGCCGCCCCAGTAGCCGCTCAGCAGGCCGATGCCGTTGTGCAGGATCACCGCGACGATCACCACCAGACCGACCGAGGCGATATGGCTTTGGCTGCCCGCCACCACCGCGCTGATGATGGCCAGAATGCACACCATCGACAGCGCCGGCAGCAGCGGCTCGATGCGCTTTACCGTTTTGGTCAGGGTATGGTGGACGATCAGGCCCAGGCCGATCGGGATCACCACGATCTGCAGAATGCTCAACAGCATGCCCATGATATCGACGCTGATCTCGGCGTCGACGTACAGGCGGGTCAGCAGCGGCGTGGCGAACACCCCCACCAGCGTTGAGACCGCCGAGATGGTCACCGACAGCGCCACGTCGCCCTTGGCCAGATAGATCATCACGTTGGAGGCGGTGCCGCTGGCCACGCTGCCCACCAGCACCATGCCGGCGGACAGATCCGGCGGCATGCGAAACAGCATCGCCAGGATCCAGGCCGCCAGCGGCATGATCAGATAGTGCAGGAAGATGCCGGCCGCCACCGGGCCGGGGCGCGCCAGCACGCGTTTGAAGTCGTCCAGTCGCAGCGTGACGCCCATGGCGAACATGATCAGCATCAGCAGCGGGCTGACGTAGGGGCCGATGCCGGTAAAGGTGGTCGGCGTGTAATAGGCGGCGACGGACAGCAGTATCGCCCACAGGGGGAATAAACGCGTGAGTAGAGCCAACATGCAGGTTTTCCTTAGCCAGATTGAGAACGATGGGTGTGGTTGTGTTTTTTGCGGGTTCAACAGGCTGAACCCCTGCAGGTTTTGAACGGATTTTTTAGACGCAGGGGCGCAGCATGCTGCGCCCGCAATCAGGGATAATGACTTATTCGAACAGGTTGTGATGCAGGGTACGCACCACCTGTTCGGCTTCTTCGCCCGGCACCAGGAAGCACAGGTTATAGCTGCTGGCACCGTAGCAGATCAGGCGGATATTGAACGGATCGAGCACGCCGAACACCTCTTTGCCCACGCCGCAGGCGCGCGACAGCTGGTTACCGATGATCGCCACCAGCGCCAGGTTTTCTTCCACTTCCACCCGGCACAGCGACGACAGTTCGGTCAGCAGTGAGGTGGTCAGCAGGCTGCCGCCGACGGAGGTGGCGCCGGTGGTATCCATGGTCAGCGCGATGCTGACTTCCGAAGTGGTGATAAGATCGACGGAGACATTATGGCGCGCCAGGATGTTGAACACCTCGGCCAGGAAACCGCGCGCGTGCAACATGTTCAGGCTGTGCAGCGTCAGCAGCGTTTGCTTGCGGCGCAGCGCCAGTGCGCGGAACAGCGGCGGATTCTCGGTGGTGTTGCACACCAGCGTGCCGCCGGCCGCCGGATCCTTGCTGGAGCCGACGAACACCGGAATGTCGCTGCGCACCGCCGGCAGCAGGGTGGCCGGATGCAGCACTTTGGCGCCGAAGGTGGCCATTTCCGCCGCCTCTTCGAAACCGATTTTGTCGATGCGCTTGGCCGCCGGCACCACCCGCGGATCGGTGGTGTAGATGCCCGGCACGTCGGTCCAGATATCTACCCGGCCAGCGCCGAGCGCCTCGCCGAGCAGCGCGGCGGTATAGTCGCTGCCGCCGCGGCCGAGCGTGGTAGTGCGGCCTTTCGGCTCGCTGCCGATAAAGCCCTGGGTGACCACCAGCGCTTCCTGCAGGCGCGGCTGCAACTGCGTCCGGGCCAGTTCGCTGAGCGCGGCGCTGTCCGGCACGGCGCGGCCAAAGTGATCGTCGGTGCGCATCACTTTACGCACGTCGAACCATTCGGCCTGCACGTTGCGGGCGCGCAGGATTTCCACGAACAGCAGGGTGGACATCAGCTCCCCATGGCTGACCAGCTCGTCGGTCAACGCCGTCGAGGTGGCCAGCGACGCGGCCTCCGACAGCATGGCGATGTTTTCCAGCAGGCGGTCTATCTCGTCGCGGATCACCGCAGGCGCCGCGAGGCGATCGAGGATGGCGTACTGGATGCGACGAATTTCATCAAGCTGGTAGTTGCGCTTGTCGGCCTCGCAGCCTTCGGCCAGGGCGACCAACAGGTTGGTGACGCCCGCCGAGGCGGACAACACCACCAGGCGGACCTGCGGGTTGGCCAGCACGACGTCGGCGCTGCGGTTCATGGCTTCAAAGTCGGCGACGCTGGTGCCGCCGAACTTGGCTACCACGGTGGAATTCTGGGGTACTGCTTGGTTCATGTAGAAACCTCGTGTCAGGGATGCCCGTTTGGGGCACTGTAATTCCATAGCCTTGGCACAAGGGGAGAGCGGTAAACAGGGGGCAGGCGTAGAGGTCAGGCTACGATACACCCAGAAGCGCCCCACCTTGTCGATCGCCCTGTGGCGATCCCCTGGTGACAACCCAGGGGATTCAGCCCCTGTAGTCGATACGATAATGGCCGGCCATTATCGTACCTCGGCGTCGCTCCCCCTCGGGTGCCGTCAACGGAGAAACGGCTCCTCTGACACTCTACCTGGGCGACGCGCCTCTTCTGGCTTGCGCACCGGGTGCGCAAGTAGGCTGTTAGGAATAGCCGGTTATCGCCATTCTGTCAACGTACAGACGGTGAGGGATTTTCATCTTGTACCAGCGCGATAAGCGTACAGGGCATCGTGGGCGTGGAACCGGCGCCAATCGGTTGCAGAGAACCGTCTTCCTTTTGGCTGAATAGCGGGATAACGCCCTGATGTTTCTCCAAATACTCCAGCCAACCGAAATTTTCGTTCAATTTGGTCGCTTTGATGGTGGCCCCCCTGGCAAGCAGGCTGCTCAGGCGGCCGTAGGTGGCTTCCTGATTAAATAAAATTTCATGCCGGCGGAAACGCGAACTTTCCGCGCTGGCGCCGCGCCCTTTCAGCGGCGCCCCCGAACGGATGGCAAACACGTGATCCTCGCCGAAGAGATGGCCGAAGTGGTAGACCGCCAGCGCGTTCTGGTGGCGATTGGGCGACAGCGCCAACACCTGGGCGATATTGCTCAGATCGAGGTAGTTCTCGGCGTGTTCGGAGTAGGCGTGGCCATAATAGGCCGGAATGCCGTCCATACGCGCCTGACGGTAGTATTCCCAACTGCTGTCGGTGACGATCACCGGCACGTTCAGCTTGATCAGCGCCTGCGCCAGCATGCGCGCCACGCTGTTGGCGCCGACGATCAGTACGCCGCGCGGCTTTTGCTGCTGCACCCGCAGCCAGCGCGCCATCATGCCGCTGGTCAGGCTTTGCAACACCACGGTACCGATGATGATGGCGAACACCACGGTCACCAGCCGGTCGGCGCCCTGATAGCCGCTGCGCTGCAGCGTCAGCGCGAACAGCGAGCTGACCGCCGCGGCCACGATGCCGCGCGGGGCGATCCAGCACAGCAGCAGCCGATCGCGCCAATGCAGGGAAGAGCGCCAGGTCGAGACCGCGATGCACAGCGGCCGGGCGATGAACTGCACCGCCAGCAGCAGCAGCAGCAGCGGCCAGCCCATGTTCCACAGCGCCTGGATGTCGAGCCGCGCCGCCAGAATGATGAACAGCGCCGAGATCAGGATCGCCGACAGTTCTTCTTTGAACGCCAGAATATCGCTGGTATCGACGTCGCGCATGTTGGCCAGCCAGATGCCCATCACCGTGACGGTCAACAGGCCGGATTCGTCGGCGATGGCGTTGGAAACGCCGAAGGCGGTCAGCATGATCGCCAGCACCGCCAGGTTCTGCAGGTAGCGTGGCAGCCAGACGCGGCGCAGCGCCAGGCCGAGCAGGTAGCCGAACAGCGCGCCGGCGATAAGGCCGACGGCGGCAGTCACGCCCAGCGTCCAAAACAGGTGGGTATAGGACTCCGCATTCTGCTTCAGTACGATGAACTCGAACACCAGCAGGGTGAAGATGGCGCCAACCGGATCGATGACGATCCCTTCCCAACGCAACACCTGGTTAATGTTGGCGTTCGGTCGCACCACGCGCATCAGCGGAGCGATCACCGTCGGCCCGGTCACCACCGTCACCGCGCCGATCAGCGCCGCCAGCTCCGGCGGGAAATCCAGCAACCACCAGCTGGCGAGGCTGATGACCAGAAAGGTGACCAGCATGCCGACGGTGACCAGATTACGCACCACGCCGCCGAGGCCGCGTATCTCCTCGAAGCGCAGCGTCAGCGCCCCCTCGAACAGGATGATCGCCACCGACAGCGACACCAGTGGAAACAGCAGATCGCCGAACAGCAGATCCGGCTGCACCAGATGCACCGTCGGGCCGAGCACGATGCCGAACAGCAGCAACGGCAAAATGGCCGGCAGACGCAGCAGCCAGGCCAGCCACTGCGCCAGCAGCGACGCCAGGCCGATAAGCACCAACATAAGCGGGGCGGATAATTCCATAAGCGAGATCCCTTTCAAATGACGAAATAAGTAACGATGACACAGCCTGATGACAATTCGGCAACCCCGATAACAGGCCGTTAGCCAAAAGTATAGAGTGAAAGCTGAAACGAGGCGGCAATGCGTTGACAGTTAGCGCCTATCGCAAGAAAAGCGATCATAATCACAGTCGAACAGGCTACAATCGGACAAACGCGTCATTTTTATTCTCAAGCCTAAGAGTGTTGCTATGAAAAATATCAATCCTAGTCAAACCGCTGCTTGGCAAGCCCTGCAGCAACATTATGCACAGATGAAAGACGTACGGATCGCCGACCTGTTCGCCGAGGACAGCGATCGTTTCTCCAGGTTCTCCGCGACCTTCAACGATCAAATGTTGGTGGACTATTCCAAGAATCGCATCACGCAGGAAACCCTGGAGAAGCTGCAGGCGCTGGCGAAAGAAACCGATCTGCAAGGCGCCATCAAATCGATGTTCGCCGGTGAGAAGATCAACCGCACCGAAGATCGCGCGGTGCTGCATATTGCCCTGCGCAATCGCAGCAACAGCCCGATCCTGGTCGACGGCAAAGACGTGATGCCGGAAGTGAACGCGGTGCTGGCCAAGATCAAACAGTTCTGCGCGCGCGTCATCGGCGGCGAGTGGAAAGGCTACACCGGCAAGCCGATTACCGACGTGGTGAACATCGGCATCGGCGGTTCGGATCTCGGCCCTTACATGGTGACCGAAGCGCTGCGCCCGTATAAAAACCACCTGAACATGCACTTCGTCTCCAACGTTGACGGTACCCACATCGCCGAAACGCTGCAGCCGCTGAATCCGGAAACTACGCTGTTCCTGGTGGCTTCCAAAACCTTCACTACTCAGGAAACCATGACCAACGCCCACAGCGCGCGCGACTGGTTCCTGAGCAGCGCCGCCGATCAACAGCACGTGGCCAAGCACTTCGCTGCGTTGTCCACCAACGGCAAAGCGGTGGCCGAGTTCGGCATCGATACCGACAACATGTTCGAGTTCTGGGACTGGGTAGGGGGCCGTTACTCCCTGTGGTCGGCGATCGGTCTGTCGATTGCGCTGTCCATCGGTTACGACAACTTCGAGCAGCTGCTGAGCGGCGCGCACGCCATGGACAAGCACTTCGCCGAAACGCCGGCGGAGAAAAACCTGCCGGTGCTGTTGGCGCTGATCGGTATCTGGTACAACAACTTCTTCGGCGCCGAAACCGAAGCCATTCTGCCGTACGATCAGTACATGCACCGTTTTGCCGCTTACTTCCAGCAGGGCAACATGGAATCCAACGGCAAGTACGTCGACCGCAACGGCAATCCGGTGGATTACCAGACCGGCCCTATCATCTGGGGCGAGCCGGGCACCAACGGCCAGCATGCGTTCTACCAGTTGATCCACCAGGGCACCAAGCTGGTGCCGTGCGATTTCATCGCGCCGGCCATCAGCCATAACCCGCTGGGCGATCACCACGCCAAACTGCTGTCCAACTTCTTCGCGCAGACCGAAGCCCTGGCGTTCGGCAAGTCGCTGGAAGTGGTGGAGGCGGAGTTCGCGGCGCAGGGTAAAACCCCTGAGCAGGTTAAACACGTGGCGCCGTTCAAAGTGTTTGAAGGCAACCGTCCGACCAACTCGATCCTGCTGCGTGAAATCACCCCGTTCAGCCTGGGTAGCCTGATCGCGCTGTACGAGCACAAGATCTTTACTCAGGGCGCGATCCTGAACATCTTCACCTTCGATCAGTGGGGCGTGGAGCTGGGCAAACAGCTGGCTAACCGCATCCTGCCGGAGCTGGCGGGCAGCGAGAAAATCAGCAGTCACGACAGCTCGACCAATGCGCTGATCAACCGCTTCAAGGAATGGCGCTAAGCGCCTGAGCTGAAGCCAATAAAAAACCCGCCGCGGCGGGTTTTTTTACGTCTGCGAAAGTTACAGATTGATTGGCACTTCGAAGCTGACGCCCGCGCCCACGTCATCGGCGGTGCTGTGATCGTTGTCGGTGTACCACAGGCTGGTATCGAATTTAACCTGAGAATCGAAGCTGTAACCCCAGCCGAGCTGAATGCCTTTCAGCGTATCGGAACGCGGGAACGCCCGGTTGATAGTTTGGTTGTTCGGGTTCACTTTGGCGTACACCAGTCGGGTACTCCAACGTTGGCCATCGTCCAGCACCATTTCCACGCGACCGGACAGCATTTGGCCGTCTCCGCCCATCGCATGACCCAGCGGATAACCTTGCTGGTAGTAACCGCCCTTGTAGACGTAGTGGTAATACATCACATTATTGTCGTGGCCATCGGAGCGTGTATCCGACCCTTCGATATACCAGTTGATGGTCGTTGGACCCCACTCTGGGTGCCCTTCCAGGCCCAACAGATAGGCATTATGCGAAGGCAGCATACCGGCTTCATCTTCGCCGGTGATTTGGCCATACAGGCTGACCGGCAGACCGATGAGCGGCTGCAGCTTGAGTTTGAAGTCAAATCCGCCCAGTTGGTTGCCCGGATCGTTTTTCGGATCGCCGGTGTTATCGTTGCCAGTTACGCCATCCCAGAAGGAACTCCAGGAGTGAGGGCGGCCTTCACCACCCCACATCATGACGCGTGAAGCGCCCAACTCCAGAAAGTCGGTAGGCATCATAGTGAAACGGCCGCCAAACAATTTGGTATGTGGGACAGAACTGTACTGCGACAGCTGGCCGGCGGACAATTGATATTGCCAGCGGCCGATCCACGACAGCCACGGGGTTTCAAACGGTGATTGGTCGGCGCGCTGCAGCATAAAGCCGGCCACCGGGCGCGCGGCGTCGGAGCGGATCAGGCTGCCGTCGTAGCCCGGTCCCCACCACTGGGAAACCTCGCCGAAGGAGAGCCACTGATTCCAGATTTTCACCGCGCCGTAGGAGCCGTTCATATTGAATTTGGAACCGTCGCTGACGCGCTGATCGCCTTCCACCGAGCCCTGCAGACGCACGTCCCAGAACTCGCCGTTGGCGCCGGCGCCGATGGTCAGGCGATCGTCGGCGTACTCGTTTTGGCCGAAGCCCTGCGGGGTGCCGGGTTTATCGGTCGACGCGTAACCGCTGACGCGGATGTTGGCTTTCAGGGCATCGACACGACGTTGTACGCGGTCAATGACGTTTTTCTCGGTGTTGGTCACCGGCTTGGCCTGCGCGATAACGGAACTGATCTCTTCTTGACTCAGCGGCCAGGTGGACAGGCTGACGTTGATAACGCCGCGGTCAGACAACCAGGCGAGATCGTTACGCAGATCGTTGTCAGGGGCTACCAGGCCGGCGGCGTGGCCGGACAATGCACAGGTAAACAGGCCCGCAGCGACCAGTCCGTTAAGTTTAGCGCGCATAAAGAATTCCCTTGTTAATTCGAGGTTATTGGTTTTATGTAAAGATCTCTGTGACCCATGATAGTTGACATTTCGATTTGCTACAAATCTATAAGCCAGAAACATCTTATTATAACTTTATGAATTAAATGGGGTTTAAAGTGCTTTCGCGCGGGGCATAATTTTTAAGACAATGCCTATATTGGCACGGTTGAATCATATAAGCGGTATTCAGAGAGAGGTTTTATGGCAAAAACGTCGCGTTCGATAATGATAGCGAAAGGACTGCAGCGAGTGCTGAACGTGGGCTTGTTGCTGCTGGCGGCAATTCTGGTGGTGTTTCTGGTCAAGGAAACCATCCATCTGGCGAAGGTGTTATTTATCAACAGCGAAGAGTCGTCTTCTTACCTGTTGATTGAAGGTATCGTGATTTATTTCCTGTACTTTGAATTTATCGCCTTGATCGTCAAGTATTTTGAGTCGGGTTATCATTTCCCGTTGCGCTATTTTATTTACATTGGCATTACCGCGATTATTCGTTTGATTATCGTGGACCACAAAAACCCCATCGATACCTTGATCTACGCCGCGGCGATATTGGTGCTGGTGGTGACGCTCTATCTGGCCAATACCGACCGGCTGAAACGGGAGTAGCGATAAAAATGGCGGCCAAAGGCCGCCAAAGACACAGGATTACCGCTATCGCGGAAAGACATCAAACGCACTGCAGTGGCACAAATTACCCCTTCACGCCGCCGGCCGTCAGGCCGCCCACCAGCCAACGCTGCGCCAGCAGGAACACGGCGGTAATCGGTATCGCCGACAGCACCGCGGCGGCGGCGAAGTCGCCCCACAGATAGTTCTGCGGGTTGAGATATTGCTGCATCCCCACCGCCAGCGTGTAGCTGTTCACATCGCGCAGCAGCAGCGACGCGACCGGCACTTCGGTGATGGCGGCGATAAACGACAGAATGAACACCACCGCCAGAATCGGTACCGACAGCGGCAGCAGCACCAGACGGAATGCCTGCCACGGCGTGGCGCCGTCCAGCGCTGCCGCTTCTTCCAGCGAGTTGTCGATGGTTTCGAAATAGCCCTTGATGGTCCAGACGTGCAGCGCGATGCCGCCCATGTAGGCGAAGATCACGCCGCCGTGGGTGTTCAGGCCGATAAACGGAATGTACTGGCCCAGGCGATCGAACAGGGCGTACAGCGCCACCAGCGACAACACTGCCGGGAACATCTGGAAGATCAGCATGCTTTTCAGCAACGTGCTCTTGCCGCGAAAGCGCATACGGGCGAAGGCGTAGGCGCAGGTGGTGGACAGCGTCACGATGCCGATGGCGGTGATCGCCGCGATCTTGATGGAGTTCCACAGCCACAGCAGCACCGGGAACGGCGGCGGCGTCACGCTGCCGTCGGCGTGGGTGACGCTGAAGCCGAGCGCCAGCCGCCAGTGATCCCAGGAGAGGGTTTCCGGTATCAGGCTGCCGGTGGCGAAGTTGCCGGCGCGCAGCGAGATGGCGACCACCATCAGCAGCGGGAACATGATCAGGGCGATAAAGCACAGCATCAAAATATGGGTGATCCACAGGCGCAGGCGCTGGGACTTGGGTTGAACCATGGCCATCGTTATTCTCCCTAATCGAAGTTCATCTTGCTGGCTTTTAAATTCAGGATCGCCAGCGCGCCCACCAACAGGAAGATCAGCGTGGCGATGGCGGCCGCCAGCCCGAAGTCTTGCCCGCCGCCGCCTTCGAAGGCGATGCGGTAGGTGTAGCTGACCAGCAGATCGGTATAGCCGGCCGGCGTGGTGGTGCCGATCATGTCCGGGCCGCCGTTGGTCAGCAGCTGGATCAGCACGAAGTTGTTAAAGTTGAAGGCGAAGCTGGCGATCATCAGCGGCGTCAGCGGCTTGATCAGCAGCGGGAAGGTGATGCGGAAGAAGTTTTGCCACGGGTTAGCGCCGTCCATCGCCGAGGCTTCGTACAGATCGTCCGGGATCGCCTTCAGCAGCCCCATGCACAGGATCATCATGTAGGGGTAGCCGAGCCAGGTGTTGACGATCAGGATCATGCTCTTGGCGGTGAGCGGATCGCTGAACCAGGCCGGTTTGATGCCGAATAGATGGCTGAGCATCATGTTGATCTCGCCGAAGCTTTGGTTGAACAAGCCTTTGAAGATCAGGATCGAGATGAATGACGGCACCGCATAGGGCAGGATCAGCAGCACGCGGTAGATCGCCTTGCCTTTCAGCGCCTCCCACTGCACCACGCAGGCCAGCACCATGCCGACCGCCACGGTGAGGATCACCGTCATCACCGAGAACACGATGGTCCAGATGAAGATCGACACGAACGGTTTCTTAATGCCCTCGTCCTGCAGCACCCGCAGGAAGTTTTTCCAGCCGGTGGTGACGGTATAACCCGGGCTCAGGGTTTCCTGCGCCCAGCCGCCGTCGGCGTTGATCGCCTGATAGAAGCCGGTGTCGCCGTTTGGCCGGTAGCGTACCTGGGTCTGGTTGTTGGTCAGCGTGCTGCCGTCTTTGTCCAGCGCATACAGCGGGCGGGTGCCGGAGAACTGGCGCAGGGAGCTCATGCGCAATTCCCCGCCGTCGGGCAGTTGCGCCACCAGCTGGCTCAGCGCCTGCCGGTTCTGGGTAATCACCCGCAGCGTGGCGCGTTCGCCCTGCGGCGCGGCGTTCTGCGCCGTCAGTTTCAGGGTTTGCGGCGCGGCGGCGTCGAGGCGGAAAGGCTCGGAGATCAGCGGCTGTTCACTGTCCGGTGGCGTCAGCTGCAGGCGCCACTGCTGGTTTTCCGCCGGGTAGAGGCCAAAGGTAAAGGTTTGGCCGCTCTGGAACTGGCGCTGCATCAGCACCGATTGCGCGCGTTCAAAAGTCAGCTGGTTGGTGCTGCTGTAGTTGGTGAAAGCGATGGCGATGGTGCAAATCAGCGGGAACAGGACGAACAGCCCCATGCCGGCGACGCCGGGATACACATAGCGCCAGGCGTAGGCGCGGCGGTTGGCGAAGACGTAAAGCCCGGCGCTGACCAGGATCAGCGTCAGGATGGCGAACAGGTATTCACCCTGTGCATACATCAACACAATCAGGTAGCAGGTCACCAGGCTGAACAGGCCGACCACCAGCCATTTCAGCGCGTCGCTTTGCCACCACTTCGATTTTTTACGCGCGGGCGTCCCGGCGTGAGCGAATTGCATAGGGCGTTCCTTTCTGTGAAGCAACGGCGGGGCACCGTGGCACCCCGCACGACGTCGTTACTTGGTGATACGGGTCTGCACGTCGTCCAGCGCGGCTTTCACCGTCTGACGGCCGCTGACGGCGTTGATCACCGCGCTGCGTTCGGCGTACCAGAAGGCGCTCATCTGCGGGATGTTCGGCATGATTTCCCCGTTTTGCGAGTTCTGCATGGTGGCGGCGATCTTCGGATCTTTGGCCAGCGCTTCCTGGTAGGACTTCAGCGCCACCGCGCCCAGCGGCTTGTCTTTGTTGACGTCCGCCAGCCCTTCGTTGGTCAACAGGTAGTTCTCGAGGAACTCGGTCGCCAGCTCTTTATTCGGGCTGGCGGCGTTGATGCCGGCAGTCAGCACGCCGACGAACGGCTTGGACGGCTTGCCTTTGAAGGTCGGCAACAGCGTCACGCCGTAGTTGATTTTGCTCTGCTCGATGTTGTTCCAGGCCCACGGCCCGTTGATGGTCATCGCGGTCTGGCCTTTGTTGAACGCGGCTTCGGCGATCGAGTAGTCGGTATCGGCGTTGATGTGTTTGTTTTTCACCAGATCGACGATGAACTGCAGACCGGCCTGCGAACCGGCGTTGGCGACGCCGACATCCTTGATGTTGTATTTGCCGTTTTCATACTTGAAGGCATAACCGCCGTCGGCGGCGATGATAGGCCAGGTGAAGTAGGGTTCCTGCAGGTTCCACATGATGGCGCTCTTGCCGTTGGCGCGCAGCTGTTTGTCCAGCGCCGGGATTTCTTCCCAGGTCTTCGGCGGCTGTTTGACCAGGTCTTTGTTATAAATCAGCGACAGCGCTTCGACGGCGATCGGGTAGCCGATCAGCTTGCCGTCATAGCGCACGGCGTCCCAGGTGAACGGGAACAGCTTGTCCTGGAAGGCTTTGGACGGGTGGATTTCGGCCAGCAGGCCGGACTGCGCATAGCCGCCGAAGCGGTCGTGGGCCCAGAAGATGATGTCAGGGCCGTCGCCGGTGGCGGCCACCTGCGGGTATTTCTCTTCCAGCTTGTCCGGGTGCTCGACGGTGACTTTGATGCCGGTGTCTTTTTCGAATTTCTTGCCGACTTCGGCCAGGCCGTTATAGCCCTTGTCGCCGTTGATCCAGATAACCAGTTTGCCTTCCTCGATCTTGGCGAAGGCGGAAGAAGAGAGCACCAGGGTGGCCAGTGCCGAGAGTGCCAGCGTGCGGGCGAGGGTAATGCTGCGAGTCATAATCCAGTCCTTCTTTTTGTGGGCACATAAATCAAGGAGAGACGTTTCGCGGTAATAGTGGGTCACAACGCGACATATTCTCATCCTCCCCCCCTCTACGCCCCTGAGATGAGGAGTGTGATCCAGTTAACGTTGCGCTCTATTCTGTGGCGTCAGGCACAAAATGGGGGGGCGATTTTTGCCAGCCGGATCACAGAATTGCCTTAAGCGCGGAACTTCTCATCGCCGCGGTCGTTCTCTCATCCTCCCGCCTCCTCCCCCATGAAAAATCCTGTTACGGATGATTACCCTTTCCGGCGACTCCCGCACTATCGGCCCATTGATTTTCAACGCCACGCGCAGCAGGGATACCGGATTTATGTCGTCAATGCCTATCGCTACTCAGCCCACCCTGTACCGGATCCATCCGGCCAGTTTCCGTGACGGAAACGGGGACGGCGTGGGCGACGCGCACGGCATGCTGGCGGCGCTGCCGTATCTGAAAGCGCTGTCGATCGACGGCCTGTTGCTGCCGCAGACGCTGGCGCCGGGGGCCGAGGCGACGGTGACGGGCGAAGGGCTGACGCTGTGGTACGGCGATGAAGCCAACCGCGTTCGCAATGCCGTCGCGCCGCGGCGGTTCGCCCACGGTGCGCTGGCGCTGGACGTGATGCCGTTCAGCGCGGAGAAGCTGGTGGCGGTGCTGCACGCCCGTCGTACCACATTGGCGGACAGCCTGTGGAGCACCGGGGACGCCGATCAGCCCCGGGTGGTCAGCCGCTGGGGGCAGGGCGACCTGCGTTCCGCCGCCGCCTTTCTGACGCTGCTGGCGATGCTACCGGCGCCAATCTGCCTGTATCAGGGCGAGGAGCTGGGGCTGCCGCATGCCGCCGGCCTGCAAGATCCGCGCGGCGCGCAAACGCCGATGCCGTGGCACGAAGCCCCCGAACAGGTCACCGCCGGCGAAATCAGCTGGTATCAACAGGTGGCGATCGAACACCGCGCATTGGCCATCAGCCGCCAACAGCACGACAGCCACTCCACCTTACGTTACTGCCAGGCGCTGTTGGCCCTGCGTCGTTCGCCGCTCATCCAGCGCGGCGAACTGAACGGAGTCAGCCAGCGGGACGGCGTGGTGCGCTTACTTATTACCCATCAGGATCAATGCCTTGAAGCGCTGATAAACCTGCAGCCTTATACTCAGGCGGCCGCGCCGTCTGAGGCGACCTTGCCGTTGGCATGGCAGCACGGCGCGCAGCAAGAGGGTCATCAATGGGTTTTGGCGGGCTTTGCCTCCGCCATTTTCACACGACATGTTAACTGCGAAAGCAGGGGAGTAACGCATGGCTAGCGTGACACTGCGCAGCGTTTATAAGGCCTTCGGTGAGGCCGTGATTTCCAAAGACGTCAATCTGACCATCGAAGACGGCGAGTTTGTGGTGTTTGTCGGGCCTTCGGGCTGCGGTAAATCGACGCTGCTGCGCATGATCGCCGGGCTGGAGGACATCACCTCCGGCGAGCTGCTGATCGGCGAGAAACGTATGAATGAGGTGCCGCCTTCCGAGCGCGGCATCGGCATGGTGTTCCAATCCTATGCGCTGTATCCGCACCTGTCGGTGGCGGACAACATGTCGTTCGGCCTGAAGCTGGCCGGCGCCAAGAAAGCGGAAATCAACCAACGGGTGAACCAGGTCTCCGAGGTGCTGCAGCTGGCGCACCTGCTCGACCGGCGGCCGAAGGCGCTGTCCGGCGGGCAGCGTCAGCGCGTGGCGATCGGCCGCACGCTGGTGGCCGAACCGGACGTATTCCTGCTCGACGAACCGCTGTCCAACCTCGACGCCGCGCTGCGGGTACAGATGCGCATCGAGATCTCCCGTCTGCACAAGCGCCTGCAGCGCACCATGATTTACGTCACCCACGATCAGGTCGAAGCGATGACGCTGGCCGACAAGATCGTGGTGCTCGACGCCGGTCGCGTGGCGCAGGTCGGCAAGCCGCTGGAACTGTATCACTACCCGGCCAACCGCTTCGTCGCCGGGTTTATCGGCTCGCCGAAGATGAACTTCCTGCCGGTCAAGGTGACCGCGGCGGAGCCGCAACAGGTGCAGGTCGAACTGCCCAACCGCCAGCTGGTCTGGCTGCCGGTGGAAGGCGCGGGCGTTCAACCCGGCGCCAACCTGTCACTGGGCATTCGCCCTGAACATCTGCTGCCCGGCGAAGCCTCAGAAGTGCGGCTTACCGGCGACGTACAGGTGGTGGAGCAGCTCGGCAACGAGACGCAAATCCACATCCAAATCCCGGCCATCCGTCAAAACCTGGTGTACCGCCAGAATGACGTGGTGCTGGTAGAAGAAGGTGCCACATTCGCCATCGGCCTGCCGCCTCACCGCTGCCACCTGTTCCGTGAAGACGGTACGGCATGTAAACGGCTGCACCAGGAGCCGGGCGTTTAAAGCATCAAAGTCGGTATAACAGGAGAATAATGATGACTACTCTGCGCAAACTTCCTCTGGCACTGGCTGTCGCCGCCGGTGTTCTCTCTACTCAGGCGCTGGCCGTGGATTTCCACGGTTATGCCCGTTCCGGCATCGGCTGGACCGGCAGCGGCGGTGAGCAACAGTGCTTCAAGGCCACCGGCGCCGCGAGTAAATACCGTCTCGGCAACGAATGCGAAACCTACGCCGAACTGAAACTGGGGCAGGAAGTGTGGAAAGAAGGCGACAAGAGCTTCTATTTCGACACTAACCTGGCCTATTCGGTCTCGCAGCGTTCTGACTGGGAAGATGTGACCCCGGGCTTCCGCGAAGTCAACGTGCAGGGTAAAAACCTGATCGAGTGGCTGCCGGGCTCCACGCTGTGGGCCGGTAAGCGCTTCTATCAGCGTCATGACGTTCACATGATCGACTTCTACTACTGGGATATCTCCGGCCCGGGCGCCGGTCTGGAAAACATCGATCTGGGCTTCGGCAAGCTGTCCGCTGCCGTGACCCGCAACTCGGAGTCCGGCGGCTCTTACGGCTACCTGGATAACGAATGGAAACAGCGTCCAACCGTCAACGACACCTTCGACGTGCGCTTGGCCGGGCTGGAGCTGAACCCGGGCGGCACCCTGGAGCTGGGCGTGGACTACGGCCGCGCCAATGCGCAGGATAACTACCGCCTGGCCGACGGCGCCAGCAAAGACGGCTGGATGTTCACCGCCGAACACACGCAGAGTATCCTGAACGGTTACAACAAGTTCGTGCTGCAGTACGCCACCGACTCGATGACCTCGCAGAACAACGGCCGCAACGAAGGCGCCACCATTGATAACAACGGCAAGATGATCCGCGTGTTGGATCACGGCGCCATCGACTTCAACGATCAGTGGGCACTGATGTACGTCGCCATGTTCCAGGACATCGACCGCGACAACAACAACGGCACCACCTGGTACACCGTGGGCGTGCGCCCGATGTACAAATGGACGCCGATCATGAGCACCTTGCTGGAGGCGGGCTATGACAACGTCAAATCCCAGCGCACCGGCGATCGCAACGGCCAGTATAAAGTGACCCTGGCGCAGCAATGGCAGGCGGGCAACAGCATTTGGTCGCGTCCGGCCATCCGCCTGTTCGCCACCTACGCCAAGTGGGACGAGAAGTGGGGCTACGCCACCGGCGATGACACCGGGTATAACGCCGGCACCGCTTACAACGACACCAGCATGCATACCTTCAGCCGCGGCAAGGATGACGAAGTCACCTTCGGCGCCCAGATGGAAATTTGGTGGTAACGACGACAGGACGGGGAGGGCCGCCGGCTCTCTCCCAACCGCATTCGCCGCGGCCGGATCTCTTGCCTGATCCGCCGCGGCGCTGAAAGAGGATATAACGATGAAAAAGAATCTGCTGTCACTCTGCCTGTCGCTGGCGCTGACCGTCGGCGCGCCTTTGGCGGCCAACGCCGATACGCCGGCCAACGTTTCCGTCGCCCCGGCCATCAGCGCCGCCACGCTGCAAAGCCTGCCGTGGCAGCCGCTGCAACCGCCGGTGTCGCAAGAGGTGAAGCTCGACGCCGTCAGCCCGCAGCTCAATCAGGGCGACATTCAGGGGGCGATCGCCGCCTATACGCTGCCGGCCGATCGCGGCTCGCTGGAGGTGACGCTGAGCAGCCTCGCTAAAAACAATTCGCTGTACGCGCCGAGCGTGCTGGTGCTGGACGAGCATCTGCGCCCGGCGGCGTATTACCCGAGCAGCTATTTCCCTTACCAGCCGCCGGGAGCAATGTCCTCCGATCGCCTCGAAGGCACGTTGAAACTGACGCCGGCGCTTGGTCAAAAACAGATTTACCTGCTGGTGTACACCACTCGGCAGGACTTGGCGAAAACCACGCAGTTGACCAATCCGGCCAAGGCCTATGCGCAGGGCGTGGGCAACGCGGTGCCGGATATCCCGGATCCAATCGCCGGCCACGCGACGAGCGGCACGCTGAAGCTCAAGGTGACCGCGGAACAGGGCACCGGCAACGTGATGATCGGTATGCTGCAGCCTGCGCCGACCGTGGCGCCGGTGGTGGTAGGATCAAACGCACCGGCCGCTGTGGCGGCGCCGGCACCGACCCCAGAGAAACCGGCGGAGCCGATGCTCAACGATACCGAAAGCTACTTCAATAATGGCATCAAGCAGGCGGTGAAGGCGGGCGATATCGACAAGGCGCTGAAACTGATGAATGAGGCCGAGAAGTTGGGCTCGACCACTGCGCGTAAAACGTTTATCAGCAGCGTTAAAGGCAAGGGGTAACACCCAGCGCTGCCGATGCTGGCTCGATGATTGGTGCGCCTTGGCGCACCTTTTTTCATCCGCGCGCCAGCGTTGCGCCGATCAACGCCAGTAGACGGGCGTTGTCCACCTGCTGCATGATGCGCACCGGCTTGCCCTGCGGCGGCGGCATGCCGACCGTCAGGCGTAGGCTGTCCGGCCGCCAACGGCGTGAGCTGCCGCGCGTCAACGCCCCTTCCAGCGCCACATCCACATGGAACATTTCGGTCGTGACCAGCTGCGGTTCCAGCAGCCAGGCGATCACCAGCGCATCATGGATCCAGCAGCCCGGCAGGCGCCGCGTATGGCGCGAATAGTCGATCCACGGCTGCGTGGTGGCGCGCAAATAGCGGCACAGCGGCGTATCCGGCTGCGTCAGTGCGGCCAGATCCGCCTGGGTCAGCATGGTCTGGGTGGTGACATCCAGCGGCGCCAGCGTGATAGCGGCGCCGCTGTTCAGCACCAGCCGTGCCGCTTCCGGATCCAGGCCGAAATTGGTGTCCTTGATGTACCCGTCGACGTTGAATACGCCACCCATGATTACGATCTCTTTCACCGCCTGCGCCATCTGCGGGTAAAGCTGCATGGCGTGCGCAACGTTGGTCAGCGGGCCGATCGCCGCCAGCGTGATCTCGCCGGGATGGCGGCAGATCAGCTCGCCGATGGCGATGGCGGCGTCCGGTGCGGGCGCGTTGGCGAGTGAGGGCGCGGGCAAGTCGCGCCACAGCGCTGCCAGCTTGGGATCGGCGATCGGGCGGTCCAGATGCGCGCGCCACGGCTCCGGCGGCTCACTCAGGGCGCGCGCCGCGCCGAGGGCGACAGGAACCTGATAGCCGCTCTGCGCCAGCAGATCGGTGGCGACGGCGAAGCCCACTTCGCGCGGGGTGTTGCCGGCCACGATGCTGATCAGCTCCAGCTGCAGCTGCGGTTTGGCCGCCAGCGCCAGGGCCAGCGCCAGCCCGTCGTCGACGTTGGCGCCGGGGACGCCATTGCCGGGATCGCAATCAATGATTAAACGCATATAAGGTGTCCTGAAAACCCGCTAACAGCCGCATGAATGGCGGATGCGCAGTTGAAAAGCGAATTCATGCAGCTCGGCGGGCGCGGCACCGGCGGCCAGCATGGCGATGGCCCGCTTGGCCATGGCGTCGATCGGTTGCTCGACCGCGCTGAGCGGCGGCACGCTGAATTCGGATTGCTGCGTGCCGTTAAAACAAATCAGCGCCAGATCGTCCGGTGCGCGCAACCCATGCTCTGCCAGCGCCGACAGGCAGCCGAGCGCCTGCTGTTCGTTAGAGGTGAAAACGGCGCGTGGGCGTGGGCCTTGCACCAGGCACTGGGTGGCCTGGTAGCCGCCTTGGCGGGTGTAGGGCACCTCGAAAATCCACTCGTCGCGCGGCACAATGCCCGCCTCCAGCAGCGCATCGCGCCAGCCGTTCAGGCGATCCTGCGCGTTGAGCATGGTCAGCGGGCCGATAAAAATGCCGATGTCGCGATAGCCGTGCTGCAGCAGATGGCGGGTCGCCTGGCAGGCGGCGTCGCGCTCGTCGACGCGGATGGCGCAGACGCCGGCCTGGCTGTCGATGGTGTCTATCATCACGCAGGGCGTGCCGGAGGCGCGGATCAGCTCGAACCACGGATGGCGATCGACGCTGGTGTACAGCAGGCCGTCGACCTGGCGGCGCAGCAGGTTGTTGATCAGCTCATACTCACGCTGCCGGTCATCGCCGGCGTCACCCAGCAGCAGCACGCGGCCGCGGCTGAAGGCCTCTTGCTGCAGTGCCCGCGCCAGCGTGGCGAAGAAAGGGTTGGAAATATCCGGCACCACCAGCCCGTAGGTTTGCGTGCTGCCGGAGGCCAATGCCCGCGCGATGTCGTTAGGCCGGTAGCCGGTCTGCTCGATCGCCGCCAGCACGCGCAGCCGGGTGGCTTCCGCCACCGGGCGTGGGCCGTTGTTGATCACATAGCTGACCACGGCGACGGAGGTGCCCGCTACGCGGGCCACGTCGGCGCGGGTAACGCGTCGCGCGGAGTGATTATCCAAATTGGGTTCCTGTTCGCCTTCTCGCTACGCGGCATCCTGCGGCAGGTTGAGATCGCGGCCGCGGGTTTCGGGAGCAAAGAAGGTGGTGATTAAGCCGATGGCCGCCATTACAACAAAATAGCAGGCGACAGGCCACCAGTGACCGAAACCGGACAGCAGCGCGGTGGCGATCAGCGGCGCGGTGCCGCCGGAGAGGATCGAACCGAGCTCTTTGGCGAACGCCATCTTGGAGTAGCGATTCTTCACGCCGAACAGTTCGACGCCGTAGGCCGCCTGCACGCCGAAGATCCCCAGCGACGCGATGCACATGCCGACCACGATCACCGAGATGACGATCGCCGGTTCACGGCTGTCGAGCAGCCAGAACGCCGGGAAAGCGTACAGCACCAGCAGCAGGCAGAACCAGCGGTAGGTGATGCGGCGGCCGAAGCGATCGGACAGCCAGCCGGCCAGCGGGATCACCAGAAAACCGCACAGCGAGGCGATCAACACCGCCAGCGCCGGCACCGATTTATCGACCATCAGCACCTTGGCGACATAGCCGACGATAAAGCCCTGGCACAGGTAGGAAGGGCCGTTTTCGCCGATGCGCAGGCCGAGCATCACCCAGAACGCTTTGGTGCGCTGCAGGTAGCTGCGCGTATCCGGCGCGGCCTGGGCGGCGTCCAGCATGCGCTGGTGGTTTTGTTGCAGCTCGCGTTCGAAGACCGGCGTTTCCCGCACGTGGCGACGCAGGTACAGCGCCGCACCGGCGATCAGAATGCTGGCGAGGAACGGAATGCGCCAGCCCCAGCTCATCAGGTCTTCCTTGTCCAGCTGTAGTACCAGCAGCCATACCAGCGACGCCAGCAGGGTGCCGCTGTTGGAGCCGATGGCGATGATCGACGCTACCAGCCCGCGCCGCTTGGCCGGCGCGTATTCCGCCAGCATCACCGCGCCGCCGGACAGTTCCGCACCGGCGCCGAACCCCTGCGCGAAGCGCAGGATCACCAGGCAGGCGGGCGCCCAGACGCCGATTTGCGCATAGGACGGGATCAGGCCGATCAGCGTGGTGGAGAGGCCCATCAGCGCCACGGTGGTGATCAGCACCACGCGGCGGCCTTTGCGGTCGCCGATCCAGCCGAACACCAGCGCGCCGATCGGCCGCGCGACGAAGCCGACGGAGTAGGTGGCGAAACTGGCCAGCAGCGCCACCAGCGGCGTGGCTTCCGGGAAGAACACGTCGCCGAACACCATGCCGGCCGCCAGGCCGTACAGCGCGAAGTCGACGTATTCCATGGCGGTACCGAGCCAGCAAGAGAAGGTGGCGCGCCAAAATTGGCTACGCCCCTCTTTGGTTGCCAGGCGTTCATCGGCCGCCAGCGCGGCGTCGGCGGTCTGTGAAGGGGCAAGCGTTGTTTCGCTCATGGCAGTGCTATCCTCTTTTGTTCTGCGCCTGGAGGGGCGCGGCTAAAGATGGTTTCCCTGGTGCCGGCAACAAAGGTGTGCCGACAAATCATGTCGGACGCATGGCGATTCAACGCTGCTGTATCAGGGTATCTACGCGCGTAGATAACACAACGCGAGGAAGCTGAAACTTTGCGGGCGATCACAGAATCGTCAGCGCGCCGGGAAATGAAGATAGAGAAGGCGGATGGCAAAAAGATGACAGAACCCCGGTTTTTCCGGCCGATAGGCCTGCCGTTTTCGCCACGAATCAGCCTGCCGCTTTCGCATTTCTGCGCTACAATGGGGGCCTGTTAACAGTTTGTATCGCCTGGCGCGCCACACCGGCCGCGGTTCAGGCGAGGAGTAAAGCAATGTCTGGCATCAGGGATTCCATCCTGCCGCCGCTGGAGTGGTTGTCCGAACAGGATCCTCCGGCGCCCGCCGCCGTCAGCGACTGGCTGATGGAGTTAGGCTCCATGACCCGCCGATTTGAACGCCATTGCGCCCAGGTGCGCGTCGAACCGCAGCGCGAATGCTTCGTCACGCGCGAGGCGCTGGGCGACGAGGCGAACCACCTGCCCGACAGCCCGCGCTACTGGCTGCGCGAAGTGGTGCTGCTGGGCGACGACCAGCCCTGGCTGCTTGGGCGCACGGTGATCCCGGAACATACGCTGACCGGCCCCGATCAGGCGTTGGTGGATCTGGGCACGCTGCCGCTCGGGCGCTATCTGTTCAGCAGCGGCGATCTGACCCGCGACTATATCCATATCGGCCGGCAGGACGCGCTGTGGGCGCGTCGTTCACGGCTGCGGCTGGCGGGCAAGCCGCTGTTGCTGACCGAACTATTTTTACCGGCTTCGCCGCTGTATTCAGCGGTCCCCGCATAAAGAGAGGAGAGCAAGACGTTGGAGGGAAGCGTGACTCAAAGTAAATGGCGGGCTTACAGCCATTTGATGCGCATTGATAAACCGATCGGCACGCTGTTGTTGTTGTGGCCGACGCTGTGGGCGCTGTGGCTGGCCGGGAAAGGCGTGCCGCCGCTCTCGATTCTGGTGGTGTTCGTGCTCGGCGTGTTCCTGATGCGCGCCGCCGGCTGCGTGGTGAATGACTACGCCGATCGCGCGGTGGACGGCTACGTAAAGCGCACCGCCGGGCGGCCGATGCCGAGCGGTCGGGTGAGCGCGAAAGAGGCCAAGGTGCTGTTCGTGGTGCTGGTGCTGATCTCCTTCTGCCTGGTATTGACGCTGAACGCTATGACCATCTGGCTGTCGCTGGCGGCACTGGCGCTAGCCTGGGTGTATCCGTTTATGAAGCGGGTGACCAACCTGCCGCAGTTCGTGCTGGGTGCCGCGTTCGGCTGGGGCATTCCGATGGGCTATGCGGCGGTCAGCGAATCGCTGCCGCTCAGCTGCTGGCTGCTGCTGCTGGCCAACATCTGCTGGACGGTGGCCTACGACACGCTGTATGCGATGGTCGACCGCGACGATGACCTGAAGATCGGTATCAAATCTACCGCTATCCTGTTCGGGCGCTATGACAAGCTGATCGTCGGGTTGCTGCAGTTCGCGACGCTGCTGCTGCTGGTGTGGGTCGGTTATCTGGCGCAGCTCGGCGGCGCGTTTTACTGGTCGCTGTTGCTGGCGGGCGCGCTGTTCATTCACCAGCAAAAGCAGATCGCCGGGCGTGAGCGCGAAGCCTGCTTCAAGGCCTTCCTGCAGAACAACTATGTCGGGCTGGTGGTGTTTATCGGCATCGCGCTGAGTTATCTGCCTGCGTAACGGTTTCCTGCAGCAAGAAAAAAGGCACCTCTCGGGGTGCCTTTTGTGTTTCCGCGCCGGACGAAATCACTCGTCTTGCTCTTCTTGCGCATCGGTTTGCGGCAGAGCGTTGGTCTCTTCCGGCATGTTGACGCTTTCGATGGTCAGCTTGATTTCCGGTGTGATCAGATCGCTCAGCATGTTGTACACCTCGAGGGTGTGCTCGCGGATCGCATCGCCGCTGTCGTTGATATAGCCTTCTTCGCGCAGCGTCGCCACCAGGGTGGAGAATACCGCTTTATCGAAGAACTCCGGCGCGTTGATGCCGTGCAGCACCGACAGACGCTGCGCCATGATGCGGCTTTCTTTCTCCAGCGCGCCGCGGTTGATGCTCGGGTTAGCGCTGAGGATCGACATAGTGATGGCGTAGCGTTGCAGGGTTTCGCGCACCCCGGCGGCCAGCAGCTGCAGCGGGCGAATGCGCGCCGGGTTCAGCACCAGCTCGTCGCCTTTGTCGCAGATAAGCTGTTGGCGGATCAGCTCGTCGATCATCGGCCGCAGCACGTCCGGCAGCTGTTCCTTGTCGTTATGCAGGAACAGCTCGGCTTTCAGCATCGGGTAGATCATGCCGATCTGGCGCAGCAGTTCGGCGCGCGATACCCGGCGATGATGCATGACGATGCTGGCGATCAGCGACGGCAACACCAGCAGGTGGTGGATGTTGTTGCGGTAATAGGTCATCAGCACCGCCTGCTCGCGCGGCAGAATGATGATGTCGCCGATGTTGTCCTTTTCCACCTCGAACTTGTTCATGTTCAGCGCGTGATCCAGCAGCTCGTCCGGCGTCTGCGTCGGTACGGTGACATCATGGGCGTAAGGCGCGTTGCGCATCAGCTGCAGGTAACACTCGAGCTGCTCGAGCAGCTGTTCGCGGGTCAGCGAACGCTGGCGCGAGGCCAGCAGCGCGGTGGAACACAGGTTCATGGCGTTGGCCGCGGCGGCGTTGTTGATGCGCACCATGATCTGGCCGGCGAGATCGTTGACCGTCGGCGTCAGCCAGCTTGGGCGTTGAGCTTCGATCGGATCGATCGACTCGCGCCACTGCGGCACGTGCTGGTTGAGGTAAGCGGTCAACGGCAGCGGTTCGCCGAAGTTGACGTAACCCTGGCCCAGATTGCGCAGCTTGCGCAGGCCGCGCAGCATCTGCAGCAGGCTCTCTTTTTCCTTGGTGGCGCCGCGCAGCTCTTTGGCGTAGGTGCCCACTTCCATCACATGCTCGTAGCCGATGTAGATCGGCACCAGCGTGATCGGACGGGCGCCGCCGCGCAGCATCGCCTGGATGGTCATCGACAGGGTGCCGGTTTTCGGTTCCAGCAGACGCCCGGTGCGGGAACGGCCGCCTTCCACGAAATATTCCACCGAGTAACCGCGAGTGAACAGCTCGCCGAGGTATTCGCGGAACACCGTCGAGTACAGCTTGTTGCCTTTAAAGGTGCGGCGGATGAAGAACGCGCCCAGGCGACGGAAGATCGGGCCGGCCGGCCAGAAGTTGAGGTTGATGCCCGCAGCGATGTGCGGCGGCACCAGGCCCTGGTGATACAGCACGTAGGACAGCAGCAGATAGTCCATGTGGCTGCGGTGGCAGGGCACGTAGACGATCTCGTGGCCGTCCTGCGCCAGCTGGCGCACGCGCTCGGCGTTGGTGACGTTGATGCCCTGATACAGCCGGTTCCAGGTCCAGCTCAGCACGCGGTCGGACAGACGCACGGTTTCGTAGGAGAAATCGGCGGCGATCTCTTCCATCAGCGCGATGGCGTTCTGCTGGGCCTTCTCGTGCGAGATCTTCTTGCTGCGCGCTTCGTCCTCGACCGCTTTTTCGATCGCTTTGGACGCCAACAGCTTGTTGAACAGGTCCTGACGGGCCGGCAGGCTCGGGCCTACCGCGGCCAGGCGCTGACGCGAGAAGTGCATGCGCGCCACGCGCGCCAGTTTCTGCGCGATGGTTTTATCCGTGCCGTGCTCGGTGGCCATGCGGCGCAGCGAAACGGTGTTGGAGAAACGCACGAAGCTGTCGCGGCCGAGCCACAGTACGGCGAAGAATTTCTGCACGCCGTTCAACAGACGCAGGTGTGGCGTGCCGTGACCTTCGCGGCCCGGCGAACGGCCGAACATGACCGAAACCGGCAGCATCTGAATGTCGAGATCCGGATTGCTGCGATGCAGATCCAGATAGTCGTGGAACAGCTTTACCGACTCTTCTTTCGGGGTGTAGTAGCGGAACACGCGCGGGCCGTCGTGAATGAACACGTAGCTCGGCAGCACGGTGCCGTCGATCTCCAGCGCGTTGAGCGGATCGGGCAGATCCTGCGCCAGACACTGGGTGCGCAGCGTCAGCAAATCCGCCTTGGAATTGTAAGGTAAAACATACAAAATCGGCCGTGAGGGATCCAACCCTAGCTCGGTAACCGGATCTGAAGGGATGACCTTACTTCTTACCAACAATTTAAGTGGTAAATTCAATATTTTATAATAAATTTTACGCCAACCTGACATAACAACGTGAAGCCTCTTGTTAGCAATGCGCCGCAAGCATACCAGAAACCGGGTAGCAGATCTGTGGTGTTCGAAAACCGAGAGCCGTCAGCGCGGACTGTTCTAGACTCTTTTTATTATGACCGACCTCTGAGAAAGGCACGAAAACATGGCAAACCAAGCAACCGGATTGACCCGCATCATCAAGGCCGCCGGCTATTCTTATAAAGGGCTTTCCGCCGCCTGGCAACACGAGGCGGCGTTCCGCCAGGAACTGGTGGTGACCCTCCTGGCTATCATACTGGCTGTCTGGCTGGACGTGGGTGCGATAGCGCGCATTTTATTGATCGGATCGGTGGCGCTGGTGATGATCGTCGAGATCCTGAACAGCGCGATCGAGGCGGTGGTGGATCGCATCGGCAGCGAACACCATGAGCTGTCCGGGCGGGCCAAGGACATGGGATCGGCGGCGGTGTCGCTGGCGATCGTGCTGGCGCTGTTCGTTTGGGGTACGGTCTTGTGGCAGCATTTTGGCTGACGAAAGTCGCCTACTGACTGATTTTTATTTATTCTTCGGTTCCCAATCCGCGCTTACCTGTATATACTCACAGCAAGACTGTATAAACAAACAGGGGGCGGAATGAAAGCACTAACTACCAGACAGCAAGAGGTCTACGATCTGATTCGCGATCATATTTCGCAAACGGGCATGCCGCCAACGCGTGCCGAGATCGCGATGCGTCTGGGGTTCCGTTCGCCTAACGCCGCCGAAGAGCACCTGAAGGCGCTGGCACGCAAAGGCGTGATCGAAATCGTCTCCGGTGCGTCGCGCGGTATCCGCCTGTTGATGGAAGAAGAAGAAGGGTTGCCGCTGATCGGTCGCGTCGCCGCCGGCGAACCGCTGCTGGCGCAGCAGCACATCGAAGGGCACTACCAGGTGGATCCTTCCCTGTTTAAACCGAGCGCCGATTTCCTGTTGCGGGTGAACGGCATGTCGATGCGCGACATCGGCATTCTGGACGGCGATCTGCTGGCGGTGCACAAAACGCAAGACGTGCGCAACGGCCAGGTCGTGGTCGCGCGCATCGAAGACGAAGTGACGGTCAAGCGCTTGAAAAAGCACGGTAACGTGGTTGAGCTGCTGCCGGAGAACAATGAATTCCAACCGATCGTGGTCGATCTGCGCCAGCAGAATTTCACGATCGAAGGGCTGGCGGTCGGCGTGATCCGCAACGGCGACTGGATTTAATCGCCGCGCCATCACCGCCGCTCCCTGTATCAATCGCCCCTGTTTTGGGGCGTTTTTGTTTCTGACTTCGCCCTTTGTCACTCTGTCACAGGAACATCCCATCATGCGCCTGATTTCCGCCTTCACCAGCGACACCGATAAAGCCCTGTGGCGCCTCGCCCTGCCGATGATTTTCTCCAATATCACCGTGCCGCTGCTCGGGCTGGTGGACACCGCGGTGATCGGCCACCTCGACAGCCCGATCTATTTGGGAGGCGTGGCGATCGGCGCGGTGGCGACCAGCTTCCTGTTCATGCTGCTGCTGTTCCTGCGCATGAGCACCACCGGCCTCGCGGCGCAGGCGCTGGGAGCGAAAAACCCGCAGGCGCTGGCGCGCGCCTTTATGCAACCGCTGCTGCTGGCGCTGTTGGCCGGGGGGGCGATCGTCCTGTTGCGCTACCCGCTGATCGAACTGGCGCTGCGGATCGTCGGCGGCGATGGCGAGGTGCTGGAGCAGGCGCGGCGTTTTCTTGAGATCCGCTGGTTGAGCGCGCCGGCGGCGCTGGCCAACCTGGTGCTGCTGGGCTGGCTGCTCGGCGTGCAGTACGTGCGTGCGCCGGTGATCCTGCTGATCGTCGGCAACCTGCTGAACATCGTGCTGGATATCTGGCTGGTGATGGGCCTGGGCTGGAACGTACGAGGGGCGGCGGCGGCCACCGCCATCGCCGAATATGCCACGCTATTGCTCGGCCTGTGGCTGGCGTGGCGAGTGATGCGTCTGCGCGGTATTACCCTGGCGATGCTGCGTCAGGCCTGGCGTGGCGATCTGCGCCGCCTGCTGGCGCTCAATCGCGACATCATGTTGCGCTCATTGCTGCTGCAGCTGTGTTTTGCGTCGCTGACCATTTTCGGCGCTCGCCTGGGGAGCGATGTGGTGGCGGTTAACGCGGTGTTGATGAACCTGCTGACGTTTACCGCCTATGCGCTCGACGGCTTCGCTTATGCGGTGGAGGCCCATTCCGGCCACGCCTACGGTGCCCGGGACGGCAGCCAACTGCGTAAGGTGTGGCACGCGGCCTGCAGGCAGGCTGGGCTGGTCGCGTTGGCTTTCGGCCTGGCGTATGCCGTTACCGGCCAGCAGATCGTGGCGGCGTTGACCTCCTTGCCGGAGCTGCGTGCGTTGGCCGCCCACTATTTACCGTGGCAGGTCATTCTGCCGCTGGTCGGGGTGTGGTGCTATTTGCTGGACGGCATGTTTATCGGTGCCACGCGCGGCGCCGAGATGCGTAACAGTATGGCGGTGGCCGCGGCAGGATATGGTCTGACGCTGTTCAGCGTGCCGCTGCTAGGCAACCACGGGCTCTGGCTGGCGCTGGCGGTGTTTCTGACGTTGCGTGGCGTAGCGCTGGGTTGGATTTGGCACCGTCATCAGGTGCGCGGCAGCTGGTTTGCTGCACGTTAGACCGGACGCTTTGTTGGGTTAATTATTAATTTATCTTATGTTTTTATTCATGTTTGCTTACATGTTTTCAGCCTGAATATTTCCGGTTTAGTTCGTTGTTTGTTAGCGTTTTTTGTGTTTATTTTTCTTTTTAATGGTTTTTTATTCTGATGTTTGGCTTTTTTATTTCCATGTTTAACTAGAATGAATCATGTGGCTGGTGAATGAAGGGGAGCGGTGCTTCTTAAGGTGAAGGGAGTATCAACCAGAAAAACTTCTGTTTAACCCCGGCCGGCGACAGGGATCACTGATTCACCACAGGTTAACGGAGAGACTATGAATAAAGATCAAGCCGACGGTAACTGGAAGCAGCTGAAAGGCAAAGTGAAGGAAAAATGGGGCAAGCTGACCGATGACGATCTGACGGTCATCGAAGGGAAACGCGAACAGCTAGTCGGTAAAATCCAGGAGCGCTACGGTTACCAGAAAGAGGCGGCCGAGAAAGAGGTGAAAGCCTGGGAAGATCACACCAAACACCGCTGGTAACACGCAGGGCCGCCACTGACGGCGGCCGGCAACAGCGCAGGCCGGCGTCGCTCCATCCTCTGGCGCCCCGGCTGCAGGTACAGGGAAGTACCTGACTTCGTATTATTTCTTCTTGATGGCGATGCTGTGATCGTGTTCGGCGCAATCATGCTTGCTGTCACAAGCCTCAACTTCAACGCAACCGGCGCACAGACCGTGCGCTTCCACCACGCTGTGCCGCAGCGCAAATCCGGCTTCCTGCGCCAGCTTCTGCAGCGTTTCTTCCACGCCTTCGGTGGTGCGTTCGGTCACCTGGCCGCAGCGGTCGCAGATAAACAGCGCGGACGTATGCATCGGCTGTTCGAAATGGTGGCACAGCACGTAGCTGTTGGCCGATTCCACTCTATGGATAAACCCTTGCTCCAGCAGAAAATCCAGCGCGCGGTAGACCGTCGGCGGCTTGGCCTGCGGTTCGGCGACGCGCAGCAGATCGAGCAGGTCATATGCGCTGATTGCACCGGGTTGCTGAGTCATCAGACGCAGCACTTCCAGCCGTTGCGGCGTCAATCGCACATTGCGTTGCTGGCAGAGGCGTTCAGCCTGCGCCAGCAGCTTTTCCTGGGTGGTTGAGTTCATCGCAAATATCCCGGTACGTAAAAAAGCCGATTTTACCATGATTACGGCGAATCGCCGAGAGTTGCCCCCTTTTCCCCTGAGGATAGCGCAAGGAAAAGCGCGCCGATCGCGCGAAAAGAGAGTTGCATCACAACTTTTCCCCGCCGTCGGGCGGCAAATCAACGTTGCCGGTTTTAGCGCTGGAGAGCGGGGGACGAGAGCGGTATAACGCCTTTCACCCGCGTGATGAGCAGGAGCCCTGTGTGATGACGGAAAGAGAGAAGCTGTTAAGCGGCCTGGAGTACAACAGCCGCGATGAAGAACTGATCGCCCTGTACCATCGGGCGAGGGCGTTGACCAAAAGCTTGGGGGCGCTGGACTCGCATCAGGCGGACGAGAAAAACCGCCTGCTCGGCGAGCTGTTTGGCGCCTGGGGGAAGGCGAGTTGGATTGAAACGCCATTCTGGTGCGACTACGGGCAGCATGTCCGCATCGGTAAAAACTGTTTTATCAACGTCAATGCGGTGTTCCTCGATTGTAATACCATCACCATCGGCGACAACACGCTGATCGGCCCCAACGTGCAAATCTATACGCCGAGCCACCCGCTGAAGGCCGCAGAGCGCTTCACCGGCGATCCGGATTTCCCTTTCCGCACCTCGGCGCAGCCGGTGTCCATTGGCAACAACGTCTGGATCGGCGGCAACGTAGTGATCCTGCCGGGAGTGACCATCGGCGACGGCACGACCATCGGCGCGGGCAGCATCGTCACCGGCGACATCCCGGCCAACGTGCTGGCGCTGGGGCAGCCATGCCGGGTTATCCGCTCGTTGGAATAGGGCGTTATCGACGAGCAGGAGGCAAGGGGGCGGGATGGCTCTCTTTGCGGTGCGGGCCGTCGTTTGCCAACGGGCGGTCATCGGCCAACGCCAAGCGTGCGGCCGCCAGGCGGCTCATGACGGTGCCGATTGGCACCGCCAGCACTTTCGCGGCCTCCCGATAGGATAGCCCTTCGATATACACCAGAAACAGCGCGTTGCGCTGAGCCGCCGGCAGCCGGCTGACGCGTCGCATCACTTCATGGAGCCAGACCGGCTGTTCACCGTTGTCCGCATCGCCCAGCTCTTCCGCCGCCATGCAGCCTTGCCCCTGGCGAAGATGTTGGGCGCGAACTTCATTGAGCCAGATGGAGTGCAGGATGGAAAACAACCAGCGATCCAGGTGCGAACCGGGAGTGAATTGCGCAGCGCGCTCCAGCGCACGCAGGCAGGTCGCCTGCACCAGATCGTCGGCGATATCCCGCCGGTGCGAAAGCACCAGCGCATAGCGCCACAGGCGGGAGAGATAGTGGCCGAGTTCATCGCGTATCGCATCGCCGCTGATAGTCACCTCCGCAGGCGCGTCGGATCAAGATTCCGGGTGGCGGTCGATGGCCGCCGCCAAATCGCGGTACTCCTCGCATTTGGTGCCGCACAGCGACTGGATCACCTGCAGCTGCTGGCGCGCCAGATCGGGTCGGCCTTTCAGCATGTAGGCTTCCCCCAGGTACTCGCGCACTTTAGGGTATTTCGGATCGAGAGCTACTGATTTTAAATAATAGCCGATACCCTCATCGGTGCGGCCAAGTTTGCGCGTGGCGTAGCCGCGATAGTTCAGCGCAACGGCGGTGTTGGGATCTTTCAGCGTGTTGAGCATATCGAGCGCTTCCTGATAGCGGCCGCTTTTCGCCAGCGCATAGGCGTAGTTAGTGCGGTCGACGTCGTCGACCTTGCCGCTTTTATCCACCATGCAGGTCTGAGTTTTGCTGTCGTAGACCTGGCCTTTCGGGCAGGTCGGCGGGGTTTGGCTGCTGCCGTCGCCGCCCATCGCCAGCGCCGTGCCGGAAAACAGCAGGCAGCCGGCAATGGCCGATGCCAGCAGGCGTTTAATGAAGCTGTTCATGGTTGTGTCCTCAAGGCAGAGGCGCCGTGCGCGCCCGTAATGAGATAACACCTGAACGAGTGGGTTTATTCGCCTTGTCTCCGCTTATTTTTGCCGGCGGCAAGCGGGTTTTCCCAACGGCGCCGATTGTCGTTATAATAGCCGTTTGCGGCCGCGCGCCGTTCGTTGAACCCAGACAGACTCAGGTAGCCAGTAACTCAGCATGACGAAAGACAACCACGCCCCAACCTACGCCGCCAATCGTTTCTCCATCGCGCCGATGCTCGACTGGACCGATCGTCATTGCCGTTACTTCCACCGCCTGCTGACCAAGGAAACGCTGCTGTACACCGAAATGGTGACCACCGGCGCGATCATCCACGGCAAGGGCGACTATCTGGCCTACAGCGAAGAAGAGCATCCGGTGGCGCTGCAGCTGGGCGGCAGCGATCCGGCCGCGCTGGCGCATTGCGCCAAGCTGGCGGAGCAGCGCGGTTACGATGAGATTAACCTCAACGTCGGCTGCCCGTCCGATCGCGTGCAAAACGGCATGTTCGGCGCCTGTCTGATGGGCCAGGCGGCGCTGGTCGCCGACTGCATCAAGGCAATGCGCGACGTCGTATCGATACCAGTGACGGTGAAGACCCGCATCGGCATCGACGATCAGGACAGCTACGCCTTCCTGTGCGACTTTATCCAGACCGTCGCCGGGCGCGGCGAGTGCGACATGTTCACTATCCACGCTCGCAAAGCCTGGCTCTCCGGCCTCAGCCCGAAAGAGAACCGCGAAGTGCCGCCGCTGGACTACCCGCGCGTTTATCAGCTGAAGCGGGATTTCCCGGCGCTGACCATCGCCATTAACGGCGGAGTGAAAACGCTGGAAGAGGCGCAGCAGCATCTGCAGCATCTGGACGGTGTGATGATGGGGCGCGAGGCGTATCAGAATCCGGGTATCCTGGCGCGGGTCGACAGCGAACTGTTCGGCGCGCAGACCGCGGTGCCGGACAGCGTGGCGATCGTCGAAGCGCTGTATCCGTATATCGAGCGCGAGCTGTCCAACGGCACCTATCTCGGCCACATCACCCGTCACATCCTCGGTTTGTTCCAGGGCGTGCCGGGCGCGCGCCAGTGGCGTCGCCACCTGAGCGAGAACGCCCACAAGCCGGGCGCCGATGCGCGGGTGGTGGAGCAGGCGCTGGCGCTGGTGCGTCAGCCGCGCGTCGAAATGGCGTAACCCGCAAAAAATTTGACCAATAGTTAGTGTTTTTCGCCAGGCATTCGGTACGTTACCGGATGCCTGTCCTATTTTTTCAATAGGTTAGCCCTTCCGCCATTCTGGCACGCTTCTTGTAATCCACTCTGCAGATACGTTGTATTGCAAAGGAGCAATCATGTTGGAAATCTTCTTTCTCATTGGCTTTGTGGTGATGCTGATGGTGACCGGCATCTCGCTGCTGGGGATCTTCGCCGCGTTGTTGGTGGCGGCGGCGTTCATGCTGTTGGGCGGGTTGTTCGCGGTGGTGATTAAGCTGCTGCCGTGGCTGATTTTGGCGGTGGTCGGGGTATGGATTTACCGTTCGATGCAGAAACCGCAGGCCAGGCGTTACTGATTTTTTGCTGAATAATCAGTCAGTCGCGATGAAACTTGCATAACTGCCCGCCACGCTAATGCGGCAGCGATCACAGCTTGGCAGTTTTACCCGGCGATGTGGCACATAAAGCGTGTTTTTTGCCGCACGGGGCTGTTAGGATGTGGGGCGATGCAGTGATGCGACCGATTTCATCACCGTGAGAGACAACCAAAATTCGTGTTGCTGAAGCAACCCCCTGTCTCTGGCGGACTCTGCTCTACCCCTACAAAACGCAGTAACAGAAAGGGCTCCGTAAGGAGCCCTTTTCTTTGGCCGCGATCAGGGGATCAGCAGGCTGGAGCCACTGGTGCTGCGGCTTTCCAGCACCTGGTGCGCACGCTGGGCGTCGGCCAGCGCGAATTTCTGCTCGTCTTTCACTTCTACCCGAATGGCGCCGCTGCCGATCAGGGAGAACAGCTCGTTGCTGGCGTACTGCAGCTCGGCGCGGTTGGTGATATAGCCGTTGAGGGAAGGGCGGGTGACGTACAGCGAGCCCTTCTGATTCAGCAGCGCCAGATCGACGCCGGTCACCGGGCCTGAGGCGTTGCCGAAGCTGACCATCAGGCCGCGACGCTTCAGGCTGTCGAGCGAGGCCAGCCAGGTGCTTTTACCCACCGAATCGTACACCACGCCGACCTTCTCGCCCTGCGTCAGCTCGGCCACCCGCTGGGCGATATCCTCTTTGTGGTAGTTGATGGTGGCCCAGGCGCCGGCCTGTTTCGCCAGCGCGGCCTTCTCGTCGGAACCGACGCTGCCGATCAGGCGCGCACCCAGCGCTTTCGCCCACTGGCAGGCGATCAGCCCGACGCCGCCGGACGCGGCATGGAACAGGAACACTTCACCCGGTTGCACGTCATAGGTCTGGCGCAGCAGGTAGTATACCGTCAGCCCTTTGAGGAAAGAGGCTGCACCCTGTTCAAAGCTAAGGTTGCCCGGCAGCAGCGCCACGCGTTCTGCCGAGACGTTGTGGATCTCGCTGTAGGCGCCGAGCGCCGATTGCGCATACACCACCCGGTCACCCGGTTTGAGGACGCTGACCCCGGCGCCGACCTTGGTCACCACGCCGGCCGCTTCGGTGCCGAGGCCGCTCGGCAGGCTGGCCGGCGCGTACAGTCCGCTGCGCACATAGGTGTCGATGTAGTTGATGCCGATCGCCTTGTTCTCGATCTGCACTTCGCCGGCAGCCGGATCGAGCGGTGTAAAATCAACGTATTGCAAGACTTCCGGCCCGCCGGTGGCGGAGAATTGAATGCGCTTGGCCATGTTCTACCCTCATTTGGTTATCTGAATTCACCCTATGCCTTTTGGCTGCGGAGATCTAGCCTGCCCGTGCGCCAGCCTGTGGCAATTATGCGGCGGAATCGTGCGGAAAAATCACGTATACTCTTGCGTCAGCAGCCTCACCCTCATTCGCAACCGGATAAAGACTACGTTTCATGGCAGGAAAAAAACCAACCAACAAAACAAACGCGGACGAAACCAGAGAGCGTTCCAGAGATCGTCAGATGGAAGGGCTGAAGATGCCGCCGCACTCGCTGGAGGCCGAGCAGTCGGTGTTGGGCGGTTTGATGCTGGATAACGAGCGCTGGGACAACGTGGCGGAGCGCGTGGTCGCCAACGACTTCTTCAGCCGCCCACATCGCCTGATCTTTACCGAGATGCAGCGTCTGCTGGAGATGAGCAAGCCTATCGACCTCATCACCCTGTCCGAATCGCTCGAGCAGAAGGGTGAACTGGACTCGGTCGGCGGCTTCGCCTACCTGGCCGAGCTGTCGAAAAACACCCCGAGCGCCGCCAACATCGGCGCCTACGCCGACATCGTGCGCGAGCGCGCGGTGGTGCGCGAAATGATCTCGGTGGCTAACGAAATCGCCGACGCCGGCTACGATCCGCAGGGGCGCAGCAGCGAAGACCTGCTCGATCTGGCGGAATCCCGCGTATTCCAAATCGCCGAGAACCGCGCCAGCAAAGACGAAGGCCCGAAGGGCATCGAACGCATCCTGGAAGACACCGTATCGCGCATCGAGCAGCTGTATCAGCAGCCGCACGACGGCGTGACCGGGGTCGATACCGGCTATCAGGACCTCAACAAGAAAACCGCGGGCATGCAAAAGTCCGATCTGATCATCGTCGCCGCCCGTCCATCGATGGGGAAAACCACCTTCGCCATGAACCTGTGCGAAAACGCCGCGATGACCCAGGAAAAACCGGTGCTGATCTTCAGCCTGGAGATGCCCGGCGAGCAGATCATGATGCGTATGCTGGCGTCGCTGTCGCGCGTGGATCAGACGCGCATCCGTACCGGCCAGCTCGACGACGAGGACTGGGCGCGCATTTCCAGCACCATGGGTATCCTGCTGGAGAAGCGCAACATGTACATCGACGATTCCTCCGGCCTGACGCCGACCGAAGTGCGCTCGCGCGCGCGGCGCATTTTCCGCGAGCACGACGGGCTTAGCCTCATCATGATTGACTACCTGCAGCTGATGCGCGTGCCGGCCCTGTCCGACAACCGTACGCTGGAGATCGCCGAGATTTCGCGCTCGCTGAAGGCGCTGGCGAAAGAGCTGCAGGTGCCGGTGGTGGCGCTGTCGCAGCTGAACCGTAGCCTGGAGCAGCGCGCCGACAAACGCCCGGTTAACTCCGACCTGCGTGAATCCGGCTCTATCGAGCAGGACGCCGACCTGATTATGTTCATCTATCGTGATGAGGTGTATCACGAGAACAGCGATCTGAAAGGGATCGCGGAAATTATTATCGGTAAGCAGCGTAACGGCCCGATCGGTACCGTGCGCCTTACCTTTAACGGCCAGTGGTCGCGTTTCGACAACTACGCGGGGCCACAATACGATGACGAATAATCAGCTAAGGAACTGAAATGAAAGCGGCAACCGCTGTAATCGACCGCCGCGCTCTGCGACATAATCTGCAACAGGTGCGCCGCCAGGCGCCGCAAAGCCGCCTGATTGCCGTTGTGAAAGCAAACGCTTATGGACATGGCCTGCTGGAAACAGCACACACCCTGCAAGACGCCGATTGCTACGGCGTGGCGCGCATCGGCGAGGCGCTGATGCTGCGCTCCGGCGGCATCGTCAAGCCGATCCTGCTGCTGGAAGGCTTCTTCAGTGCCGAAGATCTGCCGGTGCTGGTGGCGAACAACATCGAAACCGCGGTGCACAGCATCGAACAGCTCGAAGCGCTGGAGCAGGCCGAGCTGGCGCGCCCGGTGCCGGTGTGGATGAAGCTCGATACCGGCATGCATCGGCTGGGGGTGCGCCCCGAACAGGCGGAAGCGTTTTATCAGCGCCTGTGCGCCTGCCGCAACGTGGCGCAGCCGGTCAATATCATGAGTCACTTCAGCCGCGCCGACGAGCCGGAATCCGACACCACGTTGAAACAGATCGCCTGCTTCGAGCAGTTCGCGCGCGGCAAACCGGGCCAGCGTTCGGTCGCCGCCTCCGGCGGCACGCTGCTGTGGCCGGACGCCCACAACGAGTGGGTGCGCCCCGGCATCATTCTGTACGGCGTGTCGCCGCTGGATAACGGCAGCGGCGCCGAGCATGGGCTGCAGCCGGCGATGACCCTGAAGTCCAGCCTGATCGCGGTGCGCGAGCACAAAGCCGGCGAAGCGGTCGGCTACGGCGGCACCTGGGTCAGCCCGCGCGATACCCGGCTGGGCGTGGTGGCGATGGGATACGGCGACGGCTACCCGCGCAGCGCGCCGACCGGTACGCCGATCCTGATCAACGGCCGCGAAGTGCCGATTGTAGGCCGGGTGTCGATGGACATGATTTCGGTCGATCTCGGGCCGGATGCCGCCGATAAGGTGGGGGATGAAGCGGTGTTGTGGGGGCCGGCATTGCCGGTCGAGCGTATCGCCGCCTGCACCGGCATCAGCGCTTATGAACTGATCACCAAGCTCACGCAGCGCGTGGCGATGGAATACATCGGCGACTGATGCGCCGCAGGGGCCGACGCGCGTCGGCCCCGTTTCTCAGCGCGTTACTTCTTTACCGCCAACCACTTATCGATAACCTTCTGATACTCGCCGGTCGCCTTGGCCAGGTGCAGCCACTGATCCACATACAGTTTCCAGCTCAGATCGTCGCGCGGCAGCATGTAAGCTTTCTCGCCGTACTGCATCGGTTTGGTCGGATTCACCGCGCACAGCTTCGGATAGCGCTTCTGCTGGTACAGCGCCTCGGAAGCGTCGGTGATCATCACGTCCGCCTTGCGGTCCACCAACTGCTGGAAAATGCTCATGTTGTCGTGCGTCAGCGTCAGTTTGGCCTTCGGCAGATAGGCGTGCACGAAGGCTTCGTTGGTGCCGCCCGCCGGTTCCAACAGACGCACCGACGGCTTGTTGATCTGTTCGAGAGTGCGGTATTTCTTCACGTTGGTGCAGCGCACCAGCGGAATTTTGCCGTCGGTATCCAGCTTGTCGGCGAAGAACACCTGTTTTTGCCGCTCCAGCGTGACGGAGATGCCGCCCATTGCGATGTCGCACTTGCCGCCGACGAAGTCCGGGGTCAGGGTTTTCCAGCTGGTTTTCACCCACTTCACTTTCGCGCCCAGACTCTTGGCCAGCGATTCTGCCATGTCGATATCGATGCCTTCATAGCTGCCGTCTTCCTTGAGGAAGGTATAGGGCTTGTAGTCGCCGGTGGTGCAGACCTCCAGGGTCTTTTGCTGCAGCACTTTATCCAGGTGGGATTGCGCGCTGGCGCTGCCGGCGGCGAGCAGCAGCGCGAGGGGGAGTAGCTTTTTCATCTGGCGTCCTTTTTATACATTCGTGGTTTTATGCGTTACTTCGCCGTTAATTGTCGTTTGTCTGCATGAGTTAGCCGTTTTTTATGCCGCTTACCGGCGAAAACGCCGGGCGTTGCTGCTGTACGCGATTCAAGCGCCAGGGTGTGACGTCGGCAACGGTAAAAAAACTGGTAGGCTGTAACGTCAACATTTATTAACACAGTTTACAGGTGGCTATGTACAACATTGACGATTTTGATATGAAAATCCTGACGCTGTTACAGGCCAACGGCCGTTTGACCAATCAGGAGCTGAGCGAGCTGGTCGGGCTCTCGGCCTCCCAATGTTCGCGGCGGCGCATCAGCCTGGAGCAGGCGCAGCTGATCCGCGGCTACCACGCGCGGCTGGCGCCGGAGGCGGTCGGCCTGGGGCTGGTGGGGCTGATTGAAGTCAGCCTGATCACGCACGCGCAGGAGCAAATCGACAGCTTTCATCAGATGCTGGAGGACGTGGACGCGATCCTTGACGCTTACAAGACCACCGGCGACGCCGATTACCTGCTGAAAGTGGCGGTGGCTGACCTGCCGGCGCTGAGCGAATTCATCAGCCAGACGCTGTCGCCGCACAAAAGCGTGGCGCATATCAAAACGGCGGTGGTGCTCAATCGCATCAAGGAAAACGGTTTGTTGCCGGTGACGCGAGAAAGCTGAAACCGAATGCGCTTTTCCGTCTATATTAGGAACGTAACGCTGTGCCTAAACCACAATAAATAAACCAGGAGAAAAACCCCGTGTTCCAGAACGTTGACGCCTATGCCGGCGATCCCATTCTGTCGCTGATGGAAAAATTCAAACAAGACCCGCGCGCGCACAAGGTGAACCTGAGTATCGGCCTGTACTACGATGCGCAGGGCATCATCCCCCAGATGCGGGCGGTCGCCGCGGCGCAAGCGCAGTTGAACAGCGTCGAGCACGGCGCCTCGGTATACCTGCCGATGGAAGGGCTGCAACCCTATCGCTCCGCCATCCAGCAGCTGCTGTTCGGCGCGCAGCATCCGATGCTGCAGCAGGGGCGCATCGCCACCATTCAGACCGTTGGTGGTTCCGGCGCGTTGAAAGTGGGCGCCGACTTCCTGAAAAGCTACTTCCCGGATTCGCAGGTGTGGGTCAGCGATCCGACCTGGGAAAACCACGTCGCCATCTTCAGCGGCGCCGGTTTCAAAGTGAATACCTATCCGTATTTCGACAGCGAAAGCCTGGGCGTGAAGTTCGACGCCATGCTCGCTGCGCTGAAACAGCTGCCGAAGCACAGCATCGCGCTGCTGCATCCGTGCTGCCACAACCCGACCGGTTCCGACCTGACCCCCGCCCAGTGGGATGAGGTGGTCAAGGTGATCGCCGATCGTGAAATCATTCCGTTCCTTGATATCGCCTATCAGGGCTTCGGCGGCGGCATGGAGCAAGACGCCTACGCCATTCGCGCCATCGCGGCGGCCGGCCTGCCGTGCCTGGTGAGCAACTCGTTCTCGAAGATCTTCTCGCTGTACGGCGAGCGCGTCGGCGGCCTGTCGGTGGTGTGCGAAAGCGAAGAGGCGGCCGGGCGCGTGCTGGGCCAGCTGAAGGCCACCGTGCGCCGCAACTACTCGAGCCCGCCGAACTTCGGCGCGCAGCTGGTTGCCAAGGTGCTGAACGACGCCCAGCTGAAAACCCAGTGGCTGGACGAAGTGGAGAGCATGCGCACCCGCATTCTCGAGATGCGTCACGCGCTGGTGGACACCCTGAAGAGCGCGCTGCCGCAGCGCAATTTCGATTACCTGCTGGCTCAGCGCGGCATGTTCAGCTACACCGGCTTCAGCGCGGCGCAGGTCGATCGCCTGCGTGAAGAGTTTGGCGTCTACCTGATCCACAGCGGCCGCATGTGCGTGGCCGGCCTGAACCACAACAATGTGCGTCAGGTGGCCGAGGCGTTTGCCGCGGTGCAGTAACGCCTGTTAGTCTGAACGGACGTTCATCGGGGAGCGATAGCGATATCGCTCCTTTTTTATTGCCGGTGCGCCGCCGAAGTTGCCGCAAACCGGAGAGAGAATATACTGATTGAGGGGCGCTCACTCATGTGGCATCAGCAAACGCTAATCCTCAGCGCAAAAGCGCGTGGCTTTCATCTGGTTACCGACGAGATCGTCAACCAGTTAACCCACTTACACCGCCTGCAAACCGGCCTGCTGCATCTGTTGCTGCAGCATACCTCGGCCTCGCTGACGCTCAACGAGAACTGCGATCCCACGGTGCGAGCCGATATGGAGCAGCATTTCCTGCGCCAGGTGCCGGAAAACGCACCCTATCAACATGACTACGAAGGGCCGGACGACATGCCGGCGCACATCAAATCCTCGCTGCTGGGCGCTTCCTTGACGCTGCCCGTCAGGCACGGGCGGCTGATGTTGGGCACATGGCAGGGCATCTGGCTGGGGGAGCACCGCATCCACGGCGGAGCACGCCGTATTGTGGCCACATTACAGGGGGAATAACCCAATGAATAACAGCGCATTGCTGGAGTACTGCATGGCGAAGCCGGGCGCGGAGCAGAGCGACCAGAACCAGTGGCAGGCCAGCCAGATCAAGGTGGGCGACGTGATGTTCGCGATGGTGTGCGAGGTCGAAGGGCGGCCGGCGCTGGCAATCAAGTCCAGCCCGGAGCTGGCGGAAAGCCTGCGCGAGCACCACCCGGAGATCGTCGCCTGCGACGGCCTGAACAAGGCGCACTGGAATACGGTGTTTCTCGACGGCAACCTGCCGAACTCGCAGTTTTATACGCTGATCGACAGCTCCTATCAGCTGGTGGTGGAAGGCCTGCCCGAACACGTGCGCCAGGAACTGCGCGCCTGATTGCCGGGCGGCGGCACCGCCCGTTTTTCTCCTGCTTTTCGTGTTAAATCGTGATCGCGGCTTTAAATTGGGAGCGTTCCCTTTTTGTCGTCAGGAAAAAACGGCTACGCTTGGGCATTCAAGAAACGCGGATAAGATTAAGGAGGCCGACATGGCCATCAGCGAAGAAAAGCGCAAGATGATCGCCGGGGAGCTGTACGACGCCGGTGATGACCTGCTGCGCAGCGAACGTCGGCGCGCGCGCCAGTTGACGCATCGCTATAACCACTCCTCGCCGGAAGAGGGCGAGCTGCGCAAACAATGGCTGGACGAGCTGCTGGGCGGCTATCAGGGCGGCACCATTGAGCCGACGTTCCGCTGCGACTACGGCTATAACATCTATCTCGGCAAGAACTTCTACGCCAATTTCGACTGCGTGATCCTCGACGTGTGCGAGGTGCATATTGGCGATAACTGCCTGCTGGCGCCGGGCGTGCATATCTACACCGCCACCCATCCGCTGGACGCCGAGACCCGCGTCGGCGGCGCGGAGTTCGGCAAGCCGGTCAAGATTGGCGACAACGTGTGGATCGGCGGGCGCGCGGTGATCAATCCGGGCGTGACCATCGGCGATAATGCGGTCGTGGCCTCCGGCGCGGTAGTGACCAAAGACGTGCCGGCCAACTGCGTGGTGGGCGGCAACCCGGCCAGGGTCATCAAGCAGCTATAAAAAAACGGGCGCCGCCGGGCGCCCGCTGTCATCAGGCTCGCAGCGAGTCGATATCCACCACGAAGCGGTACTTCACGTCGCTTTTCAGCATGCGCTCATAGGCCTCATTAATTTGCTGCATCGGGATCAGCTCGATATCGGACGTGATGCCGTGTTGGCCGCAGAAGTCCAGCATCTCTTGCGTTTCCGCGATGCCGCCGATCAGCGAACCGGCGATACGGCGGCGCTTCATGATCAGGTTGAACACCTGCGGCGACGGATGATCGTGCTCCGGCGCGCCGACCAGCGTGAGGGTGCCGTCGCGGCGCAGTAAGTTGAGGAACGGGTTCAGATCGTGCTGAGCCGCTACCGTGTTGAGGATGAAGTCGAAGCTATTAACGTGCTGCGCCATTTCATCCGGGTTGCGTGAAATCACCACTTCATGGGCGCCGAGGCGCTTGGCGTCTTCTATTTTCGACGGCGAGGTGGTGAACAGCACCACGTGCGCGCCCATCGCCTGCGCCAGTTTGACGCCCATGTGCCCCAGCCCACCGAGGCCGACGATGCCGACCTTTTTGCCTGGCCCCGCGCCCCACTGGCGCAGCGGCGAATAGGTGGTGATGCCGGCGCACAGCAGCGGCGCGACCCCGGCCGGATCGAGGTTTTCCGGCACGCGCAGCACGAAGTCCTGATCTACCACCAGATTGGTGGAGTAGCCGCCGTAGGTTACGGCACCGGTCTGACGATCCTGGCCGTTATAGGTGCCGGTAAAGCCGTTCTCGCAATACTGTTCCAACCCCTCATCGCAGCTCGGACAGCTGCGGCAGGAATCCACCATGCAACCGACGCCGACCAGATCGCCGACCCGGTAACGCGAGACATGGCCGCCGACGGCGCTGACGCGCCCGACGATTTCATGGCCTGGTACCACCGGGTAAATCGTATTGCTCCATTCGTTGCGAGCCTGATGCAGGTCCGAATGGCAGACACCGCAGAACAACACCTGAATTTGCACATCGTGGTCGCGCAGGGCGCGCGGTGGGTAATCGAAAGGCACCAGCGCAGATTTCGCATCATGCGCGGCATAGGCATGGGTAATGTTCATGGTCGCTCCAGTTATCAATGTAGGGGGGACAACGCTTGGCCGGCAGCGGAGTGCCGGTAAGATGCGGCCTGAATCAGACAGGGCGGCCGCCGAGGGAACATTGATGATAAAAGCGGTGAGTGCGGAGGGAAATGCCTGAAAATGTCGAAATCTTGCCCGTTTCTGTTTGATTGCAATGAAACGGGTCAGCGTGCGGGTCGCCTGAACGACGGCCCGCACGTTGGCGATATTACTTGTTCAACAGCGGTTTTAGGAAGCGCGCGGTGTGCGATTTTTCACACTCGGCCACGGTTTCTGGCGTGCCGGCGACCAGGATCTCGCCGCCGCCGCTGCCGCCTTCCGGCCCCAGATCGACGATCCAGTCGGCGGTCTTGATCACGTCCAGGTTATGCTCGATGACCACGATGGTATTGCCCTGATCGCGCAGCTGATGCAGCACCGCCAACAGCTGTTGGATATCGGCGAAGTGCAGGCCGGTAGTCGGTTCGTCGAGGATATACAGCGTCTGGCCGGTGCCGCGTTTCGACAGCTCGCGCGCCAGCTTGACGCGCTGCGCCTCCCCGCCGGAGAGCGTGGTGGCCGACTGGCCGAGGCGGATGTAGGACAGGCCGACATCCATCAGGGTCTGCAGCTTGCGCGCCAGCGCCGGCACTGCGTCGAAGAAGTCACGCGCTTCTTCGATGGTCATCTCCAGCACTTCGTGGATGCTCTTGCCTTTGTACTTCACTTCGAGCGTTTCGCGGTTATAGCGTTTGCCCTTGCACTGGTCGCACGGCACGTAGATGTCCGGCAGGAAGTGCATTTCGACCTTGATCACCCCGTCGCCCTGGCAGGCTTCACAGCGCCCACCCTTGACGTTGAAGCTGAAGCGGCCTGGCGTATAACCGCGGCTGCGCGATTCCGGCACGCCGGCGAACAGCTCGCGCACCGGGGTGAAGATACCGGTGTAGGTGGCCGGGTTGGAGCGTGGCGTACGGCCGATCGGGCTCTGATCGATGTCGATCACCTTGTCGAAATGTTCCAGGCCGGTCACTTCGCGGAACGGCGCCGGCTCGGCGATGGTGGCGCCGTTAAGCTGGCGCTGGGCGATCGGGAACAGCGTATCGTTGATCAGCGTTGATTTGCCGGAGCCGGACACGCCGGTGATGCAGGTAAACAGACCGACCGGCAGCGTCAGCGTCACGTCCTTCAGGTTGTTGCCGCGCGCGCCGCTCAGCTTCAACACTTTGGTCGGATCGGCCGGCACACGCTGCGCGGGAATGGCGATCTCGCGCTTGCCGCTGAGGAACTGGCCGGTCAGCGATTCCGGCTGCGCCATGATGTCGTCGACGGTGCCTTCTGCCACCACCTGGCCGCCGTGCACGCCGGCGCCGGGGCCGATGTCGATCACGTGGTCGGCGGCGCGGATGGCGTCTTCGTCATGCTCCACCACGATCACCGTGTTGCCGAGGTTACGCAGGTGGATCAGCGTTTCCAGCAGGCGCTCGTTATCGCGCTGGTGCAGGCCGATCGACGGCTCATCCAGCACGTACATCACGCCCACCAGGCCGGCGCCGATCTGGCTGGCCAAACGAATACGCTGCGCTTCGCCGCCGGAGAGCGTTTCCGCCGAACGGGACAACGACAGGTAGTTCAGGCCGACGTTCACCAGGAACTTCAGGCGATCGCCGATCTCTTTCAGCACTTTCTCGGCGATCTTGGCGCGCTGGCCGCTGAGCTTCATGTTCTGGAAGAAGGTCATCGCATGGCCGATGCTCAGATCGGAGATTTCCGGCAGCGTGGTGTCTTCGACGAACACGTTGCGCGCTTCTTCGCGCAGACGGGTGCCGTGACACGAGGCGCAAGGGCGGTTGCTGATGAACTTCGCCAGCTCTTCGCGCACCGCGCTGGATTCGGTCTCTTTATAGCGGCGCTCCATGTTGTGCAGCACGCCTTCGAACGGATGGCGGCGCACGGTGGTGTCACCGCGATCGTTGATGTATTTGAATTCGATCGACTCTTTGCCGGAGCCGCTCAGTACCGCCTTCTGTACGTCGGCGCTCAGGGTGTTGAACGGCGCTTCGACGTCGAACTCATAGTGCTCCGCCAGTGAACGCAGCATCTGGAAATAGTAGAAGTTGCGGCGATCCCAGCCGCGGATCGCGCCGCCGGCCAGCGACAGCTCGGGGTTTTGCACCACGCGATCCGGATCGAAGAACTGCTGCACGCCCAGGCCATCGCAGGTCGGGCAGGCGCCGGCCGGGTTGTTGAAGGAAAACAGGCGCGGTTCCAGCTCGCGCATGCTGTAGCCGCAGATCGGGCAGGCGAAGTTGGCGGAGAACAGCAGCTCGTCCGCTTTTTCGTCGTCCATGTCCGCCACCACCGCGGTGCCGCCGGACAGCTCCAGCGCGGTTTCGAACGATTCGGCTAGGCGTTGCGCCATGTCGTCACGCACCTTGAAGCGATCGACCACCACTTCGATGGTGTGTTTTTTCTGCAGCTCCAGCTTCGGCGGATCGGACAGATCGCACACTTCACCGTCGATGCGCGCGCGGATATAGCCCTGAGCGGCCAGGTTTTCCAGCGTTTTGGTGTGCTCGCCCTTGCGATCTTTCACTACTGGCGCCAGCAGCATCAGGCGCTTGCCTTCCGGCTGGCTCAGCACGTTATCGACCATCTGGCTGACGGTTTGCGCCGCCAGCGGCACATGGTGATCCGGGCAGCGTGGCTCGCCGACACGGGCGAACAGCAGGCGCAGGTAGTCGTGGATCTCGGTGATGGTGCCGACCGTGGACCGCGGGTTGTGCGAGGTGGATTTCTGCTCGATGGAGATCGCCGGCGACAGACCTTCAATATGGTCGACGTCCGGCTTTTCCATCAGCGACAGGAACTGGCGCGCATAGGCGGAGAGTGATTCGACATAGCGCCGCTGCCCTTCGGCGTACAGCGTATCGAAAGCCAGCGAAGACTTGCCGGAACCGGACAGGCCGGTGACGACGATCAGTTTGTCACGCGGGATGATCAGGTTGATGTTTTTCAGATTATGGGTTCGAGCACCACGAACTTCGATATTGTCCATTTACACTTCCCGTCTTGATGATACACCGCGCCTGTCGCGATTTTTGCGGGGGATTTTGTGATGGATCTCGCAAAAAACCGGCACAGCCTGGTCGAAACGCATAATTATGACACAAAAAAACCTGAATGAATATCCAGTATGAGAATGCAACAAGGTCGATCGAAAAGACAATTCTGGAATGCAATTCGCACTTATCAACACGGGTGTGGTTTCGTACTCAGCGTGGTAAACTGACGCGTTTATACTGTGTAGAAATCAATCATCGGGAGAAGTGCTCATGGCCAGCAGAGGCGTAAACAAAGTAATTCTGGTCGGGAATCTGGGTCAGGATCCAGAAGTCCGTTACATGCCGAACGGCGGCGCAGTGGCCAACATTACCCTGGCGACCTCCGAAAGCTGGCGTGACAAGGCGACCGGCGAACAGAAAGAGAAGACCGAGTGGCACCGCGTCGTGCTGTTCGGCAAACTGGCCGAAGTGGCGGGCGAATACCTGCGTAAAGGCTCTCAGGTCTACATCGAAGGCTCCCTGCAGACGCGTAAATGGACCGATCAGTCCGGCGTGGAAAAATACACCACCGAAGTGGTGGTTAACGTCGGCGGCACCATGCAGATGCTGGGCGGCCGTCAGGGCGGCGGCGCACCGGCAGGCCAATCTGCCGGCGGCCAGGGCGGTTGGGGCCAGCCTCAGCAGCCACAGGGCGGCAACCAGTTCAGCGGCGGCCAGCAGCAGTCTCGTCCGGCGCAGAACAGCGCTCCGGCGGCCAGCAGCAACGAACCGCCAATGGATTTTGACGACGATATCCCGTTCTAAGCCTGGCGACAGTGCTAAAAAAACCCCGCTCAGGCGGGGTTTTTTGTGGGCGCTCGCTGCCGATTTTCTGCGGCGGTGTTGCCAATCAGTAAATTGCTACCGGGTTGATGTTGACCTGCGTTGAACCGACATACAGCGGTTGTCCCAGCACGAACAGGAATTCCCAGGTTTTCGTGCGCACCAGTGGGCGGCTGTCGATCAGTTCCAGGTTATAGACGCCGCGCTTGGCCAGCAGGTACTGGTTGACCGGGAACTCTTCGTCATTTTTCGGGTTAGGGTACACTTCGGAGGCCCAGGTATCACCGCCAAAGGCCACAATGCCTTGGTCAGCCAGCCACTTCGCCGCTTCCATGCCGATACCCGGTTCGACCTCCAGGAATTTTTTATTGTCCTTACCAATCAGCTCCAGCCAACCGGTATTAAATAAAACAACGTCGCCTTTTCTTAAGCTAATGCCCTGCTTCTTAAGCACCGCTTGAATATCCGCAACGGAAAATTCGGTGCCGCCCGGAACGATGTCTTTATGATAATAAGCCGTCATATCGAGCACCACGCCGCGGGTGACCATGGGCGGCACTTTTTCCACGCCCAATTTTTTCACGCCATCTACGGTGACGAAGTCCGCCGCCTTATTGCCGTTATAATAAACGTTGTCGATGCCGATATGGCCTATACCGTTCAACTGGGTGCCGACGCCGGTCCAGGCATTCACCAATTCATCATTAAAGGTGAATTTATTTGGGCCAAGCGTTTTGCCGTCCTGCTGACCAGGCTGAATATTATATAAACGGAAGCTACGGTGGCGGAACGCCGGGAAATCTTTATCGACGGGAACCGCCAATGACAATGTCTTGCCCTGTTTTACCAGTTGCACGGACTGTAGTACCCCTTCCGGCGTGAGCAGGTTGGCGGCGCCGATTTCGTCTTTTGCACCGTAAACAGAAGGGTACCAGTCTGACGGCTGAGCGGCGGACTCTGCGGCCTGTGCAGGCACTGTGGCAAGCAAAGGTAGCAAGAGGGAGAGGCGATACAATGATTTCATCAGTGACTCATCCTTATAACGACGTAGTGCAGAGTGAATGAAAATGAACCGTCCGGACTTAGGCGACGTCAGGCCGCCGAATAATAACCGGTGGAGAAAGAGGCTCATTTTTAGTACGCGGGTGTTTTAGCGTAATGCTTTATAAAGCATGGCGAATAACCACCCGACGATGACTTCCTTATGCGGAAATAAATAACGCCGTGCGAGCGGCGTCATTGATATTATTTTTTCAGCTCTGCACTCATGGTGACGAAATTGCCCATGTAGGCGCTGGTGATTTTGTAGCCGCTTGCACCGGCCTCTTGCGCTTTTTTAGCGATGAGAGCTTCGGTGGAGTCCAGCGTTCTACCGGTTGCGGTAACGCTTTCTGCTGCGGCGTTAAACGACAACATGGAAAACAGAGCGAGTGAAATAACGGTGGTCATGGTTTTCATATCTTTATCCTGTGTTCGACAATTCGAAAAATAAGGGTGTCCGGTACGACACGATGGAGCGAAGGATAAAGGGGACGGTGAGGTGAATAAATAACAGAATCGTCAATAAACTATTCCGTTTTTGTGCATAAACTGATTCGATTGTTGTCTTTCAAGCGGTATTGGTGGGGTATAGCGGGGGTGGCGAACGGGTATGTATCGACCTTCAGGCTTACACTCCGCGACAGGCGAATAAATAAAAAGCCCCTTACGGGGCTTGGACGTTACGCCGAGAAACCGCCGTCGATGCTCAGGCTGGCGCCGGTGATGTAACCCGCCTGCGGGCCGGCGAGGTAGGCGACGAAGCTGGCGATCTCTTCATCTTTGCCGTAGCGGCCGATCGCCATCAGCTGCTTGAGCTGATCGGCGAATTCGCCGGCGTCCGGGTTCATCTCGGTGTCTACCGGGCCGGGCTGCACGTTATTGACGGTGATGCCGCGCGGGCCGAGATCGCGCGCCATGCCTTTGGTCAGGCCGATCAGCGCCGATTTGCTCATCGCATACACCGCCGCGCCGCCGAACGGCACGCGCTCGGCGTTGGTGCTGCCGATGTGGATGATGCGCCCGCCGTCATTCATGTGGCGCGCCGCTTCCTGGCTGGCGACGAACACGCTGCGCACGTTGACCGCTAGCATGCGATCCAGATCGTCCAGCGCCAGCGCTTCGGTGCTGCCCAGTGTAAACACCCCGGCGTTGTTCACCAAAATATCCAGGTTGCCGAAGTGGCTGACGGCCTGACGCACCGCCTGCTGCAGCGCCGCCGCATCGGCGCTGTCGGCCCTGATGGCGAGGGCTTTGCCGCCGGCGGCGGTAACGGCGCTTGCCACCGCTTCGGCGCGATCGGCCGAGGTGGCGTAGGTAAAGGCGACCGCGGCCCCTTCACTCGCCAACCGTTTGGCGATGGCGGCGCCGATGCCGCGTGAGCCGCCTTGGACGAATGCGACTTTGCCTTGCAGAGGATGTGCTGTGGTCATGTTATTTCTCCAAAGTGGGTGAGGGTAAGGCGTTATTCCCAGTATCGGTGAAATGTCCGGCGGCCACTGTTCACAAAGAGCTTTGCCTGCCCACAACGAGAAAAGCCCCTTGCGGGGCTTCTTTCTTCCGTCGGTTGGCTGTTCGACGATCAGTTGAAGATTTCTGCGGTGCCGTACAGTTTGTTCTGGCCGCCGGCGGCGACGATGCGGTATGAGCTGGCGCCCGACGCGGCGGCTTTGCTGGCCAGTTCGCTTTCCAGCGCGCTCAGGTTGGTGGCGCCGCTAACGGAGATTACGCCGATTTTTTGGGCGTCTGCAGCGGGTTGGCTGGAAGGCAGGTCAGCGGCGAAGGTAGCGAAAGAAGCGGTAGCCAGCAGCGCAGCGGTAGCAAAAATTTTGACGTTTTTCATGATGTGTTCCTCAGAGTATTTGTTAGGTGAGAGCCTGTTGCCTCTCGATGTGTTAAATAATAGTGCACCGGGTGTGAATAAAAAATCGGAGAGTTTTGAGTATCTCTGTCAAATAAACTGATTGTTTTTCACCCGCTGGCGCGCGGTAAAAATCGCCACTACCCTTTACAGAGGATCTTTAACCGGAGAAGCGTAATGACGGTAAACGCGTTTATCGGCAGCTGGGCGCTGGTGTCGTCGGTGTTCAAAAACCAGAACGGCGAGCTGAATTACCCGCTGGGCGAGAAGGTGTTGGGGCGCATCCACTATGAGGCCAACGGCACGATGGCGGCGCAGCTGTATAGCGCCGTGCGGCCGCGTTTCGCCGCCGACGATTTGGCGCAGGGGTCTGAGCGGGAGATCCGCGCCGCCTTCATCAATATGATTTGCTACTTCGGCCACTATCAGGTGGAGGAAAGCGAACAGCGGGTGGTGCATCAGGTCGAAGGCTGTTCGTTCCCCAATTGGGTAGGCAGCCGTCAGGTGCGTTTTTACGCTTTCAGCGGCGATCGGCTGACGTTGCGCACGGTGCCCTTGCAGCTCGGCAACGGCGTGCAGGTTGGCGAACTGGTGTGGCAGCGGACAGAGGCTTCGTCATGATCATTGTTCATCATCTCAACCACTCGCGATCGCAGCGCATTCTGTGGTTTTTGGAAGAGCTGGGTGTGCCCTATCAGGTGCAACGCTACGAGCGCGATCCGCAGACCCTGCTGGCGCCGGCGGCGCTGAAAAAGATCCATCCGCTGGGCAAATCGCCGGTGATCGTCGACGGCGATCTGACGCTGGCGGAATCCGGCGCCATCATCGAATACTTGCAGGAAGCCTATGACGCGCAGGGCATGTTCATGCCGACCGACTTCCACGCGCGCCAGCAGTATCGCTATTGGCTGCACTACGCCGAAGGATCGCTGATGCCGCTGTTGGTGATGAAGCTGGTGTTCAGCCGCCTTGGCCAGCCGCCGATCCCCTGGCTGCTGCGGCCGGTGGCCGGCGCGATCGGCAAGGGCGTGCAGCGCGAATACCTCGACAAACAGATCGCGCCGCACTGCGAATACCTCGAACAGCACCTGAACAAGGGCAGCTGGTTTGTCGGCAACGATTTCAGCGCGGCGGATATTCAGATGAGCTTTCCGCTGGAGGCGATGGCGGCGCGCGGCGCGTTGGACAATTGCCCGAAACTGCGCGGCTTCCTGCAGCGCATTCATGCCCGGCCCGCCTACCAGCGGGCATTGGAGCAGGGCGGCCCTTACAACCTGCTGAGTTAAGCGGATGGGCTATACTCGATGGGGTCATTCTTCATCGGAGGTAGCCCATGGCTACGCAAATCTTCGTTAACCTACCCGTACGCGATCTGCCCGCGTCGATGGCGTTTTTCACCCACCTGGGGTTCGCTTTCAACCCGCAATTTACCGACGATACCGCCGCGTGCATGGTGGTCAGCGACACGATTTACGTGATGCTGCTGACCCATGACAAATTCAGGATGTTTACCCCGAACCCGATCGGCGACGCCAAACAGGCCACCGAGGTGCTGGTGTGCCTGTCGCAACCCAGCCGGGCGGCGGTGGACGAACTGGTGCGCAAGGCGATCGCCGGCGGCGGCAACACTTATCATCAGCCACGCGACTACGGCATGATGTATGGCCATGGCTTTCAGGACCTGGACGGCCATATCTGGGAATTGATGTATATGGATCCCGCTGCGGTACAGGCGCAATAATCTCGCCGGGGCGTCCGTCGCCCCGGTTTTATCGTGCAGACGCCATTCCCGCCACTTTCTGCATAAATTGCCGCGATCTTTAGTTGATTAGACGCCATGGAAGGCAGGATAATCGTTTGCCTTGAATAAACCACCATAAATTACCCGTACCGCGCGCTGCGAGTTAAACGTTTGCCTTGGTGCGCATTGCCGTTGGCGATGCGACGGAAGGGCAAGGAAGCGGAACGTGACGTAAACGATTACGTGGCGATCGGGCGCGGGCGAGATGACAGGCCTGCTGTGACGGGCCGATTAATGAAACACAGGGGAAGTAACCTATGTCGAACTCTCAAGCGAACCACGCCGCAAAACCAACCGGCGGGCTTGATGGCTATTTTAAAATTTCCGCGCGCGGCAGCAGCGTGCGACAGGAAGTGGTGGCGGGGCTGACCACCTTCCTGGCGATGGTGTACTCGGTGATCGTGGTGCCGAGCATGCTGGGCAAAGCGGGCTTCCCGCCGGCGGCGGTGTTTGTCTCTACCTGCCTGGTGGCCGGGCTGGGCTCGCTGCTGATGGGGCTGTGGGCTAACCTGCCGATGGCCATCGGCTGTGCGATCTCATTGACCGCTTTCACCGCCTTCAGCCTGGTGCTGGGCCAGCACATCAGCATTCCGGTGGCGCTGGGCGCGGTGTTCGTGATGGGCGTGCTGTTTACCGTCATCTCGGTCACCGGCATCCGCGCCTGGATCCTGCGTAACCTGCCGATGGGCGTGGCGCACGGCACCGGCATCGGCATCGGTCTGTTCCTGCTGCTGATCGCCGCCAACGGTGTCGGCCTGGTGGTGAAGAACCCGCTGGATGGCCTGCCGGTGGCGCTTGGCGCCTTCACCTCCTTCCCGGTGGTGATGACGCTGGTCGGCCTGGCGGTGATCTTCGGCCTGGAGAAGCTGCGCGTGCCCGGCGGCATTCTGCTGGTGATCATCGCCATTTCCATCATCGGCCTGATCGTCGATCCGGCGGTGAAATACCAGGGGCTGTTCGCCATGCCGAGCCTGGCGGACGCTGACGGCAAATCGTTGATCTTCAGTCTGGATATCATGGGCGCGTTGCAACCGGTGGTGTTGCCGAGCGTGCTGGCGTTGGTGATGACCGCGGTGTTCGACGCCACCGGCACCATCCGCGCGGTGGCCGGGCAGGCCAACCTGCTGGATAAAGACGGGCAGATCATCAACGGCGGCAAGGCGCTGACCTCGGATTCCCTGAGCAGCATCTTCTCCGGCCTGGTGGGCGCCGCGCCCGCCGCGGTCTACATCGAGTCCGCTGCCGGCACCGCCGCGGGCGGCAAAACCGGCCTGACCGCCACCGTGGTCGGCATCCTGTTCCTGCTGATCCTGTTCCTGTCGCCGCTGGCCTATCTGGTGCCGGTCTACGCCACCGCGCCGGCGCTGATGTACGTCGGCCTGCTGATGCTGAGCAACGTCACCAAGCTGGACTTCAACGACTTCGTCGACGCAATGGCCGGCCTGCTGTGCGCGGTGTTCATCGTGCTGACCTGCAACATCGTCACCGGCATCATGCTGGGCTTCAGCTCGCTGGTCATCGGCCGCATCTTCTCCGGCGAATGGCGCAAGTTGAACATCGGCACCGTGCTGATCGCCGTGGCGCTGGTGGCGTTCTACGCCGGCGGCTGGGCGATTTAAGCCTCTTGGGTTTCCCTCGCCCATCGGGCGGGGGAGCCTGTGACGGCAATTCCCTTCTTAAGATAAGTCTTCTTCTGCTCTGCACCGCGTTTTGAAAGGCACAACAAGCTTTAACGGCTGTAAAAAAAGTGATCTACTATCGGGACCAACGCAGGCCCTGAGCCGATGTCGTCTGAATCGTAGAGTCTAAGGAAAGCATGGAAATCTTTTTTACAATCCTCATTTTGATCCTGGTGGTCTCCCTGTCCGGGGTGGTGACGCGCATGTTGCCGTTCCAGGTGCCGCTGCCGCTGATGCAAATCGCCATCGGGGCCCTGTTGGCCTGGCCGCATTTCGGGCTGCACGTCGACTTTGATCCCGAACTGTTCCTGGTGCTGTTCATCCCGCCGCTGCTGTTCGCCGACGGCTGGAAAACGCCGACGCGCGAGTTCCTGCATCACGGGCGTGAAATTCTCGGCCTGGCGCTGGTGCTGGTGTTGATCACCGTGGTCGGCGTCGGTTATCTGATCTACGCCATGGTGCCGGGCATTCCGCTGGTGGCGGCCTTCGCGCTGGCGGCGGTGCTGTCGCCGACCGATGCCGTGGCGCTGTCCGGCATCGTCGGCAAAGGGCGGATTCCCAAGCCGATCATGGGCGTGCTCGAGGGCGAGGCGCTGATGAACGACGCGTCCGGCCTGGTATCGCTCAAGTTCGCCATTGCGGTGGCGATGGGCACCATGGTGTTCACCGTGGGCGGCGCGACCCTTGAATTCCTCAAAGTGGCGATCGGCGGCCTGTTGGCCGGCGTGGCGGTCACCTGGACCTACAGTAAATCGCTGCGGGTGATGAGCCGCTGGAGCGGCGACGATCCGGCGACCCAGATCGTGTTCCTGCTGCTGCTGCCGTTCGCTTCTTACCTGATTGCCGAACACATCGGCGTCTCCGGCATCCTGGCGGCGGTGGCGGCGGGGATGACCATCAGCCAATCCGGCGTGATCCGCAACGCGCCGCTGGCGATGCGTCTGCGCGCCAACAGCGTATGGGCGATGCTGGAGTTCGTGTTCAACGGCATGGTGTTCATCATGCTGGGCCTGCAGCTGCCGGGCATTCTTGAAACCTCCATCCTGCAGGCGGAGCTGGATCCGACCATCCAGACCTGGTACCTGTTCGCCGACGTGGCCACCATCTACGCCGCACTGCTGGTGCTGCGTTTCACCTGGCTGTGGGTGATGAAGAAGGCCAGTAACCGCTTTATGAAAAAGCGTCCGCTGCAGTTCGGCGATTACAGCACGCGTGAGCTGTGGGTGGCGTCGTTCGCCGGGGTGCGCGGGGCGATTACCCTGGCCGGCGTGCTGTCGATACCGCTGTTGCTGAGTGACGGCACCGCCTTCCCGGCGCGCTATCAGCTGGTGTTTATCGCCGCCGGAGTGATCCTGCTGTCGCTGATTGTCGGCGTGCTGGCGTTGCCGCTGCTGCTGCGCGGCGTGCAGGTGGCCGACAAGAGCGCCAGCAAGCACGAAGAGCGCATGGCGATCGCCATGGCGGCCGAGGTGGCGATCGAGAGCGTGAATAAAATGGAAGAGCGCCTGGTTGCCGATACCGAAGAGAACCTCGATCCGCAGGTGTTGAAAGAGGTCAGCTCGCGGGTAACGGGCATGCTGCGGCGGCGCATCGCGTCGAAAGACGATATCGAGAATGCGCTGGCGATGGAAAACCTCGAGCGGCGTTTCCGCCTGACGGCGCTGCGCGCCGAGCGCGGCGAGCTGTACCACCTGCGCGCCACGCAGAAAATCAGCAACGAGACGCTGCAAAAACTGCTGCACGATCTCGACCTGCTCGAAGCGCTGTTGATCGAACGCGAAGGGTAAACCCCAGAAGAGGAATAAACGTTTTTCCTCTTTATTTCTGTCCTGAAGGGCCGCCTGTGCGGCCCTTGTTTTTTGGCTACTTGAGCGGCGGCCAATAGTCGCGGCAGCAGGCGATCCAGGCCTGCGCGCTGTGCGACAGGTAGCTGCCCTGACGCCAGATCAGGCCGATTTTCCACTCCATGCGCGGCTCCAGCGGCAGCCAGACCAGGTTTTCCTTGTCCAGCCAGCGGCAAACCGGCTCCGGCAGCATGGCGATGCCCACGCCGGCCTGCACCATCGAGGCGAGGAAGTCCCATTGGCCGCTGCGCACCGCGATTTGCGGTTCAAAACCGGCCTGGCGAAACGCCTTCATCAGCATCTTGTAAAGCGCAAAGTCTTCGTTATAAATCAGGATCGGGCTGTCGGCCAATTCGGCGATATTGATGCGGGTGCGGTTGAGCCACTGCGGCGTGCGCGGCGCCACTACGCACATCGGATGGCCCAGCAGCGGCAGAAAGGTCAGCGGCTGTTCCGAATCGAAGGGTAACACCGTCATCGCCAGATCCAGTTCGCCGGACATCACCGCCTGTTCGACCGACAGCCCGCCCAGCTCGGAAATCTTCAATTCGATACCGGGGTAGGTTTGGCGAAAGCGGCGGATCAGATCGGCGATCTGCCTGCCCACCATTGGCGGAATGCCCAGCCGCAGCACGCCCTTTTTCACCGAGCTGATGTCTTCCAGCTCCGCCTCCAGTTGCCGGAATTCGTCGAGGATCGTCAGGCCGCGCTGATACACCGCCTGGCCGCTGTCGGTCAGGCGCAGCTTGCGGCCTTCGCGGATCAGCAGCGTGCACTCCAGCTCCTCCTCCAGATGCCGCAGCATCTTGCTGATGGTGGGCTGGGTGACGAACAGTTTTTCCGCGGCGCGGGTGAAGCTTTGCTGGCGCACCACTTCAACGAAGTAGCGCAGGGTGCGGACATCCACGTTAGGGTTCTCCTTGGGGACGCTACCGGCGGGAAACTATTCCCGGACGGCATGATGTCGATAATTTTAATTCATTTCAGGCGTGGTTTCCCGGCTGCGTATACTGTAGGCCGTTAATTTATTGTTTGAGGTCATCTTTCATGTCTCTGGCGTTACGCCGCGTTGCCCCCTCCCTGCTGACCCGCTTGCAGGTGCCGATTCAGGTGGCGTTGTATGCGGCGCTGTTCCTGATCGCCGATCGTCTGGTGCAACAATTCCACCTGCCGCTCCCCGCCAATATCGTCGGCATGTTGATGCTGCTGGCGCTAATCCTGCTGCGCATTCTGCCGCTGAGCTGGGTTAAGGCCGGCTCCCGCTGGCTGCTGGCGGAAATGCTGCTGTTTTTCGTGCCGGCGGTGGTGGCGGTGGTCAACTATGCCCAGCTGTTGATGGTCGAGGGCTGGAAGATCTTTTTGGTGATCGCGGTCAGCACCATGCTGACGTTGGGCGCCACCGGGCTGGTGGTGGACAGGGTGTATCGGCTGGAGATTTGGCTGCAGCGTCGGAAGCAGCGTCATGAATGATTTTATCCTTAGCTTGGCCTGTTTTCTGGCGACGCTGGCGCTGTACTTCGCCAACAAGAAGCTGTATCGCCGCCGGCGCACGCTGTTGCTGATGCCGCTGGTGCTGACGCCAATGATCCTGGTGCTGCTGCTGGTGGTCACCCACATCTCCTATCAGGACTATATTGGTGAAACTCACTGGCTGCTGTGGCTACTGGGGCCGGCAACCATCGCTTTCGCGGTGCCGGTGTATGAGAACCTGCATATCATCCGCCGCCACTGGCTATCGCTGACCGCCGGCGTAACGACCGCGGTGCTGGTGGCGGTGTACAGCTCGGTGTGGCTGGCGCGCCTGCTGACGTTGCCGGAAGAGGTGCAGCGCAGCCTGGCGGTGCGGTCGATCACCACGCCGTTCGCGCTGGAGGCCGCCAAACAGATGGGCGGGCAGCCGGATCTGGTGGCGCTGTTCGTGGTGATCACCGGGGTGTTCGGCATGGCGGTGGGGGATATTTTGTTTTTGCGGCTGGCGGTGCGCAGCCGTCTGGCGAAGGGCGCCGGATTTGGCGCCTCGTCGCACGGTGCCGGCACCGCTCGCGCTTATGAGCTGGGGCCGCAGGAGGGCGTAGTGTCGAGTTTGGTGATGATGCTGGCCGGCATCATTACGGTCGTGGCCGCGCCATTGATCGGCCGGCTGATGTGGTAAGACCTCTCGGGGCGGGCTCTGCCGCCCCTTTTACGTTATCTGTCGTTGGGAACGGTGCCGTTGGTGGACGCCAGAAAAAACGAAGAAATTTTTCAGCATAATTTTTCTCATCGTTATAACAAAAAACGATAGATGCGCCGCAGGCAAAATCGCCGTCCATTTTAATTGGAAGTAAATTAATTAAAAAATAAATTATTATCATTAAAACAATAAAGTATAACTTATTGATATGGAGGGGCTCTTACCGTAAGTATTGTTGCACATTAACTGTGGTGAATAATACAAAATAATATTAATCTCTCCATAATTATATCGAGTTAATAAAAGCGGAATACGCTCGTCATCCCTGAGTAATATCGGGGAAATAAAATGATCATTTATCCCCTTTCGCACATTTCGCCAAAAAAAATATCCTCTCCTATACTTCACACCTCAGCAAATTGAGGCACAGGGGGAACCTCTGGATTAACCATTTCATTCTTTCTTAGTTGGGGGAGACCCAGCTTTTCTACGGTTTTTTATTCTGACTTGAACTGTCGGACGGCCAGGCTTTGCCTAAATCCGGACGGACCCTTTCATTAACGTAATGAAAACGTGCTAGAGAATATTATGAACAAACAAACTGATGTGAAGAGTGGGGAATTCCGTACGGGTGCTCATATTTCGTTGGAAAAAGTCGAACTGCATGAAATTACCACCGCTCAGCGCGAGCTTTGGCTGAGCGCCAGCATGTCTGAAGGCTTGCCATTCAATATGTGGGGATACGGCACGATACAAGGGCCGTTGCAGATAGCCCTGCTGCGCCAGGCGATAGACGCGATCATTGAAGAAACGCCGGCGATGCAGGCCCATTTCACCGAACAAGACGGCGAGCTTTATCAATACCGTGCGGCGCGCAGTCATGACCCGCTTTCCGTGCATGACTTCAGCAGCCAGGAATACCCTGAGCTGGCGGCGCAGCGCTGGATGCGGCAAGATGCCGATCGCGTGATCTCCGCGCTGGATCAGGACCTGTTCGGTTTTGCCTTACTGACGTTGGCGCCGGGCAACTATATCCTCTACCGACGTTTTCACCACATGCTGGTGGATGGCCGCAGCGCCGAAGAGTTTATGCGTCGTATCGCGCTGTATTACAACGCATTGGCTGAGAAAAAAAACATTCCTGAATTCAGTAATTGCAGTTTTACCCGGCTCTATGAACACGACCTGCAGTACCGCGATTCTTCCCGCTTCGCCACCGATAAACAGTTCTGGCAAGGCTATACGCTCGCCGCGCCTCATAGCCTGACGCGTCAGGAGAAACTCGTCCCTTATTCGTCCATGCAAATCAGCAATCACACATTAAAAATAAATGAGATAGCGGCGATTGATCGGGGGGCGGAAAAAGCCGGCGTACATCGCGCTCATATATTGGCGGCGGCCGTCGCATTATGTTTCCATAGTATTACTGGTCAGACCTTATTGAATTTCAGCCTGCCGGTGACCGGTACGCGAGAGCGAAACAGTATTGGTATGACTGCGAATGTGGTGCCACTGATTTTAGCTATTAACCCTGAAAGTCGTCTGGCTGATTTTGCACAACAGGTCGCTGCGGAAATAGCCAAAGTGGTTCGTCGGCAATTATATCGCGGTGAGGATATTCGTCGCGATCGCAGCACCATGAGTTCATCCTGGTTTGGTCCCGCCATCAATATCGTTTCCTTCGATCATGGCGATCCGTTTTGGGGATGTAAGACACGTTGGTACTACGGTGGCAACATCGCCGTCAGCGATATGCAAATTCTATTTTACGAAGATCAGCAGGCGCAAGAGTTGGACGTCATGTTTGCCGATGCGCCGCATGCCCATTCATTAAGCCAGCTTGAGAGTTTACAACGGCGTTTCCAATTTATTCTGCGGCTCCTCTCTGAACAACCTGAAGGCAGCATTGCCCAGGTGATGCAACAGATCTCTGCGCAGCCTGAAGCGGACGTCAGCGGCAGTTTCTATGATCTCCGTCGACTGCCGCCGGCCGCCGGCTTCATCCGCTGGGATCGCCCTGCTGCTGAGCTGGTGCGCCTCGCGACGTCACTCGGCCATCCTGCGGGGAATTGCCCGCTGAAAATCCTGTTGGCCGACCGGGCGCTGGGCGTTGGGCGCCTGGAAATGCTGCCTGACGCCGACAATGCGCCACCCGGTACGCTGCTCTGCGTCGACGATGCGGGTTGGAATATCGCCACGGCGGAAGGGGCGGTGCGGATCGGGGGTTGGTTCACCGCCGAAGGCGAGCTGACGGCGGGGGAAGCGCTGGCGCAGCTGCACGGTTTGACGGTGGGCGAGCCGTTACCGTTGCTTGATCCTTCGCAGGCGAAACGATTGGAGGAGCGACAGGCGGCCGGTGGGCATCATGCGGCCTTCTGGCAACCGCGATTGGCGCAGTTTGCCCCGGCGGCGTTCCCGGTGGCCTGGCAGCGCGAAGCCCGGCCGGCATGGCAGGCTACGGCCTGGCAACACGCGGGCAAGATCGAGGTTGAAGCGGTGTTGACCGGGCTGGCGCTGTATCTGGGATTGATGGGCGGCGAAAGTGATTTCCAACTTGGCTGGCTGAACGCGACGGACGACGTCATCGGCGAACCGGGCCAGGTTTGGACACTGCCGCTGCAGATCTCGCTGAATCCGACGCTGGGTTTCGCCGAGGCGCAGGTGCAGATGCGACGCGAATGGCAGCAGGCGCGCGCGCGTCGCGCCTACCATCCGGCATTGCTCGGCCTGGACACGCGTTCGCGCGCCTGGTCAACCGTCGTGACGCTATTGCGCCGCGACACCTCGCCGGGATTCGACGACAGTCAGGAGGGCGCAGCGGCGGTGAAACGCTCCGGCGCTCGGGCAGTGCTGCAAATCTGTGAAAGCAACGCCGCTTTCCGTTGGGTGTACGACAGCGCCGCGGTGGGGGACGAGCAGATGCTGCGTGCCGCGCAGCATCTGCTATTGCTGCTCCGGCAGGCCGCTGCGGCGCCGAATGCGCCGGTGCGAGGCGATCGTTTACTGAGCCAGGCGGAGCGAGAGCTATTGCTCAACGTGCGCAACCGCACGCACCGGGCTTTCCCGCAGGCGTCGAGCGTGTCGGCCCTGTTTGAAGCGCAGGCGCGGCGTACGCCGACGGTGCCGGCGCTGTCTCAGGGGGCGATGTCGCTGAGCTATGCGGAATTGAACGCGCGCGCCAACCGGCTGGCGCATTACCTGACGGCACGCGGCGTAGGGCCGGAAAGCCGCGTAGCGGTCTGCGCCGCGCGCAGCCCGGAGATGATCGTCGCACTGCTGGCGATCCTGAAAGCCGGCGGCGCCTATGTGCCGCTGGATCCGGCTTATCCCGCTGAGCGTCTGCACTATATCGTGCAGGACTGCGCGCCGGCGCTGCTGTTGGCGGATAGTACCGGCCGCGCCGCGCTGGGGGCGGTAGCAGCGCCGTTGTTGGCGCTGGAAGACGCGCTGCCAGAGCAGGATCACGACCTGCCGCCGCGCGCGCAGCCAGGCAGCCTGGCGTATGTGGTTTACACCTCGGGCTCGACCGGCAAACCGAAAGGGGTAATGGTGGAGCAGGCGCACCTGATCAACCTGATCATGTGGCACTGCGAAGCGACCGGTTTGCAGGCTGGTGAGCGAACGACCAGCATGGCGGGGTTGGGTTTTGACGCCAGCGTTTGGGAAATCTGGCCGACGTTGACGCAGGGGGCGACGCTGCTGCTGCCACCGGCAGAGGCGGCGGGCAATGGCGAAGCGCTGCTGCAATGGTGGCGTGGCAGCGGTGTGCAGGTCGGGTTTATGGTGACGCCGCTGGCTGAGATCGCACTGATGGGCGAGATGCCTGCCGATCTGCGGATGCTGCTGATCGGCGGCGACAGCATTCGCCGCTGGCCGCTGCCGGCGCCGCCTGGTGTAACCATTGTGAATAACTATGGGCCGACGGAGACGACCGTGGTAGCGACTTCGGGCGAGCCGGCGGTCGGTACGGCGATGCCGTCTATCGGCCGGCCTATCGCCAACGGCCGGGCGTACTTGCTGGATGACGATGGCCAGCCGGTACCGCTGGGCGCCGTGGGTGAACTGTATATCGGCGGCGCGCAGGTGGCGCGCGGTTACCTGAACCAGCCGGCGCTGACGGCGGAGCGTTTCCTGGCCGATCCTTTCGCGCCGGGCGGCCGCATGTACCGCACCGGCGATCTGGCGCGCTATATGCCGGATGGCAGCCTGGAGTATCTGGGCCGCAACGATCTGCAGGTAAAAATTCGCGGCTTCCGCATTGAATGCGGTGAAATCGAGTCGCAGCTGGCTATGCATGCCGCCGTGCGCGACGCGGTGGTGGATGCGCTCACGGATGGCGAAGGCGACAAACGTCTGGTGGCCTGGATCGTGCCGCAGCCGGAGGCGGAGCGTGAGGCGCTGGCGCAGACGTTGCGCCGGGCACTCGCTACAACGTTGCCGGATTATATGGTGCCGACGGCCTTTGTGTGGCTGGAGGCGCTGCCGCTGTCGCCGAACGGCAAACTGGATCGGCGCGCGTTGCCGGTACCGGCGCCGGACGCCGCCATGCGCGAAGCCTATGTCGAGCCACAGGGGGAAACCGAAACGCTGCTGGCTCAGATTTGGCAGGGGTTGCTGAGCGTTGAACGCGTGGGGCGTCACGACAACTTCTTCGAGTTGGGCGGCCATTCGCTGCTGGCGGTGAAGCTGATGGCGCAGCTGCGCCAGGCCGGGCTGTCGGCGAGCGTTCAGGCGCTGTTCTCCACGCCAACGCTGTCGGCTCTGGCGCAAACGCTGGTGTCGCAGCAGCGGATTCAGGTGCCGGAAAACGTGATTGCGCCGGGCTGCCGTGCAATCACGCCGCAGATGCTGCCGCTGGCCGATCTGACTCAGGCGGAGATCGATCAGATCGTCGACGGTGTGGAGGGGGGCATCGACAACGTACAGGATATCTACGCCCTTTCCCCGTTGCAGGAAGGGATCTTGTTCCACCACATGCTGGCGGAAGAGGGCGACCCCTACCTGCTGTCGGCACTGCTGCGTTTCGACAGCCGGGCGCGTTTCGATCGCTGGCTGGCGGCGATGCAGCAGGTGGTGGAGCGTCATGACATTTTGCGCACGGCCTTTGTCGGTGCGGGGCTGTCCGAACCGGTACAGGTTGTCTGGCGTCGGGCGCGTTTAGCGGTGATCGAGCTGGCGCTGGATCCGGCCGAGGGGCCGGTCGGCCGTCAGCTGGAAGCGCGCTTCGATCCCCGACGGATCCGGCAGGATCTGACGCGGGCACCGCTGCTGTATTACGTTATCGCCGAAGAGAGCGACGGCAGCTGGTACGTCTTGCAGCAGTGGCACCACCTGATTGGCGACCACTCGACGCTGGCGATGATGGGAGAAGAAGTCAACGCCATTCTGGCCGGGCGCGGCGATACGCTGGGCTGCGCGCAGCCGTTCCGCAATGCGGTGGCGCAAGCGCGTTTGGGGCTCAGCGAACAGGAACATGAGCGTTTCTTCCGCGGCATGCTGGCGGATATCGACGAACCGGTGCTGCCGTTCGGGCTCGGCAACGTACACGGCGACGGACAGTGCGCCAATACCGGCCGTCTGGCGCTGGCGCCTGCGCTGAATGCCGGCCTGCGTCGACAGGCGAAGCGGCTGGGCGTCAGCCTGGCCAGCCTGTGCCATCTGGCCTGGGCGCAGGTGTTGGCGCGCACCAGCGGGCGTGATGCCGTGGTGTTCGGCACGGTGCTGCTGGGCCGCATGGAATCGGGCGAAGGCGCCGACCGGGCGCTGGGGCTATTCATCAATACGCTGCCGCTGCGGCTGGATATGGACGGGCGCAGCGTTGAGGCGTCGGTGCGGCAGGCGCATGCGCGCCTGAGCGGCTTGCTGGCGCATGAGCACGCCTCGCTGGCGTTGGCGCAGCGCTGCAGCGGCGTGAAAAGCGGTGCGCCGCTGTTCAGTGCGCTGCTGAACTACCGCCACAACGACGGGGAAGCCTTGGCGCTGCCGGAAGGGGTCAGCCTGATCGGCGCGGACGAACGCACCAACTACCCGTTCGTGCTGTCGGTGGACGACGGCATGGATTCGCTGGCGTTGACGGCGCAGGTCATCGACCCCATCGAAGCCTCGCGGGTGTGCCGCTATATGCAACAGGCGTTGACCGCTCTGGTGAATGCGCTGGAACACACGCCGGAAATGCCGGTGCGTGAACTGTCGATTCTGCCGGACGACGAGTACGCCTTGCTGATCAATGGTTGGAACGCAACGGCACAGCCTTATCCGCAGGACGTTTGCCTGCATGGGCTATTTGAAGCGCAGGTGCGCCGCACGCCGGACGCCGTGGCGCTGGTTTGCGGCGACGCCGAACTGAGCTACGCCCAACTGAACGCGCAGGCCAATCGCCTGGCGCACGCGCTGATGCAGCGCGGCGTCGGGCCGGATTGCCGGGTGGCGGTGTGCGCCGAGCGCAGCCTGGCGATGGTGACGGCATTGTTCGGCATCCTCAAGGCCGGCGGCGCCTATGTGCCTCTGGATCCGGCTTATCCGGGCGAACGTCTGCAATATATCCTGCAGGACGCCGATCCGGTGCTGCTGCTGGCAGACGCCGCCGGCCGCGCGGCGCTGGGCGAACACGCGGTGCCGCTGCTGGCGCTGGATGAACCGTTGCCGGACGATCTGAACGCCGATAACCCGGTGCCGCGCGCGCAGCCCAATCATTTGGCCTACGTGATTTATACCTCCGGCTCGACCGGAAAACCGAAAGGCGCGATGAATGAGCATCGCGGCATCGTTAACCGCCTGATCTGGATGCAGCAGGCTTATGGGTTGACGCCGGCGGATACGGTGCTGCAGAAAACGCCGTTCGGCTTCGACGTCTCGGTGTGGGAATTCTTCTGGCCGTTGATGTATGGCGCGCGCCTGGTGATGGCGCGCCCGGAAGGCCACAAGGATCCGGAGTACCTGAGCCGCGCCATTGAACAGTATGGCGTGACAACGCTGCATTTTGTGCCGTCGATGCTGCAAAGCTTCCTGCTGTATGAAGGCGCGAGCCGCCGTTGTGGGCAGGTGGTGCGCGTCATGTGCAGCGGCGAGGCGCTGCCCGCCTCGCTGGTGGCGGAGTTCTACCGCCAGATGCCGCATGTCGAGTTGCATAACCTCTATGGTCCGACCGAAGCGGCGGTGGACGTGACCGCCTGGCACTGCACCTGCCAACCCGGGCTGGTGTCGGTGCCCATTGGGCGGCCGGTGGCCAATACGCGGATCTATCTGCTTGATGAACAAGGGCAGCCGGTGCCGCTGGGGGCGGTTGGCGAGCTGTATATCGGCGGCATCCAGGTAGCGCGCGGCTATTTCAACCGGCCTGAACTGACGGCGGAGCGCTTCCTGGTCGATCCGTTCGATGCCGGCCACGGCGGCCGCATGTACCGCACCGGCGACGTGGCCCGCTACCTGCCGGACGGCAATATCGAGTATCTGGGCCGCAACGATCAGCAGGTGAAGATCCGCGGTTTCCGTATCGAATGCGGCGAGATAGAGGCGGCGCTGGCCGCGCATCCGCAGGTGCGCGAAGCCGTGGTGGATGCGCGCGGCGGCGACGGCGGTGAGAAACGCCTGATCGCCTGGGTGGTGCCGCAGCCAGGTGCCGATGAGGCGTCGCTGGCGGAGGTGCTGCGCCGGCATTTGGCCGACAAACTGCCGGATTACATGGTGCCGGCCGCTTGCGTGCTGCTGGAGGCGCTGCCGCTGTCACCAAACGGCAAGCTCGATCGCCGCGCATTGCCCGACCCGTCGGGCGAGGCCTATCGTCGTGAAGCCTACGAGGCGCCGCTGGGGGACGTCGAGCAGCGTCTGGCTGCGCTGTGGGAAGAACTGCTGGGCGTGGATCAGGTTGGCCGCAACGACAGCTTCTTCGCCCTGGGCGGCCATTCGTTGTTGGCGGTGCGTTTGGCCAACCGCCTGCAGCAAAGCGGGTTGCCGCTGTCGCTGCAGGCGCTGTTCGCCAACCCGGTACTGCAGGCGCTGGCGCGCCAGATCACGCAGGCGGAAAGCCTGCCGCCGATTCTGCCTGCGCCGCGCGATGCGGCCTTACCGCTGTCGTTCGCTCAGCAGCGCCTGTGGTTCCTGACCCAACTGGACGGCATGAGCGAAATTTACCACATGCCGCTGGCGCTGCGGTTGCGTGGGCCGCTGAATCTGGCCGCCTGGCAGAGCAGCCTCGACGCGCTTTATGCGCGCCACGACGCGTTGCGCACCGTCTTTATCAGCCGCGACGGCCAGCCGCAGGCGCTCATTTTGCCGATCGCCGGTTTGCCGCTGACAATCCACGATCTGCGCGGCGTCGCGGATGCGCAGGCGCGCGCCGCCATGCTGATACGGGAAGAGGCTGCGGCGCCCTTTGATCTGGCCGGGGGCCCGCTGTTGCGCGCCAGCCTTATCCGGCTGAGCGACGAGGAACAGCTGTTCGCGTTGACCTGCCACCACATCATTTCCGATGGTTGGTCGAACGGCATATTGCTGCGGGAGCTGGGTGCGTTGTATGGCGCGTTGTGTCGCGGCGAACCATCGCCGCTGCCGCCGCTGGCGTTGCAATACGCGGATTACGCCCACTGGCAGCGGCAATGGCTGCAGCCGGCGCGCTTGTCGAAGCAGGCCGATTATTGGCGCCAGACGTTGGGCGATGCGCCAGCGCTGTTGACGCTGCCGACCGACCGTCCGCGCCCGGCGGTGCAGTCATTCGCCGGGGATCGGGTGGCCGTCTCGCTCGATGCCGAACTGACTGCAGCGCTGAGGCAATTCAGCCTGCGTCAGGGATGCACGCTGTTCATCACGCTGTTGACGGCGTGGAGCGTCGTGCTGTCCCGTTTGTCGGGGCAGCGCGATCTGGTGATCGGCACGCCGGAGGCCAACCGTCGCCGGCTGGAAACGGAACCGATGATCGGCTTCTTCGTCAGCACCTTGGCGCTGCGCATCGATCTGTCCGACGATCCGGATTTGTCGACGTTGGCGCTGCGCGTGCGCGATACGCTGCTGGCGGCGCGCGATCATGGCGATCTGCCTTTCGAGCAGGTGGTTGAACAGGTGAACCCGCCGCGTCATCGTGGCCATACTCCGTTGTTCCAGGTGATGCTGAGCTGGCAGGACGGTTCGGTGCACGACATCGGCCTGCCGGGGCTGCAGGCGGAAGCGATCGATGCCGGCTATGCCGCGGCGAAATATGACATGACGCTGGATCTGACCGAGATCGGCGAAGAGATCGCCGGTTCGCTGTATTACGCCACCGCGCTGTTCGATCGTGAAACCGCCGAGCGCTACGGGATCTATCTGCGCCAGGTGTTGCAGAGCATCGCGTTGGCGGCGCCGCAGCCGGTTTCGCAGCTTGCGCTGTTGCCGCAGAACGAACGGCAGCGGTTGTTGCATGGCTGGAACTGGACGCCGGACGAACCGCAGGCGGATCTCTGCCCGCACCATCACCTGGAGCGGCTGGCGCTGCGCACGCCAGAGGCGATCGCTGCGGTGTGCGGAGAAGAACGCCTCAGCTATCGGGCGCTCAATGAACGAGCCAACGCGTTGGCGCAGGTGTTGATCGCGCGCGGCGTCGGGCCCGATCGTCTGGTGGCGCTGTGTGCGGAGCGCAGCACGCCGATGCTGGTCGGGTTGCTGGCGATCCTGAAAGCGGGCGGCGCCTATGTGCCGCTCGATCCGGCTTATACCGGCGAACGCCTGGAGTACATTTTACACGATGCCCGGCCGGTGTTGCTGCTGGCCGACGCCGCAGGGCGTTCGGCGCTGAGCGGGGCTGATGTGCCGACGATGGCGCTGGAGGAAGACTGGGGCACCGAGGCCGCCAATCCGCAGGTTGCGGGGCTGACGGCGGCCAATCTGGCCTATGTGATCTATACCTCCGGATCGACCGGTAAGCCGAAAGGCGTGATGGTGGAACATCGTCAGGTTGAGCGCCTGTTTACCGCGACCGACGCCGGGTTCGGCTTTGACGCCGGGGATGTCTGGTGTCTGTTCCACTCGTTCGCCTTCGATTTCTCGGTATGGGAAATCTGGGGCGCGTGGCGCCACGGCGGCCGGTTGGTGATCGTGCCGCAGGAAACGGCGCGCTCCGCCCCCGCGTTCTATCAGCTGGTTTGTCACCAGGGCGTGACGGTGCTGAATCAGACGCCAAGCGCCTTTAAAGCGTTCATTCAGGCTCATGACGACACGCCGCATCGGCTGCGCTACATCGCCTTCGGCGGCGAAATGCTGAATCCGGCCGATCTGGCGCCGTGGTATGCCCGTAATCGGCCGGACGCGCCGCGGTTAATCAATATGTACGGCATAACGGAAACGACGGTGCACGTCACCTACCGGGAAATGTCTCCGGCGGACATCACCGGCAGCGGCAGCCCGATCGGCCGCCGCATCCCGGATTTGCGCCTGTATCTGCTTGACGAACACGGTCAGCCGGTGGCGCAGGGCGCAGTGGGTGAGCTGTATGTCGGCGGGCTGGGTGTGGCGCGCGGCTACCTGAATCGGCCGGAGCTGAATGCGCAACGTTTCCTCGACGATCCTTTCGTGGCGGGAGAACGGATGTATCGCGCCGGCGATCTGGCGCGCTATCTGCCGAACGGTGAGCTGGAGTACCTGGGGCGCAACGACCAGCAGGTGAAAATTCGCGGTTTCCGCATTGAGTGCGGTGAGGTGGAGGCGGCGCTGCTGGACCATCCTGAGGTCCGCAGCGTGGCGGTTGACGCCTGGCAGGACAACGGCGGCGACAAACGTTTGGTGGCCTGGGCGGTGCCGGGCGAAGGGGGAGATCGGGAAACGCTGGCGCTGCGGCTGCGCCAGCATCTGGCCGGCCGTCTGCCGGACTATATGGTGCCGACGGCATTTGTGTGGCTGGACGCGTTGCCGCTGACCACCAACGGCAAACTGGACAAACGCGCGCTGCCGGCGCCTGAGCTGGGGGCCGCCGCGCGCGCCGTTTATGAAGCGCCGGCCAATGAACGAGAACGCCTGCTGGCGTCCATTTGGCGTCAGTTGCTGAATGTTGAACGCGTCGGTCGTCATGATGATTTCTTCGCTCTGGGCGGACATTCGCTGCTGGCGGTACAGTTGGCCAATCGGGTACAGCAGGCCGGCTGGCGGCTGCCGCTGTCGGCGCTGTTCGCTGCGCCGGTGTTGCAGGCGCTGGCGCAGTGGCTGGAACGGGAGGGGGCGGCGCAGCCGACGGCCATCGTGCCGACCCCACGTCACGACGCATTGCCGTTGTCGTTTGCCCAGCAGCGGCTGTGGTTCCTGAGCCAAATGGGCGGGATCGGCGAGACTTACCATATCCCGCTGGCGTTGCGCCTTGACGGCGACCTGGATGCGCCGGCGTTCCAACGCAGCCTCGACGCGCTGTATGCCCGCCACGAAGCCTTGCGCAGCGTGTTTGTTTGCCAGGATGGGCAACCTCAGGTGCGGATCTTGCCGGAGGCGGCCATGCCGCTGGCGCATCACGACTTGCGCGGCGAGCGTCATGCGGAGCAACGTTTGCACGCGCTAGCCGAAACGGCGATGAAAGCGCCGTTCGATCTGGAAAGGGGGCCGCTGGTGCGGGCTTGTTTGCTGCAAGTGAGCGAGCGGCGGCATCTGTTCCTGCTGACCTGCCACCATATCGTTTCCGACGGCTGGTCTACCGGGATCCTGATGCGGGAGTTGAGCGCATTTTATGGCGCCTTCCAACGCGGTGAACCGTCTCCGCTGCCGCCGCTGGCGGTGCACTATGTCGATTATGCCGTTTGGCAGCGCCAGTGGCTGACGCAGGAACGGTTGGCCGAGCAGGCGGCGTTCTGGCGCCAGACGCTGGGCGATGCGCCGGCGCTGCTGACGCTGCCGACCGATCGGCCGCGTCCGGCGATGCAGTCGTTCGCCGGCGGCGAGGTGCCTCTGGTTATCGACGCGGCGCTCACCGACGCGCTGCGGCGGTTGAGCCGCCAATACGGCGGCACGCTGTTCATGACGGTGCTGGCCGCCTGGAGTTTGGTGTTGTCCCGCATGGCCGGTCAACCGCAGGTGGTGATTGGCACCCCGGAGGCCAACCGCAGCAGGCTGGAAATCGAACCGCTGGCCGGCTTCTTCGTTAGCACGCTGGCGATGCATGTCGATCTGCGCGGTGAGCCGACGCTGAAAATCTTGCTCGAACGCGTGCGCGAGACGGTATTGGCGGCGCGGGAAAACGGCGATCTGCCGTTTGAACAGGTGGTGGAGGTGGTCAATCCGCCGCGCCAGCTGGACGCGACGCCGCTGTTCCAGGTGATGCTGGCCTGGCAGGACGGCTCGGTGCGCGATATCGCATTGCCGGGCCTGCAAACGACGGATGCCGGGCTGAACTATGACGTCGCGAAATTCGACATGACGCTCGAGTTGGCGGAAAGCGGCAGCGGCATTGTCGGCTCGTTGAACTACGCCAGCGCCTTGTTCGATCGCGACACGGCGGTGCGCTACGGCGCGTATCTGCAGCAGGCGCTGCGAGCGATGGCGGCGGATCTTGACCAGCCGGCGGCGCGCGTCGATCTGCTGCCTGCGGCCGAACGTCAGCTGCTGCTGCACGAGTGGAACCGCACCGAGCGGGCGTATCCGGCGCAGGCGTGCGTGCATCAACTGTTCGACGAGCAGGCGCGGCGCACGCCGCAGGCGACGGCGTTGGTCGATGGCGAGCAGCTTATCTGCTACGCACAGTTGGCGGAGCACGCCAATCGGCTGGCCTGGCGCCTGATTAAGGCGGGCGTGGAGCCCGGCCAGCGCGTGGCGGTCCGGTTTGAGCGCAGCGCTGCCCTGGTGATCGCCCAATTGGCGATCCTTAAGGCCGGTGCTGCCTATGTGCCGGTTGATCCGCAGCTGCCGGCCGGCCGCCAGAACTGGATCATCGCCGACAGCGGTGCAGTACTGTTGCTGAATGGCGGCGAGGACGACGCGCAGATCGGCGTCGGCGTCGCTCGTCTGCCTCAAAGCGATGACGCGGACCTGCCGTCCGATGCGCCGATATTGGCGAGCAACAGTCTGGATCTGGCCTACATCATGTACACCTCCGGCTCAACCGGTAAGCCGAAAGGCGTGATGGTGCCGCATCAGGGGATCAACCGACTGGTGATCAATAACGGTTATGCGGAGTTCAGCGACTCGGATCGTATCGCTTTCGCCATCAACCCGGCGTTCGATCCGGCGACGCTGGAAGTTTGGGGAGCCTTGCTGAACGGCGCCGCGCTGGTGGTAGTACCGCCGGCGGTCTTGCTGGACGCCTCGGCGTTCGCCGATTTGCTGACGCGCCAGGCGATTACGGTGCTGGTGCTGCCAACCTCGCTGTTCAATCAGCATGCGCATAGCATTCCCGCGACGTTAGCGGGGCTGAAATACCTGATCAGCGGCGGCGAAGCGGCGGATCCTCATGCCTATACCCGGGTGCTGAAGGAGGGGGGCCGGGTGCAGCTGATCAACGGATACGGCCCGACGGAAGCCACCACTGCCGCTACCTCGGCGCACATCACCGTGGCGGCGGGGCGGCACCGTTTGCCGATTGGCCGGCCGATCGGTAATACGCGGGTGTATCTGCTGGATGAACATCGCCAGCCGGTGCCGCTGGGCGCGATCGGCGAGCTGTATATCGGCGGCGTGGGCGTGGCGCTGGGTTACCTGAATCGCGAAGACCTCACGGCCGAGCGTTTCCTGGCGGATCCGTTTAACGAGGGAGGCCGCATGTATCGCACCGGCGATTTAGCGCGCTATCTGCCGGACGGCAACCTCGATTACTGCGGACGCAACGATCAGCAGGTGAAGATCCGCGGCTTCCGCATCGAGTGCAGCGAGATTGAAGTCCTGCTGGAAACGCACCCGGCGGTGCGCGAAGCGGTGGTTGACGTGCGCGGTGCGCATCCTGCGTTGATCGCCTGGATCGTGCCGCAAGCCGAGGCCGAGGGCCGCGATCTGACCGACGAGCTACGGCGGCATTTGGCGGCGCAGCTGCCGGACTACATGGTGCCGGCGGCCTGTCTGATGCTTGCCGACTTGCCGTTGACCCCGAATGGTAAAGTGGATCGCCGCGCGTTGCCGACGCCACAGGCCGGCGATTTTGCGCGCGTGGGCCATGAAGCGCCTCAGGGCGACACGGAAACCCTGTTGGCGTCGATCTGGGGCGAATTGCTCGGTCTGCCGAATGTCGCCCGACATGACAATTTCTTCGAGTTGGGCGGGCATTCGCTGCTGGCGGTGAAACTGATCGCGGAGCTGCGTCGCTGCGGCCTGACGGCGAACGTGCAAACGCTGTTTACCGCCCCGACGCTGGCCTCGCTGGCGGAGGCGCTGGAGGCGCGCTGCGAAATCGAGATCCCCGAGAACCTGCTGCGGCCGGATAGCGCGCGCATCACGCCTGAGTTGCTGCCGCTGGCCTCGCTGAACCAGGTTGAGATCGACAGCATCGTGGCGCGCGTGCCGGGCGGGGTGGCCAACGTGCAGGATATCTATGCGTTGTCGCCGTTGCAGGAGGGGATTCTGTTCCACCACCTGTTGGCGGAACGGGGCGATCCGTACCTGCTGTCTACGCTGTTGCGCTTTGAGAACCGCGAGCGTCTGGATCGTTGGCGGGCCGCGATGCAACAGGTGATCGATCGCCACGACATTCTGCGCACGGCGTTCATCAGTGAGGCGATCCGCGAGCCGGTACAGGTCGTTTGGCGCGCCGCCGCGCTGCCGTGGACTGAGCTGACGCTCGATCCGGCGCAGGGGGCGATTGGCGATCAACTGCTGGCGCGCTTCGATCCGCAGCATGCGCGTCTGGATCTCAGCCGTGCGCCGCTGCTGAACGTCGTGGTGGCGCAAGATAGCGATGGCGGCTGGTGGATGCTGCAGCAATGGCATCATTTGGTGGGGGATCATTCCACTGCCGCATTGATCGAAGAAGAGATCGCCGCGATCCTCGCCGGCAAAGGCGCCGAGCTGGGCGCCGCGCCGCCGTTCCGCAATGCGGTGGCGCAGGCGCGTTTGAGCGTCAGCGCGCAAGAACATGAAACCTTCTTCCGCGCCATGCTGGCGGACATCGAAGAGCCGGTGCTGCCGTTCGGGCTCGGCAACGTGCGCGGCGATGGCAAGGGCGTCACCACGGCGCACCAGCCTATCGACAAGGCGCTGAACGAACGTCTGCGGCATCAGGCCAAACGGTTGGGCGTGAGCCTGGCCAGCCTGTGCCATTTGGCCTGGGCGCAGGTCTTGGCCCGCACCAGCGGCCACGACCGCGTGGTGTTCGGTACCGTGCTGCTGGGACGCATGCAGGCGGGGGAAGGCGCCGAGCGAGCGATGGGGCTGTTTATCAATACCTTGCCGCTGCGCCTCGACATCGGCGATGACGATGTGGCGACGGCGGCGCGCCAGGCCCACGCGCGGCTGAGCGGGTTGCTGCAGCATGAGCACGCGCCGCTGGCGCTGGCGCAGCGCTGCAGCGGCGTGGCGGCGGGGATGCCGCTGTTCAGCGCGTTGCTCAACTATCGCCACAACAACGGCAGCGAGCTGGTGTTGCCGGAAGGCATGACGCTGTTGAGCGCGCAGGAGCGCACCAACTATCCGTTCGTCCTGTCGGTGGAAGACGGCGGCGACTCTCTGGGGCTGACGGCGCAGGTCAGCGAACCGGTGCCGGCGGCGAGGATCTGCGGCTATATGCAACAGGCGCTGGCCTCATTGGCGCAGGCGTTGGAAAGCCAGCCGACCCTGCCGGCGAGCGAGCTGGAGATCCTGCCGCCGTCTGAGCGCCGGCTGCTGCTGGAGGAATGGAATCAGACGACGGCGCCTTATCCGGCAGAGCTTTGCGTGCATCAGCTGTTTGAACGCCAGGCGCAGCGTGCGCCGCAGGCTGTCGCGATCGTGCAAGGCGACCGTCGGATCGGCTATGCGGCGTTGAATGCCCAGGCTAACCGGCTGGCGCATGCTCTGATCGCCCACGGCATTCAACCGGGCGAGCGCGTGGCGACGCGTCTGACGCGCAGCATCGATCTGGTGGCGACGCAGCTGGCGATCTTCAAGGCCGGCGCGGTGTATGTACCTATCGACCCGCAGCTGCCGGCGGCGCGTCAGCAGTGGATCCTGGAGGACAGCGGCGCGCGCCTTATCGTCGGTGAAGCGACGGACGGGGATACCTTGCCGCTGCTGCGGCCGGCAATCTCCGGCGGTGACGAGAACGACCCGGCGCTGTCGCTGTCGAGCGCTGAGGTGGCATACATCATGTACACGTCCGGCTCCACAGGGCTGCCTAAAGGTGTGATGACGCCGCACCAGGGCATCACTCGGTTGGTGATCAACAACCGTTATGCGGCGTTCGATGCGACCGAACGGGTGGCTTATGCCGCTAACCCGGCCTTCGACGCCGCGACGATGGAGGTGTGGGCGGCGTTGTTGAACGGCGGCGAACTGGTGGTGATCCCGGCGGAAACCGTGATGGATGCGGCGCGCTTGAGCGCCGCATTGACGCAGCATCGCGTGACGACGCTGTTCCTGACGACCGCGTTGTTCAATCAGTATGTGTACAGCATGGGCGCGACGCTCGCCCAGCTGCGCTATCTGATCTGCGGTGGGGAAAAGGAGGAGCCGAGCGCCTTCGAACGCCTGCTGCAGGAAGCGGGGCCGGTACAGCTGATCCATGCCTATGGGCCGACGGAAGCGACGACCTTCGCGACGACGGCGGCGATCGCCGAGGTGCAAGGCGCCATGCGTTTGCCGATCGGTAAACCGATCGGCAACACCCGCGCCTATGTGCTGGATGCGCGCGGCCGACCGGCGCCGCTGGGCGTGATTGGCGAGCTGTATATCGGCGGCGTCGGCGTGGCGCTGGGGTACCTCAACCGGCCGGAACTGACCGCGGAACGTTTCCTGAACGATCCGTTTAACCCGGGCGGGCGCATGTATCGTACCGGCGATCTGGTGCGTTACCGGGCGGACGGCAACCTCGAGTATCAGCGACGCAACGATCGTCAGGTGAAAATTCGCGGCTTCCGTATCGAGATGGGAGAGATAGAGGCGCGCCTGGCGGCGCACCCGGCGGTGAACGAAGCGGTGGTCGATGCCTGCTGCGTCGGTGCGGATACGCGGTTGATCGCCTGGATCAGCGTGCGTGAGAACGTGGCGAGCGACGGGTTGGCCGGTGAGCTGCGTCAGCACCTGGCGGCGCAGCTGCCGGACTATATGCTGCCTGCGGCCTTTGTCTGGCTGGCGTCGATGCCGCTGACGCCAAACGGCAAGATTGATCGGCGGGCTCTGCCGGCGCCGGAGATGGCCGCCGCCGCAGGCGAAGCCTACGAAGCGCCGCGCGGCGATACCGAGACGCTGTTGGCGCAGGCGTGGGCGGAGTTGCTGGGGCTGCCGCAGATCGGCAGACACGACAACTTCTTCGAACTGGGCGGCCATTCGCTGCTGGCGGTCCGTCAGGCCAGCCTGGCGCAGCAGTGGGGGATCGCACTGCAGGTACAGGCGATCTTTGACCACCCGGTGCTGGCGGATCTGGCGGCGCATGTCGAGCAGCGCACGGGCGGACAGCCGCTCAGGGCATTGCCGGCGCGCCGCAGCGGCCAGCGCCCGCCGGTCTTCTTCATGCCGACCGGTTATGGCGATCACTCCTATGTTTATGAGATAGCCAAAGAGATCGATGCGGACTTCCCGATTTATGCCGTGCCGTGGCCAGAGATGACCGACGCGCCGCCGGCAACGATGGAGGCGATGGCGGAGATCGTTGCCGGCGTTATCCGGCAGGCGCAAGCCAGCGGGCCGTATCACCTGTTCGGTTATTCTTCGGGCGGGATCTTGACCTACATGGTGGCGGAACGGCTGCAGGCGGAGGGGGAAGAGGTGGCGCTGGTGGGCCTGCTCGACACCCTGCGGCCGCAGCAGGCGATGCGCGATGCGACACAGCTATTCCTCAGTTGGCTGGAGGTGGAACATCCGACGCTGGAGGCGCCGCTGTTCTCCCGCCTGCAGCCGCTGTCGGTGGAGGAGGCGTTGGCGGTGCTGCACGGCCAGGGCATCAGCACTTTCCTCGACGATCCGCTGAAGGAAGCCGCGTTATGGCGCAAGCGTTATCACTATGCGACCCTGGTCGGCGCCAGCGTCATCCGGCCGCTCGGCCTTAATCTGCACCTGTTTAAAGCGGTGGAGGAGATGCCCGGCTTGCTGAACGACGATCTGGAAGCCTACTGGCAGCGCATCAAGCCGGCGGGTTACAACCGCCGCGACGGCTCGGCACTCGGCTGGGAGGGGCATTTGCCGGCGTCGGCGGTGACGGTCAACCTGGTTGATGGCGATCATGTCACCATGATGTCGGAAGCCGTGAACCGGCGCGGCTTAGGGGAGCGCATCAGCGCCGTGCTGAATTCGCTCGTCCGACGCTGACCGCGTTGCTTGTCAATGAAGCCCTCGCAGGAGGGCTTTTTTTTACCCGTTGGCGGCTGTTTTGACGAGTTCCACCACCAGCGGTGAAAGCTCGCCGCGCAGCGCGGCGCGTTCCGACTGGAACAGCGTGGCGACGTAAAAACGCTGGCCCGGCAGTTCGATGGCGCGCACGTCGCCTTCGCTGTCGTGGCCGCTGATGATCAGCGGGAAGCGCTCAAGATCGGCGACGAATTCCGGATTCACGCCAAAGTTGCAGTGGTAGCCTTCATGGGTGTTCAGGCTGCCGTAGGCCTGTGCGACGCGGGTGTCGGGCTGAAAAACGATGTCGCCGGTTTTTTCCACCAGCGAGCAACTCAGCGGGGCGATCACCAGCCGGCCACCGCTGTCGGTTTCCGCATGGCCGGCGTCGTGCCAGCCCATCACGTTGCGGGCGTATTCGACGATGGCGTATTGAAAACCACCGCAGGAGCCGAGGAACGGCACGTCGTTTTCCCGCGCATGACGGATCGCCATAAAGGCGCCGTCGTCGTAACGATACGGGCTGCCTGGCACCACCCAGATGGCGTCGAAATTTTGCAGCGTTTCGGGGGAGATCAAGGTTTCGGTCGGTAGCCACTGGGGCTGCACGTCAATATCGAGATGGGCGGCGGTGAGCTGGAGCGCCACGGGGATGGCCTGATGGGCCACGGCTTGCGGGTTGTAATCACCGACCAGAGCAATGCGAACTTGAGCTTTCATCATTTCCGTTCCTGTGCGGGTAAAGAAGGAGATTACAGGAAAGTACAGTGTCGAGCCGCCGTTTTTTAAAGGTGGCGCACAAAAAAGCCCGGCATTGGCCGGGCTGAAAAAAAAGGTCAGTACAGCGAGGGCGCACCAGCCGGTCGGGTTTTGAAACGGCGGTGCAGCCACATGTATTGCTCCGGCGCTCGCATGATCTCTTTCTCGATCACTTTGTTCATGTAAGCCGCCGCCGCCTGTTCGTCGCTGAGTGGATAGTCTTCCAGGGCCGGCTGGATCAGCAGGTCGTAGCCGCGGCCGCCTTCGCGGCGGATCAGCACCACCGGCACCAGCGCCGGGTTGGCCATGCGCGCCAGCATAAAGGTGCCGCTGGTGGTAGCGGCCTGATCGACGGCGAACAGCGGGGCGAATACGCTGCCGCGCGGGCCGTAGTCCTGATCCGGCGCGAACCATACCGCCTCGCCGCGCTTGAGCGCGTGCACCATGCCACGCAGATCTTTGCGGTCGATCATCGCCTTGTTGGAACGCATGCGGCCTTTGGTCTGCGCCCACTCCATCGCTTTATTGTTGTGCGGACGGTACATCGCCATCATCGGCTGGCACAGGCCCATTGCCCGGCCGCCCAGCTCCAGCGACATGAAGTGCACGCCGATCACCAGCACGCCGCGATCGTCGCGCTGCGCCATTTTGAGGTGGTTGATGCCGGAGACGTTGAACCAGCGTTTGACGCGTTTATCCGACCAGAACCAGGCCATGCCGGTTTCCAACAGGCCCATGCCGAGCGATTCGAAGTTGCCCACCACCTTGCGCTCGCGCTGCGCTTCGTCCATCTCGGGGAAACACAGCTCGAGGTTGCGACGAGTGATGGTGACGCGGCGTTTGAGAAATCGCATCGAGGTACGCCCCATCCACACTCCCAGCCGATTGAGCAACGGGTAGGGGAGCTGGACCAGCAGGAACAGCAGGGCGAGGCCGAACCAGGTTAACCAGTAGCGCGGGTGCAGCAAGGCCAGTTGAAATGCTTTGGCTGATTTCATAGAAACTCTTTTTATACGTTAAAAGGGGCAGCAAGCTGTAACGCATATAAAGGTTCCACTCGATAGCGATACGACTACTCAGACACCCAGGTACGGCCAGGGTTTAGTCGGAATTCCATAATTGACTAAACATTTACATTCGAAGGGCGGTTTGCGCTGCTATCAGGCTTCGGAGGGATAGCTGTTGGCCAGCGGAGGCGGCTCTAGGAACGTGTATGTTAACACAGGGTACGGGGTGTGGCGGAAGAGGGGCATGCGAATATTCTCATTCGCGTTGCCCCTGTGTTGACGATTGGCGACGGTTTACAGGCTGGGGAGGATGATGGCGGCGAAAATAGCGACGATCACCAGCCACTTCAGCAGGTAGTAACCACGGCGGTTGCGCGCTTTCAGGCGTTGGCCGGCATCGCGCACTGCGTTGACGTACTTGAAGATGCGGTTGATGCCGCCGGTGCGGTCCTGATCGTCGTTCGGCGAGCTGGCTGCCGACATCAGCGTGGCGCCGACCCAGTGGTTGACCGCCTGCGCCCAGCGCCATTTCATCGGCCGTTCGACGTCGCAAAACAGAATGATGCGCGTCTGATCGGTGGCGTTCTGCGCCCAGTGCACGTAGGTTTCATCAAAGATCACCGCCTCGCCGTCACGCCAACTGTGCTGCTCGCCATCGACCTCGATGAAGCAGCGATCGTCGTTGGGCGTCATCAGCCCCAGATGGTAGCGCACCGAGCCGGCGTAAGGATCGCGGTGTTTACCTAAATGGCTGCCGGGCGGCAGCTCGGCGAACATCGCGGCCTTGACCGACGGGATGCGGTTGAGCAGCTCGACGGTTTTCGGGCACAGCGTTTGCGCCGAAGGGTGGCTGTCGCTGTACCACTTCAGATAAAAACGTTTCCAGCCGCGCTTGAAGAAGGTGTTGAATCCGGCGTCGTTGTGCGACTGCGCCTTTTTGATGTGATCCTGCAAGCGCACCGCTTCCTCGCGGATCACCTGCCAGTTGTCGGTCAGCGTCTGCAGCTCCGGGAAGCCTTTTTCGTCGAAATAGGGCTGTTTGGCGGGCAAACGGGAGAAGCCGGTCATAAACATGTTGATCGGCCCCATAAAGGTGGAGTGATCGAACAGTTGGCGGGTAAGCTTTTGTTTCTCTTTGCCGCGGGAGTGTGCGTAGAGGAAGCTGATGATAAAAATGCCGATGATGATCGCGGCAACCATAGAATCCATCCCTGTTGGTGCTTGTTAAAAATTCGTACAAATTATAGTTTTGTGACAGGAAAAATTTAACTTTTTCGTGCGCTTTACCCGCTCATACTGCTTGGTGGCATAAAAAATCAATAAAACCGTTGGTAATAAAATTTTGTATCGATTTTTTTGGTTTTAGTCCTATTCTTAAATCGTTCAAGGGGCATTTCATGCCATCTTGTTTCATGACGAATGGCACGTATCTGAGAAAAGAGGGACTTATGAAGAAATCAATCATTGCCTTGTCTGCACTGCTGCTCGCTTCCCCGGTGTTCGCTGCTGAAACCGCGACCGACACCGCCGCTCACGCCAGCAACGAGGTCGTCGCTGAGGCGCATAAAGGGGCGGATACCGCCAAAGAAAAGCTGCACCAGTCTCAGGACAAGGGTGAAGAGCTGAAGCTGAAAGCCAAGCACGCCGCCGAAGGCAAGAGCGACAGCGTCGGCAGCAAAGTGAGCGAAGGCTCGCAAAAGGCCTGGCACTCCACCAAACAGGGTACGGAGAAGGCTTGGGACAAGACCAAGCAAGGGGCGGAAAGCCTCAAGAACAAAGCGACCGAATAAGGTCTCCGCTTTTTACCCCAAGGGCCGCGCTGCGGCCTTTTTTATTGCCCGCAAACCAGAGCCTATGCCCCCGCTTTGTCGCCCCGAGTAAAACGTGAGAGTATTCTTCATCGATTGGCGACTCAATCGTAAGCAAGGAGGAAGCTCTATGAGATCCCACTGGGTAAGGCGTTTATTGACACCCTCACCAACCTGGACAGGCAGAGCATCGGTTATCTTGGGTCTGCTGGTGTTTGGGGTGTTGAGCGGGCTGGATAGCCTGGGTGTAGCGTTGGACGGGTGGAAGCGTTCCGTGATGGTCGCGGCCGTGGCGGGTATTTGCTATTTCATTGCCGGATATATTGATAAGCGCATTCCGCGCAAAGCCCCGCCAATGTAGGCATAAATTAGACAAAGAAAAAGGCGCTTATCAAATGAGATAAAGCGCCTTTTCAACACGTTAACTGACTAGTATCAGTTCATGCCGTATTTTTTCAGCTTCTTACGCAGCGTGCCGCGGTTGATGCCCATCATCAGGGCTGCGCGGGTCTGGTTGCCACGGGTGTATTGCATCACCATGTCCAACAGTGGCTGTTCAACTTCAGCCAGTACCAGCTCATACAGGTCATTTACGTCTTGACCGTTCAGTTGAGCAAAATAGTTCTTCAGTGCTTGTTTAACCGAGTCACGCAGAGGCTTTTGAGTCACCTGATCTTGTGAGTTAACGGTAGAAACGGTCAGTACGTCAGAATTTACGCGTTGTTCGAACATAGTTCTGTCAGCTCTTTTTTTACGCTAAGATTTTCGAAATATGCCTCCAACGCCTCCAGCTGTTCGCTGGCATCCTCTATGGCGTTGAATGTGCGCCGAAACTGGTCATTCGGAGCGTGTTCCTGGAGATACCAGGACACGTGCTTACGAGCAATCCGGAATCCCTTGCCTTGGCCATAAAAGCCGTGCAATTCCCGAATGTGCCCAATCAACAAGCGCTTCACCTCGCCAAGCGGCAGCGGCGGCAGCAACTCCCCAGTGTCCAGATAATGCTGGATTTCCCGGAAGATCCAGGGTCTCCCCTGAGCAGCGCGGCCTATCATCAGGGCATCGGCCCCGGTGTAGTCGAGCACTGCTCTGGCTTTATGCGGGTCAGTAATATCCCCATTCGCGATAATCGGAATGGAAACACTCTGCTTAACTGCCCGAATGCTGTCGTATTCCGCGTTGCCGTTAAACAGACAGGCGCGGGTTCGGCCGTGAATCGTCAGGGCCTGAATACCACAGTCTTCGGCCAGTTGGGCAATCTCTACACAGTTACGATGCTCTGGCGCCCAGCCGGTGCGAATCTTCAGCGTTACCGGCACATCCACTGCGTCAACCACCGCGTGGAGGATCCGTTTAACCAGATCCGGGTACTGCAACAAAGCGGACCCGGCAAGCTTCCGGTTCACTTTTTTGGCCGGGCATCCCATATTGATGTCGATGATCTGCGCGCCGCTGGCCACGTTGATACGCGCGGCGGCGGCCATATCATCAGGATCGCATCCGGCAATCTGCACGGAGCGGATCCCTGGTTCATCGCTATGCACCATACGCAGACGCGACTTATCCGTCCGCCACACCTCCGGGTTGGAGGAGAGCATTTCGGATACAGCCATCCCAGCACCCATTGCATGACAGAGGGTTCTGAACGGGCGATCTGTAATACCGGCCATCGGGGCCGCAATCAGGCAATTAGTAAGCTGGTGGTGTCCAATGCGCATAGACAAAGAGTGACCATACTGTGTCCGCAAGGGCGCGTATATTACGCATTTTTGCGTCGAGATGAAAGGCCAAACTTTAACCAATTGGCCCTGTATTAGGGCGAAAAATGCGCTACGCGGCGATTCATAAAAATATTATATATATTTTACAATGAGTTGACGAAAAGTGCTTATTTTGTGTGCGGCAAAATATTCGCCTTTGTGCAGAATATTATCTGCATTCGCCCGCTATTTTTGCTGGTATAGCCTGCCTGGAAGGCGCATTGTCAGGGCGATCCGTCGTTGAACGGCAAAAAATTGCATAAAATTTTGTCTCGTCCGTCTGGCGATCGCCGGACAAAAAAAATCCACCGGCGCAGGGCCGGTGGATGAGGGGGCAATAGACCGTGACGCTTACTTGCGGCGGCCGGTGATACGGCACCACTCTTCGCGCTCGGCGACCGGATCGAGCGTGAACTTCTCTTCGTAGGCTTCCGCTACGCTGCTCGCCTGGCTGGCCAGCACGCCGGACAGCCCCAGATGACCGCCGGCCTTCGGCAGGCAACCAATCAGCGGCGCCAGCTCGCGCAGCGGGCCGGCGAGGATGTTGGCGACCACCACGTCCGCCAGCAGGTCCGCCGGCTGGTCTTTCGGCAGATACAGCTCCAGACGCTCTGAAACGCCGTTACGCTGTGCGTTATCGCGGCTGGCCTGAATGGCCTGGGGATCGATGTCGATGCCGATAGCGCGTGCCGCACCCAGCTTCAGCGCGGCGATCGCCAGGATGCCGGAACCGCAGCCGAAGTCGATGACGGTTTTGCCGGCCAGATCGAGGCCGTCCAGCCACTGCAGACACAGCGCGGTGGTCGGGTGGGTGCCGGTGCCGAACGCCAGGCCCGGATCGAGCATCACGTTAACCGCGTCGGGATCGGGAACGTCGCGCCAGCTCGGGCAGATCCACAAGCGCTCACCGAAGCGCATCGGGTGGAAGTTGTCCATCCACTCGCGCTCCCAGTCCTTGTCTTCTAGCTGTTCTATCTTGTGGCGGAAACCGGCGCCCAGCAGCGGGTGCTGTTCCAGCATCGCCACCACCTCGGCCATATCGGTTTCGGCGTCGTACAGGCCGATCACGTCGGTATCGCCCCACAGCAGGGTTTCACCCGGCAGCGGTTCGAACACCGGGTTGTCGTGGGTGTCCTGGAAGGTCACCGACACGGCGCCGCTTTCCACCAGCGCGTCGCTCAGGTCTTCCGCCTGGCTGCCGGTGGTGTTCAGTTTGAGTTGGATCCAAGGCATAGCAATTCTCTTTAAGAGGGTAATGATGACGCCGCCCGGCGCTTTTCGCCGACGATGTTACCGAGATAAAACGCCAACAGGCTGAGCAACAGCGAAGGCACGATAGGATGCAGCCCCGCCGGTTGCAGGTTGAAGCTGGCCAATAGCGTATAGCATACCGCACCCGACACCATTGAGCTAAGCGCTCCCTGAGCATTGGCGCGTTCCCAATACAGGCCCAGCACCAGCGGCCACAGGAAGACCGCCTCCAGCCCGCCGAAAGCCAGCAGGTTGAGCCAGATGATCATCTCAGGCGGCCGCCAGGCCGCCAGCAGCACCAGCAGACCGAGGATCAGCGTGGTCAGGCTGGAGAAGCGCTTGATCAACCGCTCGTTGTGGATCTGCTGTGGGCGTACGCCCAGGTAGAGATCCTTGATGATGGTGGCGGAGGATTGCAGCAGCTGGGCGTTGATGGTCGACATGATCGCCGCCATCGGCGCCGCCAAAAAGATCCCGGCGGCGTACGGCGGCAGCACGGTGATCATCAGCGTCGGGATCACCTGATCGGGGATCTTGAGGTCCGGCAAGACCGCGCGGCCGAGCGCGCCGGCCAGGTGCATGCCGAACATCAGCACCGCCACCACCACGGTGCCGAGCAGAATGCCGCGATGCACCGCCTTGCTGTCTTTGTAAGAGATGCAGCGCACGGCGGTGTGCGGCAGGCCGATCACCCCGAAGCACACCAGGATCCAGAACGACGCCATAAACGGCAGGCTGAGGATTTGATCGCCGCCCTGCGGCGACACCAGCGCCGGATCGATCTGCTGCAGCTTGTTCACCGCGCTGTCCAATCCGCCGGCGGCGTGGATCACTGCCACCAGCAGCAGTACGGTGCCGAGCAGCATCACCAGCCCCTGCATGGCGTCGTTCAGCACGCTGGCGCGGAAGCCGCCGAAGGCGGTGTACAGCGCGATGCTGATGCCGAAGATCAGCAGGCCGGTGTCGTAGGGAATGCCGGCGGCGGTCTCCAGCAGGCGGGCGCCACCGATAAACTGCACCGTCATGGCGCCGAGGAACGCCACCAGCAGACTGAGGCTGGCCAGCCACACCAGCAGGCGGCTCTGGTAGCGGCCATACAGCATGTCATTGAGGGTGATGGCGTTGTAGCGCCGCGCCAGGATGGCGAATTTCTTGCCCAGCACGCCGAGCGACAGCCACACCGCCGGTAGCTGGATCATCGCCAGCAGTACCCAGCCCAGGCCGTATTTATAGGCGGCGCCGGGGCCGCCTATAAACGAACTGGCGCTGATGTAGGTGGCGGTCAAGGTCATCGCCAGCACAAAGCCGCCCATCGAGCGGTTGCCGAGAAAGTATTCGCTGAGGAAATTCCCGCTCTGGCGGCGGCTGTAGGCATACACCGACAGGCCGAATACCAGCAACAGGTAGGCGACCAGCGGCAGGATCACTTCAGTTTGCATCGCTGTCCTCCAGCGAAATGTCGCGGAACACCGTGCGCACCATCAGCCAGCACAGGCCGGTGAACAGCAGCGGGACCAGCAGGCAGGCCATTTCGAACCAGTGCGGCAGGCCGGTGACGCCGATGGCGCTGTCCGGCAGGTAGGCTGCCAGCCCCCAGGCCAGCAGGTAGAGCAGCGTCAGCCCCAGCGCCCAGCGCGCTTCGCGGTGCGCCTGAATAAAGCGTTTGTCCATCCGTGTCTCCCATAGGTTTACGGTGATGGATTCATCAAAGGTAGGGAATTTTACGGCATGACGGCGTTTTGCCAAGCCGTTACTGGCGGCAGCGCCAAAGAAAAAGGCCGGTGATTAACCGGCCTTTCGTCAGACGATGCTGCGTGGCTGCCTTAGGTTTCCTGCAGACCCAGCTTCTTCTCCAGATAGTGGATGTTGGTGCCACCGTGCTGGAAGTTTTCGTCGTTCATGATCTTCTGCTGCAGCTCAACGTTGGTTTTGATGCCGTCGATGATCAGTTCAGCCAAGGCGTTTTTCATGCGGGCTATCGCCACGTCACGGTTTTCGCCGAAGGTGATCAGTTTGCCGATCATGGAGTCATAGTACGGCGGTACGGTATAACCGGCGTAGATATGAGATTCCCAACGCACGCCGAAACCGCCTGGCGCGTGGAAGCGGGTGATCTTGCCCGGGCTCGGCAGGAAGGTGTTCGGATCTTCGGCGTTGATGCGGCATTCTACCGCGTGGCCGTGGATCTTCACTTCTTCCTGTTTGATCGACAGCGGCTGACCGGCAGCGATGCGCAGCTGCTCTTTGATCAGATCCACGCCGGTGATCATTTCGGTAACCGGGTGTTCTACCTGAATACGGGTGTTCATTTCGATGAAATAGAACTCGCCGTTTTCATACAGGAACTCGAAGGTGCCCGCACCGCGGTAGCCGATTTCCACACAGGCTTTCGAGCAGCGCTCGCCGATGTAGCGGCGCATTTCGCTGGTGATGCCCGGCGCCGGCGCCTCTTCGACCACTTTCTGGTGGCGGCGCTGCATGGAGCAGTCGCGCTCGGCCAGATAGATGGCGTTGCCCTGGCCGTCGGCCAATACCTGAATCTCGATGTGGCGCGGATTCTCCAGGTATTTTTCCATATACACCATGTCGTTGTTGAAAGCCGCTTTGGCTTCCGCTTTCGTCATGTTGATGGACTGCTCAAGGTCTTTGTCGCTGCGCACGACGCGCATGCCGCGACCGCCGCCGCCGCCGGAGGCCTTGATGATGACCGGATAACCGATGCGCTTGGCGAAGGCACGGTTTTTATCCATGTCGTCGGTCAGCGGGCCGTCGGAGCCCGGTACGCAGGGCACGCCGGCTTTTTTCATGGCGTTGATCGCGGAAACCTTGTCGCCCATCAGGCGGATGGTTTCGGCTCTCGGGCCGATGAAGATGAAGCCGGAGCGTTCAACCTGCTCGGCGAAGTCGGCGTTCTCCGACAGGAAGCCGTAGCCCGGGTGGATCGCCACGGCGCCGGTGATTTCCGCCGCCGAGATGATGGCCGGGATGTTCAGGTAGCTTTTTACCGATGGCGCAGGACCGATGCAGACGGTCTCGTCGGCCAGCAGAACGTGTTTCAGATCGCGGTCGGCCGCGGAGTGAACCGCAACGGTCTTGATGCCCAATTCTTTACAGGCACGCAGGATGCGAAGCGCGATCTCGCCGCGGTTGGCGATAACAATTTTATCAAGCATGGGGGCGCCTCGTTATTCGATGACGACCAGCGGCTCGTCATATTCGACCGGCTGGCCGTTTTCCACCAGGATGGCTTTCACGACGCCGGACTTGTCCGCTTCGATCTGGTTCATCATTTTCATGGCTTCAACGATGCACAGGGTATCGCCGGCGTTCACTTTCTGGCCCACTTCCACGAAGGCTTTCGCGTCCGGGCTTGGGGTGCGGTAGAAGGTGCCTACCATTGGGGAACGAACGACATGGCCACTCACGGCCGCCGGTGCTGCAGGGGTTTCTGCCGCAGGCGCGGTGGCAACGGCGGTAGCCAGGGCTGGCTGCTGCTGTGCCGGCATCGCGTAGGCCTGCTGCATGACGGGATAAGCCTGCGCCGGTGCGGCACGGCTGATGCGAACCGATTCTTCGCCTTCAGAGATTTCCAGTTCAGAAATACCTGATTCTTCAACCAGTTCGATCAGTTTCTTGATTTTACGAATATCCATGAGTGTGATTCCGTACTCTTTTTGTGGAGCAATTAGTGGGTTTTCGACAGACGGTTAACCGCTGCCTGTAAAGCGAAAGCGTAGCCATCCGCGCCGAGGCCGCAAATCACGCCTACCGCTACGTCTGAGAGATAAGAGTGATGGCGGAAAGGTTCGCGGGCGTGCACGTTGGACAGGTGGATCTCGATGAACGGGATCTGCACCGCCAGCAACGCATCGCGCAGCGCCACGCTGGTATGCGTGAACGCCGCCGGGTTTATCAGAATGAAATCGGTGTTGCCGCGCGCCTGATGAATGCGATCGATCAGCTGATGCTCGGCGTTGGATTGCAGATGGCTCAGGGTAATATCCAATGCGGATGCCTGGTTTTCCAATCCGTTAACAATCTCTGTCAGCGTCGTGCTGCCGTACTTCTCCGGCTCACGCGTCCCCAGCAGATTGAGATTGGGGCCGTTCAGAAGCAAAATGTGAAACTTATCCGCCATTGTGCTGGTATCTCCGGCAATAAAACCATCATCGTAGAAAATAACCCGATGTTACCGATTTGTCACCTGTTAAGGGGCAAATTCACCCTGAGAACAGAAACAAGGTCGGGCATTATAACGATATCGTAGCAATTCGCAGCTAAATACTGGTCTTATCAGCGAAGATATTCAACCCCAAATCGAGGAACTGGGGGATCCGTGACAGGAATATGAGCGCTGGAACACAGAAAAAGTTCCCGCCGGCGGCGCGCGTTTTTCCGCGCCAATAACGCGCACCGCCGCGCGATTCAGCGCCACCAGGCGCGGAATTTCTTGTAACGCAGGCCCAACAGCGCCACCGCCAACAGCGCGTAAATGAACGGCTGGGGGGAGAACGTTTTGACCGACCACAGGTAGTGGATGGGGGCGAGGATCGCCGCCAGATAGACGAAGTTGTGCAACGTTTGCCATTTGGCCCCCAGCTTGCGCATCGCCCACAGCGTCGACGTGGCCGCCAGCGCCAGCAGGATCAGCCAGGTGAGGATGCCGAGCGTCAGATAAGGGCGGTTCACCAGCTCGCTGCCCAGCAGGCCGAGATTGCTCAGCCCCAGCTCCAGCGTGGAGTAGCTTATCAGGTGCAGCGTGCCCCAGGCAAAGCACCACAGCCCCACCAGACGGCGACAGCGGATCAGCAGCGGCTGCCGGGCGTAGCGCGCCAGCGGGGCTATCATCAGCGTGGCCAGCAGCAGTTTCAGCGTCATCCTGCCGGTGAAATGCTGGATGTCCTTGGACGGATCGGCGCTGAACCAGCCTTGATCCACTGCCAGCACCAACCACAAAAAGGGCAAAAACGCCGCCAGATGCAGGGCGGCTTTCAGCCATTTGATATGAACAGGCGTCAGGCGCACTTAGAAATTCTCCCGCAGATCCATGCCGCGATACAGCGACGCTACCTGATCGGCATAGCCGTTGAACAGCAACGTCGGCTGCCGTTTGACGTCGAGAATGCCGCCGGAGCCGATAAAGCGCTCGGTGGCCTGCGACCAGCGCGGATGATCGACGTGCGGATTCACGTTGGCGTAAAAACCGTACTCGTTCGGCGCGGATTGGTTCCAGGTAGTCGGCGGCTGATCGCGCACCAAACGGATATGCACGATCGATTTGATGCCTTTGAAGCCGTATTTCCACGGCGTGATCAGCCGCAGCGGCGCGCCGTTTTGCGGCGGCAGGGTTTTGCCGTATACGCCGACGGTCAGCAGCGCCAGCGGATGCATCGCCTCGTCCAGCCGCAGCCCTTCGACGTAGGGATATTTCAGGCCGCCGCCGATAAAGCGATCTTTCTGGCCGGGCATCTGCTCCGGATCGTACAGCGTCTGGAAGGCCACGTAGCGCGCGTTGCTGTTCGGTTCGGCCAGCTTGATCAGCTTGCCCAGTTCGAAACCGATCCACGGCACCACCATCGACCAGGCCTCGACGCAGCGCATGCGGTAAATGCGCTGTTCCAGCGGGAAACGCTTCATCAGATCGTCGATGTCCAGCGTGATCGGCTTCGCCACCTCGCCGTCGATGCGCACTTTCCAACCTTCGGTCTTGAGCCCGCCGGCGTTGGCGGCCGGATCGGCTTTGTCGAGGCCGAACTCATAGAAGTTGTTGTAGCCGGTGACCTTGTCTTCCGGCGTCATCGCCAGCTGCGCCTGCCAGGCGGCCGGTTTGCTGAATTCCAGCGCTTTGCCCGGCGGCGCCTTGGGGCGATCGTTGCCCTTGAACCACGACAGCAGGTCCGCCTGCGCGCCGGTAGGCAGCGCCAGCGTGGCGGCGGTGATGCCGAGCGCCTGCAGCACCTTGCGCCGCTGGTGGAACACGCTTTCCGGCGTGACGTCGGCCTCGGTTAATTTCGGGTGTTTGTTCATGCTTATGCTCTCCGCGACTGATGCCCGCCGTCCGCGAGCGGCTGACGGGTCTTCATGAAATAAGCATGGCGTTAAAGCCGGCCGGAAGCGAGGGGGCGCGGGAAAATATGAAATTTCGCAGATGCGGGCGAACCCCCCGTTGCCGGGGGGAGAAGGTCAGCGGATTTTCACCAGGGTGCGGCCGGTGATTTGGTTGTTCAGCAGTGCGGCGGCGGTGGCCGGCGCCTGCTCGAGGGCGATTTCATGCGTGGCCTGCTGATAGAAGCTGTCCGGCAGAATGCCGGCCAGCCGTTCCCAGGCGGTTTGGCGGCGGTGCAGCGGCGTATGCACCGAATCCACGCCCTGCAGGCGCACGTTGCGCAGAATGAACGGCATCACGGTGGTCGGCAGTTGATAACCGCCCGCCAGGCCGCAGGCGGCGACGGTGCCGTTATAGTTCATCTGCGCCAGCACCCGCGCCAGCAGTTTGTCGCCGACGGTGTCCACTGCGCCGGCCCACAGCTGTTTCTCCAGCGGACGCGGCGTGTCGATATAGCCATCGCGCGACATGACCTCTTTGGCGCCAAGCGCTTTCAGGTACTCGGTATTGCTGCCGCGGCCGCTGATGGCGGTCACCCGGTAACCCAGCGCCGCCAGCAGGGCGATGGCGGTGCTGCCCACGCCGCCGCTGGCGCCGGTGACCAGGATATCGCCGTCGTCCGGGTGTACGCCGCCTTCTTCCAGCGCCATCACGCACAGCATGGCGGTAAAGCCGGCGGTGCCGATGATCATCGCCTTGCGCTCATCCAGGCCGTTCGGCAGCGGCACCAGCCACTCACCGGAGACGCGCGCCTGCTCGGCCAGGCCGCCCCAATGGTGTTCGCCCACGCCCCAACCGGTGAGCACCACGCTTTGCCCCTCTTTGAAGCGATCGTCGCGGCTGTGGCGCACGGTGCCGGCGAAGTCGATGCCCGGCACCATCGGGAAGTTGCGCACGATCTTGCCTTTGCCGGTGATCGCCAGCGCATCTTTATAGTTCAGGCTTGACCAGTTGATGTCGACGGTGACATCGCCTTCCGGCAACCGATCGCTGCCGATATCTTTGATATGAGCCAGAGTTTGGTCGTCTTGTTGTTCCAATAACAGTGCACGCATGTCACTCTTCCTCTCGTTTACACTTTTCTATCAATGGCTGAATCACATTTATTTGACTATATGCATAATAAGCGGCCCAAGTCCTGATAAAGGACAAAAACGGCGCTTGCAGGTTTAATTCCTCGGCAAGGCTTGTTAGGGTTGGACGGCCCCTTTTAGCTAAAGGGTGAACACTCACTTAACCATAGCGGACAAGGCACAGGGATGCGATTTACCACCAAACTCTCTGCATTGATCACTCTGTTGGTCGCGCTGGCGATGTTTTTGATGCTGATGGGATGCTCATACAGCTTCTTTTACGTTACCCAGGATCGCCAGGAGCGCCGCTTTGATTCGCTGGTCACCTCTCTCGATCAAGCCATGTTGCAGGAATCGCCGCGCGATCAGGAGAAATGGTTGCCGATTGTCATGCGTCCGCTCGGCATTGTGTCGATCCGCGTAGAGGCCGGTACCAGCAAGCTCCTCGACTATAAATTGCCGACGCTGAAAAAAGAGCCCTGGGATGCGCTGAACGGCTATCGTCAGGTCTCGCGAACTCTGTTGCAGCACCCGGGCAGTACGCTGCACATCACCTACCTCGATCCCTTCGCCAGCGACGTGCGCACGCTGCAATCCACCGCCGCCGTCACGCTGTCGATCGTCGTCATGGTGGTGGTTTTGCTGTTCAGCCTGCGCTGGCTGCGTGAGCAGGCCGACGGCGAAGATCGTCTGGAACGCCGTGCGCGGCGCATTCTGAACGGCGAGCGTGAAAACGTCATGCAGGGCGACGTGCGTGAGTGGCCAGCCAACGTCAGCGGCGCGCTCGACCGCCTGCTGGCCGATCTGGCGGAAGCGCGGGAAGAGCGCAGCCGGGTCGATACGCTGATCCGCGCCTTCGCCGCGCAGGATGCCAAAACCGGGCTGAATAATCGCCTGTTTTTCGATAATCAATTGACCACTCAGTTGGAAGATGAAGGCTCGCACGGCATCGTGATGATGGTGCGGCTGCCCGACTTCGAGACCCTGCGCGAGACGCACGGCAGCATGGCGGTGCAAGAGCTGATGTATTCGCTGGTCAACCTGCTGTCTACCTTCGTGATGCGCTACCCGTCGGCGCTGCTGGCGCGCTACTTCCACAGCGATTTTACCGTGCTGTTGCCGCATCGAACCCTGAAGGAAGCCGACGGCATCGCTTCACAGCTGGTCAACGCCATCGATGCCTTGCCTTCCACGGCGCTGATCGATCGCGAGGCCTTCCTGCACATCGGCATCGTGGCGTACCGCAGCGGTCAAACCACCGAGCAGGTAATCGACTATGCGGAGCAGGCGACGCGCCACGCTACGCTGCAGGGCGAAAACGGGTGGTATGTGTACGACAGCCAGGTGCCGGAAAAGGGGCGCGGCAGCGTCAAGTGGCGCACGCTGCTGGAACAGGTGCTGGCGCGCGGCGGCCCGCGGCTGTATCAGAAACCGGCGGTGACCGTGGAAGGCGAGGTGCACCATCGTGAGATCATGAGCCGGATCTATGACGGCACCCAGGAATTGCTGCCGGCGGAATATATGCCGCTGGTGCAGCAGTTGGGGTTGGCGGAGAGTTACGATCGCCAACAGGTGAGCCGCATCATTCCCTTGTTGGCGCAGTGGCCCGAGGAAACGCTGGCGTTTCCGCTGTGCGTGGACTCGATTTTGCAGCGCTCTTTCCAGCGCTGGCTGCGCGATACGCTGTTGCAATGCGAAAAAAGCCAACGTCGGCGAATTCTGATTGAACTTGCGGAGGCAGATGTGTGTCAACATATCGACCGTTTGCGTCCGGTGCTGAGGCTGTTGTCAGGGCTGGGCTGCCGTCTCGCGGTGTCCAAAGCGGGTTTAACCGTGGTCAGTACGTCCTATATCAAGTCGCTGCAGGTGGAGATCGTCAAGCTCCACCCGGGGCTGGTGCGGAGCATCGATAAGCGGGACGAAAACCAGCTGTTCGTGCAGAGCCTGACCGGCGCCTGCGCGGGCACGCGTGCTCAGGTGTTCGCCGCCAGCGTACGTACGCGCAACGAATGGCAGACGCTGAAAGAGCGGGGGATCCACGGCGGGCAGGGCGACTTTTTCGCATCGCCGGAACCTATCGACGCGGGGCGTAAAAAATATTCACGTCGTTATCGTGTTTAAGCTGATTGCCGGACAAAAATTGACGTAGAATGAGCGCCGGATCCATCTGGGCCATGTCACCCGTCATTTTGGAGTTTTCTCCAATCTGCCTGCGACAACGACGCCTATTTGAGATAGGCTCTTGTCAGCTTTTATCTGGTTGGCGTTGGTAGGTGCTTACCATCGGCGGCAATCAGGGAATATGTTAGATTTTATGAGCTGTGTTACGCCGTTTCGTGCGTTGACAGGGTGGTAAACTGAGCCTTTGTTCAGGGAATTCAGGCCTCATCCAATTTCCGTGCATTCGAGCAGAAACAATACAGACTATTTTTCACCGAAGTAGAACGTTTTTGCGCCTTGTCGCTGCTTCGTGTGGTTGGTAAAGTAGGCGGATTTTATTTTCCGCCCCCAGCTTGCAGGATTATCCTTTCGTTATGTTTAAGAAATTTCGTGGCATGTTTTCCAACGACTTGTCCATCGACTTGGGTACCGCCAATACCCTGATTTATGTTAAAGGGCAAGGCATCGTACTGAATGAACCTTCGGTGGTTGCCATTCGTCAGGATCGTGCCGGCTCCCCAAAGAGCGTCGCGGCCGTCGGTCATGACGCCAAACAGATGCTGGGCCGCACCCCCGGCAACATCGCGGCTATTCGCCCGATGAAAGACGGCGTGATCGCCGATTTCTTCGTGACTGAAAAAATGCTGCAGCACTTTATCAAACAGGTTCACAGCAACAGCTTTATGCGCCCAAGCCCGCGCGTGCTGGTCTGTGTGCCGGTCGGCGCGACCCAGGTTGAACGCCGCGCTATCCGCGAGTCCGCCCAAGGGGCCGGCGCGCGTGAAGTGTTCCTGATTGAAGAGCCGATGGCGGCGGCGATCGGCGCAGGTCTGCCGGTCTCCGAAGCGACCGGCTCCATGGTGGTGGATATCGGTGGCGGTACCACTGAAGTGGCGGTGATCTCGCTGAACGGCGTGGTGTACTCTTCTTCCGTGCGCATCGGCGGCGACCGTTTCGATGAAGCCATCATCAATTATGTGCGCCGCAACTACGGCTCGCTGATCGGCGAAGCCACCGCAGAGCGCATCAAGCACGAAATCGGTTCTGCCTATCCGGGCGACGAAGTGCGCGAAATCGAAGTGCGCGGCCGTAACCTGGCTGAAGGCGTACCGCGCGGCTTTACCCTTAACTCCAATGAAATCCTCGAAGCCCTGCAAGAGCCGCTGACCGGTATCGTCAGCGCGGTGATGGTTGCGCTGGAGCAGTGCCCGCCAGAATTGGCCTCCGACATTTCCGAACGCGGCATGGTATTGACCGGCGGCGGCGCGCTGCTGCGCAACCTCGATCGCCTGCTGATGGAAGAAACCGGCATTCCGGTCGTGGTGGCGGAAGATCCGCTGACCTGCGTGGCGCGCGGTGGCGGCAAGGCGTTGGAAATGATCGACATGCACGGCGGCGATTTGTTCAGCGAAGAATAGTCAGCCCCAGGAAGGAGGAATCGTATCGGATGAATGCGCACAGCGAAAATCGGGTACGGTTCCTCTTTCTGTTGTCGAGGAACTCGCATAATTTATGAAGCCGATTTTTAGCAGGGGGCCTTCCCTGCAACTGCGACTTTTTTTGGCGGTGATTGCGGCCATTGGCCTGATCGTTGCCGACAGCCGGCTCGGCACGTTCGTGAAGATACGCAACTACATGGACACCGCAGTCAGCCCTTTCTATTTTCTGGCCAACGGGCCACGTAAAGTTTTGGACAGCGTGTCAGAGACGCTGGCCACCCGCCAACAGCTGGAGCTGGAAAACCGCGCTCTGCGGCAGGAACTGCTGCTGAAAAACAGCGATATTCTTCTTCTTGGCCAATTCAAGCAGGAAAACGCCCGCTTGCGCGAGCTGCTGGGTTCTCCGCTGCGCCAGGACGAACACAAGATGGTCACCCAGGTGATCTCCACCGGCTCCGATCCTTACAGCGATCAGGTCGTTATCGACAAAGGGTCGGACAACGGCGTCTATGAAGGCCAGCCGGTGATCAGCGACAAGGGCGTGGTTGGCCAGGTGGTGGCGGTGGCGAAAGTCACCAGCCGCGTGCTGCTGATCTGCGACGCCTCGCACGCGCTGCCGATTCAGGTGCTGCGTAACGATATTCGAGTGATCGCCGCGGGCAGCGGCTGCGCCGACGATCTGCAACTGGAGCATCTGCCGAACAACACCGATATCCGCGTTGGCGACGTGCTGGTGACCTCCGGCCTCGGCGGCCGCTTCCCGGAAGGCTATCCGGTGGCGGTCGTTTCCTCGGTCAAGGTCGACAATCAGCGCGCTTACACCGTGATTCAGGCGCGGCCGACCGCCGGTCTGCAGCGCTTGCGCTACCTGCTGCTGCTGTGGGGCGCCGATCGCAACGGCGACATGCCGCTGCCGCCGGACGAAGTGCACCGCGTGGCCAATGAGCGCCTGATGCAGATGATGCCGCAGGTGTTGCCGCCTGCCGGTTCCGTTGGGCCGCAGCTGCCCGCACCGGCCACCGGCGTGGCGCCGCAACCCGCCGGCGCTACGCCATCGGCTCAGCCTGCCGCGGCGGGAGTGGTGCAATGAACAGTTACCGCAGCCACGGGCGCTGGATCATCTGGCTGTCGTTCCTGGTGGCGTTGGTGCTGCAAATCATGCCGTGGCCGGAGCAGATCTACATGTTCCGGCCTTCCTGGCTGGTGCTGATCCTGATCTACTGGGTAATGGCCTTGCCGCATCGTGTCAACGTCGGTACCGGCTTCGTGCTGGGGTTGATTATGGATCTGATCCTCGGCTCTACGCTGGGCGTACGCGCGCTGGCGCTGGGCATCATCGCCTATCTGGTGGCGTTCAAATTCCAACTGTTCCGCAATATGGCGCTGTGGCAACAGGCGCTGATCGTCGTGCTGCTGTCGCTGTCGATGGATGTGGTGGTGTTCTGGGCTGAGTTTTTAGTGATCAACGTCTCTTTCCGCCCAGAGGTATTCTGGAGTAGTGTGGTAAACGGCATTTTGTGGCCGTGGTTATTCCTGTTGATGCGCAAAATCCGCCGTCAGTTCGCCGTACAGTAAGGGTATATCAATGACTTCGCTTTATCTGGCCTCCGGCTCCCCACGTCGACGTGAACTGTTGACCCTGTTGGGCGTGTCGTTTGACATTCTGCTGACGCATACCGAAGAGCAGCGCCGGGAAGGCGAAGCCGCAGAGGCCTATGTGCGCCGTCTGGCGCAGGACAAGGCCAAGGCGGGCGTGGCGCTGGCGCAGGAAGATCGGCCGGTGCTGGGCGCAGACACCATCGTGGTGCTCAACGGCCGGGTGCTGGAGAAGCCGCGCGACGAAGCCCATGCGGCGGACATGCTGGCGGCTCTGTCGGGCAAACAGCATCAGGTGATGACGGCGGTGGCGATCGCCGATCGCCACGACGTGCGCTGCCAGCTGGTGGTGACCGACGTGACGTTCCGCAGCCTGTCACAACAGGATATCCGCGACTATATTGCTACGGGCGAACCGATGGATAAAGCGGGCGCCTATGGAATTCAAGGAAAGGGTGGTTGTTTCGTCAGAACGATAACCGGGAGTTATCACGCGGTGGTCGGTCTGCCGCTGGTCGAAACACATGAGCTGCTCAGTAATTTTGTCGCATTACGTGATGTAAGAACCGGTTGATGGGCGCTGCCATTATCGACCGGCTCTGAGGAGAAGGCATGACAGCTGAGCTACTGGTTAATATCACACCGTCTGAAACGCGGGTCGCCTATATCGATGGCGGCATTCTGCAAGAGATTCATATCGAACGCGAATCCAAACGCGGCATCGTCGGCAATATCTATAAAGGGCGCGTTAGCCGCGTCCTGCCGGGGATGCAGGCGGCGTTCGTCGACATCGGCCTGGACAAGGCCGCCTTCCTGCACGCCTCCGACATCATGCCGCATACCGAATGCGTCGCCGGCGACGAGCGGAAAAACTTTCATGTGCGCGACATCGCCGAGCTGGTGCGCCAGGGGCAAGACCTGATGGTGCAGGTGGTGAAAGATCCGCTCGGGACCAAGGGCGCGCGTCTGACCACGGATATCACGCTGCCTTCGCGCTATCTAGTCTTCATGCCGGGCGCGGCGCACGTCGGCGTTTCGCAGCGCATCGACAGCGAAGCCGAGCGCGAGCGCCTGAAGTCCATCGTTGCGCCGCACTGCGACGAGCTGGGCGGCTTTATTATCCGCACCGCGGCGGAAGGCATCGGCGAGGAAGAGCTGGCGCAGGATGCCGCGTTCCTCAAACGCCTGTGGACCAAGGTGATGGAGCGCAAGAAGCGCAACCAGACCAAATACAAGCTGTACGGCGAGCTGGCGCTGGCGCAGCGCATCTTGCGCGATTTCGCCGGCGCGGCGCTGGATCGCATTCGCGTCGATTCGCGGCTGACGCACGATCTGTTGGTGGAGTTTACCGGCGAGTACATCCCGGACATTACCAACAAGCTCGAACTCTACACCGGCAGCCAGCCAATTTTCGATCTGTACGACGTGGAAAACGAAATCCAGCGCGCGCTGGAGCGCAAGGTTGAGCTAAAGTCCGGTGGCTATCTGATCATCGATCAGACCGAGGCGATGACCACCGTCGATATCAATACCGGCGCCTTCGTCGGCCACCGCAACCTCGACGAAACCATCTTCAATACCAACATCGAGGCGACGCAGGCCATCGCGCGCCAGCTGCGGCTGCGCAACCTGGGCGGCATTATCATCATCGACTTTATCGATATGAACAACGAAGAGCATCGCCGCCGGGTGCTGCACTCGCTGGAGCAGGCATTGAGTAAAGATCGGGTAAAAACCACGATCAACGGCTTCTCTCAGCTAGGCTTAGTTGAAATGACGCGTAAACGCACGCGTGAAAGCATTGAACATGTGCTCTGTCACGATTGTCCTACTTGCAATGGGCGCGGCACCGTGAAAACGGTGGAAACCGTGTGCTACGAGATCCTGCGCGAGATTGTACGCGTGCACCATGCTTACGATTCCGATCGCTTCCTGGTGTACGCCTCCGCGGCGGTTGGCGAAGCGCTGAAGAGCGAAGAGTCGCATGCGCTGGCCGAAGTGGAGATCTTCGTCGGCAAACAGGTGAAGGTGCAGATCGAACCGTTGTACAGCCAGGAGCAGTTCGACGTCGTCATGATGTAGCCCGCCCGACATCGGTAGGGGCCCGGCACGCCGGGCCCGTCAGTGCATAGATATTCCCGTTGCCAGGCAGCGGAGCAAGGAGAACTGCGTGAGGCGACTGCCTGGGATTCTGTTAGCAACAGGCGCCACCCTAATCGTGATTGTGGCGCTGCTGATCAGCGGGCTGCGCCTGATGCTGCCGAAGCTGAACGACTATCGTCCCCAACTGCTGGCGCAGGTGGAGAAGCTATCCGGTGTGCCTGTGCAGATGGATTTCCTGCAGGGCAGTTGGGAAACGTTCGGCCCACAGCTTGAAGTGCGCAACCTGAGCGTTACGCTGCCCAAAAGCGATGTGCATATCGAACGCGTGACGCTGGCGCTGGACGTGTGGCAATCGCTGCTGCACTGGCGCTGGCAGTTCCGCGATCTGACCTTCTATCAATTCCGCCTCGATCTGAACGCCACGCTGGGCGGCGATCGTGAGGGCGACGGCCTTGAGCCCGGTAAAATCAGCGATCTGATGCTGCGCCAGCTCGACCATTTCGATCTGCGCGACAGCCGTATCTCGTTCCTGACGCCCGCCGGCGCGCGCGCCGAATTCGACATTCCCCAACTGACCTGGCTCAACGGCCGCGATCGCCACCGCGCCGAGGGGCAGATCAGCCTGTCGACTCTGAACGGCCAGCACGGTGTGGTGCAGCTGCGCATGGACCTGCGCGATAATCAGGGCCTGCTGGACACCGGCACGGTCTATCTGCAGGCCGATAACATCGACATGAAACCCTGGTTTACCCGCTGGCTGCGCGCCAACACCGGGCTGGAAAGCGCCGACTTCAGCCTGGCGGCCTGGCTGCAGGTGCAAAACGGTGAGATCGCCGGCGGCCATGCGTTGCTCAAGCAGGGGGCAGCTAACTGGAATACCGGCGCCGCGCAGCACCGGCTGGACGTCGACAATCTGGCGCTTTCGCTGCGCCGCCAGGGCACCGGTTGGCAGCTCGACGTGCCGCAGTTGCGGTTGAGCACCGACGGCCAGGCCTGGCCGCAGGGCGCGCTTTCCGCGCTGTGGCTGCCGGAAAACACCGAATTTATGGGGCCGGCGCAGAATGAAGAGCTGCGGGTGCGCGCGACCCATCTTCAGTTGGAGCGTCTATCGGCGCTGCTGCCGACCTTCTCGTTCCTCAGTCCGGACGTGCTCGATCGCTGGAACGATCTGCAGCCGCAGGGGCAGGTGGAAGCGCTGGCGCTGGACATCCCGCTCAAGCAGCCGGAAAAGAGCCGTTTTCAGGCGCTGTGGCGCGATGTCAGCTGGCAGCGTTGGGAACTGCTGCCGGGCGTCAACCACTTCTCCGGCGCGTTGAGTGGCGGGGTGGAGAACGGCCGCCTGACGCTGGGGCTCACCGACAGCACCCTGCCTTACGGCGACATGTTCCGCGCCCCGCTTGAAATCAGCAGCGCGCGTGGCGCGCTGACCTGGCGTTACAACGATCAAGGCTGGGAGCTGGCGAGTCAAGGGCTGGACGTCAAGGCGAAGTCGCTGTGGGTCAACGGCGATTTCCGTTATCAGCAGCCGGCCAAGGGCGATCCGTGGCTGAATATCCTGGCGGGCATCCGCCTGTATGACGGCGCCGACGCCTGGCGCTATTTCCCGGAACCGCTGATGGGCAAGCATCTGGTGGACTACCTGGGCGGCGCCATTCAGGGCGGCCAGGTGGATAACGCCACGCTGATTTATTCCGGCGATCCGCAGCATTTCCCGTACCGCAAAAACGAAGGGCAGTTCGAAGTCTTCGTACCGCTGCGTCACGCCACCTTCCAGTTCCAACCGGGCTGGCCGGCGCTGACCGATTTGGCGATCGATCTCGATTTCGCCAACGAGGGGCTGTGGATGCATGCGCCGCAAACCCGCTTGGGCAAGGTGGCGGGCAAAAATATCAGCGCGGTGATCCCGGATTACCTGAAAGAGCGGTTGCTGATCGACGCCGAAGTCGCGGGTGCGGGCAGCGACGTACATGACTACTTCATGCAGACACCGTTGCACGATTCGCTGGGGGCGGCGCTGGATCAGCTGCAGATTGGCGGTGATGTCAGTGGGCGCTTACATCTCGATATCCCCCTGGACGGCGAGCAGGTCAGAGCCACCGGTGAAGTGGCGCTGAACAACAATTCGTTGCTGATAAAACCGCTGGAAAGCGAGCTGCAGAAGCTCAGCGGCAAGTTCCGCTTCGACAATGGCAATCTGGAGAGCGACACCCTGTCGGCCAACTGGTTCGGGCAACCGGTGGCGGTCAACTTCACTACGCAGGAAGGCGAGCGTGACTACAAGGTCAACGTCGGTCTGAAAGGAGACTGGCAGCCGGGCAAGTTCCCCGGCCTGCCAAAAGAGGCCGCCGATGCGCTCAGCGGCAGTGCGCCCTGGCAGAGCCAGGTGGCCATCACGCTGCCGCATCAGGGCTCGGCCAGCTACGATATCGGCCTTGACGCAGACCTGAAGAAAGTGAGCAGTCACTTACCTTCGCCACTGGACAAGGCGTCGGGAGAGGCGCTGCCGGTGAACGTCAAGGTCAAAGGCGGTTTGAACGGCTTTATGTTGACCGGCAGCGCGGGCAAACAGAACCGCTTCAGCAGCGAATGGAACTTCGATAAAAAACAGGTGAACCTGGCGCGCGCCGCCTGGCAAACCAACGGGGGCGGCACCCCGCCTCTGCCGGCCGGCAAGTCGATGACGTTGAACCTGCCGGCGCTGGACGGCGAGCAGTGGCTGGCGCTGCTGGCACCGGCGCTGAAACAGGGCGGCGGCAGCGGTCAGGTGGGCGGTTTCAGCTTCCCCACCACCGTGGCGCTGACCACGCCGCAGCTGCTGTTGGGCGGCCAGGCCTGGCATAAGCTGACGCTGTCGGCCGAGAAACAGCTTGGCGCTACCCTGGTGAGCGCCAAGAGCGACGAAGTGGATGGTAGCCTGCGGGTGGCCGATCGCGGGCCGTGGCGCGCCGATATCAACTACCTGTATTACAACCCGCAGTTCGCAGAGACGAAAAACGCGGCGGGCACGCCGCCGCCGTCGACCGAGAACGTTTCCTTCCGCGACTGGCCTTCGTTGATGCTGCGCTGCAAATCGTGCTGGGTGCTGGGGCAGAACCTCGGCAGGGTCGAGGCGGATCTGACCAATCGGGGCGATACCCTGACGCTGGATCACGGCCTGGTCGATACCGGCAAAGGGCGCATGACCGCCACCGGCCTGTGGAAACAAAATGCGCAGGAAGAGCGCAGCTCGCTGAAAGGCAAGCTGCTTGGCGGCAAGATCGATGAAACCGCCGCCTTCTTCGGCATCACCATTCCGCTTAAGGGCGCGCCTTATGACGTGGATTTCGATCTGTACTGGCATGGCACGCCGTGGCAGCCACGGGTCGATACGCTGAGCGGTGCGCTGCAGGTCAAGATGGGCAAGGGTGAAATCGACAGTATGGGCGGTGGCCGTGCCGGTCAGCTGCTGCGGCTGGTCAGTTTCGATGCCCTGCTGCGCAAGCTGCAGTTCGATTTCAGCGATACCTTCGGCAAAGGCTTCTACTTTGATTCCATCCGCAGTACCGCCTGGCTGAAAGATGGCATAATGCATACAGATAATCTATTGATCGACGGCCTGGCGGCGGATATCGCCATGAGCGGCCAGATCGATCTGGCGCGCCGTCGCATCGATATGGAGGCGGTGGTGGCGCCGGCGATTTCGGCGACGGTCGGCGTGGCCACGGCGTTTGTCGTCAACCCGATCGTCGGCGCGGCGGTATTTGCCGCCTCGCAGGTGCTGGGGCCGCTGTGGAGCAAGATTTCGCTGATTCGCTACCATATCGGCGGCGATCTCGACCAGCCGAAGATCAATGAGGTACAGCGTAAGTCAAAGGAGGATAAGGCGTCATGAAGAATGCTAACGTTGCGTTGTTGCAGTTGTGCAGTGGCGATCAGGTGCGCGATAACCTGGCCCAGATTGAACAGCAGATCAAGCAGCTCAATGCCGGGGTAAAACTGGTCATGACGCCGGAGAACGCGCTGCTGTTCGCCAACTCCGCAGCCTATCGCCAACAGGCGGAAAAACAGGGCGATGGCCCGCTGCAGAATGCGGTGCGCGAACTGGCGCGCCGCTATGGCGTGTGGTTGCTGGTGGGCTCGATGCCGCTCGTCAGCCGTGAGAACCCGGAGCTTATCACCACCAGCAGCCTGTTGTTCGACGAGCAGGGCGAGATCCGCGCCCGCTACGACAAGCTGCACATGTTCGATGTGGACATCAACGACGCGCACGGCCATTACCGCGAGTCGGATACCTACCAGCACGGGCAGCACCTGACGGTGGTGGATACGCCGGTCGGGCGTTTGGGCATGACCATATGTTACGATCTGCGCTTCCCTGCGCTGTTCCAGGCGCTGCGGGCGCAGGGCGCCGAACTGATTTCGGTGCCGGCGGCCTTTACCCGGGTAACCGGCGAGGCGCATTGGGAAATCCTGCTGCGCGCCCGGGCGATCGAAAACCAGTGCATGATCCTAGCGCCGGCGCAGGTGGGGCGCCACGGGCCGACCCGCCGCACCTGGGGCCACTCGATGGCTGTCGACGGCTGGGGCAAGGTGTTGGCCGAGAACGCGGACGCCGTGGCGGCACTGAAGGTGCGTGTGGACGCCGCAAGCCTGAAAAATATTCGTGCGCAGATGCCGGTGCTGCAGCACAACCGATTCCAGACGTCGCTGACGGCGCCGTCTGACAAGTAATCCTCCAATCAAGAGTGAAACCATTATGAGCCTGACGTTTGTCAGTGAGCAGTTACTCGCTACCAACAAGCTGAGTCATCAAGACCTGTACAGGGTACTGGGTCAACTGGCAGAACGCCGTATCGACTACGCCGATCTCTATTTCCAGTCCAGCTATCACGAAGCCTGGGTGATCGAGGACGGCATCATCAAGGATGGCTCTTACAATATCGACCAGGGCGTCGGCGTGCGCGCCGTCAGCGGCGAGAAGACCGGCTTCGCCTATGCCGATCAGATCACCCTGAATGCGCTGCAGCAAAGCGCCCAGGCGGCGCGCAGCATCGTGCGCGAGCAGGGCGACGGGCGGGCGCATACTCTGGGCGAAATCGGTTATCAGGCGCTGTACCCGCTGCTCGATCCGCTGCAAAGCCTGCCGCGCGAAGAGAAAATCGCCCTGCTGCACCGCGTCGACAAGGTGGCGCGCGCCGCCGATGCGCGGGTGCAGGAAGTGAACGCCAGCATCACCGGCGTTTACGAGCAGGTGCTGGTAGCCGCCACCGACGGCACGCTGGCAGCGGACGTTCGCCCGCTGGTGCGCCTTTCCGTCAGCGTGCTGGTGGAGCAGGACGGCAAGCGTGAGCGCGGCTCCAGCGGCGGCGGCGGCCGTTTCGGCTATGACTACTTCCTGGAAGCCGTCGACGGCGAGGTGCGCGCCGATATCTATGCCCAAGAGGCGGTGCGCATGGCGCTGGTCAATCTTGGCGCAGTGGCGGCGCCGGCCGGCAATATGCCGGTGGTGCTGGGGGCCGGTTGGCCAGGCGTACTGCTGCACGAGGCGGTGGGCCACGGCCTGGAAGGCGACTTCAACCGGCGCGGCACCTCGGTGTTCAGCGGCCATATGGGCGAGCTGGTGGCGTCCGAGCTGTGCACCGTGGTGGATGACGGCACCCTGCAAGGGCGCCGCGGTTCGCTGGCGATCGACGACGAAGGCGTGCCGGGCCAGTACAACGTACTGATCGAAAACGGCGTGCTGAAAGGCTACATGCAGGACAAGCTCAACGCGCGGCTGATGGGCGTCGCCCCGACCGGCAACGGCCGCCGCGAGTCCTACGCGCATCTGCCGATGCCGCGCATGACCAACACCTACATGCTGGCGGGCCAATCGACGCCGGAAGAGATCATCGCCAGCGTCGAGTACGGCCTGTACGCGCCGAACTTTGGCGGCGGCCAGGTGGACATCACCTCCGGCAAGTTCGTGTTCTCCACCACCGAAGCCTATCTGATCGAGAAAGGCCGTATCACTAAGCCGGTGAAAGGGGCGACGCTGATCGGCTCCGGCATTGAGGCGATGCAGCAGATCTCGATGGTCGGCAACGATCTGGCGCTTGATAAAGGCGTGGGCGTGTGCGGCAAGGAAGGCCAGAGTGTGCCGGTGGGCGTCGGCCAACCGACGCTGAAACTGGACACGCTGACCGTCGGCGGCACGGCGTAATTTTTCCTCAAGGGGCCGCATTGGCCCCTTGTTCATTCCCCATTTTGAGTTTTCTCTCGCCCGCGCAAAGAGTGCTGTGCGGCGATGATGCCGAGAAAGATGACGATGGCGTGCTTTGGTGTGTCTACCCGGCGTTGGCTGCTGGTGCTGGGGGTTCTCTCCTTGACGGGGTGCGCCCGTTCCGATGCGCTGTGGGGCGTGGTCGATAAGCTCTGCATGGCCAACTATCAGCAAAAGCGCGATCCGGCCCCGTGTGAGCAGATTTATATGCCGCAGGGGAAAGCGCAGGGCTTCAGCGTGCTGCAAAACCCGCGTTATCCCTATCACTTCATCCTGGTGCCGACGGCGCCGCTCTCCGGTATTGAAAGCCCGCAGCTGCTGGCCGGGGAACGGACGGACTATTTTGGCTATGCATGGCTGATGCGTTACCGGTTGGCCGCCGAGTATGGCGGGCCGGTGCCGGATGATATGTTGGGCATGGCGATCAACTCCGCTTACGGCCGTAGCCAGAACCAATTGCATATTCACCTGACCTGTCTGCGCGAAGATGTTCGGCGTCAATTGCAGGCGGAACGCCCCTACATACAGGAACAATGGCGGCCTTTGCCGGATAAGCTGTTGCGCCACACCTATTATGCTCGCCGCGTGATGCAGCCGACCGCGATGGGCATCTACCCGATTAAGGATTTGGCGGGTTATTTCCATCTGTCGCCGCCGCAGCTGGCGGAATATGGCGTGGCGTTAGTGCCCACCACGTTTGCCGGCCAACGGGGTTTTATCTTGCTGGCCTCGAAGCGCGGCTGGGACGTCGGCAATCGCGCGTCGGTAGAATCGCTGCTGGATAAAGAGTGCGCGATATTGCCGCGTTGAGCTCAAGAATGTCTCGCTACACGATGCTGATTAACCGGCCTGTGCAGGTGTATCAGCCATTATCCCTGCAGTTCCCATTTAGCCAGCCATACTTGGCTTTGAGAGCCAGAGGGATGGTATAATTTGGTTACATTTTTTCTTGAGTAAGGGTATTGATTGGAGTACTTTAATGGCCGGAGCTGATGGACATGAATAAGCGCTTTGATGATGTTAATTTAATCGATGTAATCACCGATAGCTTAAATGAATATTTAATGGTTACAAGTTAAACCTGTCCAATAGTTCATTGAATTGCGAGTCTTTCAGTTTTTTTATATTGATTTTTCAGCCTGCCGATGGCTGATGAATTTATTTTGAAATACAGTAAGGTTTCCGGTTAATAAATAAATCGCGGTTTCATCTGGCGGTGAGTGTGCCGGTATTCATTTATCCATTGATGAAAGTTATCAGAATTACTTTAATATGGAGGTTGTATGAAAAGGGTTTCCAAGTTGTTAATCGCATTTTCCGTGGCGGTGGCCTTAGTGGGATGCGCGCGTACAGCACCCGTTGATAATGTTCATTCGACGGTTAGTGCCGGGCATAGTGAGGCTCAAGTCAGAAACGCAATCCTTAAGGCTGGCGCCCAACGCCAATGGATCATGAATGATGTGGGGCCAGGTGTCATCAAGGCGCGTCAGCAAAACCGCAATCACAGTGCGGAGGTGCGTATTACCTACTCGGCAACAGCTTATTCTATCGATTATGACAGCAGCCAGAATCTGCTCGCTTCTCAAGGTAAGATTCATAAGAATTATAATCGTTGGGTACGCAATCTGGATAAAGATATTCAGGTCAGTCTCGCCACGAATGCACTGCAGTAATATCTTTTTAGTCGGGCCAAGTATGGCCCGATAAATATTTTTAGCACAGGACGCTTATCATCGTTATGTACGAACAAGACACCTTTAATGCGCTTGATGCCATAACCGAAGCGCAACGCATAGCTTTCGCTCCCATGCTGTTTCAAACGGCGCTTTGTTTGCGCAATGGGGGGGTGTTGGCCTATCTGGATAAGCAAGGTGAACAAGGCGCGTTTCTGGATGAAATCGTTGCTAATAGCAGTCTGAATGATTATGCCACCAGCGTGCTGTTGGATATGGGATTGAGTGGCCGCATCATTATCTGTCGCGACGAGCGCTACCGCCTGTCCAAAGTGGGGCACTTCCTGCTGCATGACGCGATGACCCGTGTGAATATGGATTTCACACAGGATGTCTGTTACCAGGGGTTGTTCTTTCTGGCGCAAGCGCTGAAGGAGTCCAAGCCTGCGGGGCTCCAGGTGTTCAGTGACACGGAAACTATCTATCCTGTGCTGTCCCAGTTACCATCCCCAGCTCGCGAAAGTTGGTTTGCATTCGATCATTACTACTCTGATGCGGCCTTTAGTGCGGCATTGCCGCATATTTTCGCCGGCAAACCCTTAAGCCTGTACGATGTTGGGGGAAATACGGGAAAATGGGCGCTGCGTTGCTGCCAATACGATGACGACGTCACGATTACGATACTGGATTTGCCGCAACAAATTGCACTTGCCCGCCAAAATGTCGAAAATGCCGGTTTTTCTCACCGCATTGGCTTTCATGCGGTTGATATGCTCGAAGAGGCCACCTTGCCTGGCGAAGCGGATATCTGGTGGATGAGCCAGTTCCTCGACTGTTTCGCTCCGCAGCAGATAATTGGCATGTTGGAGCGTATCGCTAAGGTGATGAAACCCGGCGCTCGGTTGTGCGTTATGGAGCTGTTCTGGGATGCGCAAAAATTTGAGGCGGCGTCATTCAGCCTGAACGCCACGTCGCTTTATTTCACGTGCATGGCTAACGGTAATAGCCGTTTTTACAGCGTAGAGAAATTTTATCGCTACCTGGAAGCGGCAGGATTTGAGGTGGAACAACGCGTCGATCATCTCGGTGTTGGTCATACCTTACTCATATGCAAGAAAATTTGACTTGAAAAGAGGCGTCAGTTTGGCGCGTTGTGCCAGGGATAACGGATACACCACGGATTTGCATTAATGAAATTTGCCTTGAACATTGTCGACTGGCAGGCACGAGCACCCGGCCTGAGCGCCGCGTCCCAGTGGCTTGCATGGGCGCACCAGCCTGATGCCATTGATTCGAGCGCGCCTCAGGCGTTGCCTGATGAATTGCCGATGATGGCCGCGCGTCGCTTGAGCTCCGGCAGTAAGCTGGCGGTTGATTGCGGGCTTTCTTTGCTGCGTCGTCATGCCGTTGATGCAGTGCTCTATACCAGCCGTCACGGGGAGCTGGAGCGCAACTACCGTATCCTCCATGCATTGGCGACCGGCCAGTCTGTTTCGCCGACGGATTTTACCATGTCGGTTCATAATTCCGCGGTTGGAAATCTGACGATCGTTGCTAGGCAACCGATAGTATCTTCTTCGCTTTCTGCTGGCATGGATACGTTTCAGCAAGGGCTTTGTGAAGTGGTTTGCTTGCTGCAGGCCGGCCATCAGCGTGTATTGATGGTGGATTTTGATGGTGTGATCCCAGCGTTTTACCATCCGGGGCTGCCTGCGCAAATGCCCACCTGGGCGTATGCCGTGGCGCTGCTGTTTGAGGCGGGGGATACGTTGCAATGCTCCACGGAGAGTGATTATGCAGGCAATGAAATGTCTTTGCCGCAAAGCTTGCGGTTTTTAAGGCACTATCTCGCGCAGACGCCCCACTTTACGATTGACGGAGAACGAGTGCAGTGGCGTTGGAGTCTCATGAAATGAATGCTGTAACCGGATTAAATCGCATCTGGCGCCTGGTAATGACCGGGTTTTGCTTCGCGTTATTCGGGCTCGGCGGGCTGCTGCTTTCCCTGACCTGGTTTAATTTGCTGTTGCTTGTTGTACGTGATGACAATAAGCGCTGCCGCATAGCGCGGCGCAGTATTTCAGCCAGTTTTCGATTGTTCTTGACGGTGGCGAGGAGCATTGGCGTATTAGATTACCGTATCCATGGCGCCGATTGCCTGCGTAATGAACGCGGCTGTCTGGTAGTGGCGAACCATCCTACGTTGATTGATTATGTGCTGCTGGCTTCCGTGATGCCGGAAACGGATTGCCTGGTGAAAAGTGCATTACTGAAAAATCCGTTTGTCAGCGGGGTGATTCGTGCAGCGGATTATCTGGTTAACAGCCAGGCTGAGACTTTGTTGCCACAGTGTCAGGAAAGATTGGGGCGTGGTGACACCCTTTTAATTTTTCCTGAGGGCACGCGTACCGAACCGGGGAAAAAGATGTCTCTGCAGCGCGGGGCGGCCAATATTGCCGTCCGTTGCCGCCGCGATCTGCGTATTGTGGCGATTTGCTGCAGTGAACATTTATTGGATAAACAGAGCAAATGGTACGATGTCCCCCTTACAAAGCCGCTCTTTGAGATCAAAGTACGCGGTCGAGTGCCGATCGAGCATTTTTATGATGGCAAAACACCAGAGCCGGCATTGGCGGCAAGGCAGCTGAACCGGTACCTTTCGCAACAATTACAATTCGTTGAAATACCTTTTTCGGAACTTAATGATGCAAGCGCTTTATCTAGAAATTAAAAATCTCATTATTGATACATTGAATTTGGAGGAGCTGACGGCGGATGATATTGAAACGCAGGCGGCTCTGTTCGGGGAAGGATTAGGACTGGACTCCATCGATGCGCTTGAACTCGGGCTGGCGGTAAAAAATAAGTACGGCATCGTGCTTTCCGCCGAAAGTGAAGAAATGCGCCAGCACTTTTACTCTGTAGCAACGCTGGCTTCTTTTATTCATTCGCAACGAGCCTGAGAAAGAATCCGCCATGACAGAACAACACGCTATTTATGAAGAAGTCTCCGCGCTTCTGATCAAACTCTTTGAAATTGATCCCGCGTCGATTACACCGGAAGCCCGCTTGTATGAAGATCTTGAGCTCGACAGCATCGATGCGGTCGACATGATTGTGCAATTGCAAAAGAAAACCGGCAGGAAGATCAAACCGGAAGAGTTTAAAGCTGTGCGAACCGTTCAAGATGTCGTCGAAGCGGTAGAACGTTTGCTGCGGGAAGCCTGATCCATCGTGCAGGGGAAAAGGTTGTCGGTGCTACAGGTTATGATGGCGCTAATATTGTTAGCTTGGCCGTTTTTGGTTTGGTTTGGCCTGCTGCATGACGGCCTGCATTGGCTGCTGCCATCGATGGCACTGATGCTGTTTCTACGCTTACGTCAGCTGCGGCGAAAAGCCGGGCCGATGCATCGCATTATGCAGTACGTGGCATTTGCTGGGGTTGCGTTATGCGTTGCCAGCGCGCTGTTACGCGCCCATCAACTGCTGCTGTGGTGGCCCGTAATTGTCAATTTGGTGATGCTGTGCGGCTTTGGGGGGTCGCTGTGGAGTGATATGCCGTTGGTTGAGCGTTTGGCTCGGCTGCGCGAGCCGCGGCTGCCGCCCGAAGGCGTTCGTTATACGCGTCGAGTTACCCAGGTCTGGTGCATCTTTTTCGTGTTCAACGGCTCCATGGCCTGTTTAACCGCCTTGCATGGAGATATGGCGCTTTGGACAATGTGGAACGGCATGATTGCTTATCTGCTGATAGGCGCGCTGATGGCCGGCGAATGGTTGGTGCGTCGTCGAGTAATGCAGCGAGATGTGCGATGACTCCCCCTCTTTCACTGTCGCAATGGTTAAGTGCATCGCGCTCCGATGAAACGCCCATTGCTTGGCTTGGCGAACAGACCTGGACACTCGGCCAATTGCGCTATGACGTATCGATATTGCTCGATCGTTTGCGTCAGCAAGAAGCCGATCGCTGGGCGCTGTGCTTTGAAAACAGCTATTTGTTCATTGTGGCGTTGTTGGCTGTCTTGTACGCCGGCAAAACACCGGTGATCCCAGGCCATCGCCGGCTCTCACTGCTTGAGGAGCAACGGTCGCTGTTCAGCGGCGTGTTAAGTGATGCCGAACTGTGCTGGAGCGAGGGGCTGCTCGTTGTGGCGTCAGCCCAAAAGTCGGCGCCGACGAAGATATGTCTACCGGCGATCGCCGATGACGCCAGCATCGAACTGTTTACTTCCGGATCCACCGGGCAACCCAAAAGAGTCGTTAAGCGGGTCGCGGTTCTGGATTATGAAGCCAGGCTGTTGGCAACCCGCTTTTCTGGGCAGTTGGACGGTTGCCGTGTGGTGGCATCGGTTGCTCCCCTGCATCTCTATGGCCTCACGTTTCGCATTTTCTTGCCTATGTCGCAGGGATTACCTCTGCATGCGGCAATGGTTCATTACGCCGAACAGCTGGCCGCTTTTGATCGTTCTTATCGCTATCTATTCGTCAGCAGCCCTGCTTTCCTCAAACGGCTCGATCCCCGGTTGGCTGCGCCATCGGTCAGCATGATTTTCTCCGCAGGCGGCATGTTGCCATGGAAAGACGTTATGGCGACGCAGGCATGGCTTGGCGTCTGGCCGGATGAAATTTACGGCTGTACTGAAACCGGCATTCTTGCTTGGCGCTACCGTGAACAAGATGACATTCCGTGGCAACTGTTTCCGGGGGTGAGGCTCACGGCGGAGGGCGATGCCTTCCGCGCCGTATCACCGTTGATTGCGCAACCTGACGGGCAATTATTGGATGATGAGCTGCAGTTTATCGGGCATGGCCGTTTCCGTTTGCAAGGGCGCCGTGGACGAGTGGTGAAAATAGAAGAAAAACGCATCTCACTGAGTGAAGTTGAACGCCGGCTGATGGCGCTGGACGGCATTCAGGACGCGGCGGCGTTGCCGGTTGTTCGTCGAGGACGCCAAGGTATCGGCGCACTGCTGGTGTTAGATCGTGAACGGCAGGATGCCTGGCGAGAAAAGCACGGTAACGCGTTGGAGTTGTCGTGGCGTCGTGCACTGTCCCCGTGGCTTGAGCCGATGGCTATTCCTCGTTATTGGCGGGTGGTTAATGAAATCCCGGTAAACAGCATGAATAAGCGCGTTGATACGCAATTACAGGAGTTTTTCAATGACGCCCCATAAAATCGAATGCCACCAGCCGCAGCCTGGTCAAGCCGAGATCACCTTTTCTCTTGAGCCGGAACTGTTCTGGTTCAAAGGGCATTTCGCCGTGCAGCCGCTGTTACCGGGCGTAGCGCAACTCGACTGGGTAATGCATTTTTCCGCGATGTTGCTCACGCCGGGTTTTTACTTCCACAGTATTCAGAACGTCAAATTTCAAGCGCCGTTGTTGCCGGAAAATCGAGTGACGCTGAGGCTCAATTGGCATGAGGAGCGAGGCAGCCTTACTTTCGCTTACTTGCGGCATGATGGCGCAACCCTTCATACCGCCAGCAGCGGGAAAATCCGGTTATGTCGTTGAGTTATTTTCCCTGTGTCGTGATCCCCTGCTACAACCACGGCGCGATGATGGCGCGCGTACTGTCACGTCTTGAGCCGTTGGCCTTGCCTTGCATCATCGTCGATGACGGCAGCGATGCCACCACGCGGCGGGAGCTTGATGCTCTGGCTGAGCAATATGAACGAGTGACTCTGGTTCGTCTGGATGTCAACGCTGGTAAAGGCGTGGCCGTTATTCGCGGTTTGGAGGCGGCGGCATGCGCTGGTTTTACCCATGCGGTGCAGGTCGATGCCGATGGGCAACATGCGATTGAAGACATCCCTGCACTGTTAGCGCTCAGCGAACGGTATCCGGAAGCGCTGATTTCCGGGTTGCCGATATACGATGATTCCGTGCCGCGAGCGCGCCTCTACGGACGTTGGGTGACGCATGTTTGGGTATGGATTGAAACGCTTTCTCTGCAGTTGAAAGATAGTATGTGCGGCTTTCGCGTTTACCCGTTAGCCCCGACTTTACGGCTTGCCGGTCGCGTTTCACTGGGGAGGCGGATGGATTTCGATACGGAGGTGATGGTGCGCCTTTATTGGCAGGGTAACACCAGCTATTTCGTCCCGACGCGAGTGACCTATCCCCAGGATGGTGTATCGCATTTCGATACATTGAAGGACAACGTTCGTATTTCGATGATGCACACCCGCTTATTTTTCGGCATGTTGCCGCGCATTCCTTCACTGTTGTGTCGCAGCACAAATGCGCATTGGGCGAAACAAGCGGAAGTCAAAGGAATGTGGGGCATGCGCTTCATGTTAGCGGTGTGGCGGTTGCTCGGTCGCCGCGCATTTTCGCTTTTGCTGTGGCCGGTGGTTGGCGTCTATTGGTTGAGCGCGGCGGCGCCGAGACGGGCATCCCGGCAGTGGCTTGCACGCGTACGTCAACAGCTTGTTTTGCGCCGGCAGGCAATTCCCCCGTATCTGAATAGCTACCGCCACTTTCTGCGATTTGGGCACGCCATGTTGGATAAGGTCGCCGGTTGGCGGGGTGAGCTGAAATTGGGGCGAGATATCGTTTTTGCTCCGGGGGCGGAAGAGGCACTAAACAGCGCCAGTACGCAGGGGAAGCTGTTATTGGCTTCACACCTGGGGGATGTGGAAGCGTGTCGGGCGCTGGCGCAGCGGCAAGGTGGGAAAGTGGTGAACGCCCTGGTCTTCAGCGAAAACGCCCAACGCTTTAAACAGGTGATGGAAGAAATGGCGCCGCAGGCGGGAATAAACCTGCTCCCGGTGAATGACATTGGCCCTGAAACGGCAATGTTGCTGAAGGATAAATTGGATCGCGGTGAGTGGGTGGCTATCGTTGGCGATCGCATTGCGGTAAATCCGCAGCGTGGTGGCGATTGGCGCGTCAGCTGGAGTTCGTTTATGGGGCAGCCCGCGCCTTTCCCGCAAGGGCCGTTTATTCTAGCCGCACTGCTGCGTTGCCCGGTATTGTTGATCTTTGCTTTGCAACGGGAGGGAAAACTGCACATACATTGTGAGGCTTTCGCCGATCCGCTGCCATTACCGCGAGCTGAACGTCAACAGGCCCTTCAGCTGGCTATCGATCGCTATGCTGCCCGTCTTGAACATTTCGCACTGATGTCCCCGTTGGACTGGTTTAACTTTTTCGATTTTTGGCGGCTGCCTGACACCGCCGATAAGGAGTAATGGGTGCTTAACGACCCTCGCTTTACGGCTGACGTTGAACTCACCATCCCGTTTCATGATGTCGACATGATGGGAGTGGTGTGGCACGGCAACTATTTTCGTTATTTTGAGATCGCTCGTGAGGCGCTGCTGAACCAGTTTGATTACGGTTACCGGCAAATGCAGGCGTCCGGGTATGTTTGGCCGGTTGTCGATACTCGGGTGAAATACCGCGACGTGCTGACATTTGAGCAGCGCATCCGCGTTCGCGCACAGTTGGAAGAGTATGAAAACCGCTTGCGCATCGCTTACCAGATATTCGATGTCTTGACTGCGAAACGGACCACAACGGGTTACACCATTCAGGTTGCGGTAGAAGAGAAAAGCCGTGAAATGTGCTTCGTGAGTCCAGATATTTTGTTTGAACGAATGGGAGTAGCGCCATGAGACTTTTGCCTTTATGCCTGCTTTTGCTGGCGCCGTGGGTGCATGCCGTCACGCTGGATGAGCTTCAGCAACGTTTTACCGGGCAGCCGGTGATCCGGGCTCATTTCGCACAGACGCGTACGATTAAGGACATGCCGCAACCGCTTCGCTCACAGGGGGAAATGCTGCTTGCCCGCGATCAAGGGTTGTTGTGGGATCAAAAGAGTCCTTTCCCCATGCTGCTGATGCTGAACGATTTTCGTATGGTTCAACAGGTGAATGGCCAGCCTCAACAAACGGTTACCGCCGAAAATAATCCGCAGATGTTCCAGTTTAACCATCTGTTGCGCGGACTATTTCAGGCCGATCGCAAGGCGCTGGAACAGAATTTCCGCGTAGGTTTTCAGGATAAGGGAGAGGGGCGTTGGGTACTTCGCCTGACGCCGACGACCACGCCATTGGATAAAATTTTCTCCTCAATCGATTTGTCTGGTGAAACTTATCTGGAGTCTATTCAGCTCTATGATAAACAAGGCGATCGTACGGAAATTATACTTTCTCAACATCGACTGACCCCTGCGACCCTGACTGATGACGAACGCCAACGCTTTGCCGCCGACTAATTCCCGCCGCCTCGCCCTGTTATGGGGATTGGTATGTTTGATGCTGCTCGGCGTGTTGTTGGCGTTGCTGCCGGGCGCACGTTTGAACAGCAGCGTGTTGGCGATGCTGCCCAAGCAGGCGCTGGGTTCGGTTCCGCTCGCGATAAGTGACGGCTTTATGCAGCGCCTGGATAAACAGGTAGTGTGGTTGGTCAGCCCCGGTAAACAGCCGGATCCGCGAGTAGCAGAAACGTGGTTGGCGCAACTTCAACAGTCACCCGCGTTGTCTGAAGTTAAAGGAAAGATGAACGCCGAAAGCCAGAAAGCCTGGGGAGCCTTTTTCTGGCAGCACCGCAACGGGCTTATCGATAGCGCCACTCGCATGCGCTTGCAAAATGGCGGTGAAGCGCAAGCGCAATGGGTTCTGTCACAGCTCTATTCCGCTTTTTCTGGCGTTAGTGGCAAAGAGTTGCGGAACGATCCATTGATGCTGATGCGTGGCTCCCAGTTGGCGCTTGCGCAAAACGGTCAGCGACTGCGGCTGATGGATGGCTGGCTTGTCACTCAGGACGAGCAGCAAAACTACTGGTATTTGTTACACGGGGAGCTGGTGGGTGACTCCTTCGATATGCAACAAACCCATCGCTTGGTGGCGGAGCTCGCGGTACAGGAAGCGTCACTGAAGGCGCTCTATCCGCAGGCGCAGCTGCTTTCTCGGGGGACGGTGTTCTACAGCGACTACGCCAGCCAGCAAGCGAAGCGGGATATCGCCACCCTCGGCGCTGCCACGATCCTGGGCGTGGTTCTGTTAATTATCGTGGTCTTTCGTTCATTGCGACCGTTGCTGTTGTGTCTACTTTCTCTCAGCGTCGGAGCATTGGCGGGGACGGTGGCCACGTTGGTGCTGTATGGCGAACTGCACCTGATGACGTTGGTGATGAGCATGAGCATCATCGGGATTTCTGCCGATTATACGCTCTACTATCTGACCGAACGCATGGTGCATGGCGCGGTCATGTCGCCCTGGCAAAGCCTGACGAAGGTTGGCAAAGCGCTTTTGTTGGCATTGTTGACGACGGTGGCGGCCTATCTAATCATGATGTTGGCTCCTTTCCCCGGCATTCGCCAGATGGCCGTGTTTGCCGCCATCGGACTTAGCGCATCGTGCCTGACCGTATTTTTTTGGCATCCCTGGTTGTGCCGCGGCTTACCGGTGCGGCCGGTTCCGGCGATGGGGGTGATGCTGCGTTGGTTGGCGGCCTGGCGGCGCAATAAAGCAGTGCGCGTAGGGGTGCCGACGGCCTTGGCTCTGCTGTCAATGGCTGGGATTGCCACGTTGCGTGTGAATGATGATATTTCCCAACTGCAGGCGTTGCCGTCTTCACTGCTGGCGCAGGAGAACAAGATTAGCCGATTGATCGGGCAAAACGTCGATCAAAAATGGTTCGTGGTCTATGGCGCTACTCCAGAACAGACGCTGCGGCGGTTGGAAACTTTCCTGCCGCACCTGGAGCGAGCGCAACATGAGGGAATGATTAGCCATTTCCGCGCGATCCCCCTTAATTCGCTGGCGTGCCAAGAGCAGGATTTACGTCTGCTGCGTGACGCGGCACCAACCGTGCTTCTTGCGCTAAAAAATGCGGGGCTTGATATGGCTAACCCCGATCTGAACGCAATGCCGGTTTCCGTACCCACATGGCTGGAAAGCAGCATCAGCGAAGGTTGGCGTTTGTTGTGGCTGACTCTGCCCAACGGCCAGAGTGGGGCGCTGGTTCCCGTCGATGGTGTAACGTCAGGCAATCAATTGGGAGAGCTGGCGGACAAGCAGGCCGGTGTGGCATGGGTGGACCGCAAACAGTCTTTTGATTCGCTCTTCGCGCTCTACCGTTCCGTATTGACGGGGTTGTTGGGTATCGCGTTGGTTGTGATCGCCTGTGGCGCGATGGTTCGCCAAGGGTGGCGTAAAGGGCTTGTCAGCCTGATACCGTCCCTGTTGTCGCTGGGATGTGGGTTGGCTGTGCTCTCGTTTTGCGGGTATAGCGTAAACCTATTCTCGCTGTTGGCATTAGTGCTGGTATTGGGCATTGGCATCAATTACACACTGTTTTTCAGTAACCCGCAGGGGACGCCGCTGACTTCGCTGCTAGCCATTACGTTGGCGATGATGACGACTTTGCTAACGCTTGGCATGTTGTTGTTCAGTGACACGCAGGCAATCAGCTGTTTCGGAATTGTTTTGGTCAGCGGAATTTTCGTCGCCTGGCTACTTTCACCACTGGCGATGCCAAATAAAAAAAGAGAAAAAAGATGATGGTACGTAATTGCTGGCGATTCGCTGCGCTGCTCGTTGTGATGGGGATAGCCGGCTGCAGCCATTCGATTGCTCCGGGGAATGACACGTTCCCACAGGCCTGGCTAGAACCGGGCACCCGCGTGGTGTTGCCTGCGCCTGGTTTGTCACCTGCGATCGATAAGCAGCAACTGCTGACCGGTACTTTCAACGGCAAAAGCCAGTCGCTGTTGGTCATGTTGCATGCTGATGAGCAGAAAATCACCCTCGCCGGGCTTTCCTCCGTGGGAATTCGGCTGTTTAAGCTTACCTATGATGAGAATGGGTTACACGCCGAGCAATCTATCATCGTTCCTCAATTACCACCGGCAAGCCAGGTGTTGGCCGATGTCATGCTTAGCCTTTGGCCGCTTGAAACTTGGCGGGCGCGGCTGCCGAATGGCTGGACGATCGTCGATAAGGGTAATCAGCGCGAGCTGCGCAACGCCAGCGGCAAGCTGGTGACCGAGATCGCCTATCTTCAGCGTAATGGCCTGCGAGAGCCGATTAGCATTCAACAACATGCTTTTAAATACCAAATCACCATTCAATACCTGGGTGAATAACATGATTTACATCTCTGCCATCGGTATGATTAATGCGCTTGGGAATTCTCTGGATGAGATAGCCGCAAACCTCGCTCGCGGCTCTGCGCCGGGTATGCGTCCGAGAGCGGGGTGGCTACAGGGGAACCCGGAAGCCGTGCTGGGCGGCGTTGAGGGAGAGTTACCCGTTATCCCTGCGTCGTTTTCCGCTCATCGTTCCCGTAATAATCAACTGTTGCTGGCCGCGCTGGAGCAGATCCAGCCGCAGGTTGATGAAGCCATCGCCAGGTTTGGCCGCGATCGGATTGCCGTCGTGATGGGCACCAGCACCTCCGGGTTAAACGAAGGCGATGAGCATGTACAGCTGACGTTCAACGGCGAAGTTAGCCCGCGTTGGCGGTATCCTCAGCAGGAGCTCGGCGATCCGTCGCGATTTCTCAGCCGCTGGCTACAGGTCGATGGGCCAGCATTTACGCTTTCGACAGCTTGCTCTTCCAGCGCCCGAGCCATTATCAGCGGGCGGCGGCTGATCGAAGCGGGGCTTGCCGATGTCGCCATTGTTGGCGGCGCCGATACGTTGAGCAGAATGCCGATCAACGGTTTTCACAGCCTTGAGTCGCTATCGTCTGAGCTTTGCCAGCCGTTCGCCCAAAACCGTTGCGGCATCACTATCGGTGAAGGCGCTGCACTCATGGTGCTGACCCGCGAGCCTCAGCCTCTTGTTCTATTAGGGGTGGGGGAATCCAGCGATGCTTGGCATATATCAGCACCGCATCCTCAGGGAGAGGGTGCCATTCGTGCCATTGAACAAGCCTTGGCCGAAGCGGATATCGAGGCGAAACAGGTTGGTTACATTAATCTGCACGGCACCGCGACACTGCTTAACGACCAAATCGAGTCCCGCGTAGTGCATTCGCTGTTTGGTGAACAGGTACCATGCAGTTCGACCAAGCATTTAACCGGCCATACTCTGGGGGCTGCGGGGATCACGGAGGCGGCTATCAGCGCGCTGATTTTACTGCGCAATTTACCTTTACCCGCCCAAGATTTCAGCGCTTCGCCAGCAGACCCCGTGCTCCCCGCTTGCGGTGTCATGCATACCAGCCAACCGTTGGCTCGACCGATAATCCTCTCTAACTCTTTCGCCTTTGGCGGAAATAACGCCAGTATTCTATTAGGGAAAGATGTATGAACGAATATTTGCCGCCGTCCGAGTACTTGCCTCATGCTGAGCCGATGATGCTACTGGATGAGGTCGTCAACGTGACTGAAAACGATGTTCACTGTCAGGTTAGCGTGCATCTTGGCGGAGTGTTGGGACCCTTTCTCGATGCTCAGGGCAATCTGCCGGGATGGTTTGCGCTGGAGTTGATGGCGCAAACGGTGGGGGTTTGGTCCGGCTGGCATCGCCGCCAAGCGGGGTTGCATGAAATTTCATTGGGCATGGTGCTTGGCGCCCGCGAGTTAACCTGTGCGGCCGGGCATCTACCAGGCAATGCGACGTTGAATGTTCAAGCTAGGTTGCTGATGCAAGACGAACGTTTCGGCAGCTTTGACTGCACCATTACCGTAGGGGAAGAGTGCCTGGCATCTGGCCGTGTGAATACTTTCCAGCCAACGTCAGAAGAATTGACATCGCTTTTTAATCAGGGAGAGACCGCATGAGTCGTTCAGTTCTGGTCACCGGGGCTAGTAAGGGAATTGGGGGCGCGATTGCTCGTCAGCTTGCCGCTGATGGTTTTATCGTCGGCGTCCATTATCACCGAGATCAGGCCGGCGCCCAGGAAACCCTCGCAGCCATTGAACAGTCTGGGGGGCAAGGTCGCCTGCTGAACTTTGACGTAAGTGAACGTGATCAGTGCCGTGAAGTGCTGGAAAAGGATATGGCTGCCCACGGCGCCTGGTACGGTGTGGTCTGCAATGCAGGCATCGCCCGGGATGGGGCGTTCCCTGCGCTTAGCGAGAACGATTGGGACAGCGTGATCCACACCAATCTCGACGGTTTTTATAACGTCATTCATCCTTGCATCATGCCGATGATCGGCGCACGTAGAGGTGGTCGAATCATTACGTTGTCGTCGGTATCGGGAATGATGGGCAATCGCGGTCAGGTCAATTATAGCGCCGCTAAAGCGGGGATCATCGGCGCCACCAAAGCATTGGCCATTGAGCTTGCGAAGCGCAAAATCACCGTTAACTGCATTGCTCCAGGCCTGATCGACACGGGGATGATCGAAATGGAAGAGGCCGCATTGAAAGAAGCGATGGCGATCATTCCAATGAAGCGCATGGGCCAGACGGATGAAGTTGCCGGCCTGGCGAGCTATTTAATGTCCGATATTGCGGGCTACATCACCCGCCAGGTCATTTCCATCAACGGAGGAATGTTATGACTTGTCGTGTTGTCATCACCGGCATGGGCGGCGTAACCGCCTTTGGGGAACGGTGGCAGGATGTTTCCCGGCGTCTGTTGGCATATGAAAATGCGGTGCGGACAATGCCCGAGTGGCAGATTTATGATGGATTGCATACCTTACTGGGCGCACCAATCGATGATTTCGTCCTGCCTGAGCATTACACCCGAAAGCGCATTCGCGCAATGGGGCGAGTCTCACTCCTTTCCACTCGCGCTACTGAACTGGCATTGGAACAAGCGGGGCTGATTGACGATCCGGTACTGACTAACGGCCAAACCGGCATCGCCTACGGTTCTTCGACGGGAAGTACCGGCCCCGTGAGCGAATTTGCCACTATGCTTACTGAAAAACATACCAACAACATCACTGGCACCACTTATGTGCAGATGATGCCACATACCACAGCGGTTAACACCGGTCTGTTTTTCGGCCTGCGCGGCCGAGTGATCCCGACCTCCAGCGCATGCACCTCAGGGAGCCAGGCGATTGGCTATGCCTGGGAGGCTATTCGTCACGGTTATCAGAAGGTTATGGTTGCTGGTGGCGCAGAAGAGCTTTGCCCCTCGGAGGCCGCGGTGTTCGATACGCTATTCGCAACGAGCCAGCGTAACGATAGCCCTAAAAGCACACCGTCCCCTTTCGATCGGCAGCGTGATGGCCTGGTGATTGGCGAAGGTGCCGGGACGTTGGTCCTGGAAGAGTTGGAATATGCGAAAGCGCGCGGCGCCGTTATCTACGGTGAAATTGTCGGTTTTGCCACCAATTGCGATGCGGCGCATATCACTCAACCGCAGCGTGAAACGATGCAAATATGCATGGAGCAGGCGTTGAAGATAGCTGGCTTGAATGTGCGGGACATCGGCTATATTTCCGCTCATGGCACTGCCACCGATCGAGGGGATATCGCTGAAAGCCAGGCTACGGCAGCTATTTTTGGCGGCCAAACGCCGATTTCATCGCTGAAAAGCTATTTTGGCCATACGCTGGGAGCCTGCGGCGCGCTGGAGGCCTGGATGAGTTTGCAAATGATGCGAGAAGGCTGGTTTGCGCCAACGCTTAACCTTCATCAGCCGGATGAGCAGTGTGGTGAGCTGGATTATATTATGGGGGAAAGCCGGCGCATCGATTGTGAATACTTACAGAGCAATAATTTCGCGTTTGGCGGCATCAATACCTCCATCATCATTAAACGTTGGGTTTAAGTTGAAACGGCGGGAGCAATAAAATTGATTTCCGCCATTCCAACCTCTATAGGGTTTACCTAAACCGCGCATCCCGAGAAAACAGAAAAGCGGCCTCCCGCTGGCGAGCGTCGGCTTGTGCCTGATCCCCCTGATAGCGCAAGATCATGATCAGCGTGGCGTAGACGTTGGCGTCGATGCGGCGCTGCAGATAGGCATTGGCCCACTGCCGATAGCCGGTCAACAGGGCATCATCGCGCGTTTGGTTATAGACCAGCAGCGCGTGAGATTGCTCGTCGAACGTTTTGCGCTCCCGATAGATCCAGGCGGCCGGCGGCGGCATCTGCTCGATGCTGTCGATGGTGGTCAGCATCGTGCGCTCCGATTGGGTGAGCGCCATGCGCCCTTGCCAGGCGAAGACCGCCATCACTAACACGCCGAGCGCCGCCATTGCTACAGGCAGACTCAGGGCTTTGGCTAACGGCAGCGGGCGTGGGGCGCCGGTTTGGCCGTCCAACAGTGCCAGCAGCAGCAGAAACGCCAGCCAATGCGGCGCAGACAGATAGAAAGGGTATTCCAGTTGGGTGTGTATCAACATTGGCAGCAGCACCAGAAACAGCCCGACGCGCGCACCGGCCGGCGCTTCGCAATCCCGTTGCCAGGCGCGTTTCAGCAGCAGCGCGCCGGCGACGATGACGATAGCGATACCTGCCAGCGCCGGCAGGCCGCCCTCAACCCACCACAGCAGGATTTCATTGTGCGGATGTCCGGCGACTTCCAGCACTTCTCGCCAGGGCATTGTCTGCAGGCGGAAGTGCGCGAAGCTGTATTCAAAGCCGCCATAGCCCCAGCCCAGCAGCGGCTTGGCCAGGATCATGGCGCCGACGTCGTGCAGCATGGTCAGACGTGAATAATTAGAGCCTTCGCGTGCGATGAGACCTGCGCGGCCATCCAGGCCAAAGCCGGTGAACAGCACCGTCAGACCGATCGCGGCGCCCAGCAGCAGCGCGCCACCCGCCCAGCGGCTTTCGAGCGTGCGGTGGCGGGCAAAGCGCCACAGCAGTAGCAGCGCCGCCAATGCGGCCCCCAACCAGGCGGCGCGCGACTGGATCAGTACCAGCAGGGCTGAGAAAGCAGCCAGCAGCGCGAGCAGCGGGATTTGCCGCCGCCGCGTTGGCGCAGAGAGGGGAGCCAGCAGCTGCCAGAGCGCCAAAGCCAACCCGGTGGCGATAAAGCTGCCCAGCACGTTCGGTTGCTGAAAGACGCCGTAGACCCGGCTGCCGTTAGGGGATACCCAAGCCAGCGCGGGGGCGAACAGTTGCAGAGCCGCCAGCAGTGCCTGAACGCCGACGGCGAACAGCAGACCGTACAGCAACAGGTTGCGCTGCCTGGGGGTTAGGCGCAGCTGCAGGCAGGCGACATAGAAAAGCCAACCACCGAGCAGACCGGCGCAGCGCCACAGGGCGTCTTCGCGCCACTCGGAGCGAGTATACAGCAGCGGCAGCGCCAGCACGGCGATGCCGAGCAGCAACAGGCGTGCGGTGGGGGTCAGCGAAAGACGGGTACGGCCAAGGCAAACGGTGAACGTCACTATCAGCGTGGTGAGCGCCATGACGGCCCAGGCCAGAATGTTTTGCGGCAGCGCCAGACCGTCGCCGCCCATATTGGGGTAATAAATCGGCAGGATCACCGTCATCCAGATCAGCAGCAGGGGCAGCACGGCGATGGTCGCTGCGTTAGCGGGAGATTTATCGGCCATGGTTAACCTGCCATGGCCTGATAGCGTTTATTGAATGCATGTTTTTATTATTCCCTTTCCTTTGTCCTGATATTGAAATGCGTGTAATGTTCAATTCGCAAATGTCTCACGGGAAATTTAAACCGTCTTTATGGTGAAGCGATAAATAATGTTTGCCCTGAGAATGCGCGAGGCTGTGTACCCAAAGAAAGTTTAAGCCGTATTTTTCACCCGTAAAAGGTATGTTTGTTGTTTGCAAAAACAGACGCGCCATTTTCTCAAATCTATTGTGATTCAGTCAATTCATAATCTAATTCTTGTTTTTGTTAATTAAAATCAAATGGTTGATTGTGATTCCTACGTGCGCGAATATCGTGGGGTATCCCGGCAATGGCCTATATTGGCAGGCCCTGTGAAGAATAAAAGAGGTATCTGCTTTTTTAATTGATGTCGTCAGTGTCGGCGCGACGGCGGAAATTTACCTCATCGTTTCTCATTGCTGATTTTTAAATTCAATATGATTTTCATTTTTTTATTTTTATTAGGATTCTTCTTGTCTTTATCTGTTTTTTTAAATTTTTATGGAATTATCTATTATTGGGATTGTTCTGCTGTATTGGAAATAAAAGCGGTTATGACTTGAGCCTCCCCGTTGCCGCGGCAGAATACAGACTAACGCGCCTGCCCAAGCGCGTTAGTCTCGTCTCTTGTGCGCTTACTCCACGTCGCCGATCCGTTCCAGCGCATCCACCACCAGATCCCAGAATTTATCCTGATCCAGTTTGACCGCGACCTGGGTGTGGCAGTCCGGCGGCGGCGGCGCGCGGAAGTCCGCGACCGTCATGCCCAACGTCAGGGTGCCGGTCAACTCGATATCCACCGGCGCTTTGCGCACCGACATGACGCTCGGATCGATCACATAGGCCACCGCGCAAGGATCGTGCACCGGCGGGGCACTGAAGCCCTGCGCCTGCCGGTACATACGGCCAAAGAATGCCAGCAGTTCGCCGACGAAGGCGGCCGGCCGGGTGCCGAGGGCGGCGATGCGTTCGCAGACTGCCGGCGTGGCCAAAGCCTGGTGAGTGAGATCCAGCCCGACCATGGTCAGCGGCCATTTTTCGTTAAATACAATGTGCGCCGCTTCGGGATCGATTTTGATATTGAACTCCGCCACCGCGCTCCAGTTGCCCACATGGTAGCCGCCGCCCATCAGCACCACTTCCTTGACCCGCTCGGCAATGCGCGGCTCTTTACGCACGGCCATGGCGATATTGGTCAGGCCGCCGGTAGGCACCAGCGTCACGCTGCCGGGCGGGTGGGCCATCACGGTCTCGATGATCAGATCCACCGCGTGGCGCGAGTCCAGCTGCAGGTGGGGTTCCGGCAGCACCGGGCCATCGAGGCCGGAATCGCCGTGAATGTCGGGCGCCACTTCGATATTGCGCACCAGCGGGCGCGGGCAGCCGGCGGCGAAGGGTACGCCGGTGATATTGGCGATGCGGGCCACCGCCAGCGCGTTGCGCGTCACTTTGTCCAGCGTTTGGTTACCCACCACGGTGGTGACCGCCAGTAGGTCGATCTGCGGATTGCCCCAGGCCAGCAACAGGGCGATGGCGTCGTCATGCCCCGGGTCACAGTCCAGTATGATTTTTTTCATGGTTATTCCTGATGCAGGGAGAGGTTTCCGCAGCATAACGCAGCGCGGTGGCGTGGGATAATGCCGATGGTGCTTTTGTTAACGGCATCAAAGCCTTGCCACTTTTACGATGTAATGAAACGTAAATCCTGCTCGTCGGGCTTTACCCTGGAGTTTACTCCAGGGTTTACAGTGAGGTTCAGCGTCAATGCACAGAGGAGAGGCGGGATGAGCTTACTGAAACGGTTGTTGGGGCAAGGCGGTATTAACGGCGGTCATCTGCGTGCGAGCCACGGCGGTGGGCATCATGGCAACCGCTATAACCAGCATGGCGAGCCGGGGCCGCAGTGTCCGGAATGCCGGGCCGTGAATAAATCGGGCGCCCGTTATTGCCACCGCTGCGGTCAGCCGTTTGCCGCGGCGAGCGCCACCTGCGGACAGTGTGCCGCGCCGCTGCCGCCGGGGAGCCGCTTTTGTCCGCAGTGCGGCGGCGGTGTGCCGTGAACCGGGGCGGTTGGACACTCGCGCTGCTGCTGGGCGCCATGGTGCTGTGGACGCTGCTGGCCTGGGGCGTCGCCGGGGTGCTGGCCTGGCTCCCGGCGTTGGCGGAGGCAGCCGGGAAAGCATCGTTGCCGGTGAACGGTGCGCTGAACCTGGTGCCGCAGGCGGTGTTGGACGTCTGGCTACCGTGGCTGAAACAGCTGGCCAGCGGGCTGGCGAGCTATTTTCCTCTGCTGCTGACCTGGGCGGGCTACGCCGTCTGGCTGTTGTGGGGCCTCGGTATGTTGGCGCTGACGCTGCTGGGTGCGCTGGCGCACCGTTATTTGAGCACGGCTCAGCGATAGCCCTGATAGACTGCCGCGACGCGTTCGAAATAGTCGGTTAAATAATTGATGCACACCTGCACCTTCAGCGGCAATTTGTCCTTCTCGGTATAGAGCGCGTAGATCGGCCGCGGATCCGAATGGTAGCTTTTGAACAGGATCTCAATTTCGCCGCGTTTGATCTCTTCGATCACCCACATCAGCGGAGCGTAGGCGATGCCGGCGCCGTTTTTCAGCCAACGGATCATGGTGGAGGAGTCGTTGGTGACGAAGCGCCCCTGCGGGGAAATGCGCGTGGTGATGCCTTCCGGCGACATCAGTTCGAATTCGCTGTCGGGCCGCACGCTGTACTCCAGCCAGGAGAAGTTGACCATGTCGCTCGGCTTCTGCGGCGTGCCATGCTGGCTCAGGTAGCTTTTGGCGGCGCACACCACCATCGGCATCTGCCCCAGGCGGCGGGAGAACAGGCTGGAGTCCTGCAGCGCGCCGGTGCGGATCACCAGATCCAGCCCGTCGGTGATCAGGTCCGGTGCCGGAATGCCGGTCACCAGGTTGACCGTCAGACCCGGATACTCTTTCATCATCTCGGCGGTCATGTTCGCCAGCACGTTTTGCGCCATGGTGGATGAGCTGCCGATACGCAGCGTACCGGCGGGCGTATTGTTAAACGCATACAGTTGCTCATGCACTTCGCTGACTTCCTGCAGCATGCGTCGGCAGCCCTGATAGTAGATTTTGCCGGCCTCGGTCAGGCCGATGCTGCGCGTGCTGCGGTTCAACAGCTTGACCTGCAGCTCATTTTCCAGTTTCGAGACGGTTTGGCTGATCGATGAAACGCTCATGCCGAGTTGGCGCGCGGCCGCGGTAAACGACCCGAACTCAACCACTTTGGCGAATACCGACATCCGTTTTAATCTTTCCATTATTCACTCTGGCTTAAAAGTGATTTAGATCACAGATTGTTGATGCCTTGATAGTAAGCAGGCTAATATAACGTGGTCGGGTGAATAGACCTTACCAACGTGCGAGAGCGATCGGCGACGTAATCCTGCCGCTCCTCTGGCACCCTCGCAATCCCTGTCGTGGACGTCTGCCCCAAAGTTTAACCTTTTTTCGGGTTCGTGACCTGGACAAGCTGTCTGGTCAAGATTTGTGGCGCGCGCACGCTAAAATGTAAAGAGAATGTGAATGGCGAGATGTGTCTTTCCCCGGCGCAGTGAACAATAAGGAAAAAGTGATGAGTTTGCTTCCGGTTATGGTCATCTTCGGACTGTCGTTTCCGCCGGTGTTTTTCGAGCTGCTGGTGTCGCTGGCGCTGTTTTTTCTCTTGCGCCGCCTGCTGCAGCCGACGGGGATTTACGATTTTGTCTGGCATCCGGCGCTGTTTAACACCGCGCTGTATTGCTGCTTGTTTTATCTGATTTCGTGTCTTTTTGTTTGAGGTCGCTGTGAAAAATTTTTCGATAAAAATAACCCGAATCGCGATCACTTTGATTCTTGTGCTGCTGGGCATTGCCGCGGTATTCAAGGCCTGGGTGTTCTACACCGAGTCGCCGTGGACGCGTGATGCCAAGTTCACCGCCGACGTGGTGGCGATCGCGCCGGACGTCAGCGGCCTGCTGACCGACGTGCCGGTGGTGGACAACCAGCTGGTGAAGAAAGGTCAGGTGCTGTTCGTGGTCGATCGGCCGCGTTATGAGCAGGCCTTGGCGGAAGCCGGCGCCGACGTCGCCTACTATCAGACGTTGGCGGCGGAGAAACGGCGTGAGGCCGGCCGCCGCGTGAAGTTGGGCGTGCAGGCGATGTCGCAGGAAGAGATTGACCAGTCGAACAACTCGCTGCAGACCGTGCAGCACCAGCTGGCGAAGGCCATTGCGGCGCGCGAGCTGGCGCAGCTGGATCTGGAGCGCACCACGGTGCGCGCCCCGGCCGATGGCTGGATCACCAACCTCAACGTACACGCCGGTGAATACATCACCCGTGGGTCGGTCGCGGTGGCGCTGGTGAAGAAAGATTCCTTCTACATCCTGGCGTACCTGGAAGAGACCAAGCTGAACGGCCTGAATAAGGGCGATCGCGCGGAGATCACTCCGCTCGGCAGCAACCGCATCATGCACGGCACCGTCGACAGCGTGGCGGCGGCGGTGAACAACAGCAGCAGCACGGTGAACAACAAAGGGTTGGCCTCGATCGACAGCAACCTGGAGTGGGTACGCCTGGCGCAGCGCGTGCCGGTGAAGATCCTGCTGGACGCCAAGGACCAACAGCATCCGTACCCGGCCGGCACCACTGCCACCGTGGTGATCGTTGGCAAAAACGATCGCAATGCCGACAGCGGCTCACCTTTTGTGCGCCTGATGCACCGGCTGCGTGAGTTCGGCTAATGAGCAGCCCAACCTTTATCCGGCTGAGATTCGCCTTCAAACTCAGCTTCGCGATTGTGTTTGCGCTGTTCGTCGGCTTCCATCTCAATCTGGAAACCCCGCGCTGGTCGGCGATGACCGCCGCCATCGTCGCCGCCGGCCCGGCCTTTGCCGCCGGCGGTGAACCCTTCTCCGGCGCCATCCGCCACCGCGGCTGGCTGCGTATCATCGGCACCTTTATCGGCTGCTTCGTCGGCCTGATCATTATCATCACCACCGCCCGCGCGCCGGTGGTGATGCTGCTGCTGTGCTGCATCTGGGCCGGTTTCTGCACCTGGCTTTCTTCACTCATCAAGGTGGAGAACTCCTATGCCTGGGGGCTGGCCGGATATACCGCGCTGATCATCATCGTGACGGTCGCTACCAGCGAGTCTCATCTGCTGGAAGCGCCGCAGTTCGCCATCGAGCGTTGCAGCGAGATCGTGCTGGGGATCGTCAGCGCCGTGTTGGCGGATCTGCTGTTCTCGCCGCGTTCGATCAAACAGGACATCGATCGGGCGGTGGATCAGCTGCTGGTGGCTCAATACCGCCTGATGCAGATGTGCATCAGCAACGCCGACAAAGAAGACATCGATCGCGCCTGGAGCAATCTGGTCAAGAGCACCACGGCCCTGGACGGCATGCGCAACAACCTGATGATGGAGTCCTCGCGCTGGCAGAAGGTCAATCGACGGGTGAAGGCGCTGCATACGCTGTCGCTGACGCTGATCACCCAGGCCTGCGAAACCTATCTGATCTTGTTGAATCACCCGGATGCGCTGAAAGAAAGCCTGCGGGAGCAACTGATGGTCCCGGCGGAAACCCCGCAGGAGATCCACAAGCGCATGAAGCTGTTGCGCCAGGTGCTGACCACGCATCGTTCCGAGGAAACGCTGCCGACCATCACCGGTTGGGTCGGCGCGGCGACGCGCTACCTGCTGCTGTCGAAAGGCGTGCATGCCAACTGCAGCATCAGCGCGGTGGAAGAAGGGGTGCTGAGCAACGAAACCGTGGTCAAACCGACCTCGGCGGAAGGGCATCACGCGATGATCAACGGCTTGCGTACCTTTGTGGCGACGGCCTTCGGCAGCCTGCTGTGGCTGTGGACCGGCTGGACGTCCGGCAGCGGTTTTATGGTGATCATCGCGGTGATCACCTCGCTGGCGATGCGCACCCCGGCGCCGCGCATGGTGGCGATGGATTTCGTGCTGGGCATGCTGGCGGCGATCCCGGTCGGTTCCCTGTTCTTCATGGTGATCCTGCCGGCGACCCAGCAGAGCATTTTGCTGCTGTGTCTCAGCCTCGGCCTGCTGGCGTTTTTCATCGGCATCGAGGTTCAGAAGCGGCGGCTCGGTTCGCTGGGGCTGCTGGCGGGGACCATCAACATTCTGGTGCTGAGCAACCCGATGGAGTTCAACGTGACCCAGTTTCTCGATGGGGCGCTGGGCCAGTTCCTCGGCAGCTGCGTTGGGCTGATGGTGCTGCTGCTGATCCGCGATAATTCGCGCGAACGCACCGGCCGCACGTTGCTCAACCAGTTCGTCAGCAGCGCGGTGTCGGCGCTGACCACCAAGGCGGCGCGCCGTCGGCAAAACCACCTGCCTGCGCTGTATCAGCAGCTTAATCAGCTGCTGATGATGTTCCCGAACGACATCGCCAAGTATCGTCTGGCGCTGAACCTGATCATCGCCCACCAGCGCATGCAGCGAGCGGAAATTCCGGCCAGCGAAGAGCTGTCGGCCTTCCACCGCCAGATCCGCAGCACCGCCGATCGGGTGGTCTCCGCCAAGAACGACGTCAAGCGCGCCTATTACTACGATCGCTTGCTGGGTGAGATGAATGAGTACCAGCAGAAGCTGGTGGACAATCAGGCGCCGCTCAGCGTCACCGGGCCCGTGAAACGCCTGGCCGATATGCTGCATCGCTATCGTCACGCCTTGATCGATTGATGCGTTCCCTCCTGTTGCGCCGCGTTGTGCGGCGCCTTCCCTGACTATACTGAAAGCAGTGCCCGATCTGGCGGGCCGTCTCATAAGAGGCGGCCCGTTTTCAGAGAGACTCCGAGTGCCAGAACGGCTGGAAAGTGGCATCATTGTCATGAATGGATGAAACGCTTACCGCCGCGAAAACGTGACGTGCCGGTCATCTTAGTTTCATCCAGGTCGACTATATACCTAACTAGCCTGGGGGAGCTGCGGCGCCTTCGGCGGCATAATTTCAGGGAATGTCATGAACAAGCGGATTCTGTTGGCGATTGTCATCGCCGTGGTCATCGCCGTCTTCAGCGCGCTGCGCGGCAACGAGCACCGTGCGATCGACGGCAATCCGGCGAGGGTGCCGGCACCGGCGGGCCAGCAGCAGAGTATCGACCGGCTCACGCAGCAGCAAACGGTGGTGAGCTACCTGCAGCAGCATCAGCGGCTGCCGGACTATTACGTCACCAAGAAGCAGGCGCGCGAGCAGGGCTGGGATCCGCGTTCAGGCAACCTCTGTGCAGTATTGCCGGGCAAGGCGATTGGCGGCGATCGATTCTCTAACCGTGAAGGGCAACTGCCGAGCGCCGGCGGCCGGGTCTGGCGCGAAGCGGACATCAATTACCAGTGTGGCCGGCGCGGCGCCGATCGCCTGTTGTATTCGAGCGACGGTCTGATCTTCGTTACGCGCGACCATTACAAAAACTTCATTCGTGTGGAGTGAGTTTGATGGCAAAAGTAGAGTTTGATTTTGAGCAGATCCAGGACGTGCCAACCTTCTACCGCGATTTCGCGCACAAGTTTGCGCTGGACGAGGGGTTTGGCGCCAACCTCGACGCGCTGTGGGACGTGGTGACCGGCGATATCGGTCTGCCGGTGGAAATCGAGTTCACCCACCTCAATGCCCGCAGCAAGCGTCGTTTCGGCGCAATCATTCTGCTGTTTGAAGAAGCGGAAGAAGAGCTGGAAGGCAGCCTGCGCTTCAATATCCGCGAAAGCAGCGGCGAACCGGCGCATCACCGGGGATGAAACGGGTTCATCCCGGGACGGCGGCGGCGCTTAGTCAGCCGCTTCGGCCAGCTCGCGCAGGTATTGGAAGATCTGGCGGTAAGCCTTAGGCGGCTTGTTGGCGGCCTTCTCTTTCTGCGCGTTGCGCACCAGTGAACGCAGCTGTTGACGATCGGCTGCTGGATACAGATCCAGGATCGACGGAATGACGTCATCGCCTTCTTCCACCAGGCGGTCGCGCAGCGCTTCCAGCTTATGGAACAGCGAAACCTGCTGGTTGTGGCGGTTTTTCAGCTTGTCGAGCGCGGTCTGAATCGGCTCGATATCGCGGGCGCGCAGCATCTTGCCGATCAGCTGCAGCTGACGGCGACGGCCCTCTTTCTTGATCTTCTGCGCCAGCTCGATGGCGGCGCGCAAATCTTCATCCAACGGAATGCGATCCAGCGCGTTTTTGCCCAGATCGACCATTTCGGCCCCCAGGTCTTTCAGCGCTTCGGCATCACGTTTAATTTCACTTTTACTGACCCAGATAATCTCGTCATCGTCCTCGTTTTCATTCTCCGGGACATCGTCGAGCCAGTCTTCAGGCTGTTTGTTCATGGTAGGCTCCGTTAAAAAGAGGCTAATCCTAACAGGTTGCCGGCTTTATGCGAAATTCAACGCGGTTCCTGTTAGACTCAACGGCAGAGATCTCAGGATTTTTGCGCGCCGCTCCGCGTGCACAACTACGCCGCTCCGGCACTTTTCTCAACGATTTTCTGATTAATTATGGCAGATTGATGAAAGTAGTCACTCAAGTTGCAGAACAGCGCAAGGCGCTGGAACAGGCCGTTTCTCAGGCGCTGGAGCTGGCCCGCGCCGGTTCCGACGCGGCGGAAGTGGCGGTCACCAAATCGACCGGCATCAGCGTCAGCACTCGCTTCGGCGAGGTGGAAAACGTCGAGTTCAACAGCGATGGCGCGCTGGGCATCACCGTGTATCACCGCCAACGCAAAGGCAGCGCCTCTTCCACCGATCTCAGTCCGGACGCCATCGCCCGCACCGTACAGGCGGCGCTGGACATCGCGCGCTACACCTCTGAAGATCCCTGCGCCGGCCCGGCGGAGAAAGATCTGCTGGCGTTCGAGGCGCCGGATCTCGATCTGTTCCACCCGACCGAGCTGGACGCCGAGCGCGGCATCGAGCTGGCGGCGCGCGCCGAGCAGGCTTCGCTGGCGGCGGACAAACGCATTACCAATACCGAAGGCGGCAGCTTCAACAGCCACTACGGCATCAAGGTGTTCGGCAACAGCCACGGCATGCTGCAAAGCTACTGTTCCAGCCGCCACTCGCTGTCCAGCTGCGTCATTGCGGAGCAGGACGGCGATATGGAGCGGGATTACGCTTACACCATCGGCCGTGCGATGGGCGATCTGCACAGCCCCGAGTGGGTGGGGCAGGAGTGCGCCCGCCGCACGCTGGCACGTCTTGCGCCGCGCAAACTGTCGACCATGAAGGCGCCGGTGCTGTTCGCCTCCGAAGTGGCCACCGGGCTTTTCGGCCATCTGGTGGGCGCCATCAGTGGCAGCAGCGTCTACCGTAAATCCACTTTCCTGCTGGACTCGCTCGGCAAACAGATCCTGCCGGGATGGTTGACCGTCGAGGAGCATCCGCACCTGCTGAAAGGGCTGGCGTCAACGCCGTTCGACAGCGAGGGCGTACGCACCCAGCGGCGCGATATCATCAAGGACGGCGTGCTGCAGACCTGGTTGATGACCAGCTACTCGGCGCGCAAGCTGGGCCTGCACAGCACCGGCCATGCCGGCGGCATCCATAACTGGCGCATTGCCGGGCAGGGCGCGGACTTCGCCGGCATGTTGAAACAGCTTGGCACCGGCCTGGTGGTCACCGAGTTGATGGGCCAGGGCGTCAGCGGCGTCACCGGCGATTACTCGCGCGGCGCCGCCGGTTTCTGGGTGGAAAATGGTGAGATCCAGTACCCGGTTAGCGAGATCACCATTGCCGGCAACCTGAAAGACATGCTGCGCAACATCGTCAGCGTCGGCAGCGATATCGAAACCCGCAGCAATATCCAGTGCGGTTCGGTGCTGCTGCCGGAAATGAAGATCGCCGGTCAGTGATCCTCTGCGCGGCCGGCGCCCGCCGGTCGCGCGTTATCCCGTCTCAACCTTGCTTACAAATCTCCGGTTTCGGTTTTGCCCGGCCTTGCCTATGGTAACGGTGGGTTAATTAAAACAATAACTGGAAGGTGAGCAAACATGCAGAATACCCTGAAAGCGCTGGCGGCGTTGACGCTGCTGGCAGCCAGTTCGCTGGCGGTCGCTGCCGATCTGGGCGACGATATGGACACCCTGGCGGAAAACTATAAAACGGTGCTGAATACCGATTCCGCCGCTACCCTCACACAGAGCCTGCAAAACATGCGCGCCGCCGCGCAGGATGCCAAACAGGGCACTCCGCCGAAGCTGGAAGACAAAGCCGCCGACAGCCCGGAGATGAAAGATTTCCGCAGCGGGTTGGATACCCTGATCGGCCAGATCGATCAGGCGCTGGCCCTGGCCAATCAGGGCAAAGTCGCCGAAGCGAAGCAGCTGGCGCAGGGCTTCAAGCAAACCCGCGACGCCAACCACAAGAAATTCCGCTAATCCGTCAACCGTCGCGCCCGTCTTCCGTCAAATAGGAGGAGGGCGCCTGCCCGAGCACGCGGCGAAACATGGTTGAAAACGCCGCGCTGCTGTCATATCCCATTTCCATCGCCACCTGCGTTACGCTGCGTCCTTCGGCCAGCAGCGCCAACGCCAGTACCACGCAGGCGCGCTGGCGCCATTGCGAAAACGGCAGGCCGGTCTGCGCGCGAAAGAAGCGGCTGAAGGTGCGAATGCTCATGTACAGACGAGGCGCCCACCGCTGCGCGGAGTCGTGGGCGTCGGGGTGCTGCAAAAAGGCGCGGCACAGCTCGCCTAACCGAGGATCGGCGGGTAGCGGGATGTGCAACGGCAAGGGCTGCAGCCTGGCCAGCTCATGCAGCAGCAGTATTGCCAGCGCTCCGTCGCGCCCCTCTTGTTCATACTCCAGCGGCATATCCACCGCCGCCATCAACAGCTGGCGCATCAGCGGAGTGACGCTGACCACCTGGCATACCTGCGGCCGTTCGGCGGGCAACGCGCCGGGTTCGAGGTACAGGCTGCGGGTGGTGACACCGACCATCCTCACCGCGTGCGGCATCTGCGGCGGCAGCCATACCGCGTGCTGCGGCGGGACGACCCAATTGCCTTGCTGCGTGAAAACGTGCATGACGCCGGTGGCGCCGTACAGCAACTGCGCGCGCCGGTGGCTGTGCATCGGCAGCAGGTGTCCCGGCGGATAATCGGTGCCGATGGCGATCACCGCGCGCGTTACGTGGTCGATGTCATCAATGCGGACGTTGCGCATGTGTTTCCTTTGGCGGGCAGATTGGCCGAAACGCAATGATAGTTGGCCTTTCATATAAAGCAAGCCAGCGGCCGCCGCCCTACTATCGGGGCAGAAAAATAATGCTTGTTCGCGGTGCCGTTATTTTATCGGCCATAAAGCCCGTGCAAGTTTTCACACCGGGGTGGGACGAAGGTTTTCGTTCTCGCAATACAAGAAGTTAATAAGGAATAAAGCGTCATTTATTCCAACACCTGAAGCAATAGTTCTTAGCGCAGTTCAATGACTATAAGGTGATATTTCATGTATAAGTTCGGTGTGGTTGGCGGCGGAGCCGCCGGGATCGCTTTTGCGTATAACTTTATAAAAAATAAGTCGGTTAATCATTGCAAAAGGCCGCTTTCCCTGACGGTGTTCGACAAGCAGGGCTTCAAGGGCGGAATGGCATACAGCAGCGATTTTGACAGCCATATATTAAATATGACGCCGGAAAATATGTCGGCGGATATTTTCGACGACACGCACTTCGTTGATTGGATCGCCATGCATTTCCCGCAGTTTTGCCAGGATCGTTATCCGCCGCGCTGGCTGTATCGGGAATATCTCGATTTTATTCGCGACATGACGATTTATATGGCGGCGGACAGTAACGTCGCGCTGAATTTCGTGACCGCCGAAGTAAATGCCATCGCGCCGCTCGAAGCCGGCTACCGGCTGACCACCACCTGTGGCAGCGCCGAACAGATGAATGCGCTGGTGCTGTGTTCGGGGCACAACCCGCCGGAATGTCTCTATCCGGTAGATGGCGTGATCGCTTATCAGGCCCACCAGGATCTGCCGCCGATCAACCCTTATTCGAGCATCGGCGTGATCGGCTGCAGCCTGACGGCGATTGACGCCATCGTTGAGCTGATGGAGCGCCTGGGGGCGACCGACATCTGTGCCCTGTCGCGCTCGGGCCTGTTCCCCAGCGTGCAGCCGGCGCTGATGCGTCCGCCGCCGGAAGCATTTGTTGAGGCGCTGCGGCGCTTTGTCGCCGGCCGCGATTTTATTGACGCGCATCAGCTGGTACATGCGATCAATGCCGCGCTGGCGCGCCACTATCCGGGGCCGGAGCGGCTGACGGTGCTCTCGGCGCTGGGGGAAAGGCGCGATTGCTATCGCGATCTGGCAGACAGTCTCGATCGCGCGCGTTTTGCCCGGGAGCATATCTGCAGCTATCTGGCGGCGATCCACCCGGCGGTGTGCGCCGCCTGGGTCAAGATGGATGCCAACAACCGGCAGGTCTTCATGCGCTTTTACAACTCCTCCTGGATGCGCAATCGACATGCCATGCCGCTAAAGAACGCCAGCAAGATCGTGGCGGCGCTTGAGAGCCAACGCTTGCGTGCCTGCGGCGGCCTGGTGGATATCAGTAAGGGGGCGGACGGGTTTATCCTTCGTTGCCATGAGACGCGGGTGCATGCGCAGTATCTGTTCAACTGCACCACGCCTTCTTATCAACTGCCGCCCAACCGCCTGAGCCATCAGCTGCTGCAAGACGGGCTGGTGCAAGAGAACCTGTTCGGCGGCGTGAAGTGCAACCCGCACACGCTGAAAATCGCCGACCGACGCGGCCGTGAGCAGCATCTCTACTCGCTCGGCGCGCCCGCCAAGGGCGATCTGTTTTACACCTCGGCGATGGAATCCATCACGCGGGATATCAGCAAGATCGTGTTCAACAACCCTATTTTCAATGCAAAGAAGGCTGAAGTATGAAAAACGTAGCGCTCTTTGTCGGCAACGACATTTTCTCCTGGCTGGTGTGTCAGGATCTGATCGCCACCCTGAGGGACGAGTGTACTTTTACGGTGTATTTTCCCCTGGCGAAAAGCGCCGGGCGCACGCAGGAGCCGGCGGTTCGCCGCCTGGGGCTGTATGAGCGCGAGGTGCTGAATGATTTCGTGTTCCCGTTCGTTGGCCGCAACGCCGCCGCCTGTGAGGGCGCCTATCAGCCGCCGGCTCTGTTCCTGGCCGCCGCCGGGGTCAAAGCGCATCGCGTTCTCGACATCAATGACGCCGCGTTTATCAGCAGCCTGGGCCATATGGACGGGGTGATCTCTTTACGCTGTTATCAGAAATTTTCCGCCGACTATGTGCGCGCCTTCAGCCGACGCGGCAAGCTGCTGTGGAACCTGCATCCGGGAGATTTGCCACGCTATCGCGGGGTGATGACGCTGTTCCGCGCGATGATGAACGGTGACAGGGACTGTGCGGTAACGCTGCATGAAATGGATGAGCACTGGGACGCCGGCCCGGTGATCGCCCGTCTGCCCGCCGAGCTGCGCCACGATCTGTCGTTCCTGGAAAACATGATGTTGCTGGGCGTACAAAGCGGCACCTTTTTGGCGCGCCAGCTGATGCGGGCGGAGCACAGCGAAGCGATAACGGCGGAAAAGCAGGGCGATTCGCGCTACTGGGGTTTCCCGGATGCGCAGACGCTGGCGCAGGCGGAACAGGCGGGCATTGAGCTGGTGGACCATGACGCCGTGCGTGAGCAGTATCTGGGGCTGTTCGTCGGCGATCGCTTCCACCCGCTGGCGGGGCAGTTCTGCGCCGGGTTCGACGACTTCGTGCGGGCGCACGGCCATGATTGAAACGTTGATTGTACTGGGGGCCGGTTTTCTGACCGGCATCACCACCATTCTGTTCGGCTTCGGCGGCGGCTTTGTAGTGGTGCCTTTCGTCTATCACTTGATCTCTGTGTCGGGCGAGCAGCCCGGCCAGGCGATGCATATCGCGGTGGCAACCTCGACGGCGGTGATGATCCTCAACGCGAGTTACGCGACGCTGACCAACTGGCGCAGCGGCAACCTGCTGCGCGAAACCATCGTGCCGCTGATCTTTTTCATCGGCATCGGCGCTGCGCTGGGCGCGTTCGCCTCCTCACTGCTGGCGGACGGCGTGATCCGCGGGCTGTTTGTGGTCTATATGGCGGTGACCATCGCCGACTGTCTGTTCCGCCGAGGTTTTCTGGTCAAACCGGCGCGCGCCGACCTGTCCCCCGCCACGTTGTGGGGCGGCGGCCCGCTGATAGGCGGTATCGCCACGCTGCTGGGGGTGGGCGGCAGCGTCATGACGGTGCCGCTGCTGCGCCGCCACGGCTACGACATGAAATATTGCGTCAGCGCCGCCAATCCATTGTCGATCCCGGTGGCGGTGATCGGGGCGCTGATGTATATCGTGTTGGGGTGGCACGAGATGAGCGGGCCGCAGTATCTGGGCTACGTCAATCTGAACATTCTGGGGTTGTTGGTGGTGGCGGGGATTGCGGGGATCGTGTTTGCCAGGCGCTGTTTGCCGAAGGTGAGCGATGCGCTGCATGCCAAAATCTACGTGCTGCTGCTGATCGCCGTGCTGATCGCTATCTGCCTCTGAGACAGAAAGGGCGGCCGGATGCCGCCCTGAAAACCGCTTAACGGTGGTATTCGCCCGCCGCTTCCGGCTGGTACAACAACTCCAGCACTTCAATCCGCGCTTCTTCACCGTTCGGCAATTGCCAGGAGATCTGCTTGCCGACGTGCATGCCAAGCAGCGCTGCGCCCAGCGGCGCCATCACCGACAGCTGATCGTGGCTGTCTTTCAGCGATGCCGGGTAAACCAGCGTGCGCACGTGCTCTTCATCGGTGTGCAGATCGCGAAAACGCACGCGGCTGTTCATGGTCACCACGTTGGCCGGCATTTTCTCCGGCGGCAGGATTTCCGCGCGATCCAATTCGTCGTTCAGCGCGGCGGCGACGTCGGTATTGGCAAAGGCCGGTTGTTCCAATAGCGCATCCAGGCGTTCCGCATCCAGCTCATTAATAGTAATGATGGGTTTGGTCATTCCACTCTCCAGTCAAATCAAAGGGCGCCAGTCTGTGCGCCCATAAATTCGGAAAAACAACACAAAGCAACACCCCCGCGCCAGAGGAGCGGGGGTGTGGGTAATGTCGATTTGTCCTAGTGATAGTAGGCGGTTGGGGCAAGAAAAGAAAGAGATCCCGATCACGAAGGCTTTTATCGTCAATCGAGGCAAAAAAAACCGTTAGCCGGGTTATGTAATTGTTATCTCATTCACTTTTTCGCCGCAGCGCCGTTTTGCGAAATGGATCTCCGCGCGTCATTCGATTTCCACTTCGAACTGGAAAAAACCGGTCTACACAGAAAATCCTACCGGGAGTAGGGTAAAGACATCACAGAAAGCGGGTTATTCAGGTGATGCGCTTTACGGCTTACTGATTAATGTGGGATCTAGGGGTACTGAAAAGTGAATGATGGATCTGCTTCGATAAAAGAAATTGAACAATCCGATGTCAGCGAAGCCGGGGCGATCACCGCTCGGGTGTTGGCGGATATTACCGCGATGCTGAATGCTGAAAATATTTATACCAATGCGGTGCAGCAACAGATGCTGGAATCGCATATTCGTGCCATGGTGCTGCGTTCAATAACCGGCGAGCCGTTGCCGGAGGTAGATAAATCATTGTTCGACGAAATCTCCGCCGAATCCATGCAAATGGCGGAGCGCGTGGTGGATCAGTTTGACACATTGCCTATCGAAGAAGCCTATTTATTGTCAGTGCACTTCGAAGTGGCGAAAGATAATAACGCATAGCGGTTAATGCATCGATTTAAATCAGGAGAATATAACATGGGTCAAATTACCGTAGTGATCGGCGATCGTTTGGGCAAAGGGCAAAAAGTCGGCCAGGGTGTTGAAAACGCAGGCGGAAAAGCGGTGGTTATCCCCGGCGTGGCGGCGGACATGAAGCTGGGCGACGTCATGAAAGCGGAAAACGCGCAGCTGGGCATCTCTTTTTGCGGTAGCGGTGGCGCCGGCGCAATTACCGCGCAAACCAAATACGGCTACAAAGCCAAATACGGCATGCGTTCGGTGGAAGAGGGCGTGACGGCAATTAATGAAGGCTGCAACGTGCTGGGTTTCGGCTTTATGGATAAAGAAGAGCTGGGCCAGAAACTGGTGGAAGCCTACGTCAAAAAACATGGCAACCCATAATGAAAGAGCAATATACCACATCGGTAAAGGTGGAGGGTAAAGGCGACAGCAAAGCGAAAGCTTTTGCTTCCGCCTTGGCTAATGTGCAGGGCGCGGTATTAAAGTCCACCAACAATATTCTGCTGCGCATCGAGCCGCAGGACGTCAGCGTAGTGAAAGCGGAAGAGAAAATAACTAAAGAGAAATTTCTTTTCTTCTTTTTGCCGCGTGAAAGAAAGAGCTATGCCGTTTCTCTGGAAATAACCGTGAACGTAACCATTATCAATACCGAGAAGGTTGTCTTCGTCACGAAATAAAAACGTTAGCATAAATGAAAGGGTATACTGATGTTTTTAATCATCTTATTTAAATCGATAATTATCGGTGGGCTGGTGGGAGTCGGCGTAGGGGCCGGCGCCGCACGCATGTTCCACGCACCGACAACACAGGGCATGGGGGCGTTTCGTACCCTGGGCGAGCTGAACTCCTGCGAGGGCGATCCGGCTTCCCACTTCTCATTCGGTCTGGGCTTCTTCTTCAACGCCTGGGCGTCTTCCGTAGCGGCGGGCTCCTTCACGCAGGACGTCGATCACCGCATCATCCCGCACTGGGGCGCGGCGGCCCTGATGGTCAAGAACCGCAATCTGGCGCAAACGCTGCACGATCCGAAAAAAATGGCCATCGCCTGCGGCATCATCGGCATGCTGGTGGTGGCCTTCCTCAATACCACCGCTTCCGCCGTGCCTGCCGCGCTGCAGGTCACCGCGATCAAGGTGCTGGTGCCGGCGGCCAACCTGCTGGTGAATACCGTGATGCCGGTGATCTTCTGGCTGGCGGCGATCGACGCCGGGCGCCGTTCCGGCTTCTGGGGCACCATCTTCGGCGGCCTGGCGCAGCTGATCATGGGCAACGCCGTACCGGGCCTGGTGCTGGGCATTCTGATCGGCAAAGGCGTGGAAGAGAGCGGCTGGAACAAGATCACCAAGATCATGATGGCGGTGATCGTGCTGCTGTTCGTGCTGAGCGGCTTCTTCCGCGGCTTTGACATGAAAGTTCTCGAGTCCTTCAGCCTCGGCGTGCCGGGCTGGCTGGACGCCATTCACAACACCCTGAGCGGTAAATAAGGAGCGGGATGATGGAAGAGCAAACCCAAAAAGGCTTCTGGTACGCCGACTGGTCATTCCCGATTTTTGTTGGCCTGCTGTCCTCCGGCGTGTTCGCCGGGACGCACATGTACTACCTGTACGGCATCGGCGCCTTTAACGAAGTGGCCTTCGTCTCCATGCTGCGGGCGGGGATGGATACCGGCGTGTATGGCGCGGTGGCGGCGTTCGGCGCCAGCTTCCTGTTCGCGCGCATCATCGAAGGTTCACTGGTGGGCATCCTCGACATCGGCGGCGCGATCCAGACCGGCGTCGGGCTGGGCGTACCGGCGCTGCTTTTGGGGGCCGGCATTGTGTTCCCGGTCGCCAACTTTGCCGCTTCGCTGGCTACCGGCCTGATCATCGGCCTGGCGATCGGTTATGTGATCATTCTGGCGCGAAAATTCACCATCAATCAAAGCAACTCCACCTACGGGGCGGACGTGATGATGGGGGCGGGCAACTCCTCGGGCCGCTTCCTCGGGCCGTTGATCATCCTGTCGGCAATGACCGCCTCGATCCCGATCGGCATCGGTTCGCTGCTCGGCGCGCTGCTGTTCTATATCTGGGGTAAACCGATCACCGGCGGAGCGATCCTCGGCGCGATGATCCTGGGGGCGATCTTCCCGGTAGCCATTTCTTAAGAGGCCTGCGCCAGGCGCCGCCCGATGCTGCGGCGGCGCCCGGGCTAACAGGAGCAATGCGGTATGTATGACTTAGTAATCAGAGGCGCCAGACTGGCGGACGATACGCTGATCGATCTGGCGGTGAAAGACGGCAAAATAGCCTCGGTGGGGCGGCTGGCGGCGGACATCAGCGCCGTTCGCCAGCTGGATTTGGCGGGCAACTGCCGCCTGAGCGCCGGTTGGATCGATGCGCACGTGCACTGCTATCCCGAATCGCCGATTTATCATGACGAGCCGGATCGGGTCGGCGTCGCCAGCGGCGTCACCAGCGTGGTCGATGCCGGCAGCACCGGCGCCGACGATATCGACGCCTTTTATCAACTGACGCGCAGCGCCAAAACCAACGTTTTCGCCTTCCTCAATATCTCGCGCATCGGCCTGCTGCGGCAGAACGAGCTGGCGGAGTTGACGGACATCGACAAGCACGAGGCCGGCCAGGCCATCGCCAACCATCCCGGTTTCATCATCGGTATCAAGGCGCGCATGAGCAGCAGCGTGGTGGGCAAGAACGGCACCCGCCCGCTGGTGTTGGCTAAAGAGATCCAGCAGGAAAACCGCCAGCTGCCGCTGATGGTGCATATCGGCAATAACCCGCCGGATCTGGACGAGATTGCCGATCTGTTGACCCGTGGCGACATCATCACCCACTGCTACAACGGCAAACCGAACCGCATTCTGACGCCGGCGGGCACGCTGCGCGAGTCTATCCAGCGCGCGCTGCGGCGCGGCGTATTGCTCGACGTGGGGCACGGCACCGCCAGCTTCAGCTTCGAGGTGGCGCGCCAGGCGATCACGCTGGGTATTTTGCCGCACACCATCAGCTCCGATATTTACTGCCGCAACCGCATGAACGGACCGGTGCACAGCCTGGCGACGGTGATGTCCAAATTCTTCAGCGTCGGCCTGACGCTGCCGCAGGTGATCGCCTGCGTGACGGAGAACGCCGCGTCGGCGCTGCAGCTGAGCGGCAAAGGGCGACTGGAGCCGGGCTATGACGCCGATTTCACGCTGTTTGAACTGCGCCGCGAACCGCAGGTCTTCGCCGACGCCGAAGGGCAAACCGCCGAGGGCGAACGGCTGCTGGTACCGCTGGCCGCGGTGGTGGCCGGGGAAATCCTATTAACCGAACAAGGGGAGGCAAGCCATGTCTTCGATTTATGAAAAATACGGTTTGAAGCAGGTGATCAACACCTCCGGCCGCATGACCATTCTCGGCGTTTCTACGCCGCGCCAGGACGTGATCGACGCCGTTGATTACGGCCTGAACCACTATTTCGAAATCAAGGATCTGGTCAACAAGACCGGCGCCTATATCGCCGATCTGCTCAACGTGGAGGATGCGGTGATCGTCTCCTGCGCCTCGGCGGGCATCGCCCAGTCGGTGGCGGCGGTGATCGTTAAAGATAACGCCAATCTGCTGGTGAACCTGCATTCGGCGCCGGTGACCGTGCCGCGCGAGATCGTGCTGCCGCGCGGTCACAACGTCAACTTCGGCGCGCCGGTGGACACCATGGTGGCGCTGGGCGGCGGCAAGGTGGTGGAGGCGGGGTACGCCAACGAATGTTCGCCGGAGCAGATTGAAGCCTGCATCACGCCGCAGACTGCGGCGATCCTGTACGTCAAATCGCACCACTGCGTGCAGAAAAGCATTCTGTCCGTCGAACAGGCGGCGGTGGTGGCGCGCAAGCATAAACTGCCGCTGATCGTCGACGCCGCGGCGGAAGAAGATCTGATGTGTTACTACCAGATGGGGGCCGATCTGGTGATCTACAGCGGCGCCAAAGCCATCGAGGGGCCGACCAGCGGTCTGGTTGTCGGCAAGAAACAGTACGTCGAGTGGGTGAAGCTGCAATCCGGCGGCATTGGCCGGGCGATGAAGGTCGGCAAAGAGGGCATCCTCGGCCTGACGCAGGCGATTGAAAGCTATCTGACGCTTGAGAAAACCACCGGGCAACAGATGGTGGCGCGGATGACGCCGTTCCTCGACAGCCTCAATACCCTGACCGGCGTCAGCGCCAAGACCGTCTGGGACAGCGCCGGCCGCGATATCGCCCGCGCCGAGATTACCTTCGACGAAGCGGTGTTGGGGCGGTCGACCTATGACATCGTCCAGGCGCTGAAAACCGGCGATATTGCCATCTACTTCCGCGGCTACAAGGCCAACGAGGGCAAGATTGAGGTCGATGTGCGCAGCGTCGACGAGCGGCAACTGATGACCGTCTTTACCTGTATCAAAAACCTGTTTACGGAGAAACAAGCATGAAGCTGCAGCCTAACTACTATCGCGACCGCGTCTGCCTGAACGTGCTGGCCGGCTCCAAAGCCAACGCGCAGGACATCTACGCCGCGGCGGAAGGCCATGTGCTGGTGGGCGTGCTCTCCAAGAACTACCCGGACGTCGACAGCGCGGTGACCGACATGCTGCGCTATGCTCGCCTGATCGAAAACGCGCTGTCGGTCGGCCTGGGCGCCGGCGATCCGAAGCAGTCGGCGATGGTCAGCCTGATCGCTCAGCAGGTGCAGCCGCAGCACGTTAACCAGGTGTTTACCGGCGTCGGCGCTAGCCGCGCGCTGCTGGGCCAGAACGACAGCGTGGTCAACGGCCTGGTGTCGCCGACCGGCCGCGTCGGTTGGGTGAAGATCTCTACCGGCCCATTGAGCGCCGCGGCGCCGGACGGCATCGTGCCGGTGGAAACCGCCATCGCCTTGCTGAAGGACATGGGCGGCAGCTCCATCAAGTATTTCCCGATGGGCGGCCTGAAGTGCAAGGACGAATACCAGTACGTCGCCAAGGCCTGCGCCGAGCATGACTTTATGCTGGAGCCGACCGGCGGCATCGATCTGGAGAACTTTGAGCCGATCGTCGAGATCGCGCTGGCGGCCGGCGTGAAACGCGTGATCCCGCATATCTACAGCTCGATCATCGACGCCGCCAGCGGCGACACGCGTCCGCAGGACGTGAAAACCCTGCTGGCGATGACCAAAAAGCTGGTGGGCTGAACGCACAATGGGATGAGGTAAACGCTGGGAGGCGAAGGTTTTCCCGTGGCGCGGCATGCCGCGCCGTTACCTATAGCCTATAGCTTTCAAGTTGCAGCTAGGCGGCAAGCGCAGGAGCCCCAGGAGCTTACTTAAGTAAGTGACTGGGGTGAGTGTGGGCAGCCAACAACGCTGCGGCTTGAAAGATGACGGGTATATACTGAGGACTACTATGCGAAACTGGCAGGCTCCAACCCGACGCACCGCGTTGTTCCTGGCGCTGCTGGCCGTGACCGGCCCGGCGCTGCATGCTGAGGATGCAATGAACTCCACGTCATCTCATTTTGCCTATATCGGCACCTACAATCCCAACGGCGAAGGCGTTTACCGAGTGCGGGTCGATCCGGCCAGCGGCGCGCTGAGCCAGGTTACGCTGGTCAGCAACGTGCCGAATCCGGCGCAGCTGACGTTGGGCGCTGATGGCAAGACGCTGTATGTCGCCAGCGAAGTGGCCGATTTCAACGGCGGTAAGCACGGCGGCATCACCGCCTACCGGATCAATCCGGCCGACGGCGGCCTGACGAAGCTCAACCAGGTGGATTCGCAGGGGGCGGGGCCGGTGTATCTCTCATCGACGCCGGACGGCCGCCATCTGCTGGTGGCGAACTACGTCAGCGGCAGCGTGGCGGCTTTCCCGATCGAAGCGGACGGCCGCCTGGGCACCGCCAGCTCGGTGCAGCAACAACAGGGCCCGGCGGGCGCGGCCAAACCGGCGGCGGCGGTGAACGGCAGCTTCGCCATCAGCGATCACAACGGCCCGCATGCCCATATGATCGCCAGCGATCCAAGCGGCAAGTTTGTGTTCTCTACCGATCTGGGATTGGATCGCATCTACCAATGGCGCTTTGACGCCGCGAGCGGCCGGCTGACGCCGAACGATCCACCGTGGATCGCTGCCTCGTCCGCCGGCGCCGGCCCGCGTCACTTTGTGTTTCATCCGGATGGCGACACCGTGCTGCTGGTGAACGAAGAGGCTTCGACGTTGACCAGCTACCGTTTTGATCGCCAAAAAGGTACTCTGAAACAACTGCATGCAGTTTCCGCGCTGCCCGCCGACTATCAGGGTACCAGCTTCGCTTCGGGGCTGGCGCTCAGCAAGAACGGCGACACGTTGTACGTCGCCAACCGGCTGCATAACAGCATTGCCCAGTTCAGCGTGGGCACCGGCGGCAAGTTGAAACCGGTGGCGGAAACCTGGACCCGCGGCGATTACCCGCGTTCGCTGGCGCTGAGCTTGGATGGCCGCTATCTGTATGCGTTGAACCAGCGCAGCGATAACGTCACTCGCTTCAGCGTCAACCCGACGGACGGCAAGCTCAGCTTTGTGGGCGGCTATCTGCCGATCGGCAGCCCCTCGCAAATGGCGTTTCTGCCGCCGGCGAAGTAACCCGTGGCCCGCCCGGTTCGCCGGGTGGGCCGCCTGATTGACGGATACAGAATGGTGCGATTTCCTTACCCGCGTTTGGCTTACTTGTTCGATGCTTTGCAAACCGAGACTTTGCCGCAGGATGAGCTGGCGAAGCGTTTCGCCGTGTCCACCCGCACGGTGCGGGCGGATATCACCGCGCTGAACGAGATCCTGGACAAGTACGGCGCGCGTTTCGTGCATAGCCGTGGGGCCGGCTATCGCCTGCAGGTCGATAACGCCGCGCTGTTCAGCGCCCTGCAGCATCAGGAGCGCCGCAAGCATGCTACCCCGCGCAGCGCGCAAGAGCGGGTGCATTATCTGCTGGTGCGTTTTTTGACCTCAGCCTTCTCCCTTAAACTGGAAGATCTGGCCGACGAATGGTTCGTCAGCCGCGGTACGTTGCAAAACGACATGGCTGAGGTGAGGGAACGTCTGGCGCACTATCAATTGACGATCGAAACCAAACCGCGCTACGGCATGAAGCTGTTCGGCGCCGAGATGGCGATCCGCGCCTGCCTCACCGATCTGCTGTTCCAGCTGCAGCTGGCCGATGCCGAGAACCCGCTGCTCAACAACGAGATCCTGCTGCAGCCGCAGGTAGCGGCGTTCGCCGGATTGCTGCATCCGCTGTTGTCGCAATATGCCATTCGCCTGACCGATGAGGGCGAACAGTACCTGATTTTCTACTGCGCGGTGGCGCTGCGGCGCATCAACGACGGCTATCCGCTGCCGGACTTCGAGGTGGAGGACGGCGACGACGCGGTGCGCCAGGTGTCGACCCGCCTGGCGGCGGAGCTGCGTGCGGCCTCCGGCAAAGAGATCTCGATGGCCGAAGAGGCCTATCTGCGGGTCAACATCGCCGCGCGCCGCGTGCAGGACGTGCAACCGACCGAGATCAATGCCGACGATGAAGAAGCGTTGGTGGACTACATCCTGTCCTACATCAACGCACACTATAACTATAACCTGCAGGGCGACGAGCAGCTGCGGGCCGATCTGCTCACCCATATCAAGACCATGATTACGCGGGTGAAATACCAGATCAATATCCCCAATCCGCTGTTGGCCAATATCAAGCAGCACTATCCGATGGCTTATGACGTGACGCTGGCGGCGGTCTCCAGCTGGGGCAAGTACACGCCTTATACGCTGAGCGAGAACGAAATCGGTTATCTGGTGCTGCACATCGGCGTGGGGCTGGAGCGGCATTACAACATCGGTTATGAACGCCACCCGCAGGTGATGCTGGTGTGCGATACCGGCAACTCAACGGTGCGCATGATCCAGGCGCAGATTGCGCGCAAATATCCGCAGCTGGTGATGACGCGCATCGTCTCGCTGCGCGATTACGAGATGCTTGCGCATATCGACGAAGACTTCGTGATTTCCAACGCCCGTATCGGCGAAAAGAACAAGCCGGTGGTAGTGATGTCGCCGTTCCCGACCGATTATCAGCTGGAGCAACTGGGCAAGCTGGTGCTGGTGGATCGCACCAAACCGTACATGCTGGAGAAGTTCTTCGACGCCGAGCATTTCATGGTGCTCAACGAGCCGCTGACGCAGGCGGAGCTGTTCAGCCGGGTGTGCGGCCAGCTGGAGCGGGAAGGGTACGTCGGCGCGGACTTTTATCCGTCGCTGGTTGAACGTGAGGCGATCGTCTCCACGCTGCTGGGTGAAGGCATCGCGCTGCCGCACTCGCTGGGGCTGCTGGCGAAAAAGACCGTGGTAGTGACGCTGCTGGCGCCGCAGGGGGTCGCCTGGGGGGAAGGTGAGATCGCGCACGTGATTTTCCTGCTGGCGATCAGCAAGAGCGACTATGAAGAGGCGATGGCGATCTACGAGCTGTTCGTCACCTTCGTGCGTGAACGCTCAATGAGCCGCCTGCTGGGCAGCGACAGCTTCGACAGCTTCAAAGCGGTGGCGCTGGACTGCCTGAGCCGGAGTTGAGGGGCATGTGAGTGATTGGGCGCAGAAGTGCCCTCAGCGACTAATCTTCATCAAACCCGGAGTTGAACAGCTCGACCACCGCCGCCAGCGCGTTGACTTCATCGGGGCCGGTCGCTTCGACTTCGATGTGCCGACCCTGGGCGGAGTCCAGCATCAGCAGCGCGATGACGCTGCTGGCTTCGGCTTCGGTGCCGCTTTCGTTGCGCAGCATCACTTCGGCGTCGAAGCTTTGCACCAGTTCGAACAGTTTCATCGCCGGGCGCGCGTGCATGCCCAGCTTGTTTTTGATTTCAACCGTCTGTTTGACCGTCATTGCTTGCGCTTTTCCAGCGTGCGGTGGCGCGATTGCACGTTCTTGCCGCGCGAGCGGAAGTAATCGGCCAGCTGTTCCGCCACGTACACCGAACGGTGTTTGCCGCCGGTACAGCCGATGGCGACCGTCAGGTAGCTGCGGTTGTTGGTTTCCAGCATCGGCAGCCACTGTTCCAGATAGCTGCGGGTCTGGTAAATGAAGTTATGCACTTCGGTATGGCGATCGAGGAACGACGCTACCGGCTTGTCCAGACCGGTCATCGGCCGCAGCTTCGGATCCCAGTGCGGGTTAGGCAGGAAGCGCACGTCGAACACGTAGTCGGCGTCGATCGGAATGCCGTGCTTGAAGCCGAAGGATTCGAACACCATCGTCAGTTCGCGCTCGCGCTTGCCGAGCAGGCGGGTGCGCAGCATTTCGGCCAGTTCGTGCACCGACATTTCCGAGGTGTCGATAATCAGGTCGGCCCGGGAGCGCAGCGGTTCGAGGAGATCGCTCTCTTCGTCAATGGCGCTTTCTAGCGACAGGTTTTTGCTGGAGAGCGGGTGCAGGCGGCGGGTGTCGCTGTAACGGCGGATCAGCGTGTTGCGATCGGCGTCGAGGAACAGCAGCTGCGGCGAGAAGCTGTCCGGCAGTTGAGTCATCGCGTATTCGAACACTTCCGGCGATTCCGGCATGTTGCGCACGTCGATGCTGACCGCCGCGGAGATATTGCGTTCCGCCAGCGTATTGGCGAGCTGCGGCAGCAGAACCACCGGCAGGTTGTCAACGCAGTAAAAACCCATGTCTTCCAGCGCCCGCAAGGCGACGGATTTTCCGGAACCGGAACGGCCGCTGACAATCATCAGCACCATGTGGCAACTCCCCTGGCATCGCGGCGGCGTTCATCGCCACCGGTGTAAACTTTGTTATTCCGGCCGAGGCCGGATCCATCATCGTGAAACAGTAACGTTATCCGGGCTGGAAGTCACGCCGACCGGGTATCACTCGGTGATGATTTGGTAAAGTTCTTCGTCGCTTTGCGCGGCGCGCAGGCGGCGGCATACGGTTTTGTCGGCCAGGCGTTTGGCGACCAGCGACAGGGTATGCAAATGGGTTTTGCACTGATCGGCAGGCACCAGCAGCGCGAACAGCAGGTCGACCGGCTGGTTGTCGATAGCGTCGAAAGCGATGGGTTGGTCGAGACGGATAAACACGCCAACGGCCCGCAGTGTGTCCTCTTCCAGTTTGCCGTGGGGAATGGCGATACCGTTGCCGATACCGGTGCTGCCCATGCGTTCCCGGGTGAGAACCGCGTCAAACACCACCTGCGAAGGCAGATTGAGCTGTTTGGCGGCCAGTTCGCTGATAATTTCCAAAGCCCGCTTCTTGCTGGTGCAGTGTACCGAGCTTTTGGTGCACTCGATGTTTAACACCGAGCTTAATTGCATATATTCGTTGTTCATCTCATCTTCACTTAAAACCGCGCCGCCGGGCGCACCCGGCAAGGCGGTTTTTCGTCGGTTTTAACCCTGATTACCGTTCGGCGCGTCACCCATGCGGGTCACGCGCCGAAGGACGAGGCGGCGACGGAGGCAACCTCACGGAATGGGTTAGGGTGTCAGTGTTGCTTCAATTTGTCTTTATGTTTGTTCAATTGACGTGCCAATTTATCGATCAGCGTATCAATTGCGGCATACATATTCTCGTCTTCCGAGGTGGCGTGCAACTCGCCTCCATTCACGTGCACCGTTGCTTCCGCAATTTGCTGCACTTTTTCCACACTTAATACAACATACACCTGATTGATGCGATCAAAATACTGTTCGAGTTTGGCGAACTTGTTGTTCACGAACTCGCGCAACGGATCGGTGATTTCGATGTGGTGTCCGGTAATGTTGAGCTGCATAGTGTCTTCCTTCTCAATAGAGGTCAAACCAACTGTTTACGCTGGTTCGACGGCGGGATGGACAAAGACTCTCGGTACTTGGCGACGGTGCGCCGGGCCACGATGATCCCCTGATCGGCGAGCAGGGTGGCCAGCTTGCTGTCGCTGAGTGGTTTGGCGGGGTTTTCCGCCGCAATCAATTTCTTCACCAACGCGCGGATCGCCGTCGAGGAGGCTTCGCCGCCGCTGTCGGTATTCACGTGGCTGGAGAAGAAATATTTCAATTCGAAAATGCCGCGCGGGCTGTGCAGAAACTTCTGCGTGGTAACGCGCGAGATCGTCGATTCATGCATCTCCACGGCCTGGGCGATATCCGCCAGCACCATGGGTTTCATAAACTCTTCGCCTTGCTCGAAGAACGCCTGCTGCTGGCTGACGATGCAGCGGGTGACCTTCAGCAGCGTTTCGTTGCGGCTCTCCAGGCTTTTAATCAACCACTTGGCTTCCTGCAGGTTGCTGCGGATAAACTGGCCGTCGGCTTCGCTGCGGGCGCTGTTGCCCAGCGCGGCGTACTGCTGATTGATCTTCAAACGCGGCACGCTGTCGCCGTTGAGCTCGACCGTCCATTTGTTCTGCGTCTTGCGTACCAGCACGTCCGGAATCACATATTCCGATTCGCCGGTATTGATCGACTGCCCCGGGCGCGGATCGAGCGACTGAATCAGCAGCATCGCTTCTTTCAGTGTATCTTCTTTTAGCCGGGTTGATCGCATCAGGCTGCGAAAGTCGTGGTTGGCCAACAGATCCAGATGCTCGCTGATGATCAGCCGCGCTTCGGCCAGATAAGGCGTATCTTTGGCGTATTGGGAGAGCTGCACCAGCAGGCAATCGCGCAGATCGCGCGCGGCGACGCCGATCGGATCAAAACGCTGCACGCGCTTCAGCACCGCCTCGACTTCCTCGAGGGTCACGTTCTCGTCGCCCAGGCTTTCCAGAATGTCTTCCAGCGGGACGGTGAGATAGCCGGTGTCATCCACCGCGTCGACGATGGAAGTGGCGATGGCGGCATCGGTATCGGAAAACGGCGTCAGATCCACCTGCCACATCAGATAATCCTGCAGCGTTTGGGTGGTTTCGCCCTGATAGACCGGCAGCTCGTCGTCGCTGTAGTCGGTGCCGGTGCCGGACGGTGTGCCGGCGGTGTAGATCTCATCCCAGGTGGCGTCCAGCGGCAGCTCTTCCGGCATGTCTTTCTGTTCCAGCGCCTCGCGGGTATCGAGCCCCTCGGTCTCCTGGGTTTCTTTGGCGTCGATTTCGTCGTGCAGATCGGTCTGTTCAAGCAGCGGATTGCTCTCCAGCGCCAGCTGGATCTCTTGCTGAAGCTCAAGCGTGGACAACTGCAGCAGGCGGATCGCCTGCTGGAGCTGAGGTGTCATGGCCAGCTGTTGGCTGAGCCTGAGTTGCAAACCTTGCTTCATAGTTTTCTGTCTACTTCCGTTAACGGTGTCGCCCCACAGGGCGCGCCGGCGCTTAGAGGCGGAACTCTTCGCCCAGATAAACGCGTTTAACCTGCTCGTCGGCCAGAATAGCATCCGGCGTGCCGTGGGCAATCAGTTTGCCCTGGCTGACGATGTAGGCGCGTTCACACACGTCCAGCGTCTCGCGCACGTTGTGGTCGGTGATCAGCACGCCCAGGCCGCTGTCACGCAGGTGCTCGATGATTTTCTTGATATCGATAACGGAAATCGGATCCACCCCGGCAAAGGGTTCGTCCAGCAGAATGAATTTCGGGTTGGCCGCCAGCGCGCGGGCGATTTCGACGCGGCGGCGTTCGCCGCCGGACAGCGCCTGGCCGAGGCTGTCGCGCAGATGGGAGATATGGAACTCTTCCATCAGCTCTTTGGCGCGGTCTTCGCGCTGTTCGCTGGTGAGATCGGGACGGATCTCCAGCACCGCCATCAGGTTGTCGTACACGCTCAGGCGGCGGAAGATCGACGCTTCCTGCGGCAGATAGCCGATGCCGCGGCGCGCGCGGGCGTGCAGCGGCAGCAGGCTGATGTCTTCTTCGTCGATCACGATGCGCCCGGCGTCGCGCGGCACGATGCCGACCACCATGTAGAAGGTGGTGGTTTTACCGGCGCCGTTCGGCCCGAGCAGGCCGACGATCTCGCCGGATTTCACTTTCAGGCTGACGTCTTCGACAACTTTACGGCCCTTGTAGGCTTTCGCCAGGTTTTCTGCGATGAGTGTTGCCATAAGTGATTAGTTACTCTTTTTTTGCCCGTTTTTGTCTTGCAACTGCGACGGTACCAGAACCGTTGTCACGCGTTTGCCTTTGTCGCTAAACGCCTGCATTTGCTGCTGTTGCACCAGATAGGTGATGCGATCGCCTTTCACGTTGCTGTCGAGCTGCTCCAGATAGGCGTTGCCCGTCAGGGTCACCAGCTGGGTCGCCACGTCGTAGCGCACTTTTTGCGCGTGGCCTTTGACCGGCTTGCCGCTGTCCTGCATCTGGTAGAAGGTTACCGGGTTGCCGAACGCTTCAATATAGGTCTTATTCTGATCTCCGCCCGGGCGGGTGACGACCACCTTGTCGGCGCGAATATCGATGGTGCCCTGTTTGATCACCACGTTGTCAGTGAAGGTGCTGACGTTGCTTTGCATGTCCAACGACTGCTTGAGCGAGTCGATGCTGACCGGCTGGCTGGAGTCGGATTTCAGCGCCAGAGCGGGGGCGCTGGCGGCCAAAACTAAGCTGCCGAGCAACAGGTTACGGAGTTGGTTTTTGGTTCTGAATTTCATAGTTGGTCTTAACCTTATCAATCAGCTCAGCGGTTTTGGTCCGCAGGTTCCCACGCATTTTCATGCCGTTAGAGGTAAAATTGGTCCCGTAAAGCGTGACTTCGTCATCGGAGGTGACGTCCTGGGTGACCAGGTTTACCTGAGCGTTGTCCGTCTTAATTTTTTCCAGCTGCGAGGTGGTGGTCAGGCTGTTCACCTCGACGTGACCATACAGATACAGCATCCGGTCTTTAGTCAGTTTGGCGCGATCGGCGCGAACTGACCAGGTGGCCACCGCATTCTCATCGAACAGCGTCATCACCGGCTGGGTGAACCAGCTCAGCTCGCCGGCGGTGTAATACTTCGCGTCTTCCGCCACCAGTTTATAATTCAGCTTGCCGGCTGGGTTGTACACCACGGTGACCGTGTGCTGGCTCTGGTAAGTCGGATCCTGATCGTTGACCGGGCCTGGGGCCGTGTCGTCGCTGAAGTCCGTCATGTTCCAGCCGATCAGCGCCAGAACGATCACCGTCAACAGGATGGTGATCCACAGTTTGGTTTTACTCATATCGACAGCCCTTTGGCGTCCTCCAGCTTATTTTGAGCCAAAAGAATGATGTCGCACAGTTCGCGTACCGCACCGCGGCCGCCGGCAATGCGGGTGACGTAGTGGGCGCGCGGCGTCAGCAGCGGGTGGGCGTCCGCCACCGCGACCGCCAGGCCGACCTGCGCCATCACCGGCCAGTCGATCAGGTCATCGCCGATATAGGCGACCTGATCCGCCGTTAACGACAGTTTATCCAACAGTTCACGGAAGGCCAAAAGCTTATCGGATTGCCCCTGATACAGATGGGTGATACCGAGCGTTTGCGCACGGTCTTCCAGCAGCTTGGCGGAGCGTCCGGTAATGATCGCCACCTCGATGTCCGAGGTTTTCAAGCAGCGGATGCCGTAGCCGTCGCGTACGTTGAACGCCTTCAGTTCTTCACCGTTGTTGCCCATGAAGATCAGGCCGTCCGACAGCACGCCGTCAACGTCGCAAATCAACAGGCGGATGTTACCGGCACGCGCCATAACCTCTTGTTCTACCGGCCCGTAGCAGGTTTCTACCATACCCATTCCGTTCTATTCCTTAATTAAACGACGCCGGCGCGCAGCATGTCATGCATATGTACCACACCCAGCAGTTGGTCGCCATCGGCAACCAGCAGCGCGGTGATGTGGCGTTGTTGCATCAGGTTCAATGCATCGACCGCCAGGATGTTGGGGCGCACCCGCACGCCGCCCGGCGTCATGACATCGGCGATCTTCGCCTCGTGCAGGTTGATGCCCATGTCGAACACCCGGCGCAGGTCGCCGTCGGTGAAGATGCCGGCGATTTTCATCAGGTCGTCGCAGACAACCGTCAGGCCCAGATTTTTGCGGGTGATTTCCAGCAGCGCGTCGCGCAACGAGGCGTCGGCGCTGACGTGGGGCATTTCGTCGCCGCTGTGCATGATATCGCTAACCCGCAGCAGCAGTTTGCGGCCGAGTGCGCCGCCAGGATGCGACAGCGCGAAATCTTCCGGCGTGAAACCGCGCGCCTTCAGCAGCGCGACGGCCAGCGCATCGCCCATCACCAGCGTGGCGGTGGTGCTGGTGGTCGGCGCCAGCCCCAGCGGGCAGGCCTCCTGCGGCACCTTGATGCACAGGTGGATATCCGCTGCTTTGCCCATCGAACTTTCCGGATTGTTGGTCATGCAGATGAGGGTGATCTGTTGGCGTTTCAACACCGGGATCAGCGCCAGGATCTCACTGGACTCGCCAGAGTTGGAGATGGCGAGCACGATGTCCTGCGGGGTGACCATGCCCAAATCGCCATGGCTGGCTTCCGCCGGGTGAACGAAGAATGAGGGGGTGCCGGTGCTGGCGAAGGTCGCGGCGATCTTGCAGCCGATATGGCCGGATTTGCCCATGCCCATCACCACCACTTTGCCGCCGCAGGCGGCGATCGTTTCGCAGGCGCGAGTGAAGTCTGCGTTGATGTAGCTGTCGAGCTGAGCCAGCCCTTCACGCTCTATCTGAAGCACTTCTTTGCCGGCCTGTTGAAAATCGAAGCCCGGTTGCAACTCAATGTTCGACATACTCATTCCCGTCGGTTTAGCCGAAAGTACTGAAAGGGTTAAAGAACAGCACCGCAAGATACGCAATAAAGCCGCATAATAACAGCGCGCCCGCCAGGTGGCCGATGCGATGTTTGCGGCCGATGCACAGCACGCTCAGCAGCACGCTGGCCGCCAGCATCATCCAGTAATCGCGCTGGAAGGCGGCGGCATCCACGCTGCCCGGCGACAGCAGGGCGGGTACGCCCAGCACGATCACCGTGTTGAAAATATTGGAGCCGATGATATTCCCAATCGCCATATCATCCTCGCCCTTCAGCGCCCCGGCGATGGAGGTGGCCAGTTCGGGCAGGCTGGTGCCGATGGCGATAATGGTCAAACCGACCACCAGTTCGCTCAGGCCGAAATAGTGTGCAATCACCGTCGCATTATCGACCACCATTCTGGAAGAGAGCGGCAGAATGATAAACGCCAGCACCAGCCACAGCACCGCCACGGTATTGCTGCTGTCCTGCGGCAGTTCGGCGATCTGCTCCATGGTCAGGCTGTCACTGCCCTCGCGCTGCGCCAGCCGCGCGATTTTCAGCATCAACAAGATGAAGCCGGCGGCGGCGGTCAGCAGCAGCACGCCGTCCAGCCTGCTCAGGGTACCGTCCATCAACACGAAACCGCACAATACTGTGACCGCTAACATCAGCGGCAGTTCGCGCCGCAGTATCTCGGAGCGCGCGGCCAGCGGGTGAATCAGCGCCGCCACCCCCAGGATCAATAAGATGTTGGTGATGTTGGACCCTAATACGTTGCCAACGGCCATATCTATCTGCCCGTTCAACGCGGCGGTGGTGGACACGATCAGCTCCGGCAGCGACGTGCCGATGCCGACGATAGTCATGCCGATGATCAACGGCGGTACGCCGAGCGAGCGGGAAATCACGGCAGCACCATAAACTAAGCGGTCTGCACCATACACCAGTAGAAATAAACCAACGATTAATAATGCTATCGCGAGAAACATGCAGGGTCCTTTGTCGGGTATTATCCCGGTTCGTTGGTTAAAGCCGTCAATGCGGCGGTATTGCTTGCCCTCCGTTGCGCGCGTTTGAGCCGCAGCAACGGTTTTTCCCGGCTAATTGTTGAACAGTTTCGTTTTTTTTCGTTATGGCGCCAATTTTGACCGGGTGGCGCGGAAAAGTAAAACCAATGGCACCATTGGTTGCGAAATGGCAGTAAGTTTTTGTAAAGATGAGACGGATTGCGCCCATTGCTTTAACATCACGGGTAGATTCAGCAAAAGATGAGTCGTAAAGGGTCCATTAACATGCTCCAAAAGGCAGATAATTTGGTCGAAGTGCGCGACATGAGCTTCTCGCGCGGCGACCGACGGATATTTGAAGACATCAACCTGACGGTGCCTCGCGGTAAGGTCACGGCGATCATGGGGCCATCGGGCATCGGCAAAACCACGCTGCTGCGCCTGATAGGCGGCCAGCTGGCGCCGGACAGCGGGGAGATTTGGTTCGACGGCGACAACATTCCCGCGTTGTCCCGCCGTCAGTTATACGACGCGCGCAAAAAGATGAGCATGCTGTTCCAGTCGGGCGCGCTGTTTACCGATTTGACCGTATTCGAAAACGTGGCTTACCCGCTGCGCGAGCACAGCAACCTGCCGGAGCCTTTGTTGCGCAGCACGGTGCTGATGAAGCTGGAAGCCGTGGGGCTGCGCGGCGCGGCTCAGCTGATGCCCAATGAGCTTTCCGGCGGTATGGCGCGCCGGGCGGCGTTGGCGCGTGCGATCGCGCTGGACCCGGAAATGATCATGTTCGACGAACCTTTCGTTGGCCAGGATCCGATCACCATGGGGGTGCTGGTCAAGCTGATCGACGAGCTGAACCATGCGCTGGGCATTACCTGCATCGTGGTGTCGCACGACGTACCGGAGGTGCTGAGCATCGCTGACTACGCTTACATCGTGGCCGATCACCGGGTGATCGCTGAAGGCACCACGCAGCAATTGCAGAACAATCCTGATGCGCGCGTGCGCCAGTTCCTGGATGGTATAGCGGATGGGCCGGTGCCGTTCCGCTATCCGGCCGGGGATTATCAGGCCGAACTGCTAGGCTTAGGGAGTAAATAAGCTCATGTTATTAAGAGCGTTAGCGTCGTTGGGGCGCAGTGGCATCAACACCAGCGCCAGCTTCGGCCGCGCCGGGTTGATGCTGTTCAACGCGTTGATTGGCCGGCCGGAACCCGGCAAGCAGTGGCCGCTGTTGTTGAAACAGCTCTACAGCGTCGGCGTGCAGTCGCTGCTGATCATCATGGTTTCCGGGCTGTTTATCGGCATGGTGCTGGGCCTGCAGGGCTATATCGTGCTCACCACCTACAGCGCCGAGGCCAGCCTCGGCATGATGGTGGCGCTGTCGCTGCTGCGCGAACTGGGGCCGGTGGTCACGGCGCTGCTGTTCGCCGGCCGCGCCGGTTCCGCGCTCACGGCGGAAATCGGCCTGATGAAGGCGACGGAGCAGATCTCCAGCCTGGAAATGATGGCGGTCGATCCGCTGCGGCGCATCGTGGCGCCGCGCTTCTGGGCGGGGCTGATCAGCATGCCGCTGTTGACCATCATTTTCGTGGCGATCGGCATTTGGGGCGGCTCGGTGGTCGGCGTGGACTGGAAAGGCATCGACAGCGGCTTCTTCTGGTCGGCGATGCAGGGCGCCGTAGAGTGGAAAAAAGATCTGCTCAACTGCCTGATCAAGAGTGTGGTATTCGCCATTACCGTAACCTGGATTGCCATTTTCAACGGGTACGACGCCGTGCCTACCTCTGAAGGGATTAGCCGGGCGACGACGCGTACCGTGGTGCATTCGTCACTGGCGGTGTTGGGATTGGATTTCGTGCTGACAGCACTGATGTTTGGGAATTGATTCGATGCAAACGAAGAAGAGTGAAATCTGGGTTGGGGCATTTATGCTGATCGCGCTGTGCGCCATCGTGTTTATCTGCCTGCAGGTGGCGAACCTTAAATCGATCGGCAGCGAGCCGACCTACCGCATTTACGCAACGTTCGACAACATCGGCGGCCTGAAACCGCGTTCGCCGGTGAAGATTGGCGGCGTGGTGATCGGCCGCGTGGCTGACATCGAACTCGATTCGAAAACCTACACGCCGCGCGTGGCGCTGGATATCCAGAAAAAGTACGACCAAATCCCAGATACCAGCTCGCTGGCGATCCGCACCTCCGGCCTGCTGGGCGAGCAATACCTGGCGCTTAACGTGGGCTTTGAAGATCCTGAGATGGGTACCACCATCCTGAAAGACGGGGGTACCATTCAGGACACCAAATCAGCCATGGTTCTGGAAGACCTGATCGGCCAGTTCCTGTATAAAAGCGGCGGTCAGGACAGCGCCAAATCGGGAGACGCGGCCGCTGAGCCGGCTGCCGGCGCCGCACCGCAACCCGCTGTTCCAAATCATTAAGAGAGGATACCTGCATGTTTAAACGTTTACTGATGGTGGCTCTGCTGGTGGTTGCACCGCTGGCGAGCGCAGCCGACCAAACCAATCCTTACAGCATGATGCAAGACGCGGCGCAGAAGACTTTCAGCCGTTTGAAGAACGAACAGCCGAAGATCAAGCAGGACCCGAACTACCTGCGTGCCATCGTGCATCAGGAACTGATGCCGTTCGTGCAGGTGAAATACGCCGGCGCGCTGGTGCTGGGGCGTTACTACAAAGAGGCAACGCCTGCGCAGCGCGAAGCTTACTTCACCGCCTTCCAGGCTTACCTGGAGCAGGCTTACGGCCAGGCGCTGGCGATGTATCACGGCCAGACTTACCAGATCGCGCCTGAACAACCGCTGGGCAATGCCGACATCGTGGCTATTCGCGTCACCATCATCGACAACGGCGGCCGTCCGCCGGTGCGTCTGGATTTCCAATGGCGCAAGAACAGCAAAACCGGCTACTGGCAGGCGTATGACATGATCGCCGAAGGCGTCAGCATGATCACTACCAAGCAGAACGAGTGGGCGTCTACGCTGCGTACTCAGGGCATCGACGGCCTGACCAAACAGCTGCAGGCCGCCGCCGCGCAGCCTATCACGCTGGACAAGAAAAACTGATGTCGGCAGCGCTCAGCTTCGAATCAGAGCAGCAGACGCTGATCCTGCGCGGTGAACTGGATCGGGAAACGCTGCAGCCGCTGTGGCGGCAGCGCGACGCGCTGATGGCGGATAAAACCGCGATCGACGTGGCGCAACTGCAGCGCGTGGACTCCGCCGGGCTGGCGCTGTTGCTGCATCTGCAGGAAGAGCAGCGCCAACGCGGCGTCGCGCTGAAAATTTTCGGCGCCACCGAGCGCCTGAAAACGCTGATCGCGCTCTACAACCTGCAGGCGATAATGCCTGTCGATACCGTCGGTTAGCGGCGTTTTACGCCGCCATTGCGTGGTAAAACGATACAAAGCCCCTGTTATGCAGGGGCTTTTTCTTTAGTTTAAGAAAACATCGTATTCCACTAAGATACTAGGCTGTTTATGATCCTTTAGCGGCAGAACTGGATACTATGGAAACCAACGAGATTAAAGACGTGCTGATGCAGGCATTGGCACTGGATGAAGCACATGTGACGGGCGACGGCAGCCATTTTCAAGCGATCGTGGTCGGTGAACTGTTCGCCGGCATGAGCCGCGTCAAAAAACAGCAGACGGTTTACGCACCGCTGATGGAATACATTGCTGACAACCGCATTCATGCCTTGTCTATCAAGGCGTACACCCCTGAAGAGTGGCAGCGAGACCGCAAACTCAACGGATTTTAAGGCTGTTTGCCCTGCTGGGCGGGCAGCTTCAGATTAGATAACAGAGAGTAGTCAGATGGATAAATTTCGTGTGCAGGGTCGGACCCGCCTGAGCGGTGAAGTGTCTATTTCCGGGGCCAAAAACGCCGCCCTGCCGATCCTGTTCGCCGCCCTGTTGGCGGAAGAGCCGGTCGAGCTGCAGAATGTCCCGAAGCTGAAGGACATCGACACCACCATTAAACTACTCAACCAGTTGGGTACCAAGATTGAGCGTAACGGTTCGGTCTTCGTGGACGCCAGCGGCGTGAACGAGTTCTGCGCCCCTTACGATCTGGTGAAAACCATGCGCGCTTCCATCTGGGCGCTGGGGCCGCTGGTGGCGCGCTTCGGCCGCGGTCAGGTTTCCCTGCCGGGGGGCTGCGCGATCGGCGCGCGTCCGGTCGATCTGCACATCACCGGCCTGGAGCAACTGGGTGCCGAGATCAAGCTGGAAGAAGGATACGTTAAGGCGTCCGTCGAGGGCCGTCTGAAGGGCGCGCACATCGTCATGGATAAGGTGAGCGTGGGCGCGACCGTAACCATCATGAGCGCCGCGACTCTGGCGACCGGCACCACCGTTATCGAGAACGCCGCACGTGAGCCGGAAATTGTCGATACCGCCAACTTCCTCAATACGCTGGGCGCGAAGATCAGCGGCGCCGGTAGCGACAAGATCACCATCGAAGGCGTCGAGCGTCTGGGCGGCGGCGTGTATCGCGTGCTGCCTGACCGCATCGAGACCGGGACCTTCCTGATCGCCGCCGCGGTTTCCGGTGGCAAAGTGATGTGCCGCAACACCCGCCCGGATACGCTGGATGCGGTGCTGGCCAAGCTGCGCGAAGCCGGTGCCGATATCGAAGTGGGTGAAGACTGGATCAGCCTGGACATGCACGGTAAACGCCCGAAAGCGGTCACCGTGCGCACCGCGCCGCACCCGGGCTTCCCGACCGACATGCAGGCCCAGTTCAGCCTGTTGAACCTGGTGGCGGAAGGCACCGGCGTTATCACCGAGACCATCTTCGAAAACCGCTTCATGCACGTGCCGGAATTGATCCGCATGGGCGCACACGCGGAAATCGAGAGCAATACCGTGATCTGCCATGGCGTTGAGCAGCTGTCCGGCGCTCAGGTGATGGCGACCGATCTGCGCGCTTCCGCTAGCCTGGTGATCGCCGGCTGTATCGCCGACGGCGTGACCGTCGTCGATCGCATCTATCACATCGATCGCGGCTATGAGCGTATTGAAGACAAGCTGCGCGCGCTGGGTGCGAACATCGAGCGTGTGAAAGGCGAGTAAGGCATTAGCGCCGGCGCGGCTGCGTCGGCAGGATGAAAATCAAAGGGCCGGCTATCAATGCCGGCCCTTTTTTAATTGCTGTCTTCCGGGAATTCACCCACCGTCATTTTCAGCGTAATGCGTTTGCCGTCGCGCAACACGATGACCGGTATCTCGGTGCCCGGTCTGATCTCCGCTACCTGATCCATGGTTTCCAGCACGGACACCGCCGGTTTGTTATCCACGTTGATGATGATGTCGTTGATCTGGAAACCGGCGCTGCTCGCCGGGCCGTTCGGCGTAATTTCGGTCACGATGATGCCCTGCAGGCGATCGATGCCGGAATTGGAGGAGCGCAGCGGAATGATCTCTTTGCCCTGAATGCCGAAATAGCCACGGATCACGCGGCCGTCGCGGATCAGCTTGTCCATGATTTTGGTGGCCAGCTCGATCGGAATGGCAAAACCGAGACCCTCCGGCGTTTCGCCGTCGGTGATTTTGTCATAGGTCAGGGTATTGATGCCGATCAGCTCACCCAGCGAGTTGACCAGCGCGCCGCCGGAGTTGCCGCGGTTGATTGAGGCGTCGGTCTGCAGGAACGTCTGGCGGCCGGTGGTGCTCATACTGATGCGCCCGGTAGCGCTGAGAATGCCCTGAGTCACGGTTTGCCCCAGGTTATACGGGTTGCCGATTGCCAGCACCACGTCGCCGACGTGGGCAACGCGATTTTTATTGGTCGGGATCACCGGTAAATTGCCGGGATCGATCTTCAGCACCGCCAAATCGGTCAGGCCGTCGGAGCCGACCAACAGTGCTTCGTAGCGGCGGCCATCCTGCAACACCACGGTGATCTGCTGAGCGTCTTTGATCACGTGGCGGTTGGTGATGATATAGCCGCGTTCGTTCATGATCACGCCGGAACCGAGCGACAGCACATTGGCGGCGCCGTTCAGGTTGCGGTTGTAGATGTTCACCACGGCGGGGGCGGCGCGGCGCACCGCCTTGTTGTAGCTCACCGGCGTTTCGTCGCTGGTATTCTCGGTTTTCTCTGCAAACAGGCCGTTGGAAGAGCGCAGCATGGGCAGAGCGACCAACAGCAGGCCGGCAACGATGAGACCGATAACGACAGAACGCAAGAGCTTAGCAAACATGGAGTTTTCGTGGTGTGGTGAACGATGTTCGGAGGATAGCATGAGTTAACCGGGCGCAGTATGTCACCGAGCCCGGTTTTTGCACAAATTAACGCAGTAGCAGATAAATGGTTTCGTTACCGCGCACGATATTGAGCGCCATCACCGGTGGCTTGGCCTCCAGCACTTTGCGCAGCGTAGTGATGTTGTCCACGCGCTGACGGTTGACGCCGATGATCACGTCGCCTTTCTGCAGGCCGATCTGCGCCGCCGTTGACCCTTTATTCACGTTCTCCACCTTCACACCCTTGTCACCGCTCGGCAACGCGCCGTTACTGAGGGAGACGCCCTGCAGCGCCGGCGACAGCGTTTCGGCATTGGTCGAGGCGCTCTCGCTGTTGTCCAGCGTGACCGAGACTTCCTGCGGTTTGCCATCGCGCAGCAGGCCCACCTTGAGGGTTTTGCCCGGCGCGGTGGTGCCCACCTTGGCGCGCAGTTCGGCGAAGCTGCTCACCGGTTTACCGTCGACGGAGACCAGGATATCCCCAGCCTTGATGCCCGCCTTGGCGGCGGCGGATTTCGGCAGCACTTCGCTGACGAAGGCGCCGCGCTGCGCGTCGGTGTTAAAGGCTTTGGCCATATCCGGGGTCATTTCGCTGCCCTTGATGCCCAGCAGGCCGCGTTTCACTTCGCCGAATTCAATCAGCTGCTGGCTCAGGTTCTGCGCCATATTGCTCGGAATGGCGAAGCCGATGCCGACGTTGCCGCCGCTCGGCGCCAAAATGGCGGTATTGATGCCGATCAGCTCGCCATTCAGATTAACCAGCGCGCCGCCGGAGTTACCGCGGTTGATGGAGGCGTCGGTCTGAATGAAGTTTTCCAGCCCTTCCAGATTCAGGCCGGAACGCCCCAGCGCCGAGATAATGCCGGAGGTGGCGGTTTGGCCCAGGCCGAACGGGTTGCCGACCGCGACGGCAAAGTCGCCGACGCGCAGCTGATCGGAGTCGGCCATCTTGATGGCGGTCAGATTCTTGGTGTCACTGAGCTGCAGCAGGGCGATGTCGGATTGCTCATCGCGGCCAACCAGCTTGGCGTCCAGCTCGCGCCCGTCGTTCAACTGCACGCGAATTTTATCGGCGTTGTTGATGACGTGGTTGTTGGTCAGCACGTAGCCTTTGGCGGCGTCGATGATCACGCCGGAACCCAGCCCCTCAAACGGGCGGGAGCTCTGCTGTTGGCCGGGGAAGTTAGGGCCGAAGAAGCGTCTGAACTCTTCCGGCAGCTGTTGACGCTGCACCTGAGTGCCGGCGACATGCACGCTCACTACGGCCGGCAAGACTTTTTCCAGCATCGGCGCCAGGCTCGGCAGCGGCTGCCCCTGAACGGCGACGGGCAGGGCCGCGTTGGCCACCGGTACGGAGCTGAGCGTCAGGCCGAGGCTCATTGCCAATGCACTAAGAATTAACGACTTTTTCTTCATTGATTATAACTCTCTCAATACCTGCCGATGAAAATTTGATGATAAGGCAATCACCTTGTCATAGTGAAGGGTAAGACCGTGAATTTGCGTGCAAAGTTCAGTAAAGGTAATGCGAGGGAAGGTCAAGACGGTAAACGCGAGGAAGCCCGCGGGTGGCCCCGCGGGCGAAGGGGATCAGTCGCGGCGCGCGCTTTGCCCGCGCAGCAGGCCGGAGGCACCTTCCGAATAGTCGCGCGGCATTTCCACCGGCGCTTGATCGTTGTCTGCTTCCGCTTCGGTCAGGCGATAGCGGAACGGATTTTCCTGCATCGGCAGATCCGGCAGCAGGTTGTTCGAGCTTTTCGCCATGTGCTGGTACAGCTGACGATAATCGCGCGCCATGTTGTCCAGCAGCTCGGCGCTGCGGGCAAAGTGGCCGACCAGCTCCTGACGGTACTCTTCCAGCTCGGTTTTGCTCTTGTCCAGCTCGTTCTGCAGGACTTGTTGTTGACGTAATTTACGGTTGCCAAAACGCATCGCCACCGCACCAATCACGATACCGACGACCAAACCAATCAGCGCATACTCCCAGGTCATGATGACTCCTATTTTGACTTCGTTGTTCCGCAGGGATTTTTCACTTAATAATATCCACTATAACCGTTAACCTTGTCCGAGTGGAATCCTGATGCGCTTCCACCTAATTTTTACAGGGTTTTCAGCGGCGCCCGCAGCGGGTATTTGTGGCGATAACGGTGCTAATCGGCATCAACTTGCCGCCAACGTTGGCTAAATAATTTCTAAGCGTTCTTAGGGAACATCGAACAGATGCAGGCACTATCACCGTTATCTCGCTACCAGCAGGCGCTGGATGCGGGTGAATATCAGGCCGATGAGGTTCAACGCCGGGCCGTGACTCAACTGGATCGCATTTATCAGGCTCTACTGCAAAAGCCGGCGGCGAGCGCGCCTGCCGGCGGGCTGCGCGGCAAGCTCAGCCGCTTGCTGGGCAAGGGCGGCGACACGGCGCCACAGCGCCCGGTGCAGGGGCTGTATATGTGGGGCGGCGTCGGGCGCGGCAAAACCTGGTTGATGGATATGTTCTTCCACAGTTTGCCGGGCGATCGCAAAATGCGTCTGCACTTTCACCGCTTCATGCTGCGGGTGCATGAAGAGCTGACCGAGTTGCAGGGGCGGGAAAACCCGCTGGAAATCGTCGCCGACGGCTTTAAGGCCGAGACCGACGTGCTGTGCTTCGACGAATTCTTCGTGTCCGACATCACCGACGCCATGCTGCTGGCCACGCTGCTGCAGGCGCTGTTCGCGCGCGGCATCACGCTGGTGGCCACGTCGAACATCCCGCCGGACGATCTGTACCGCAACGGTCTGCAGCGGGCGCGTTTCCTGCCGGCCATCGATCTGATCAACGAGTACTGCGACGTGATGAACGTCGACGCCGGCATCGACTATCGTCTGCGTACCCTGACCCAGGCGCACCTCTACCTGACGCCGCTGAGCGACCAGACGCGCGAGACGCTGGATCGGATGTTCGTCAAGCTGGCGGGCAAGTCAGGGGAGGACGCGCCGGTGCTGCAGATCAACCATCGGCCGCTGCAGGCGATCCGTTCGGTGGACGGCGTGCTGGCGGTGGATTTCCACACGTTGTGCGAAGAGGCGCGCAGCCAACTGGACTACATCGCACTGTCGCGGCTGTATCACAGCGTGATCCTGTATAATGTGCGGGTGATGGGGCCGCTGAAAGAGAATACCGCGCGCCGTTTCCTGGCGTTGGTGGACGAATTCTACGAACGGCACATCAAGCTGGTGATCGGCGCCGAAGCGTCGATGTTCGAGATCTATCAGGGGGTGCAGCTGAAATTTGAATTCCAGCGCTGCCTGTCGCGCCTGCAGGAAATGCAGAGCGAAGAGTACCTCAAGCTGCCGCATCTGCCCTGAATCTGCCGGGCTTGCCGCCGCCATATCGCCGGTTGTCCGCCGCCGGCGATAAATTTATTTTCCATTCAAAAACCGTTCGATCTTTGTGAGCGACTTCTCTATAATCTTGCGACCCCACGTTACAACAAAGTTTTTTTTCCCAAAAACTTTATAGTGCCGGCAATGGCTATTCGAAGGGGTAGGTTTGCTGGACTTGTATGGTCGTGTGAGCCTCAACTGTTTTCGAGCGTTTGGGTGTTCACCAACGTGTAACTAATTATTGGGTAAGCTTTCTAATGAAAACTTTTACAGCTAAACCAGAAACCGTAAAACGCGACTGGTACGTTGTTGATGCAGATGGTAAAACTTTAGGCCGTCTCGCTACTGAACTGGCTCGTCGCCTGCGCGGCAAGCATAAAGCGGAATACACCCCGCACGTGGATACCGGTGATTACATCATCGTTCTGAACGCTGACAAAGTTGCTGTAACCGGCAACAAGCGTACAGACAAAGTGTACTACCACCACACCGGCCACATCGGTGGTATCAAGCAAGCGACCTTTGAAGAGATGATTGCCCGCCGTCCTGAGCGCGTGATTGAAATCGCGGTTAAAGGCATGCTGCCAAAGGGCCCGCTGGGTCGTGCTATGTTCCGTAAACTGAAAGTTTACGCGGGCACCGAGCACAATCACGCGGCACAGCAACCGCAAGTTCTGGACATTTAATCGGGATTAATGGCAATGGCTGAAAATCAATACTACGGCACTGGTCGCCGCAAAAGCTCCGCCGCTCGCGTCTTCATCAAGCCGGGCAACGGTAACATCGTTATCAACCAGCGCAGCCTGGAACAGTACTTCGGTCGCGAAACTGCCCGCATGGTAGTTCGTCAGCCGCTGGAACTGGTCGACATGGTTGGCAAACTGGATCTGTACATCACCGTTAAAGGTGGTGGTATCTCCGGTCAAGCTGGCGCTATCCGTCACGGTATCACCCGTGCGCTGATGGAGTACGATGAGACTCTGCGTTCTGAACTGCGTAAAGCTGGCTTCGTCACCCGTGACGCTCGTCAGGTTGAACGTAAGAAAGTCGGTCTGCGTAAAGCACGTCGTCGTCCGCAGTTCTCCAAGCGTTAATTTTCGCTGCTTCGGCAGTGCGATTTACGCAAAAAACCCGGTGCTTCACCGGGTTTTTTTATGCCTGAAATCCGCCGTCCCCGACTAAAATCTGTGGCATATCAGACAATTCAACATGAATTCGCCGCAGCGCCCCCACAAAACAAGCAAAATCTGGTAAACTATCACCCACTTTTGCGCCTGTTCGCCGTGCAGTTGACCTCCTGGGCCGGTTTTTTATGGGTTTGGGTCGCGCTGCGTGCTGCCGGCCTGCGGCAAGATTATTCAGGATAGCAGCCTGTCAGTTGGCTATTCGCAGTATTTTCTAGATAACTTGGAGGTTTTCATGGCTGTCGCTGCCAACAAACGTTCGGTAATGACGCTGTTCTCTGGCCCGACCGACATTTTTAGCCATCAAGTACGTATCGTACTGGCGGAGAAAGGTGTCAGCGTCGAGATCGAGCAGGTCGAAATGGATAACCTGCCGCAAGATCTGATTGACCTCAACCCTTACCAGACGGTGCCTACGCTGGTCGATCGCGAACTGACCCTGTATGAATCCCGCATCATCATGGAATATCTGGATGAGCGCTTCCCGCACCCGCCGCTGATGCCGGTTTACCCGGTTGCCCGTGGTGAGAGCCGTCTGATGATGCTGCGCATCGAGAAGAACTGGTACTCGCTGATGGACAAGATCGAGAAGAGCAGCGGTCAGGAAGCGGAATCCGCCCGTCGTCAGCTGCGTGAAGAGCTGTTGGCGATCGCGCCTATCTTCGGCCAGACGCCGTATTTCATGAGCGAAGAGTTCAGCCTGGTGGATTGCTACCTGGCACCGCTGTTGTGGCGTCTGCCGCAGCTGGGCATCGAATTGAGCGGCGCCGGCTCTAAAGAGCTGAAAGGCTATATGACCCGCGTCTTCGAACGCGACGCTTTCCTGGCTTCCCTGACCGAAGCCGAGCGTGAAATGCGCCTGCAAACCCGGGGCTAAGCGCGATGGACATGTCTCAGATGACGCCGCGTCGCCCGTATCTGCTGCGGGCGTTCTACGACTGGTTGCTGGATAACCAGCTGACGCCGCACCTGGTGGTCGACGTGACTCGCCCGGATGTTCAGGTGCCGATGGAGTTCGCGCGTGATGGCCAGATCGTGCTGAATATCGCGCCGCGCGCGGTAGGCAACCTGGCGTTGGGCAACGAAGACGTGCAGTTTAACGCACGTTTCGGCGGCGTGCCGCGTCAGGTTTCGGTGCCGATGGCAGCCGTACTGGCGATTTATGCGCGTGAAAACGGCGCCGGCACGATGTTCGAACCGGAAGCCGCCTACGACGAGAGCGAAGGCGTGTTCGAAGGTCTGGACAATGAGACGATCCCTTCGGAAACCCTGATGTCAGTGATCGACGGCGATCGCCCGGATACCGCGGAAGATGACGGCCCGGACGACGAACCGCCGCAGCCGCCGCGCGGTGGCCGCCCGGCGCTGCGCGTGGTGAAATAAGCCCGCGTGAACAAACGAAAAAGCACCCCGTGGGGTGCTTTTTTTTGCCCGGACGAAGCGGATCAGCCTTTCAAGGCGGCAATGCAGGCATCGCGCGGCGCGCTGAGATCGCCTACGCGCACGGTGGACAGCGCGTGGGCTGCACGCTCACGGAAGCTGGTGATGGCGGTGTCGCCTTGCACTTCCGGTGGCGCGGTGCAGATGTCATTGAGCGGCAGATCGTTGCCTTTGTTGAGCGCCTGCAATACCGCTGCCGGGTTGTAGATCAGGGCCGCGGAGAGGGCAGATTTAATGCCGGCGGTAAATCCGGCATTGCCGCCGCCGGCCAGCTTGGGCGCCAGAGCAATCCAGTTGTCGTCCCCCAACCGGATGCTGTTTTCCACGGCGCTGAACTGCCCGGCCTTGCCCAACTGCGCCACGACCGGCCGCGCGCCGCGCGCTTCGATATTGTAACCGACCTCCTGCGAATCCAGCGCCAGGGCTGAGGCGCTGAAACTGACGGCCAGCAGCGCGCCGGCCAACAGGGAAATGGAGCATTTCATGTTCGCTATCCTTATCTCGGTGTCAGGCGCAGCCGCGCCCTGCAATGGTGCTAACTCAATACTATAGCGCGTTGAGGCGGTGGGGAGAGGGGAGGTTGTTACAAAGCGTGGCCGGTTAAAACAAAGGCCCGGCAACGCGCCGGGCCTTTGGCGGTACGGAAGGTTTACACTTCCAGGTAGTTCATGATGCCGTCTGCCGCTTTGCGGCCTTCGGCGATCGCCGTCACCACCAGGTCGGAGCCGCGGACCGCGTCGCCACCGGCGAAGATTTTCGGGTTGCTGGTCTGGAATGCGTTGTCGCTGCCTTCCGGCGCCACGATGCGGCCCTGTTTATCGAGCTGCACGTCGTGCGCCGCCAGCCAGTCCATACGGTGTGGGCGGAAGCCGAACGCCATCACCACCGCGTCGGCGTCGATAACGTGTTCGGAACCCGGTACCTGCTCCGCCGCCTGACGGCCGTTGGCATCCGGTGCGCCCAGCTGAGTGCGCACCATTTTCACCCCGGCCACGCGACCGGCGCTGTTCAGTTCGATGCTCAGCGGCTGCAGGTTGAACTGGAAGTCCACCCCTTCTTCCCGCGCGTTCTTCACTTCGCGCTTGGAGCCCGGCATGTTGGCCTCGTCGCGGCGGTAGGCGCAGACGACCTGCGTCGCGCCCTGACGCACCGAGGTACGCACACAGTCCATGGCGGTATCGCCGCCGCCCAGCACCACTACCCGCTTGCCTTCCATGCTGACGTAAGGCTCGTGCTGCTCGGTTTCATAGCCCATCAGTTGCTTGGTGTTGGCGATCAGGAACGGTAGCGCGTCGTACACGCCCTGCGCCTCTTCGTTCTCCAGGCCGCCGCGCATCGACTGATAGGTACCGACGCCGAGGAACACCGCATCGTACTCGCTCAGCAAGGTCTCCATGCTGATGTCTTTGCCCACTTCGGTGTTCAGCTGGAACTCGATGCCCATCTCGCTGAAGATGCCGCGGCGTTTGACCATCACTTCCTTTTCCAGCTTGAAGGCCGGGATACCGAAGGTCAGCAGGCCGCCGATCTCAGGATGACGGTCATACACCACCGCTTTGACGCCGTTGCGGGTCAGCACGTCGGCGCAGGCCAGCCCGGCAGGGCCGGCACCGACGATCGCCACGCGCTTGCCGGTCGGTTGCACGTGCGACATGTCCGGCTTCCAGCCCATTTCGATGGCCTTATCGCTGATGTAGCGCTCGATATTGCCGATGGTGACCGCACCGAACTCGTCGTTCAGGGTGCAGGAGCCTTCGCACAGGCGATCCTGCGGGCACACGCGGCCGCACACTTCCGGCAGGCTGTTGGTCTGATGCGCCAGGTCCGCCGCTTCCATGATGCGGCCTTCGTTGGCCAGCTTCAGCCAGTTCGGGATGTAGTTGTGCACCGGGCACTTCCACTCGCAATACGGGTTGCCGCAGGACAGACAGCGGTCCGCCTGGGCCTTGGCCTGGGTTTCCGAAAACGGTTCGTAGATCTCGACGAACTCGATTTTGCGGATCTTCAGCGGTTTCTTTGGCGGATCAACACGCTGCAGGTCGATAAATTGATAAACGTTCTGGCTCATTAATGACCTACCTCTTACTGCGCCTGCACCCGCAGCTCGGCTGCGGAGCGGCTACGGTGACCCAACAGCGCTTTGACATCGCTAGACTTCGGTTTGACCAGGGCGAACTTTGGCGCCCACTCCGGCCAGTTGGCCAGGATCTCTTCCGCGCGGGAAGAGCCGGTCGCCTGCACGTGTTCGGTGATCAGGCCGCGCAGGTGCTCCTCATGGATCGCCAGCTGATCGACATCCAGCACTTCCACCAGCTCCGGGTTCACGCGCTTGCGGAACTCGCCATCTTCGTCCAACACGTAGGCAAAGCCGCCGGTCATGCCGGCACCGAAGTTGATGCCGGTTTTACCCAGCACACAGACGATGCCGCCGGTCATGTATTCGCAGCCGTTGTCGCCGATGCCTTCCACCACGGTGATGGCGCCGGAGTTGCGCACCGCGAAGCGTTCGCCCGCGCGGCCGGCAGCGAACAGCTTGCCGCCGGTGGCGCCGTACAGGCAGGTGTTGCCGACGATACTGGCTTCATGGCTGCGGAAGGCGGAGCCGATCGGCGGACGCACTGCGATGCTGCCGCCGGCCATGCCTTTGCCGACATAGTCGTTGGCATCGCCGGTCAGGGTCAGCTCGACGCCGCCGGCGTTCCAAACGCCGAAGCTCTGCCCGGCGGTGCCGGAGAAGTGCGCCTTGATAGGATCGGCCGCCATGCCCTGATCGCCGTGCACGTCGGCGATCGCGCCGGACAGCATGGCGCCCACGGAGCGGTCGGTGTTGCGAATGTCGAAGTAGAAGGTTTTACCCTGCTTCGCTTCGATGTACGGCTGCGCCTGCGCCAGCAGCTCTTTGTTCAGCAGGCCCTTGTCGAACGCCGGGTTGCTGCTTTCGGTGCAGTACACCGCTTTGCCCGGATGCGGCGTGGCGGTTTTCAGCAGCGGCGACAGATCCAGCTTGTTCTGCTTGGCGGAGATGCCGTCCAGCTCGGTCAGGAACTCGGTGCGGCCGATCAGATCCACCAGTTGGCTCACGCCCAGTTGGGCCATGATCTCGCGGGTTTCACGCGCGATAAACTGGAAGTAATTCGTCACGCGTTCCGGCAGGCCGTGGTAGTGATCGCGGCGCAGCTTGTCGTCCTGAGTCGCGACGCCGGTCGCGCAGTTGTTGAGGTGGCAGATGCGCAGGTATTTGCAGCCCAGCGCCACCATCGGCCCGGTGCCGAAGCCGAAGCTTTCCGCGCCCAGGATCGCCGCTTTGACGATGTCCACGCCGGTTTTCAGGCCGCCGTCCACCTGCAGGCGGATCTTGTGGCGCAGGCCGTTGGCCACCAGCGCCTGCTGGGTTTCCACCAGGCCCAGTTCCCACGGACAGCCGGCATATTTCACCGAGGACAGCGGGCTGGCGCCGGTGCCGCCGTCGTAACCGGCGATGGTGATCAGATCGGCATAGGCTTTCGCCACGCCGGTGGCGATGGTGCCGACGCCCGGCTCGGACACCAGTTTCACCGAAATCACCGCCTTCGGGTTGACCTGCTTCAGGTCGAAGATCAGCTGCGCCAGATCTTCGATCGAGTAGATGTCGTGGTGCGGCGGCGGGGAGATCAGCGTCACGCCCGGCACTGAATAACGCAATCTGGCGATGTACGGAGTGACTTTGTCGCCCGGTAGCTGGCCGCCTTCGCCCGGCTTGGCGCCTTGCGCGACCTTAATTTGGATCACGTCGGCGTTCACCAGGTAGGCCGGCGTCACGCCGAAGCGGCCGGAGGCCACCTGTTTGATGCGCGACACCTTGTTGGTGCGGTAGCGCGCCGGATCTTCGCCGCCTTCGCCAGAGTTGGAGAAGCCGCCGAGACCGTTCATGGCGATCGCCAGCGACTCGTGCGCTTCCGGGCTCAGTGCGCCGATCGACATCGCCGCGGTGTCGAAGCGTTTGAACAGCGACTCCGCCGGTTCGACCTGATCGACCGGGATCGGTTCACCTTTCGGCGTGATGGCCAGCAGATCGCGCAGCATGGCGATCGGCCGCTCGTTCACCAGCTTGGCGTAGGCCTGGTAGTCGCTGTACTCGCCGCTGTGCACCGCTTTTTGCAGCGAGTTCACCACGTCCGGGTTGTAGGCGTGGTATTCGCCGCCGTGTACGAACTTCAGCAGGCCGCCTTGCTCCAGCGGTTTGCGTTTCAGCCAGGCGCGCTTGGAGAGGTTCTGCAGATCCTGCTGGAAGTCGCTGAAGCTGGCACCGCCGATGCGGCTGACCACGCCCTGGAAGCACAGATCCGCCAGATCGCGGTGCAGGCCGACCGCTTCGAACAGCTTGGAGCAGCGATAAGAGGCGATGGTCGAGATGCCCATCTTGGACATGATCTTGTACAGGCCTTTGTTGATGCCGTTGCGGTAGTTCAGCATCACGTCGCGGTATTTCTTGTCGATCGCCTGGCTGTCCACCAGCTTGGCCAGGGTTTCATAGGCCAGGTACGGGTAGATGGCGGTCGCGCCGAAGCCGAGCAGCACGGCGAAGTGGTGCGGATCGCGGGCGCTGGCGGTTTCAACGATCAGGTTGGCGTCGCAGCGCAGGCTCTTCTCCACCAGGCGGGTTTGCACGGCGCCCACAGCCATCGGAGCCGGTACCGGCAGGCGGCCGGGCGCGATGGCGCGGTCGGACAGCACCAACAGAACTGCGCCTTCGCGCACCTTGCGTTCCGCTTCGTCGCACAGGGCGCGAATGGTCTGCTCCAGATCCTGCTGCTGCGGATCGAAGGTCAGATCGAGCGTCTCGGCGCGATAGTATTCGCCTTCCAGCGTGGTGAGCTGTTTGAAATCGGAGTACAGCAGGATCGGCGATTTGAAGCTCAGGCGGTGCGCCTGGCCTTCGGCTTCGCAGAACACGTTCATTTCACGCCCGATGCTGGTGGCCAGCGACATGACGTGCGCTTCGCGCAGCGGATCGATCGGCGGGTTGGTGACCTGCGCGAACTGCTGGCGGAAGTAGTCGTAAACGATGCGCGGCCGGCTGGAGAGCACGGCGAACGGGGTATCGTCGCCCATCGAACCGGTGGCTTCCTGGCCAATCTCGCCCAGCACGCGGATCACCTGATCCAGCTCTTCGCTGCTGTAGCCGAACTGTTTCTGGTAGGTTTCGAGCTGCGCGTCGTCGAGCTCGCGGCTGCCGACCTGATCGTCCGGCAGATCTTCGAACGGCACCAGGCGTTTGACGTTTTTCTCCATCCACTCTTTATACGGGTGGCGGCTTTTCAGATCGTTGTCGGTTTCCGCTGAGTGCAGGATGCGGCCGCTGCGGGTGTCGATCACCATCAGCTCGCCGGGGCCAACGCGGCCTTTTTCCACCACTTCATCCGGCTGGTAATCCCAGATGCCGACTTCGGAGGCGCAGGTGATCAGCTTGTCTTTGGTGATCACGTAGCGCGCCGGGCGCAGGCCGTTGCGATCGAGGTTACAGGCGGCGTAGCGGCCGTCGGACATCACGATGCCGGCCGGGCCGTCCCACGGCTCCATGTGCATCGAGTTGAAGTCGAAGAAGGCGCGCAGATCGCCGTCCATGTCCGGGTTGTTCTGCCAGGCCGGCGGCACCAGCAGGCGCATGGCGCGGATGAGATCCATCCCGCCCGCCAGCAGCAGCTCCAGCATGTTGTCCAGCGAACTGGAGTCGGAGCCGGTTTCGTTGACGAACGGCGCGGCGGCTTGCAGATCCGGGATCAGCGGCGTTTGGAATTTGTAGGTACGGGCACGCGCCCATTGGCGGTTGCCGGTGATGGTATTGATTTCGCCGTTGTGCGCCAGGTAGCGGAACGGCTGCGCCAGCGGCCAGCGCGGCACGGTGTTGGTGGAGAAGCGCTGGTGGAACAGGCATATGGCCGACTCCAGGCGCAGGTCCGCCAGATCGAGATAGAAGCGCGGCAGATCCGCAGGCATGCACAGGCCTTTATAGATCGTCACCAGGTTAGAGAAGCTGCAGACGTAGAAACTGTCGTCCTGCACGCGTTTCTCGATGCGGCGACGCGCCACGAACAGGCGGCGCTCCATATCGCGCGGGCGCCAGCCGGCCGGGGCGTTAACGAAGATTTGCTCGATGCGCGGCAGGGAGGAGAGGGCGATTTCACCCAGCACGTCCGGGTTGGTCGGCACTTCGCGCCAGCCGACGATCGACAGCGTTTCGTTTTGCAGCTCTTCTTCCACGATGCGGCGGCTGAGGCGCGCTTCCTCTTCATTCTGGCTGAGGAACATCATGCCGACGGCGTAGTTCTTGGCCAAACGCCAGCCGCGCTCTTCCGCCACCATGCGGAAGAAGCGATCGGGTTTTTGCAGCAACAGGCCGCAGCCGTCGCCGGTCTTGCCGTCGGCCAGGATCGCGCCGCGGTGCTGCATGCGGGCCAGCGCGTGAATGGCGGTGCGCACCACCTTGTGGCTAGGTTCGCCTTCTATGTGGGCGATCAGGCCGAAACCACAGTTGTCCCTCTCTTGGGATTTATCGTACAACATATCGTGAACCTCCCCAGGCTCTGCGTGACTCTCACAACCTACTGCGAGGGGGCTTCCCAATTTCAGGCAGAAGTCCAATCAGCAAGTTAACCCCGCCAATCTGCTTTTCCGCCCTCCATCAATGGCCTCTCGTGACGGTCTCACAAGTGGTATAGGACTTGTTTTAAGAGGGAGTCTTCAATTACTGCATAAATATGACGAGACGTTTGCCCGTCCAGAAAGCTTCCAGCGGACTTCCAACTTAGCGAGAAAGAATTCGCAGGTCAAATGTGGGCTTAAGATAGATTCTTATCGAATTAATGATGTTTATTTATTTGATAAATAAGTAATTTAATGCATTTTTGCACTGTCGTGGGGCAACACCGATCCCCGCAGAAGTGTGAGCTGTCTCACTATAGTGCAACCCCTTAATCTCTGCACCATGCTAGTGCGGGGGTTAATGCCAGAATTTTATTCTATAAGATATTGCTTGGCTGATGTTTATGACTATTTTTCACCGTGTTGTCATATTGCCGTTAACGGTTGCGTGACGATTAGAATAATTCATCAGAATTATAGTGAATTGATTTGCGTTTATGATGAATAGTTATGCCTGGTGGCGCCTTGCGGGGAAAGCGTTGATCTCTGTCATCGCGGGAAAAGCCGTTTCTTATTAGCATCGCGGCTTTGAACACAGAGAATCACCAAGATTATGCAGTTGCCGCAATTAGTCAATATGTTTGGCGCAGATCTCCAGCGCCGCTATGGCGAAAAGATCCATAAACTCACGCTGCACGGCGGATTCAGCTGCCCTAACCGCGACGGCACGTTGGGGCGCGGCGGCTGTACGTTCTGCAATGTCGCCTCGTTCGCCGATGAAGCGATGCAGCGCCAGAGCATCGACGAACAGCTGGCGCAACAGGCCGCGCGGGTCGATCGGGCGCGGCGCTATCTGGCCTATTTCCAGGCCTATACCAGCACCTATGCGCAGATCGAACGGCTGGCGTCGATGTATCGGCAGGCGTTGGCGCAGAGCGCCATGGTCGGCCTGTGCGTCGGCACCCGGCCGGACTGCGTGCCGCCCGCCGCGCTGGATCTGCTGGCGGGATACCGCGAGCAAGGCTATGAAGTGTGGCTGGAGCTGGGGCTGCAGACGGCGCACGATAAAACGCTGAAGCGCATCAATCGCGGCCATGATTTTCGCTGTTATCAGCAGACGGCGCGGCTGGCCCGGCAGCGCGGGCTGAAGGTGTGCTGCCATCTGATCGTCGGGCTGCCGGGAGAAACTCAGCGCGATCATCTGCTCACGCTGCAGCGGGTGGTGGAGACTGGCGTGGATGGCATCAAACTGCATCCGCTGCACGTCGTGACCGGCAGTACCCTGGCCCGCGCGTGGCGCGCCGGGCGCTTGTCCGAACTGGCGTTGGAGGACTACGCCGTCAGCGCCGGGGAGATGATCCGCCACACGCCGGGCGAGGTGGTGTATCACCGTCTTTCCGCCAGCGCCCGTCGGCCGACGCTGCTGGCGCCGCTGTGGTGCGAAAACCGCTGGAGTGGCATGCAGGCGGTCGGTGCTTATCTGCAACAGCGCGGTGGGCAGGGCAGCGCGCTGGATGAAAAGTGGCGCTACCACCCTGGAATGCCGTTCTGAAGTGCAATCTTTGCCACACTTCGGCGTTTGCCGCCTTATCTCACCGCGGTTTTACGGTATGATTCAAAAGATTGTGTCTGATGGGAGCCGCTATGAAGCAAATCCGGGTGTTGGCCCAGTACTACGTTGATTTAATGGTGAAACTGGGGTTGGTACGCTTCTCGCTGCTGCTGGCCTCGGCGCTGGTGGTGCTGGCGATGGTGGTGCAGATGGCGGTGACCATGCTGCTGCGCGGCGAAGTGGAAAGCATCGACGTGGTGCGTTCGATCTTCTTCGGCCTGTTGATCACCCCGTGGGCGGTCTATTTTCTCTCGGTGGTGGTGGAACAGTTGGAAGAGTCGCGCCAACGGCTGGCGCGGCTGGTGGACAAGCTCGAAGAGATGCGCCACCGCGATCTGGAGCTCAATCAGCAGCTCAAAGACAATATCAGCCAGCTGAATCAGGAGATTGCCGACCGTATCAAGGCGGAAGAAGAGCGCCTGCAGGTGATGGAAAAGCTGACCGAAGAGATGGAACAGCGCGAGCTGGCGCAGATTGAGCTGGGCCAGCAATCGGCGCTGTTGCGTTCCTTCCTCGATGCCTCGCCGGATCTGGTCTACTACCGCAACGAAGACAAAGAGTTCTCCGGCTGCAACCGCGCGATGGAGCTGCTGACCGGCAAAAGCGAGAAGCAGCTGATCGGCCTGACGCCGTTCGACGTCTACGGCCAGGAGATCGCCGAAAAGGTCATTGAGACCGACGAGAAGGTGTTCCGCCACAACGTCTCGCTGACCTACGAACAGTGGCTGGTGTATCCCGACGGCCGCAAGGCCTGTTTCGAGCTGCGCAAGGTCCCGTTTTACGACCGGGTGGGCAAACGCCACGGGCTGATGGGCTTCGGCCGCGATATTACCGAGCGTAAGCGCTACCAGGACGCGCTAGAGAACGCCAGCAGGGAGAAGACCACCTTTATCTCCACCATCAGCCACGAGCTGCGTACGCCGCTTAACGGCATCGTCGGCCTGAGCCGCATCCTGCTCGATACCGAGCTGAATGACGAGCAACTGAAATACCTGAAGACCATCCACGTCAGCGCCATCACCCTCGGCAATATCTTCAACGACATTATCGAAATGGATAAGCTCGAGCGGCGCAAGGTGCAGCTCGACAACCAGCCGGTGGACTTCACCGGTTTCCTGGCAGATCTGGAGAACCTCTCCGGCCTGCTGGCGCAGCCGAAAGGGCTGCAGTTCATCATGGATCCGCAGACGCCGCTGCCGCAGCAGATCGTGACCGACGGCACGCGCCTGCGGCAGATTCTGTGGAACCTGATCGGCAACGCGGTGAAATTTACCCAGCAGGGGAAAATCGTGGTGCGCGTGCGGCGCGAGGCGCAGGAGAAGCTGGTGTTCGAGGTGGAAGATTCGGGCATGGGCATCCCGCAGGACGAGCAGGACAAGATCTTCGCCATGTATTACCAGGTGAAAGATCAGCGCGGCGGCCGTCCGGCCACCGGCACCGGCATCGGGCTGGCGGTCTCCAAGCGGCTGGCGCAGAGCATGGGGGGTGACATCACCGTGCGCAGCGAACAGGGGCACGGTTCTTGCTTCACTCTGACCATCCAGGCGCCGGCGGTGCAGGAAGCCGTCAGCGAGGTATCGGAGGAAGAGGAGCTGCCGTTGCCGGCGCTGCACATCCTGCTGGTGGAGGATATCGAACTGAACGTGATCGTGGCGCGATCGGTGCTGGAGAAATTGGGCAACAGCGTCGATGTGGCGATGAACGGCCACGATGCGCTGGCGATGTTCGACCCGGACGAGTTCGATCTGGTTCTGCTGGACATTCAACTGCCGGACATGACCGGGCTGGATATCGCCCGGGCGCTGCGCGAACGCTATGCCGGGCAGGCGCTGCCGCCGCTGGTGGCTTTGACCGCCAACGTGCTGAAAGACAAAAAAGAGTATCTCGAGGCGGGCATGGACGATGTGCTGAGCAAGCCGTTGTCGGTGCCGGCGCTGACCCAGGTCATCAAACACTATTGGGATCATCAACCTTCTCACACTTCAAAGAAAACGGAGCACAAGGCGATGCAGATTAATGAGTCGTTACTCGATACCGCGATGCTGGAACAGTACATGGATCTGGTTGGCCCGCAGCTGATCCACCAAAGCCTGGAGATGTTCGAACAGATGATGCCGGGCTACCTGGCGGTGCTGGACTCCAACATGACGGCGCGCGATCAGAAAGGCATCACCGAGGAAGGGCACAAGATCAAGGGCGCCGCCGGTTCGGTCGGTCTGCGCCATCTGCAGCAGCTGGCGCAGCAGATTCAAACGCCGACGCTGCCGGCCTGGTGGGATAACGTGCAGGATTGGGTGGATGAGTTGAAGCAAGAGTGGCGCAACGATGTGCAGGTACTGCGGGCTTGGGTTGAGAACGCTGAAAAAAAATGACCCCGACCTAAGCCGGGGTGCGCGAATATTGCGCCAACACCAGGGAAATTGTGAACCTGCGTATTGGTTTCAGTGTTCTGGTCGAGCAGGTTGTTGCGAATTCCTAAACATCATACAGCCAACAACATAGCAAATGTAAGCGCTCTTGTTAGAAGATTCATTAAAATGTGTGATGTAGATTAGTGTTTGTCAACTCAGAGCACGAACCAGTTGACAGCAGCGACAGGAGTAAGAGTGATGAAAAAGGTGGGTGTAGTCCTCAGCGGCAGCGGCGTTTATGACGGTACGGAGATCCATGAAGCGGTGCTGACGCTGCTGGCGTTGGACCGTGCCGGCGCCCAGGCGGTGTGCTTTGCGCCTGATAAACCACAATGCCATGTTATTAATCACTTATCGGGTGAGGAGATGGCGGAGTCGCGCAATGTCCTGATTGAATCGGCGCGCATTGCCCGCGGGGCAGTGCAGCCGCTGGCGCTGGCGGAAGCCGCCCAGCTGGATGCGCTGATCGTGCCCGGTGGCTTTGGTGCCGCCAAGAATCTCAGCAATTTCGCCGAAGCCGGCGCGGAATGTTGGGTCGATGAAGATTTGGCGCGTCTGACGCGCGAGATGCATAAGGCCAACAAACCAATTGGCCTGATGTGCATCGCGCCGGCGCTGTTGCCGAAACTGCTGGATCAACAAGCGCGGCTCACCATTGGCAACGATCCGGACCTGGGGGAAGTGATTGACGCCATGGGCGGCGAGCCGGTGATTTGTCCGGTGGACGACATCGTGGTGGACAGCGAGCACAAGATCGTGACTACGCCAGCCTATATGCTGGCGCCGTCGATCGCGCAGGCGGCCCTCGGCATCGATAAACTGGTGGCGCGGGTGCTGGAACTGTCTGAATGAGAAAATCGCTCGGCGGATGGCGGCGGCTGCGCCCGTGGTATTGGCTGAAGCGCGGTGTCATCGCGATTATCGGCCTGTGGGTGTTGGGCATTGTGCTCTTTGCCTTCCTGCCGGTGCCGTTTTCCGCCGTGATGGTGGAGAGGCAAGTCAGCGCCTGGCTGAGCGGCGACTTCGGCTACGTCGCCCATTCGGACTGGGTGTCGATGGACGATATCTCGCCGCAAATGGCGCTGGCGGTGATGGCGGCGGAGGATCAGAAGTTTCCAGACCATTGGGGCTTCGATGTGGCGGCCATTGAAAAGGCGCTCAGCCACAACGAGAAACGCCCGACGCGTATCCGCGGCGCATCCACGCTGTCGCAGCAGACCGCTAAAAACCTGTTTCTGTGGGATGGCCGCAGCTGGCTGCGCAAAGGGCTGGAGGCCGGGCTGACGTCGGGCATCGAGCTGGTGTGGACCAAGCGACGTATTCTGACGGTGTATCTGAACATCGTCGAGTTCGGCGACGGGGTGTTCGGCGTGGAAGAGGCTTCACAGCGCTTTTTCCATAAGCCGGCCAAACGTCTGAGCGCGGCCGAAGCGGCGCTGCTGGCGGCGGTATTGCCGAATCCGCACCGCTTCAGGGCCGATGCGCCGTCCGGCTATGTGGTGCAGCGTCAACAATGGATTATGCGCCAAATGCGGCAACTGGGCGGGGAAGCGTTTTTACGCGAGAACAAGCTGGATTAAACGGGCGGGAGCGGCACGGTGCCGCTCCCGCCAAGCGGTTTATTTCACATAGGTAAAGGCGGTCGTGACGTGCTTCACGCCGCTGACCTGGCTAGCAATCTGCGCCGCTGACTGCCCTTCCTGCTGCGTGACCAGGCCCAGCAAGAACACTTCGCCGTTTTCGGTAGTAACCTTCACGTTGGACGATTTCACCGTATCGCTGGTGAGCAGCTGCGAACGCACCTTGGTGGTGATCCAGGTGTCGGAGGACGCGGTGCTCAGGCTGACCGGCGTGCCCTGACGGATCTCGTTATACACTTCGGTCGTGCCTTCCACGCCCATGGCGATCTGCTTGGCGCGCGCGGTGAGATCGGCGTTAGGCGACTGGCCGGTCAACAGCACCTTGCCCTGATAGGCGGTGGCGACCACCCGGGCATCTTTCTTCAACTGCTGGTCTTTGCTCAGGGCGCTTTCGACCCTGGCTTCCAGCGTGCCGTCATCCACCTGGGTCCCGACGCTGCGCGGGTCGGTGGCGGTTTTGGTCGCGACGGCCGCACTGCCGACGACGACGCCGGCGATACAGCCTTGCAACAGCAGGGCGCTGGACAGCACTGCAAATGTGGCTTTTAGCTTCATCTCAGTTCCTTAATCGTCCTGGTGGGGGAATAACGTATTGTCTATCAGGTCGCACAGGCAGTTTACGGTCAGCATATGCATTTCCTGAATGCGCGAGCTGCGGTGCGACGGGATGCGGATCTCGACATCCTGCTGGCCGAGCAACCCAGCCAGTTCGCCACCGTCGTAGCCGGTGAGCGCGACGATGGTCATATCGCGGGTCACGGCCGCCTCGACCGCTTTCACAATATCACGGCTGTTGCCGCGGGTGGAAATCGCCAGCAGCACGTCACCGGTGTGCCCAAGTGCGCGCACCTGCTTGGCGTACACTTCGTCGTGCAGCCGATCGTTGCTGATCGCCGTCAGCACCACGTTGTCGGCGTTGAGGGCGATGGCTGGCAGGCTGGGGCGCTCGGTTTCAAAACGGTTGATCATGCTGGCGGCGAAGTGCTGCGCGTTGGCCGCCGAGGTGCCGTTGCCGCAGCACAGGATTTTGTTGCCGTTGAGTAAGGATTGAACCAGCGTCATCGCAGCGCGGGAAATGGCGTCCGGCAGTGCTTCCGCCGCCGCGATCTGGGTTTGGATGCTTTCGGTAAAACAGACTTTAATTCTATCCAGCACGTTGTATTAATCCACTAAGTCAAAGGGCCGGTCTGCGCCGCAAAACCCCAATTAATCCGCATTGAAGGCGTTGGGTATCCATTCTAACTGGCTACCGGTAATGGCCAAAACATCAAAACGGCAAGATGATGTGTCAAAACTGGCTCCGCGCCCCGCCAGCCAGACGGCGGCGGCGTGCAGCAACCGCTGTTGTTTGCGAAAGGTGACGCTGGCGGCCGCGCCGCCGAAGGCGTCGTTGCGGCGGTAGCGCACTTCGACGAATACCCAGGTAGTGCCGTCGCGCATGATGAGGTCGAGCTCACCGCCGCGCACCGCGACGTTGGCGGCGCAGAAGGTGAGCCCGGCGTGTTCCAGGTGACGGCGGGCCAGTAACTCGTAGCCCGCCCCGGAGGCGCGTGGGTTCAAGAGACCGGAACGACCGTACCCTGACGGTATTGCAGCCAAGGCAGCTTGCGGTTGATCACGCAGTTCGGCGATGCGCTCAGCGTACCGGTGGTGCCGGAAACCTGGAAACCCGGCAGCTGGCGCATTTCAGCAAAGTGGTTGGCCAATGTCCAGGCATCCATCCCCATTGCATACAGGCGCACCAGCGAGTAATCGTTGCGGAAGCGCGCGCTGGCCTGCTGCAGCAGCTGAGGGTTTGAGCCGGCCAGCAGCGGGATATCGCTGAACTGCAGGCCTTCCATTTCCAGACGGAAGTCCGGGCCGGCGCCGGCCTGGTAGCTGCGCGAGCTGGCGTACATCGCCGGTTTGCCGCGCGAGCTGGTGGCCATGTCGATCATCGGTTTGATCAGCGTCAGTTGGGACTGGGTAGCGACGATATACACCGCGTCGACGCTGCCGCCGGTGGCGGCGGGCACGTCGCTCGGCGGCGCAGGAATGGTCAGCCCGGCGATGGTGACGCTCTGCGGCGCCGGGGCGCTCGACATCGGCGTGCCGGTCATGCGGATGCCGCCGCTGTTCACCATCTGGCGCAGCTCGCCGGCAGAGCCGATGTCCTGACGCAGCACGGTTTGCCCGCCTTGCTTCTGCCATTCCTGGTTAAAGGCCTTGGCGACGCGATCGCCGAAGGCGCCGCGCGGCACCAGCAGCAGCGGTTGACGCTTCTGCTGTTCCCAGATGTGGCGGGCGGCGTCGCGCGCTTCATCTTCCGGCGACAGGGCGAAGTAACAGATGTTCAGGTTGTCCTTCGGCGTTTCCGGCTGGTTGAGCGCCAGCACGTTCAGCGTGGTGGTGCTGGCGGACAGCTGATCGACGTTCTCTTTGAGCAGCGGCCCGACCACCAGAGTAGCGCCATCCTGCTGCGCCTGGCTCAGCAAGGCGGCCAGCGGCTGGCTGGTGGTGTCGTACACTTTGACCTGCGCATTAGCGGCCTGCAGCGGCGTTATCGGCGCGCTGGACGGTGCAGCGGGTTGCGCGGCGGTCACGGCCGGCTGGCTCTCTTGCGCCGAAGGGCTGACGGCGCCGTTGGCGTTGATGTCACCCGCTGCGGCCTGATCGGCCGGCGCCGTTTGGGCCGGTGCGCTGGCAGGTTGCGCGGCTTGAGGTTGCGGCGCCGGCATGGAACCGCCGTTTTTCGCCGCTTCGAAGCCTTGCTGGATGGCGTCGGCGAACACTTTCGCCTGGCCGTTCAACGGCAGCAGCAGGGCGATTTTCGAGGTGGAGGCCTGAGTGAAGTTCAGCACCTGGTTCAGGCGAGCCGGCAGCGTTTTGGCTGCCGGGTTCTTCGGATAACGGTTCTGCCAATCTTTGATGCCGGCCTTCAGCAGATCGGGATCCTGCTTGTTGTCCTGATAGACGCGCAGCAGATCCAGCCAGCCTTGCAGCACGTTCTCGTCGGCGTTGATCACCAGGCTGTTCATCTCCTGCGGCGTCAGCTGCAGCAGGGCCTGCCAGGTTTGATCCAGATTGTCCTGGTGCGGTTTGCCGGTCAGCAACGGCTCCTGAGCGATATAGGCGCGGATCAATGGCAGCGACGCTTTGCCTTGATTGGCGGCGATCTGCGCCTGGTAGTAGCGCACCTTCTGATTCGGCGACAGCGCACCGCTGTCCAGGTGGCCCAGCGTGCTGCGGGCGCTGACGTAGCTCTTGTTGGCGATCTGCAGTTCGGCGGTCAGCAACTGGCGCTCAGTCTGCTGTGCGCCGCTGAGGTTTTTCGGCAGCTGATTCAACTGGTCGCCGGCCTGCGGCAGTTTTCCTTCGCGCAGCAAGGCGCGAATAGCAAGTAATTGCCAGTCAGCCTTGTTATCATCGCTGCTTTGCTGCAACTGCTGCAGGTAGTAATCGGAGCTGGCGCTCGCTTCGTCCTGTATATTGGCGGGCGGCGTTTGCGGGGCCCGACTTGGACAGCCTGCCAGGAAAAGGGCGGCCGCGATGACTGCGGTAAGTCGGACAGGCTTGGAACGCCCTGCTTTGGTACGAACGAATGTTGAGGAAAGCATACTGTATCCAGTGATGTTTTTTTCAAGATGCTCAATATTAAATCGGCAACCCGGATGAAACAATGAATCAACACCAACAATCAGTCATTTCTGCATCAACGCTGTATGTGGTGCCCACCCCCATCGGCAATCTGGGCGATATTACCCACCGTGCGTTAGAGGTACTGAAAAGCGTTGATCTGATCGCGGCGGAAGATACGCGCCATACCGGATTGCTGTTGCAACACTTCGCGATCAACGCGCGTCTGTTCGCGCTGCACGACCACAACGAACAGCAAAAGGCCGATCAGCTGCTGGCGAAACTGCAGGAAGGCCAGAGCATCGCGCTGGTTTCCGACGCCGGGACGCCGCTGATCAACGATCCCGGTTATCACCTGGTGCGCCGCTGCCGCGAGGCCGGCATTCGCGTGGTGCCGCTGCCGGGCGCCTGCGCCGCCACTACCGCGCTGTGCGCCGCGGGCGTCGCTTCCGACCGTTTCTGCTACGAAGGTTTCCTGCCGGCGAAAACCAAGGGGCGCAAGGATACGCTGATGGCGCTGGCGGAGGAACCGCGCACGCTGATTTTCTACGAATCCACCCACCGCCTGCTGGAAAGCCTGCAGGACATGGTCACCGTCTGGGGCCCGCAGCGCTATGTGGTGCTGGCGCGCGAGCTGACCAAAACCTGGGAATCCATCCACGGCGCGCCGGTGGGCGAGCTGCTGGCGTGGGTGCAGGAAGATGAAGTGCGCCGCCGCGGTGAGATGGTGCTGATCGTCGAAGGCCACAAGGCGCAGGAGGATGCGCTGCCGCTCGAGGCGCTGCGCACGCTGGCGCTGCTGCAAAAAGAGCTGCCGCTGAAAAAGGCGGCGGCGCTGGCGGCGGAAATCCACGGCGTGAAGAAAAATGCGCTGTATAAGCACGCGCTGGAGCAACAACAGCCGTAAAGCGGTTGACCTGCCGCCGCCGCAACGCTACTATCCGCGCCGGAGTTGACCAGACAGTCGCCGCTTCATTGCCGTCCTCTTCGGGGAGACAGATGGAGGGGAGGAAAGTCCGGGCTCCATAGGGCAGGGTGCCAGGTAACGCCTGGGAGGCGCAAGCCTACGACTAGTGCAACAGAGAGCAAACCGCCGATGGCCCGCGCAAGCGGGATCAGGTAAGGGTGAAAGGGTGCGGTAAGAGCGCACCGCGCGGCTGGCAACAGTCCGTGGCACGGTAAACTCCACCCGGAGCAAGGCCAAATAGGGGTTCACATGGTACGGCCCGTACTGAACCCGGGTAGGCTGCTTGAGCCAGTGAGCGATTGCTGGCCTAGAGGAATGACTGTCCACGACAGAACCCGGCTTACCGGTCAACTCCCTCGACAAAAGAAAACCCCGCGCAACGTCAGTTGCGCGGGGTTTTTCGTTTTCCGGCCGGCCTTACACCGGCAGGTCAATCAACAGCGCGCGCAGCGGCGTCTCGGCGCGGATCGTCAGGCGGTTCTCCTCGCGCACGAAGGCGCCGTCGCCGCAGGTCAGGCGCTGTTCCTCGTGGCGCTCGCCGGTGGCGGCGATGGTACCGTGTATCGACTGCAGATAAGCGCGCGGCCCATTAATCGTCAGCGTGTGTTCTTCGCCCGGCTGCAGATCGAGATGATGGATCCAGACCTGCTGGCGCAGCTGCAGGCTGCCCTGCGCGCCGTCAGGCGAGGCCAGCAGCAGGTTGCCTGCCGCCGGCAGCGTCAGACGCTGCACCCGCTCGTTGTTGCGTTCCGGGCAGGCATCCAGCCACAGCTGCAGACGAGTCAGTGGCGTATCGCTGCTGACGTTCTGTTCGCTGTAGCTCAGGCTTGGCTGGGTGGCCAACAGCAGCGCTTCGCCGGCTTTGGCGCGTGCGGTGTTGCCGTCGCTGTCGCGGTATTCCGCCTCGCCTTGCAGGATCAGGTTCAGGATATCGACGCTGGGATAGGTGCGCGGCTGGAACGACGCGCCCGGCGCCAGCACCTCCTGATTCAGCACCCGCAGCGACGCGTAGCCCATCAGTTTGGGATCGAAGTAGTGACCAAAGGAAAAGGTGTAGCGAGCCTGCAGCCAACCAAAGTCAGCTTGCCCGCATTGTTGTGCTGTTCTGCATGTAATCATGGCAATCGGCTCTCTAAATTCATTATCCAAATGGTAAGCATCTGGACGTCGGATTGTTAGCCAGTTAATCTGGTCGGCATATTCAAATTTCCTGACAGAGGGATGCGATGGCCAGAGATCGGGCGCTCACGCTTGAGGCACTAAGGGTGATGGATGCAATCGACCGGCGCGGCAGTTTCGCCGCGGCCGCCGACGAATTGGGCCGGGTGCCGTCGGCACTCAGCTACACCATGCAAAAATTGGAAGAAGAATTGGACGTGGTGCTGTTCGACCGTTCGGGCCACCGCACCAAGTTCACCAACGTGGGGCGCATGTTGCTGGAACGCGGGCGGGTGCTGCTGGAAGCGGCCGACAAGCTGACCACCGACGCCGAGGCGCTGGCGCGCGGTTGGGAAACTCACCTGACCATCGTCAGCGAAGCGCTGTCGCCGCCGAGCCTGCTGTTCCCGCTGGTGGACAAGCTGGCGCTGAAGGCCAACACCCAGGTGTCGATTTTCACCGAGGTGCTGGCGGGCGCCTGGGAGCGGCTGGAGCAGGGGCGCGCCGACATCGTGATCGCGCCGGACATGCATTTTCGCGCGTCGTCCGAGATCAACACCCGCAAACTGTATAAGGTGATGAGCGTTTATGTCGCCGCGCCGGATCATCCTATCCACCTGGAGCCGGAGCCGCTTTCCGAAGTGACCCGCGTGAAATACCGCGGCATCGCGGTGGCGGATACCGCTCGCGAGCGCCCGGTGTTGACCGTACAGCTGCTGGATAAGCAGCAGCGTCTGACGGTGAGCACCATTGAAGACAAACGTCTGGCGCTGCTGGCCGGGTTGGGGGTGGCGACCATGCCGTATCCGATGGTGGAGAAAGATATCGAGGCCGGGCGGCTGCGCGTGGTGGGGCCGGAATACAGCCGCGAAGCCGATATCATCATGGCCTGGCGGCGCGACAGCATGGGGGAGGCGAAAGCCTGGTTCCTGCGCGAAATTCCGCGCCTGTTCGCGCAGCGTTAAGTCGGTTGGATGACATCCCCTTGCCGGGCGGCAAGGGGATTTTTTTCGCCTTAACCGAAGCGCTGGTCGCGGCCGTGCGGCTCGTCCAGATCCTGCGCCGGCCCGATGGAAATGATGCCGTGCGGGTTGATGGTGGCGTGGCTGCGGTAGTAGTGGTTGCGAATGTGCGGCAGGCTGACCGTCTCGTCGATGCCCGGCATCTGGTAGATGTCGCGCAGGAAGCCGTACAGGTTGAGGTAGTCGCTGATGCGGTGTTTATCGCACTTGAAGTGGGTGACGTACACCGGATCGAAACGCACCAGCGTGGTCCACAGACGCAGGTCGGCTTCGGTCAGCCGATCGCCGGTCAGGTAGCGATGCTGCCCCAGGATCTGCTCCAGGCGCTCCAGCGTGTTGAATACCCCGTTGACCGCTTCGTCATAGGCTTCCTGGCTGGTGGCAAAACCGGCTTTGTACACGCCGTTGTTCACTTGATCGTAAATCCAACCGTTCAGCTCATCGATCTTGCCGCGCAGCGCGGTCGGGTAGTAGTCGCCTGCCCGAGCGCCGACGCCGTCAAATGCGCTGTTGAACATGCGGATGATGTCGGCGGATTCATTGCTGACGATGGTTTGCCGCTGTTTATCCCACAGCACCGGCACGGTCACGCGCCCGCTGTAGTGCGGATCGGCCCGCAGGTAGATCTGGTACAGGAAGTCGGCGTGATACAGCGGATCGCCGGTGGTTTCCGGAAAATCCTGGCCGAAGGTCCAGCCGTTTTCCAGCATCAGCGGGTGCACCACCGAGACCGGAATGATCTGCTCCAGCCCTTTCAGTTTGCGCATCAGCAGCGTGCGATGCGCCCAGGGGCAGGCGAGAGAAACATAAAGGTGATAACGGCCCGCTTCGGCCTGGAAGCCGCCCACGCCGTGTTCGCCCGGCTGACCGTCGGCGGTCACCCAATTGCGAAACTGAGCGGTTGAACGTTTGAAACGGCCGCCGGTAGATTTGGTGTCATACCAGATGTCTTGCCAAACGCCATCGACGAGTTGTCCCATGGGAATCTCCTTGGTGTCCGAGTTAAAAAACGACAGAGCCCGGCATGCCGGGCCCTGAATGACAGTTTAGATTACCATTTCTTGTTCAGAATACGGTCGATGCTGAAGCCGCCCGGGCCTGCGACCGCCAACACGATGAAGCCGCCGGCGATGGTCAGGTTTTTCATGAACATCAGCTGGTTTACGCCTTCCGCAAAGTCAGTGTGGAACAGCAGCGCGGTCAGGATGGTGAAACCGGCAGTGAACAGCGCCACGGTGCGGGTCAGGAAACCGAACAGGATCGCCAGACCGCCGCCAAATTCCAGCAGGATGGTCAGCGGCAGCAAGAAGCCAGGCACGCCCATCGATTGCATGTACTGTTGGGTACCGGCATATGCGTCACCCATTTTGCCGTAGCCTGCCACGATAAACAGGATTGGCATCAGAATACGAGCAACCAACAAACCTGTATCTTCTAATTTTTTCATCATCTACTCCAAAGTGTTTTTGTGCGCCTGTTCGGCGGTAGTCATATCAACGGGCGGCGTAGCGGGTCTCTGACCCTGTCCGCTCCGTATCGTATTGATGGAGTGAATGTTAAGCGGGAAGTGCTCAGGTTGTTAGCAAGTAAAACTGTCGTAATTTTTCAAAAAATCTGAATCTTTAGCGTGCTAATAAAATGCCGCCGATCAGCAGGTTGCCCGGCCCCGGGGTTGGACGCGTTGTATCAAGGGAGAAAATGCGGGCAGAGCAACAGGAGGTTTGAAGGAAAGACTAAGCGGCTTACTTGGCGGAAAACGTCTTTTTAAACAGACGGATAGCGCTCCATGCGCCGAAAGCGCGACGCGACCAGCGGATCATCTTGCTGGGATGGCGGATGCCGTACAGCGCCATGACGCTGGAACCGAGCACCAGATAGCGGCGCAGGCCAAACACCGTTTGCCAGCCGCGGTCGATGCGTTCGGTCTTTTCCAGCCACAGAGACTTGTGTTCGGCCAGATCCAGACGCTGTTGCTGGATCTGCCGAATCAGCCTCTCTTTTTTCCATTCCAGATAGCGGCGGCGGCTCATGGCTCGCGCTCCAGCTCGGCGCGATCGAGTTCCAACTGCTTGCGCGTGGCGCCGAGCAGCGTGGTGCGACGGGCCTTGACCAGCGTCCAGATGGTGCCGACCACGGCGAGGAACAGCAGCACGCCGGTTGTCGCGCCCAGCGCCACCAGCCGGTAGACCGGATCGATGGCCCAGAAGATCAGGATCAGCAGGCTCATCAAACCGAAGGCGGTGAACAGCAGCGTCATGCCGGCCATGATCAGCAGCTGAATGAGGTTGGCTTTCTCCTCTTCCAGCTCGACCACTGCCAGCCGGACGCGGGTTTCCACCATGCCGACCAGGATCGTGATGATGCGCTGACCGATATCCAGGACCCCTTTAGCGGGGCCCTGCGCGCGCACTTGCGGTTGTTCAGCCATGATTAACGACGCGCGAGCAGCACGCCCAACACGACGCCGACCGCCGCGCCGATACCGATGCCGGTCCACGGGTTGTCGCGCACGTAGTCGTCGGCCTGGCCGGCGATCTGCTTGGTTTGCGAAGCCAGCTTGTCACCGGCGTCGCTCAGGCGAGCGCGGGTCTCTTTCAGCGCGCCTTCCGCTTTCGAGCGCAGCTTCTCCAGCTCGGCTTTCGGCTTGTCGGTGGAGGAGTTCAGCACTTCCTCCAGCGTATCGGCTAAGGACTTCAGTTCTGCGCGTAAGTTTTCTGCATTTGAATCATGTGCCATGTGATTATTCCTTAACGTTTATTTCGACAGACTTTTAACATAGCGGATTTTTTCGCCGGAGCAAAGGGGTGATGGCCAGCAGATAACACCAGACATCAATTTCATATGCTTAAGAAATCCCGTGTGATGGGGCTCTCATCGATAAATCCGCTGGTGTGAAAAAATTATTCCGCCTGGGCGTGTTTCAACTCAGCTTGCGCTTCCGCCAGCTTTTGCTGCTTCTTGGCGACCTTGTCCAGCTTGCCGGTTTGCTGCGTTTCTTTCAGTTCCTGCCGGCGCTCGTCGACCTTGCGCTGTTTCTCTGCGATGTTTTTTTGGCGTTCGGCTTGCAGGCCGGCTTCGGTGCAGTGAGTCTGCACTTCGCTCAGCGCTTTTTTTAGCCCGTCCACGCGGTGGGTGTTACCGTGCTGGGTGGCGTAGTCGATTTGCTGTTGGATGTTTTGCGCTTTGGCGGCACAACCGCCCTCAGCGGCCGCAGCGAGGGCCGGCAGCGTGCAGAGAGGCAACAGCAGTAACAGGGAGTGGCGTAATTTCATCTTTCAGTTCCTTTTCATGGGGTACCTGAACAGGCACCCGCTTTCCTGGCTGCCGAAGGTGGCAGCGCGAGAGGAGGGCGTTCATTGCCGGCTGAAGTTATCCTTCAGCATAGTCATGAAACCGGCGTGCCCCCAAAGAATCAGCCGTGACTCAGTGCTGACTGATTAATTCTTGAGCTAATCGGTGCGAATGAAAATGAAGATAATGGCAGTGAAAGGAAACCCCTTCATCTGAAGGGGGATTATCCCAGATTGAGTGGGGAACGCGCAAATTCGCGCACCCAATGCGATGGCACGGGGGATTCGCTCAACGCGATGTGGTAACCGGGCGGCAGGATGGTTTGCAGCGCTTCGCGCGCCAGCAACTGCTGCTCCGGCGAATCCAAACGGATGACCAGGCCATCACCTTCCGGCGTGATGCTTTTGATGCGGATGCCGCGCTCATCCAGGCGCTGGTAGACGTAAAAGCCGTCGGGCAGCGACAGCCCTTGCTGGCTGGCGCGAATGCGCAGCTCGCTCTCGGTGCGCACCATACAGGGCACCAGCAGCGTCGCCAACGCCAGTAGGGCGAGCGCGATCATCAAGACGTATTGCCAGCGCGGGCGCTTTGCTGTCACGCCCCTTTCCCCGGGTTCTGGCCGCTGGCTCGTTTCTTGCGCCACAGCACGATCAGTGAGCCGACCAGCCCAACCACCAGCAATACCAGCGGCAACATCATCAGGCAGAACATCAGCTGATCTTCATACTTGCGGAACACCGGGGTTTTCCCGAGGGCGAAGCCCAGCGTCGTCAGGATCAAGACCCACAGCAGGCCGCTCATCCAGTTGAAGAACTGGAAGCGCGCGTTGTTCAGGCCGGACAGGCCAGCGATGGTTGGCAGCAGGGTGCGCACGAAGGCCAGGAAGCGGCCGACCAGCAGGGCGGAAAGGCCGTGGCGGTGGAACAGGTTGTGGGCGCGCTGATGGTAGTGAGCCGGCAGATGCGAAAGCCAGCCTTGCACCGTTCGCGTATTGCCGAGCCACCGGCCCTGTATATAGCTGACCCAGCACCCCAGGCTGGCGGCGACGGTCAGGATAACGATGGTCAGCGGGAAGCCCATGGTGCCTTTGGCGATCAGCACGCCGACCAGGATCAGCAGGCTGTCGCCCGGCAGGAAAGCGGCCGGCAGCAGGCCGTTCTCCAAAAACAGGATCATGAACAGCAGGATGTAGAGGGTCCACACCAGCGAAGGGTTCGCCAGCGTCTCAAAATCCTGCTGCCACAAGGCATGTATCAGTTCTTTAATGATATCCATCCGGTGTTCCTAAAACGTCATTGTTTATTTTTATCTCAGCGGTGGAACGGGCGTGGGCTGAAAACGCGCGGCGATCCTGAATGCTGATAACGATGAAACGGCGTTGCTTTAAGGTTTCTTAGCGGTGCGACACCGGTCATAGGTGGTAAGTCAGCGTGCCACGGTACTGCATGTTACTTTCTTTCCAGCCGGCCTGCCGACTCTGTTGCCTGGAGGCGTCCAGCATCCCGTCGACCTGGGCAAGCCGGTTGGGAGCCGGCGTGTCCTGGCGGGGGAAGCGAATTCGGTAGCCTGGCTCTGCGGCCAGGGTATAGACCGGCACCGGCAGGGAGGAGGCGAGCAGCGAGCCGGAGAAAGAGTGCGCTCTGGGCAGCAGCAGCGGCAACTTGCCGGGGGCTTTGCGGCGCGCTTCGGCCGGCGCCCGATACACCTGATCATAGGGGGAAAGCGCCGGCTCCGCCAACAGCGGCAGGCTGCTCAGCGCGCTGGGGGTGGGCTTGGGTGACGCCACGCATAGCTGTGGGCCGGAGACCGAACCGGTCCAGCAGAAAACAGCAATCAGCATGGCAAACAACCAGCGCATTTATTCGCGTCCCGCCCCCGCAGCAATGGGTAAAAAAGTGGGCTAACTCTACCAAAATAGCACGATTGGCAACAGGGAAATCTACGTTGCCGACGGTGAAATAGTACACGGCAAACGGCGGTTCCGGCATCGATTCAGCGGATTTTACATTACCTGACATAAGCCGACGGTTTTTGACCGCCGTGGCTATTTCGGCTCGTGGCCCACGCCATCCAGATGCACCACCGGATTCTCGGCGAACAGGTAGCGATCGGCGTTGTATTCGAAGTCGTCGCTGGTGGCGTTGAACAGCATCTGCTTGGTGTTTTCCAGGTGCTGCCACATCGCCAGTTTGGCGGCGTAAGGATCTTTGCGCATCAGCGCCTTGAGGATCTGATCGTGATCGTCGCACCAGCTGGCGATCGAACGTTCGTCGATATGCTCGTGCAGTTTCTTCCAGTAAGGGTTGTTGACCCGCTGCACCCACATTTTTTCCACGATGGTGGCCATGGCGGTGTTCTGGGTGGCCAGCGCCACCTGCACGTGGAACTTCAGATCCCACTGCGAGTCGCGGAAACGATCCTCTTTGCGGGCATGCTCCTGGATCTCCATCAGTTGCACGATATCCTGCTTGGTCACCTGGGTGGCGGCAAATTCGGCGATGTTGCTTTCTATCAGTTGGCGCGCCTGCAGCAGCTCAAACGGGCCGGCGGTGGCGAACTCGATGCTGTCGCCCGGCACCACCAGGTGTTTTTGCTGGTTGGACACCACGTGGATCCCGGATCCCTTGCGCACGTCCACATAGCCTTCGACTTCCAGCATGATGATCGCCTCGCGCACCACGGTGCGGCTGACATTCATCTCTTCGGCGATGTATCGCTCGGCCGGCAGCTTGTCGCCTACCGGATAACGGCCGCTTTCGATGCGTTGCTTCAGCTCGGCGGCCAGTTGCTGATACAGGCGTCTGGTTTCAGTGAATTCCATAGTGAATGCTCTATACGGTGCGGTGGGAAGGGGCGCGTGGCCATCGGATTTGTTATACCACTTATTCGGCACCGCTGCCAGAGGAGCAAGGGGCCCGGCGCAGCGGCCGGGCGGGGGATCAGCTGCGCGCCGGGGTGGGCTGCAGCGCGGCGGGTTGCGGTTCGGCGGCCGGGCGGTTTTGCAACACCGTCCAGATGACGATGGCGCCGAGAATGTCGAAGACCGACAGCGCGGCGAACAGTGGGCTGAAGCCGAGGGTGTCCGCCAGGGCGCCGACCACCAGGGCGAACAGCGTGCTGGCGGTCCAGGCCGCCATGCCGGTCAGCCCGTTGGCGGTCGCCACCTCATTGCGGCCGAACACGTCGGAAGAGAGGGTGATCAACGCGCCGGACAGCGCCTGATGGGCGAAGCCCCCGACGCACAGCAGCGCGATAGCCGCGTAAGGGCTGGTGAACAGGCCGATCATGCCGGGGCCGATCATCAACACCGCCCCCATCGTCACCACCAGCTTGCGTGAGACGATCAGGTTGACCTTGAAATACTTCTGGAACAGCGGTGGCAGATAACCGCCGACGATGCAGCCGAGATCGGCAAACAGCATCGGCATCCAGGCGAACATGGCGATCTCTTTCAGGTTAAAGCCGTAGGCCTTGAACATGAACAGCGGGATCCAGGCGTTGAAGGTGCCCCACGCCGGCTCCGCGAGAAAGCGCGGCAACGCGATGCCCCAGAACTGGCGATTGCGCACGATCTGCCAGGCGGACATCTTTTTGGCGTTAGAGGTCTGGTGCTGCGCTTCCTGGCCTTCGAGGATGTAACGGCGTTCTTCCTGGCTCAGTTTCTTCTGATCTTTCGGGTGTTTGTAGAACAGCAGCCAGCAGATGGCCCAGATCAGGCTCAGCACGCCGGTGATAATGAACGCCATCTCCCAGCTGTGCGCGACGATGGCCCATACCACCAGCGGCGGGGCGATCATGCCGCCGATCGACGAGCCCACGTTGAAATAGCCGACGGCGATCGAACGCTCTTTGGCCGGAAACCATTCGCTGCTGGCCTTCAGCCCGGCGGGGATCATTGCCGCTTCCGCCATGCCGACCGCGCCGCGCGCCAACGCCAGCCCGCCCCAACTGTTGGCCAGTGCGGTGCCCATGCAGAACAGCGCCCACAGAATGGCGAACATGGCGTAGCCGACCTTGGTGCCCAGCACGTCCAGCACGTAGCCCGCCACCGGTTGCATCACGGTGTAGCACGCGGAGTAGGCGGCGACGATATAGGAATACTGTTGGGTGGTGATGTGCAGCGTATCTTCCAGCGTCGGCGCCGCCACGGCAATGGCGTTGCGGGTCAGGTAACCCAGCACGGTGCCGATGGTCACCAGTCCGATCATGTACCAGCGTAACCCTTTAATTTTACGCATCCGAAGTGTCTCCCCGTTTGAAGGTGTGGCCGTCGATGCGGCTGGCGAGACAATAACCTGTCATACAGGTTTAAAAGTTGAGTGATATCACAAAAGGAATTATTCGCCTGAGCAATACTGTGGCCGGTGAAATAGGGCATTTTTGCCGGTAAATTGAGCGAAAAAGGGCGTAGAGAGAGGATGAACGGCAGACCTCGGGAAAAATCTGCTGGACGTTAGTAAAAATTGGTGTGATAACTTTTGTGATTCGAACCCCGTGCCGCACGGCAAGTAAGGAGCCCGAGATGGCGACGTTTTTGAGCGAAGATTTCCTGCTGGACAGCGAATTTGCCCGGCGCTTGTATCACGATTACGCGGCGCAGCAGCCGATTTTTGATTATCACTGTCATTTGCCGCCGCAGCAGATCGCGGAGAATACCCGCTTCAGCAACCTGTACGATATCTGGCTGCGGGGCGATCACTACAAATGGCGGGCGATGCGCACCAACGGCGTGGCGGAGCGGTTGTGCACCGGCGATGCGGGCGATCGCGAGAAATTCGACGCCTGGGCCGCCACGGTGCCGCACACCATCGGCAACCCGCTCTATCACTGGACGCATCTGGAGCTGCGCCGGCCGTTCGACATCACGGATACGCTGTTGTCGCCGGCCACGGCGGATGAAATCTGGCAGCGCGGCAATGCGCTGCTGGCGCAGGATGAGTTTCGCGCACGTGGCATCATGCAGCAGATGAATGTGAAAATGGTCGGCACCACCGACGATCCGATCGACGATCTGCGCCATCATCGGGCGATCGCCGACGATCATAGCTTCGATATCAAGGTGCTGCCGAGCTGGCGGCCGGACAAAGCTTTCACTATCGATGCGTCCGGCTTCAACGACTATCTGCGGCAGCTGGAGGCGGCGGCGGACACCGCCATCGGCCGCTTCAGCGCGCTGTGCGACGCCCTGTACAAGCGCATGGATCACTTCGCCACTCACGGTTGCAAAGTGGCCGATCATGCGCTGGACGTGGTGGTGTTCGGCGAGGCCGATGAAGCGGCGCTGGATGCGATACTGCTGCGCCGCCTGAACGGCGAGCTGCCGACGCCGGAACAGAGCGCCCAGTTCAAAAGCGCTGTGCTGCTGTTTTTGGCTGGCGAATACCGGCGCCGAGGCTGGGTGCAGCAGTATCACATTGGCGCGCTGCGCAATAACAACAGCCGCATGTTGGCCGCCGTCGGGCCGGATATCGGCTTCGACTCGATCAACGACCGGCCGCTGGCGGAACCGCTGTCGCGGCTGCTGGATGCTCAGGCGCGGCAGGGCGGTCTGCCAAAAACCATTCTTTATTGCCTCAATCCGCGCGATAACGAAGTGATCGGCACCATGATCGGCAATTTTCAGGGGGAAGGTACGCCGGGCAAGATGCAGTTCGGCTCCGGTTGGTGGTTCAACGATCAGAAGGACGGCATGCAGCGCCAAATGACGCAGCTGGCCCAGCTCGGGTTGCTGAGCCGCTTCGTCGGCATGCTGACCGACAGTCGCAGCTTCCTGTCGTATACGCGGCATGAATACTTCCGCCGCATCCTTTGCCAGATGATCGGCCGCTGGGTTGCGGACGGCGAAGCGCCGGCGGATATCGCGCTGCTGGGCGAGATGGTGAAAAACATCTGCTTCGACAACGCCAAAAACTATTTCGCCATCGAACTGGCGTAGCCGTTATCCGGGACTGGTTTATGCAAAGTACGATAAAGATTCACGAGCAGGATAACGTGGCGGTGGCGCTGCGCGATCTGGCCGCCGGAGAAATGCTTGAGTTGGGCGGGGAGCGTATTCAGCTGGCGCAGCCGGTGGCGCGCGGGCACAAGTTTGCGCTCGGCCCGATCGCCGAGGGCGAAGACATCATCAAATACGGCCAGCCGATCGGCCATGCGCTCGCGGCCATTGCGCCTGGGGAGCACATTCATTCGCAAAACGCCAAAACCAACCTGAGCGATCTGGACAGCTACCGTTACCAGCCGCAGTTCCCGGCGTTGCCGCCGCAGGCGGCGGATCGCGAGGTGCAGCTGTACCGCCGGGCCGGCGGCGACGTGGGGATCCGCAACGAGCTGTGGATCGTGCCGACCGTCGGCTGCGTCAACGGCATCGCCCGCCAGATCCAGCAGCGCTTTTTGCAGCAAACGCAGGCGGAGGGGATCGACGGCGTGCATCTGTTCAGCCATCCGTTCGGCTGCTCGCAGCTGGGGCAGGATCATGCCAACACCCGCATCATGCTGCAGAACATGGCGCGCCATCCCAATGCCGGCGCGGTGCTGGTGATCGGGTTGGGGTGCGAGAACAATCAGGTAGATGCTTTTCGCGCCACGCTGGGGATGGCGGACGAGCGGCGGCTGCGCTTTATGGTGTGCCAACAACAGGACGACGAGGTGGAAGCCGGGCTGGCGCTGTTGCACGAGCTGTACCGGGAGATGCGCTACGATCGCCGCGAGCCGGGCCGCCTGAGCGAGTTGAAGTTCGGCCTGGAGTGCGGCGGTTCGGACGGATTGTCGGGTATCACCGCCAACCCGCTGCTGGGGCGGTTCTCCGACTATGTGATAGCCAACGGCGGCACCACGGTGCTGACCGAAGTGCCGGAGATGTTCGGTGCCGAGCGCATTCTGATGAGCCGCTGCCGCGATGGGGAGACCTTCGAAAAAACCGTCGATATGATCAACGATTTCAAACGCTATTTCATCGCCCATCAACAGCCAATTTATGAGAATCCGTCGCCGGGCAACAAGGCCGGCGGCATCACTACGCTGGAGGAGAAATCGCTCGGCTGCACCCAAAAAGCGGGGCTAAGCCAGGTGGTAGACGTGCTGAAATACGGCGAGCGGCTGCGTGTGCCGGGGCTGAATCTGCTCAGCGCGCCGGGCAACGATGCGGTGGCGACCAGCGCGCTGGCCGGTGCCGGCTGCCATATGGTGCTGTTCAGCACCGGGCGCGGCACGCCGTACGGCGGCTTTGTGCCGACGGTGAAGCTGGCGACCAACAGCGAGCTGGCGGCGAAGAAACCGCACTGGATCGATTTCGACGCCGGCGGCCTGGTTCACGGCGTGGCGATGGAGACGCTGCTCAGCCGCTTCATCGATCTGATTGTCGAGATCGCCAGCGGTCGCCCGGCGCGTAATGAAACCAACGATTTCCGCGAGCTGGCGATCTTTAAGAGCGGGGTGACGCTGTAAAGCTGACAAAAAAGGCGCTCGAGGGAGCGCCTTTTTATGAAGCAACGCGCGATTAACGCACCTTCAGCGGGTCCTCGTTCGCCAGCCGTTGATCTTCCGCCTGGCAGGCCGCGGCGGTGAACAGCACGTCGGTGGAGGAGTTGAGGGCGGTTTCCGCCGAATCCTGCAGCACGCCGATAATAAAGCCGACCGCCACCACCTGCATCGCCACGTCGTTCGGAATGCCGAACATGTTGCACGCCAGCGGGATCAGCAACAGCGAGCCGCCGGCCACGCCGGAGGCGCCACAGGCGCACAGGGCGGCCACCACGCTCAGCAGCAGAGCGGTCGGGACGTCCACCGCGATGCCCAGCGTGTTCACCGCCGCCAGCGTCAGCACGGTGATGGTGATCGCCGCGCCGGCCATGTTGATGGTGGCGCCCAGCGGGATGGAAACCGAGTAGGTGTCCTCATTCAGGTTCAGCTTCTTGCACAGCTCCATGTTCACCGGAATGTTGGCGGCTGAGCTGCGGGTGAAGAAGGCGGTCACGCCGCTCTCGCGCAGGCAGGCGAACACCAGCGGATACGGATTGCGGCGGATTTTCCAGTAAACGATCAGCGGGTTGAGTACCAGCGCCACCAGCAACATGCAGCCGAGCAGCACCATCAGCAACTGGGCGTAGCCCCACAGCACACCGAAGCCGGTTTCCGCCAGCGTGGAGGCCACCAGGCCGAAGATGCCAAGCGGCGCACAGCGGATCACCGCGCGCACCACCAGCGTAACCGCATGGGACATGTCGTTGATCAGCCCCTTAGTGGTTTCGGAAGCGTGGCGCAGCGCCAGCCCCAGCCCGACGGCCCACGCCAGAATACCGATGTAGTTGGCGTTAATCAGCGCATGGAACGGGTTGGCCACCACGCTCATCAACAGACCCTTCATCACCTCCACAATGCCGCCCGGCGGGGTAATGTCCGTCGCGCCGGTGGTCAGCGCCAGCGTAGAAGGGAAGATAAAGCTGACGACGACCGCCACCAGCGCGGCGGCAAAGGTGCCCAGCAGGTAGAGGAACAGGATCGGGCGAATGTTGGTCTTCTGCCCCTGTTTATGGTTGGCGATCGAGGCCATCACCAGAATCAGCACCAGCACCGGCGCCACCGCTTTCAGCGCGCCGACGAACAGGGAACCGAGCAGGCCGACGGCCGCAGCGGCCGCCGGCGAAACCAGCGCCACCAGAATGCCGGCCACCAGGCCGACCATGATTTGTTTGACCAGGCTACCCTGCGTGATCCTTTGTAATAGTTTTTGCATAGTGCTTTCTTCCTGATGTTATCTGGCCGCCACGGCGGGAACGACGTCGGGCAGCTTTATATGATTCTGTAACTAAGTGTGTTTGCCGAATTAGTATTCAGCAATCGAATGAGGTTGGAAAGAGGCGAGGGTGAAATTCTGAGCGCGGATCAACACTTGATAACATACTGGTTACATTTGTGTGATCGCAATAACGTTTGGCGTTTTGGGGGAATTGCCAAACAATCGCGGGGCGACTAGCGCCCCGGATAACAGATTATGGTTATTTCTTCGCCAGGCGATCGTTGCGGTGATTGACCCAGGCGTTGATCAGCAAAGTGAGCGTCAGGATGCCCGCCACCACGCCGAGCGAGATGCCGATCGGGATGTGGAAGAAGTCGATAATCAGCATCTTGATACCGATAAACACCAGGATCACCGACAGGCCGTATTTCAGCATCGAGAAACGTTCCGCCACGTTGGCCAGCAGGAAGTACATGGCGCGCAGGCCCATGATGGCGAACAGGTTAGAGGTCAGCACGATGAACGGGTCGGTGGTCACGGCGAAGATCGCCGGAATGCTGTCCACCGCGAAAATCACGTCGCTCAGTTCCACCAGGATCAGCACCAGCACCAGCGGGGTGGCGAACAGGATGCCGTTGCGGCGCACGAAGAAACGCTCGCCTTCCAGGCTGTCGGTCATGCGCAGGCGGCTGCGCAGCCATTTCACCAGCGGCTTGTCGCCGATCGCCGAATCATCTTCCTTCGCCAGCGCCATCTTGATACCGGTGAACAGCAGGAAAGCGCCGAACAGATACAGCAGCCACTGGAACTGGCTGACCAGCCAGCTGCCGGCGAAGATCATGATGGTGCGTAGCACGATCGCGCCCAGCACGCCGTAGATCAGCACCCGCCGTTGCAGGTTGGCCGGCACGGCGAAGTAGCTGAACAGCATCAGCCAGACGAACACGTTATCCACCGCCAGCGCTTTTTCGATCAGGTAGCCGGTCAGGAAGGCCAGCGCCTGGGTATCGGCGACGGCGCGCCCGGCGGTTTCATTCAGGTAGTACCAGAAACCGAAATTGAACAGCAGAGAGAGGCTGACCCACACCAGCGACCAGCTGGCGGCCTGCTTCAGGGTCATGGTGTGCGCGCCTTTACGGCCCTGCAACAGGAGATCGATTGCGAGCATCACGACTATGACGGCGGCGAAGCTGCCCCATAACCACGGTGTGCCAACGGAATTCATCATCAGAGGTATCCTTCAAAAACAAAAACGGCCAACGTCGGAAGACGCCAGCCGCTCTGTGAACGCTGCAAGCAAACCTCGCCTTCCGGCAAGGTCTCACTTACAACGTTGATGAAGGTAAGGTGATTACACCTTTGACATCAGGTTGCCCGGTAACCGGATGCTTGCGCATCGTAATGACGATTGACCGGCAATGAAGTTACTCCCCTTTGCAGAGCAGAAAGTAATGCAAAATGTGTCGGCGGTCAACGTGAATCGCGTTAGCCGGCCATCGCTTTTTGCGCGCCGAGGCTGACGACGAATCCCTGCAGCAGCAGGCGGCTGAACGGCGTGTCGCTAACCTGTTGTTGTTGCTGGTGGTAGCGCGCTTGCTGCTCGGGATGCAGCTCGCCGAGCCACTGCAGATACTGGCTCATCACCGCGCCGTTGAATTCCGGGTGGAACTGGGTGGTCAGGGCATGATCGCCATAGCGCAGGATCTGGTGCGCATCCTGCTGCGAACGCGCCAGCGTCTGCGCGCCGGCGGGCGGCGTGAGCACGCTCTGCGAGTGGATCAGGTTGGCTTTAAAGCGCGGCGGCAGCAGGGTGAGCCGCCGGTCTTCGGCCGCGGCGGGCAGCAGTTCGATCTCCAGCGTGCCGACCTCCATGCCCTGCGGGTGGTAACCCACTTCGCCGCCGAGCGCGTAGGCCAACAGCTGGTGGCCGTAGCAGACGCCGAACAGCGGCAGTTTGATCGCCATCGCCTGGCGCAGCCATTCGGCGGCCTCCTCGCTCCACGGCAGCCGTTCGGTCACCATCGCCGGCGAGCCGGTGATGACCACGCCGCAATAGGCGGCCGGCGGCAACGGCCGCTCGCCGGCGGGCAGATGCACGATGTGCGCGCGTTCGGCGTCGATGTTGCCCTGTTGCAGAAACATGCCTTCAAAGTTGGCCAATTCCTGACGAATGGCCTGCGGCGCGTCGCCGGTTTGCATCACGAGCAGCGGTTTCATCTCATTCTCCGTCGGCGGGGAAAACGACGCCGGTCTGGCGGCGGATGTCGGTCAGCAGGCGGGCGACGATCAGCGAATTCTCCAGCCCTGGATGTTCCACCTGACGCTTCTCAACCAACTCGGCGAAGGCCAGCGCCTCATACAGCATGGTGTTGATGTGCTGCGGCTGGCTCAGATCCTGGCGGTTGCCGCCGCGCGGCGTCAGCGCCACGCCCTGGCACTCGGAAATCTTGTCGATAATCAGCGTGCCTTCCTCCCCCTGGATCTCACTGGGGATCGCCGAGTCGCTGACCTTGGAATGGGAAAGCGTGACGTCGAAATCGCCGTAGTTCAGGCAGACGGTGCCGTGGGCGTCCACGCCGGTATCGAGCAGCGTGGCGCTGGCGAGCACCGACTGCGGCGCGCCGAACAGCGCCACCGCGCTGGCCAGGCAGTAGTAGCCGATGTCCATGATGGAGCCGTTGGAGAACTGTGGATTAAAGGTGTTGGGGTTCTCGCCGGCCAGGTAGCGCGGGTAGCGCGAAGAGTATTGGCAGTAGTTGATGAAGGCTTTGCGCAGCCGGCCGATTTTCGGCAATGCCTGTTGCAGTGCCAGAAAATTCGGCAGATAGGCGCTTTTGAACGCCTCGAACAGCACCACCTGATTTTCCCGCGCGCAGGCTACCAGCTGTTCCGCTTCGCGTTGGTTGGAGGCCAGCGGTTTTTCGCAGATCACGTGCTTTTTATGGCGCAGGAACAGCAGCGATTGCGGGCAGTGCAGGGAATTGGGGCTGGCGATATACACCGCGTCTATGGCGTCGGACTGGGCCATCGCCTCGAGAGAGTCGAAAAACTGCGTGACCTGATAGTTGGCGCCAAACGCCTGCGCCTGTTCCAGCGAGCGTGAATACACGGCGCTCAACTTGAGTTTGCCGCTTTCATGGGCGGCATCGATAAAACGTTCCGTAATCCAGTTGGTGCCGACGACGGCAAAGCGAATCATGGCGAGCTCCGATCCAGGCTTAAAACCGCAGATTATCACGCCCTCATTCGCTATGCATACAGCTCGCCGAACAGCGAAAGGTGCGTCAGATACAGCCGGGTATCGAACTCCAACTGGTGGTAATCCGGCTCCATATGGCAGCACAGACTGTAGAATGCCTTGTTGTGATCTTTCTCTTTCAGGTGCGCCAGCTCATGCACCACGATCATGCGCAGGAACGGTTCGGGCGCGACCTTGAACACCGTCGCCACGCGGATTTCCGCCTTGGCCTTCAGCTTGCCGCCCTGCACGCGCGAGATGGCAGTGTGCAGGCCCAGCGCGTGCTTCATGACGTGGATCTTGCTGTCGTAGGCCACCTTGCTCAGCGGCTGGGCGTTGCGCAGATACTGGTTTTTCAGATCGACGGTAAACTGATACAGCGACTTGTCGGTGGTGCAGTCGTGCACCTGCGGATAGCGCTGCAGCAGCACGTCTCCCAGCCGGTTCTGGTGGATCAATTGCTGCACCTGGCTTTGCAGATGCGTTGGGTAGCCTTGCAGGTAGGTCAATTCAGACATTCTTGTTCCGTATCAACGGCCATTCAGCCGGTCATTCTATGCTGTTTTTTCGCTCAAATCCTGACATACGCAATTTATCCGAAAAAACATTTTACTGACGGGCGTTTTTAGGGGATAAACAGCCCAAATTTTATCAGTCAGGAGGGGCAATGAGCCAACTCGATCTGGGAACACAGCAACTTGAGCTGGAGCGTTATCCCCAACAGGAAGAATCCACCCAACTGCAGGCGTGGGAAGCTGCGGACGAATATCTGCTGCAACAGCTTGAAAACGTAGATATCGGTGGCCGCCCGGTGCTGATTTTCAACGATAACTTCGGCACCCTGGCCTGTGCGCTGCACGCGCATCGTCCTTACAGCGTCAGCGACTCGTACATGAGCCAGCTGGCGACGCGTCACAACCTCAAGCTCAACGGTCTGGATCCTGAGCAGGTCACGCTGTTGGACAGCCTCGCCGAGCTGCCGGCGGCGCCGGCGGTGGTGCTGATTCGCGTGCCGAAAGCGCTGGCGCTGCTGGAACAGCAGCTGCGCGCGCTGCGCCACGTCGTGACCGAAGACACGCTGATCGTTGCCGGTGCCAAAGCGCGCGACGTGCACACCTCGACGATGCAGCTGTTTGAAAAAGTGCTGGGTCCAACGCGCACCAGCCTGGCGTGGAAGAAGGCGCGCCTGATCTTCTGCCAGGCGGCGGACATCGTCCCGCCGGCGGCGGCGGAAACCACCAACTGGACGCTGGACGGCACCGATTGGCTGATCCACAACCACGCCAACGTCTTCTCGCGCGGCAGCCTGGATATCGGCGCGCGCCTGTTCCTGGAGCATCTGCCGCGCGGCCTGAACGGCCATATCGTCGATCTGGGCTGCGGCAACGGCGTGATTGGCCTGACGGCGCTGGCGCAAAACCCGGAAGCGCAGGTGACCTTCGTCGATGAATCTTACATGGCGGTGGCCTCCAGCGAGCTAAATGTGGAGCACAATCTGCCACAAGAGCTGGATCGCTGTCAGTTTGAGGTGAACAACGCGCTGGCGGGCATCGAGCGTGAAAGCGTGCAGGCGGTGCTGTGCAACCCACCGTTCCACCAGCAACACGCCATTACCGATCACACCGCCTGGCAGATGTTCTGCGACGCCAAGCGCTGCCTGCAGGTGGGTGGCGAATTGCGCATCGTCGGCAACCGTCACCTCGACTACCATCAGAAACTCAAGCGCCTGTTCGGCAACTGCACGCTGGTGGCCTCGAACAAGAAGTTCGTGATCCTGAAAGCGGTGAAATCCGGTGCGCGTCGCTGAGCGTGAATAACCAGGGGCGTCGGGCGCCCCTCAGTCTGTAGACAAAGGGGAAAAAGCGTGGTTTTTCCCCTTTTGTGGTTATCAGCCGAAAATCAATAAATTGATTTTCCTTGTTTTCTTTTCGCTGGTCTCTGCCAACCCGGCATGGGGATGAGGTTTGTCATCAATATCAGGGGCGCCGGGCGCCCCTTTTTTACAGTGACATCGCCAGCCGCGTGCCCTGATCGATCGCACGGCGGGCGTCCAGCTCGGCAGCCACGTCGGCGCCGCCGATCAGGTGCACGATTTTCCCCATCGCCAGCAGCGGCTGCTGCAGCTCGCGGCGCGGTTCCTGCCCGGCGCAGACGATCACCGTGTCCACCGGCAGGCAACTTTCCTGCTCGGCGCGGGTGATGTGCAGCCCTTCATCGTCGATCAGCCGATAGCTGACGCTATTGAGCATCTTCACGCCGCGCATCGCCAGGCTGGCGCGGTGGATCCAACCGGTGGTTTTCCCCAGGCCTTCGCCTACCTTGCTGGTTTTACGTTGCAACAGGTAGATCTGCCGCGCGGCGCGTGGCGCCTGAGGGCCTTGCGCTGCAAGCCCGCCGCGTTGCTCAAGGCGACCATCGATGCCCCATTCGCGGTTGAATTCCGTCTGATCCAGGCTGCTGGACATGCCGTGCTGGCTAAGGTACTCGGCGGTGTCGAAGCCGATGCCGCCGGCGCCGATGATCGCCACCCGCTGGCCGACCGGTTTTTTATCGCGCAGCACGTCCAGATAGCTCAGAACCTTGGCGTGCCCGATGCCGGGGATGTCCGGGGTGCGCGGCACGATGCCGCAGGCGAGGATCACTTCGTCGAATTCGCTTAAATCCGCCGCCTCGACCTTGACGCCCAACCTGACCGTCACTTCGCGCAGCGCCAACTGGCGGCGGAAGTAACGCAGGGTTTCATGGAATTCTTCCTTGCCGGGGATTTGTTTGGCGATGTTGAACTGGCCGCCGATCTGCTCGGCGGCGTCGAACAGCGTCACCTGATGGCCACGGCTGGCGGCGGTGGTGGCAAACGCCAGCCCGGCGGGGCCGGCGCCGATCACCGCCAGCTTTTTCGGTTTCTCCGCCATCGTCAGCGGCATTTCGGTTTCGCGGCAGGCGCGCGGGTTGACCAGGCAGGAGGTCAGCTTGCCTTCAAATATCTGGTCGAGGCAGGCCTGGTTGCAGCCGATGCAGGTATTGATCTCGTCGGCGCGCCCCTCGGCGGCTTTCTGCACAAAGGCGGCGTCGGCAAGGAACGGGCGCGCCATCGACACCATGTCGGCACAGCCGTCCGCCAGCACCTGCTCGGCCACCGCCGGATCGTTGATGCGGTTGGTGGTGATCAGCGGGATGCTGACCTTGCCCATCAGCTTGCGGGTTACCCAGCTGAATCCGGCGCGCGGCACCATGGTGGCGATGGTCGGGATGCGCGCTTCGTGCCAGCCGATGCCGGTATTGATGATCGTGGCGCCCGCCTGTTCGACCGCCAGCGCCAGCTGTTCGATCTCCTGCCAGCTGGAGCCGTCCTCCACCAGATCGAGCATCGACAGCCGGTAGATCAGAATGAATGCCGGGCCCACGGCCTGGCGCACCGCCCTGACGGTCTCGACGGCGAACCGCATGCGGTTGGTGAAGCTGCCGCCCCATTGGTCGTCGCGCTGATTGGTGCGAGTCGTCAAGAATTGGTTGATCAGGTAGCCTTCGGATCCCATCACCTCAACGCCGTCATAGCCGGCCTGCTGCGCCAGCGCCGCGCAGCGGGCGAAGTCGGCGATAGTCTGTTCAATGTCTGCCGTGCTGAGCGCGCTCGGCGTAAACGGGTTGATTGGCGCCTGCAGCGCGGAAGGGGCCACCAGCTTGGGTTGATAGCTGTAGCGGCCGGTGTGCAGGATCTGCAGCGCAATTTTGCCGCCCGCCCGGTGGACGGCCTCGGTTACCGGGCGGTGGTGAGGCAATTGCGCCTCGCTGTTGAGGATCGAACCGCCGCGAAACACCACGCCCTGTTCGTTCGGGGCAATGCCGCCGGTGACGATCAGCGCCACGCCGGCGGCGGCGCGCTCGGCATAGAACGCGGCCAGGCGCTGCGGGCCGTCGGGCAGCTCTTCCAGGCCGGTATGCATCGATCCCATCAGCACCCGGTTTTTCAGGGTGGTGAAGCCGAGATCCAGCGGCGCCAGCAGGTGAGGGTAATTGCTCATTGCACTCTCCATCGGGTGAAATCGGGGCCCGTTGTTATAATTATGTGAACACAAGTGGTCGGATGAGATAAATCTAGCCGTTGTCATGCCGCTTGGGAATCTGCGTTGCGCCGAATGTGATAGACGTCATGAATCTCAGACTCTGTTTGCATAACGAACAAAAGATCGGTTAACCTTTGCGCGTTGTAAATTCCTTCTCTCTGCGGAGCCATAACCGAAAATGAACACCCACACCTGTTGATATCTGGTCCCACGCTGTGCGCTCTTGCGCCCTGTGGGGATGTTTTGATCTCATTCAGGAGTGCTTATGGCTCATTTTGCGCAGTCCCCTTATTTCGTTTTACATCAACTGACCTGCCAATTTGCTGACGGCGAAACGCTGTTCGGCCCGCTGGATCTCGCTTTCGATCGGCAGCGCTGTGGCCTGGTGGGACGCAACGGCGTCGGCAAAACCCAGCTGCTGCGCCTGATCGCCGGGTTGGATCGGCCGGGTAACGGTCACGTCGAATCTCATGCCGCAGTAGCTTACGTTGCGCAGCAGCCGGAGATCGCCGCGGACACCACGCTGGCCCAGCTGTTGGGCTATGGCGAGGCGTTCGCCGCGCTGGCGCGTCTCGAGCAGGGGCGGCCGCTGGCGGACGATATCGATCGTCTGGAAGGGCGCTGGGATCTCAACGATCGCCTGCAAAACGCCTTCGCCGCCGCCGGGCTGCCGGCCTTCGATCCGTTGCGATCCGCCAGTTCGCTGAGCGGCGGCGAGCGGATGCGCGCGGCGCTGTGCGGCGCCTTGCTCGGCGAAGCGGATTTTCTGCTGCTGGACGAACCGACCAACCACCTCGACAGCGTCGGGCGCGCCTGGCTGTATCAGCAGCTGGATCAGTGGCGGGGCGGGTTGCTGATCGCCAGCCATGACCGGCAGCTGCTGGCGCACATGGAGCGCATCGTCGAACTGACGCCCGGCGCGCTGCGCAGCTACGGCGGCAACTATGATGACTACCGGCGCCAGCGCGATACAGAGCAGCAGGCGGCGCGCGCCGATCTGGAGCATGCGCGCGAGGAGCGCCGCCGCACCCGCGCCCGCCAACAGAAAGAGCACGACATGAGCCAGCGGCGCTCGGCGCAAACGCTGCGCGTCGTCGATACGCTGAATATCGCCTCTTTCGAGCGGGTGGCCTACAAGTCGGCGGCGAAAGAGAGCCTCGGCACGCTGCGCAAACAGCATCAGGATCGGCGCGACAGCCTCGATGCGGCGGTGCGCGAAGCCTACCAGCGGGTGGAAGAGGAACAGCCGGTGTTGCTGGCGCTGCCGGGCAGCGAAGTGAACGCGAACAAGCAGGTGCTGGTGCTCGAGCGGCTGCAGCTGCCGTTCGTCAGCGCGCCGCCGCTCGATCTGCGTATCGACGGCCCGATGCGCGTGGCGCTGACCGGCCCCAACGGCTGCGGTAAATCCACCTTACTGAAGAGCGTTCTCGGTCAGCTGACGGCGCTTTCCGGCCATTGTCATTGCCCGCTGTCGACCGCCTACCTCGATCAAACCCTGTCGCAGCTCGACCCGAATCTGTCGGTGATGGAGCATCTGGGGCTGCAGGATTCACCGTTGGCGGAAGGCGCGTTGCGCACCCGGCTGGCGCAGTTGCAGCTTGGCGCGGATCGCATCGCGTTGCCGCTGGGCTCGCTGAGCGGCGGTGAACGCTTGAAGGCGGCGCTGGCCTGCGCGCTGTGGCGGCGACAACCGGCGCAGCTGCTGTTGCTCGACGAGCCGACCAACCACCTGGATCTGGCGTCGTCGCTGGCGATCGAAACCGCGCTGGCGGATTTCCCCGGCGCGATGCTGGTGGTGTCGCACGACGAAGACTTCCTGCAGGCGCTGAGGCCGACGCACCGCCTGAACAGGCAAGCGGACGGCTGGCGGCTTCAGGCCTGGTGAGGCAGGCGGGCGGCGATCTGACCTAGTGCGGGGCGTTGATGCACGCCAGCAACTGGGTGAAGGCCGCGGCCATCTGTTCTTCCGGCACGCAGGCAAACCCCATCAGCAGGCCGCGCCGGCGGTTGGGCAGCATGTAGTAGCGCGACAGCGGCCGCACCAGCACCCCCTGCGCGCCGGCGGCGGCGGCGATCGCCACGTCGTCGGCCTCGTCCGGCAGGTTGAGGATCAGGTGCAATCCGGCGTTGCTGTTGAATTCGCTGAGCGCCTGTTTGCCGAGGTGCTGTTCGATCAGGCCGGTCAGGAAGGCGCGCCGCCGGGCGTACAGCAGCCGCATGCGACGGATGTGCGCGGTGTAGTGCCCCTCTTGGATGAATTCCGCCAGCGCGCTCTGGATCAGCAGGTGCCCGCCGCGATACAGCTCGGCGTGGGCGGTTTTCAGCGGCTGCACCAGCGGCGGCGGCAATACCACATAGCCGAGGCGCAGCGCCGGGTAGAGCGTTTTGCTGAAGGTGCCGATGTAGATCACCGGCGCGTCGGCCTCCAGCCCTTGCAGCGCCGGGATCGGTTGGCCGGAAAAGCGGAATTCGCTGTCGTAGTCGTCCTCGACGATCCAGCCGCCGGCGTTGCGCGCCAGCGCCAGCAGCCGTTGGCGGCGCGCCAGGCTCATCACCGAGCCGAGCGGATACTGGTGCGACGGGGTGACGAAAATCAGGCGGGGTGGCGTCGTTGGCTGCTCCGGCGGCACCAGCCCGGCCTCGTCCACCGCCAGCGGGCAGATGTTCAACGCATTGATGCGCAGGATATTGCGGATCCCCCAATAGCCCGGTTCTTCGATCCAGGCGTCATCCCCCGGATTGCACAACATGCGCGTCACCAGATCGATCGCCTGATGGATGCCTTCAGTGATCAGGATCTGTTCCGGCGAGCAGCGCACCGAGCGCGCCACCCGTAAATACTCCACCAACGCATGCTGCAGCTCCGGGCTGCCGCCCTGATTGCTGTAGGTCAGCCGCTGCGGCACCGGGCGGCGGCTGAGGCGCGCCTGGATCTTGCTGAACAGCTGATGGGGAAAGGCGTTGACGTCGGGGACGCCGGGAATGAATGCCCCCCACTGTTTGGGGCTGGCGCTGGCGTGGTGCAGCAGCGTGGCGCCGCGCTCCGACAGTTCGACGCGCCGCGGTTGCCCGCTGCCGTCCGCCGGAGCGCCGCCGGTGGATAGGCAGCTGTCCGGCACCGTGTCGGCGACGAAGGTGCCGCTGCCGGCGCGCGCCGATACGTAGCCTTCCGCCAGCAGTTGTTCATAAACGGTTAATACGGTGTTGCGGGACAGGCTGAGCTCCTGCGCCAGATCGCGCGAGGCGGGTAGGCGGCTGGAGGGCGGCAGGCTGCCGTCGAGAATGCTGGTGCGGATCGCGTTGTAAAGCCGCTTGTGCAGCTTGTCATCGGGCTGTTCGCCGAGGCGTTGCAGCAACAGATCACCACTCAATGAGCGCAATTGGATCCCTCAATTATTCGTAACTGGCACTCGATTATAGGGCCACATCCTGTGTAAATAAACGGCATTGTTTCACGAATGTGAACGAAACGTGTAACTGGCACCGACCGGAGAGAACAGCATGAAAAACGCAGAATTGAACCAACGCCGTCAGGACGCCACCCCGCGCGGAGTGGGCGTGATGTGTGGTTTTTACGCCGAGCGCGCAGAGAACGCCACGCTGTGGGATGTGGAAGGCAAAGAAGTGATCGACTTTGCCTCGGGGATCGCCGTGCTGAACACCGGCCACCGCCACCCGAAAGTGATCGCCGCAATTGAAAAGCAGCTGCAGGCCTTCACCCACACCGCCTATCAGATCGTTCCTTACGAAAGCTATGTCTCGTTGGCGGAGCGCATCAACCAGCGCGCGCCGATCGCCGGTCCGTGTAAAACCGCTTTCTTCACCACCGGCGCGGAAGCGGTGGAAAACGCGGTGAAGATCGCCCGCGCTTACACCGGCCGTCCGGGCTTGATCACCTTCGGCGGCGGCTTCCACGGCCGCACCTATATGACCATGGCGCTGACCGGCAAAGTGGCGCCTTACAAACTGGGCTTTGGCCCATTCCCCGGCTCGGTGTTCCACGGCCAGTACCCGAACGCGCTGTACGGCGTGACCACCGAAGACGCGATGAACAGCCTGGATCGCCTGTTTAAAGCGGATATCGATCCCAAGCAGGTGGCGGCGATCGTGCTGGAGCCGGTGCAGGGCGAGGGCGGCTTCAACGTGGCGCCGGCCGAGTTCATGCAGGCGCTGCGTGCGCTGTGTGACCAGCACGGCATTCTGCTGATCGCCGACGAGGTGCAGACCGGCTTCGCCCGTACCGGCAAGCTGTTCGCCATGGAGCACTACAGCGTTAAGCCCGATTTGATCACCATGGCGAAAAGCCTGGCGGGCGGCATGCCGCTGTCGGCGGTGGCGGGCCGCGCCGAGGTGATGGACGCGCCGGCACCGGGCGGGCTGGGCGGCACCTATGCCGGTAACCCGCTGGCGGTGGCCGCCGCGCACGCGGTGCTGGACGTGATCGACGAAGAGCAGCTGTGCCAGCGCGCCCAGCGCTTGGGGCAGCACCTGGTGGAAGTGCTCCAGCAGGCGCGCAAAACCAGCCCGGCGATCGCCGATGTGCGCGCGCAGGGATCGATGGTGGCGGTGGAGTTCAACGATCCGGCTACCGGTAAACCTTCAGCCGATATCACCCGTCAGGTGCAGCAGAAGGCGATGGCGGAAGGGCTGCTGCTGCTGAGCTGCGGCGTGAACGGCAACGTGATCCGCTTCCTCTACCCGCTGACCATCCCGGACGATCAGTTCACCAAGGCGATGGGCATTCTGTCCCGCGCGCTGGCCCACTAAGGAGCGAACGGCATGAAATTGAACAATCCCGAGCTGCTGCGCAGCCAGTGTCTGATCAACGGCGAATGGTGCGATGCCCTGAGCGGCAAACGCGAAGCGGTGATCAATCCGGCCACCGGTGCCGAACTGGCCAGCATTCCGCTGGTCAGCGAAGAGGAAACCCAGCAGGCGATCGCGGCGGCGCAGCGGGCGCAAAATGACTGGAAACAGCTGACCGCCAAGCAGCGTTCTGCGCTGCTGTTGGCCTGGGCCGACAAGGTGTTGGCCGCGCAGGAAGATCTGGCGCAGCTGATGACCGCCGAGCAGGGCAAATCGCTGGCGGAAGCGCGCGGCGAAGTGGCGTACGCCGCGTCGTTCATCACCTGGTTCGCCGAAGAGGCCAAGCGGGTGGACGGCGCGGTATTGCAGGCGCCGCAGGCTTCGCAGCGCCTGGTGGTGGTGAAGCAGCCGATCGGCGTGTGCGCGGCCATCACCCCGTGGAATTTCCCGGCGGCGATGATCACCCGCAAGGTGGCGCCGGCGCTGGCGGCAGGCTGCGCCATCATCGTCAAACCGGCCGAGCAAACGCCGCTGACCGCGCTGGCGCTGGCCAAGCTGGCGCAGGACGCCGGCATTCCCGCCGGCGTTTTGCAGGTGGTGACCGGCGAAGCGGCGCAGGTGGGCAAGGTGCTGTGCGACAGCCCGGTGGTGCGCAAGCTGAGCTTTACCGGCTCGACCGAGGTCGGCCGCATCCTGATGGCGCAGTGCGCGCCGAGCATCAAGAAACTGTCGCTGGAGCTGGGCGGCAATGCGCCGGTCATCGTGTTTGACGACGCCAATCTGGACGCGGCGGTGGCGGGCATCATGGCCTCCAAATTCCGCAACAGCGGCCAGACCTGCGTGTGCGCCAACCGTATCTACGTGCAGGACGGCATCTACGAGCGGCTGGCGGAGAAGCTGGTGGCGGCAGTCGAGCAGCTGAAAGTGGGAGACGGCAGCCACGAAGGCACCACCCAGGGGCCGTTGATCGACAGCGATGCGGTAGCGAAGGTGCAGAGCCATATCGACGACGCGCTGATCAAAGGGGCGCAGATCGCCACCGGCGGCCAGCCGCACGCGCTGGGCGGCACCTTCTTCCAGCCGACGGTGGTGACCGGCGTAACGCAGAAGATGCGCTTCGCCAAAGAAGAGACCTTCGGGCCGGTGGCGCCGCTGTTCCGCTTCCATGACGAGGCGGAAGCCATCGCCATGGCCAACGACACCGAATTCGGCCTGGCCGCCTACCTGTTCACGCAGAACGCCGCGCGCCAGTGGCGCGTGCCGGAGGCGCTGGAGTACGGCATGGTCGGCATCAACACCGGGCTGATTTCCAACGAAGTGGCGCCGTTCGGCGGCGTGAAACAGTCAGGGCTCGGGCGTGAAGGATCGCGCTACGGGATAGAAGAATATCTGGAGCTGAAATACCTGTGTATCGATGTGAGCTGTTGAGCGTCAGGACGTTAACCCATCCCGGCGGCCAGCGTCGCCGGGCGATAAAGGATGATGCATGTCTGATAATATCTCTGTTTCTCCGGCGCTTGCCGCCGGGGTGCGAGCACCTGCACCCGCCAAATCGTTAAGTTTCCTCGAAGGGGTGGCGATGATCGTCGGCACCAACATCGGCGCCGGGGTGCTCTCCATCGCCTACGCCTCCAGCAAGGCCGGCTTTCTGCCGCTGCTGTTCTGGCTGGTGCTGGTGGGAAGCCTGACCACCATCACCATGCTGTACGTTGCCGAATCCACGCTGCGCACCCGCGCGCATCTGCAGCTGAGCGGGCTGGCGAAGCGCTACGTCGGCGGCCTGGGCGCCTGGCTGATGTTCGCTTCGGTGTGCGTCAACAGCGTTGGGGCGCTCACCGCCTATATGACCGGCAGCGGCAAGCTGCTGCAATCGCTGTTCGGCATCTCGCCGGCGCTGGGCAGCCTGCTGTTCTTCGTGCCCGCCGCCGGTGTGCTGTACCTGGGGTTGAAAGCGATCGGCCGCGGCGAGAAGTTCATCAGCATCGGCATGGTGGTGATGTTGACCGCCCTGGTGGCGGCGACGCTGCTGAAAGACACCACCCAGATGCGCAACCTGCTGGACGGCGACTGGCGCTATATGGTGCCGGTGTTCAACGTGGTGGTGTTCTGCTTCTCGGCGCAGTACATCGTGCCGGAAATGGCGCGCGGCTTCGCCGACAAGCCGGAGCAGTTGCCGAAGGCGATCATCGTCGGCATGGTGGTGACCTTCATTTTGCTGGCGGCGGTGCCGATGTCGGTGATCGCGCTCAGCGGGCTGGATGACATCTCCGACGTGGCCACCATTTCCTGGGGCCAGGCGCTGGGGCAGTGGGCGTTCTTCTCCGCCAACATCTTCGCGCTGTGTGCGATGCTGACCTCGTACTGGGGATTGGGCGGCAGCTTCCTGACCAATATTTTCGACAAGTTCCGGTTGGGCAACGACGAGCTGCCGCTGCGCCGCTTCGGCGTGCTGCTGCTGGTGGTGGTGCCGCCGTTCGTGCTGGCCTACAGCGGGCTGGTGTCGTTCGTCAACGCGCTCTACTTCGCCGGGGTGTTCAGCGGGGTGATCCTGTCGATCATGCCGATGCTGATCCTGCGCGGCGCGCGCAAACATGGCGACCAGACCCCGCGCTGGCAGTGCAACTGGATCACGCACCCGCTGCTGCAGATCAGCATTGTGTTGCTGTACCTGGCCAGTGCGGTGTACGCCATCGCTTCATTGTTAGGCTATCTGCCCTCTGGATGGTGATTTGCCTTCCCTCAAGCAGTGATGTTGTTTCTCGGCATTGAGAACGGCGGCGTCGTGGCCGCCGATTTTTTTCTCAGGCGCGCCGTTTTTCCGACAATGCCAGCCAGGCCTGCACCGACGGGCGCTGCCACTGCTTGTGCGCATAGTGGCGCACGCGCTCCGGCACCGGATCGCCGTGCATCACCAGCCGGTTGAGCATCAGCGCCAGATCGGTGTCGGCGATGCACCACTCCCTGAACAGATTATCCTGCCCGTGGCTCAGCAGCTTTTCCACGGCGGCGATCAGCTTGCGCGCGGCCTCTTGCGCGGCTTCGGACAGCGGCGGGAACTTGCTGTTGTTGAACACCACCTCGGTCGAACGCTCGGCGCGGATCGGCAGCAGATCGCTGCGCAGCCAGGCCTGGATCTCGCGCGCTTTGGCACGCAGCTTCACGTCGCGCGGGTACACGGCGTGGGCCGGGTGGATGTCTTCCAGGTATTCGGCGATCGCCGAAGACTCCGAGAGCTGGAATTCGCCGATCGCCAGCGTCGGCACCCGGCGGGTGAGCGACAGCGCCGCGTAGGCCGCCTCTTTGTTCTCTTCCTTCGCCAGATCCACCGGCTTCACGGTGAACGGAATGCCTTTTTCCGTCAGCACGACAAAGGCGGACATGGCGTACGGGCTGAAAAATTCACTGTCGGTATAAAGCTCGGTGATCGGTTGAGACATCGGCGGTTCCTCGGGGTTAAGGGGGGAACATTCATCATTGTCGAGGGGAGGCTAAAAATCAATCTGTTAGCTAAAAGTTCTTGGGCGGCGCGGTTTACGGCGCCGTGAGTTCCTTCAGGATGATGTGATATATTTGTTGCCAACAAGTGAATTGAGCCGTATTGGGTAACATGAAGACGCAGTGGATTGAACGGGTAAAAGTGGGAGTTGCGCGCCTGTGGCCGCACCCGCTGGCGGTGGGCAAGCGAGAGATGCTGATTTCCAGCGTCGGCGCCGGTTTGGGGCTGATGCTCGCCGGTTGGATCAGCCACTTTATTTTGGGCGAGGTGAACCTGTGGTTTATCGCGCCGATGGGCGCTTCGGCGGTTCTGCTGTTCGGCGTGCCCAACAGCCCGCTGGCGCAGCCCTGGTCGATCGTCGGCGGCAATGCGCTGGCGGCAACGGTGGGCGTCAGCGCCGGTCTGCTGATCCCCGATCCGGGCCTGGCTTGCGGCGCGGCGGCGGCGGTGGCCATCGGCCTGATGTTCAAGCTGCGTTGCCTGCATCCACCCGGCGGCGCGGTGGCGCTGACCGCCATCCTCGGCGGCCCCGGCATTCACCAGATGGGCTATGACTTCGTACTGTATCCGGTGCTGCTGAACTCGGTGCTGCTGGCGGCGCTGGCCATTCTGTTCAATAATCTGGCCGGGCGACGCTACCCGCACGCACTGGCGCCGGCGGAGGCCAAGCCGGCCAATCTGCCGATCGATGCCGTTTCCATCACCCGCGCCGATCTGCACGAGGCGCTGATGGAGGGGGATCTATTCGATATCGACGAGGACGATCTGCAGGAGATCCTGCTGCGCGCCGAGCAGTTGGCGCATCAGCGGCAAAGCAAGATCGCCTGATCAGCCCAACGTTTTGCGGTAAAACACCACCCGCTCCGTTTCGGCAAAGCCCAGCGCCGCATGCAGGCGCTGGGAGTCCAGATTGGCGATGTCGGTATCCGACGCCAGCTCGCTGCACCCCTGTTGCTTGGCCCACTCCTGCACCTGCGCGATCAGACGCGCCGCCCAGCCCTGACGGCGGGCGCGCTCGACGGTATAAATCCCTTCCAAAAACGCCACCGGCGACGATTCGCAGCCGTTGACGTAATCGTAGCGCAGTGCGACCTCGGCAAAGCCAACGAAAGCGCCGTCCAGCCCCCGCGCCATAAATGCGGTGTGGTGCGGCGAAGCCAATATTTCGCGCATCTCCGCGCGGTGCTCTTCCAACGGACAAGTGGGCCACAGCGCCGAGCGCAGCGCCAGCCAGGCGTCGAGGTTGTCGTGGTCGCAGTTGACGATCATGCGGGGTCCTTATGAGTCGGAATAATCAGGTATGCCGAGAGGGAAGTGTGGCACGGCGGCGGGAAACAAAAAAGCCATCCCGGACAGGATGGCTTGTAAGGCTGTGAAAACAGCTAAAATTTGGTGGCCCCTGTTGGGTTTGAACCAACGACCAAGCGATTATGAGAACGATGCACCATCTTTTAAAATCAATAAGTTACAGCGAAAACAAAAGGTTATAAAACGGATGTTATCGGTGGTTGTTGGTGGTTTGAGTTCTGAGGGGGCAGAAAGGGGACGTTTTTCCCCAATGGGTTAAGGGTGGTCGCCTCCTGTAAATGGTTAGGTGCGAAGTGCGCATATCGCATCGTCATCTTGATGTCGGTATGGCCTAAGATGCGTTGTAGTACGAGAATGTTTCCGCCATTAATCATAAAATGGCTGGCGAATGTGTGGCGCAAAACGTGTGAAAGCTGGCCGTCAGGGAGTTCAAGCTCCGCACGTTCAACGGCTTTGCGAAAAGCAGAATAACATGGTTTGAAATACCTACCGGGCTTATCCGGTTTCGGCAATGAGTCGTAAAATTCGTTGCTTATTGGGACGGTTCTATTCCTATTCCCTTTAGTTTTGAAAAAGCTAATTTTAAGATTTTTAATCTGCTTTGTGGTCAATGATTCAGCCTCATCCCAACGCGCGCCAGTCATTAAACATACACAAGCAACCCAAAATGTGCTGCCGTTTCTGCTTTTTAAACACTGTTCTAATAGTCGGTTTATTTCCTCTTGCTCGAGATAGGCTAACTCCGCCTCTTCCGATTTGAAGGGGCGGACGTTTGCTAGAGGGTTGTCAAGTTTCCAATGACCCAGACGTTTTAGCTCATTAAATACGGCGCGAAAATATGCCAGTTCGAGATTCATCGTGCGCGGTGAAACCTGCTTTACCCGTGCTGTTCTGACTATCTCGCCGGACAACCGCTTTTTTCGATAAATAGAAAACATGGTTGAGTCAAACTCATGAGCGAAAGGATCACCCATGCTGTCACAGGCAAACTCCATTGCGCCTTTACGTTTTTCACCGTCATCTAGCGTAACGCCATGCTCATCAAACCATTGCACCACAAGGTCTTTCAGTTTGCGGCGATCTTCTTTTCCATCGAGCCAAGGCTTGACGTGAACATTTTCTAATATGTAGCTTTGGTAAGCTACACATTCACCTTTAGTGGCCCGCTTCACACGAATGCGCTTAGCTCGTTTTCCCTTTGGCTTGCCTTCTGGGTAAAAGTCTAAAAGCCACTTTCCATCTGGTTGTTTTGTTATTGACATAGCTTAGTTTGAGATTGTCATTACTACTCGGCCTAACACGCTGATTTCATCTAGGCTGCAGTCAAAGGACATACCAACACCGCCAACTCTAACGCGATTTGTCGGTATACGAACCAGAGTTCGAATGCTGATTTTTCCTTCAATACTTACCAACCATTCACCGTCGAAAACTTCCTCAAATGAACGGTCGACAATGTATTGGGCTTTGTCGTCTTGGATGCAAACCGGATCAGCAGGTAGGGCCGACCCAGACTTGAAAAATACTTTGTCTAGTTTCGCCATGCCGGAATCAATCAGCTGACCGTCAGCTAATTTTTGATGTTGTAAGTTGATGATGTCCAATTCATCAGAATAGTGCTTTCTACCTTGCCCGGTAACGAGCCACTCCAGTGTTACACCAGTTTCCGCCATGCAACGAACCACTATATCGAACGGAAAACCTCCGCGCCGGTAACGGTTGGAAAGGCTACTGGCTGCTATGTCAAGGTGTTGAGCAAGCATGAGCTTGGAGCTGAAACCGTAGGCCTCAATAACCCTATCAAGAACGGGCGTGCTGTTGGCGTCGTAGTCGATTTTCATCATGTGCAGTATGCTAACTTTTCAAAATGAGCATTATCATATTGACGATGAACAAAAAGAAATGTAGCCTCTCCATAGTTTTCAATTGGTGAATTTTGTCGAGCTTTGCCGAGTTCGAACGTAAACGGAGTTTGCACGATGCGTCCTAACATTACAATTGCCATTACAACCCCATATCTGCCTATCGATGAGTATTGCCGCATTACTGGAACCCCTATGGGAACGGCTCGCGACATGGTTCGAGATGGTCGTTTGCCTATACGCGGTAAAGGTGACAAGCCTCGCGCTCGCGTTGAAATCAACATGGCTGCATTAACTGTGCAGGCATTGAGTGAATGTAAGATTTCGCTTCAGGCGTAATTCATCTTAATTATTAGATTGGGGTGAATCATGTTTGATTATGACGTTTCCAAACATCCACATTTTGACATCGCCTGTCGGCAGTTTGCCGTTCGCCACAACCTCGTAAAGCTGGGTGAGGTTACAGGCATTAAGCCACAGACCTTGCGCAACAAGCTAAACCCAGAGCAACCGCACCAGCTCACTTGTGCGGAGCTATTGGCGCTTACTGATGCTACTGAAGACGCTGGCTTGCTCGATGCCTTGCTGGCACAAATCAACTGCATGCCGTCCGTACCTGTCAATGAGGCTTGCGCCGGGAATATTCCAACGTATGCACTGCAGGCTACGGCCGCAGTTGGCAGCGTCGCCGCCGCCGCCGTGCAGGGCGACCACAAAACGCCGGTACGCAAAAGCGCACTGCTTGAAAGCGTCAACACGGCGATCCGCCATTTGTCGCTGATCGGCTTGACCGTTCAGAACCGCATCCAATCCACCCCGGCTCTGGCCTCCACCGTTGACGTGATCAGCGGGCTGAGCGCTGTGGCTGGTTTAAGCTGAGGTGATCACCGTGGTTATTTCTATCGCTCCACTGCTGAAAAAACAAAGCCCATCGCGGCATTTTGAACACGGTTTTATTGAACTGCCGGGCGGCAAGCGCTGGCGCCCACGTCACGATCAGGCGGCCTTACTGCGTGGCCTGTCAACGGCTAAGCCTGTTTCACCGCTGCGCCGTTTGTTTTGCCGTTGATTGGGGCTGTCATGTTGTTGGCTACTGAAACACAAAAAGCGATCGGCATTAAGCGCATTTCACAGATTAAGCGTGAGCTGTTCCCGCATAAGCGGAATCAGGCGCAAGAGGCTTTTGATAAGTCGCCGGAACATATCCGCAGAACTGTTTGTTTTCATGCCGGGCTGAAAGAGCGGCATATAAAAATGAAGTTTGCAGAAATGAGTTATTCAGAGCGTAAACAAATCGTGTGGGCGCTGAATGACCTGATTGATTTATCAAAAACCTTACCGCGATTTATCAGTGATGATGATTGCGAATTAAACGTTAATTAACCGCATTGCGTAATTCTGGCGTTAACCCGCCGGGCATCGCTTTGTCTGAAATAAGGATTAAATATGTCGAATGTGATTTTTATGGGTTTAGACCCGGCAAAGCAAGGTAGCGATATTTCACAGGTGGCTGTGTTGCTTGACCACGCCCGCCTTGATGAGCGTAAGAATCAAGCCGATCTCGCCGCTGCTCGTCTGGTGCGTTTGGCTGCACATATCTCTAAGAACGGTTTAACGGCTATTGAAGCTGTTGAGCTGCTCCGCCAAGAGGCTGAAGCCATCGAGCATCAAGCGCAGGAGCTGCACTAATGGCCGACTTGATGGACTACGAACAGGAGCGGCAAGCGCTGGTATTGGAGGCGCAGATTACCAATGCTCGCAAATCCTCCGCGCTGCCTTCTGCTTTCGTTTGCGAAGAATGTGACGCTCCGATTCCTGCCGCGCGTCGCGCTGCCGTTCCCGGCGTTGATACCTGCGTAAGCTGTCAGCAGATCCGCGAGACGCAAAGTCACCTTTACGCGGGGAAGGCATGACGGAGTTCTCTATTTTGTTCGGCCTGCTGGCGTTGCTGGCAGGTCATTTTATTGCGGCTGATTTGAGTGATTCAGAATTTGCACGCAGACCAGAAAGCCAAAATTACGATTAAGGAGTTGTTTGTAATGCTACATGATTTAAAAATTAAACCCTCTTATTTTAACTTTGTTCGTGCTGGAGTTAAAAAAGCAGAGTTTCGCTTGAATGATAGAGACTTCAAAGAGGGGGATTTATTAAAGCTTCGTGAGTGGCTCGAAGATGCTAACGGATATACCGGTGAATTCATCATTGCAAAAATCACTCATATTACAGATGTCAGCGAGTGGAAAACTGGTTATGTAGTTTTAAGCATCCAAATACTGCAAGATTCTTTGTGCGTGAATTGCAATGAGCGCTACTGTGGCAACTGCACCTACGCACACGGCGCGAAAGTGCAATGAGCCAAGCGGCACCCGCCTACGCTTACCCATGGAACGAACCGCGCCCGGCAGTTGCCGGGCCGGTGAGACCGCTTACCCGTGAGGAACTCGCTCAGGGGCAAGCTGTTTTAACCAATATTCGCCGTCTGCCGCGCTTCCTCAGCGCAATGTTCCTGACGCGTTACACCAATTTGCTCAAGACCAAAGGGCTGCACGACGCCAACAAATGGCTGGTATTCCAGTTCGATCGCCGCATCTGGCCGCGCCTGCAAACGGTGAGCGCCAAAAATGCGATGAACCTCGCCGCTTCAATGCGGTTTTCTGCAGAAGTTGATAATTACGCAGCTTTGCCCGGTATGGATGACAAAGAGTTACGCCGTCTTGCCGATCGCGTGGCCGGTCAGCTTCTGCAGAATTACGCAGATTACTGCGATGAGTTTGTGGCGGAGAACGGCGGCGACAATGCCGGGCTTTTCGAAGATGCCACCCAATCAGAATTTTATGGCCGCATTGCAGGTATGGCGCGCGCCTTCAACATCACACCGATGCACTGGCGCAAATACCGCAAGGGCAAACTTGATGCCCGGTCAGCGATTGCCAGCCTGTCACGGTTGGTTGATTCCGAGTGGTGGGAACGCCAGTTTAAGTCCCAGCGCACGCGCTGGCGCGAGGCGTTGCTGATCGCCCTAGGTAATGTTAATCGCAGGGCGTCGTCGTATGCCAGTAAGCAGGCTATTCGGGATGTGAAAGCGCGCCGCCAGTCCAATTTTGATTATCTGAATAGCCGCGAGCTTGAGAACGTCGAAACCGGCGAACGCTTCAGCCTCATCGACAAGGTGATGGCAAGCATCTCTAACCCAGAAATCCGCCGTATGGAGTTAATGGCGATGATCGCCGGTGTTGAGCAGGCCGCCGCTATCCGTGGCGATAAAGGGATGTTTATCACCATCACCACCCCATCCAAATATCACCCGACGCGCGCCGTCGGCAAGAACATCCCGAAGGTGCATTTTAATCACAAATGGGATGAAGAGGCATACACGCCAAAAGACGGCCAGCGCTATCTCGTCAGCCTGTTTAGCAAGATCCGCACGGCGTTTAAAGATGCGGGCCTGCAAGTCTATGGCGTGCGCGTGGTCGAGCCGCACCATGATGCGACGCCGCACTGGCATATGATGTTGTTTACCTCCAAAGAACAACGCCAGCAGGTGATCGACATCATGCGCCGTTATGCCATGGCCGAAGACGGCGACGAGCGCGGCGCCGCCAAAAACCGTTTTGACTGCAAGCATCTGAACAAAGGCGGTGCGGCGGGCTATATCGCCAAATACATTGCAAAAAACATCGACGGTTACGCACTGGATGGCGAGCGCGATCATGAAACCGGCGAGCTGTTGACTGATACGGCCGCCGCCGTCACCGCGTGGGCGTCAACGTGGCGAATCCCTCAATTCCACTTTATCGGCCTGCCGTCGCGCGGCGCATGGCGTGAGTGCCGCAAGATCCGCTCTGTCAGTCTGGTCGATGAGTTTGACGAAACCGTTGAGGCTGTGCGCGCTGCTGCTGATGCCGGTGACTTTGCCGCTTACATTCTGGCGCAGGGTGGCCCTAACGTTGCCCGCGACGATCAGACTGTGCGTGTGGCCCGCCGGGTTGCCGACGAGCGCAACGCCTATGATGAAGAGGTGCAGAAAATCGCGGGGATTTTTGCCCCGCATATCGGCGCCGATCGTGTTTATGAAACCCGTACCACGCAATGGCGCATCGTCGCTAAAGCCGTTGCCGTTGAGCCTTTGACTTTGAAAAGCGCCTCCGGCGCGCCTCGGAGTCCTGTCAATAACTGTGGGTTGGTCGGTAGCGGTGGCGCCGAAAATGCGCAAGATGGGGGGCTTGTAGAGGCCGTGGCGGTGATGGAACATGCACCGGAAACCCCGATTGACTGGGATGACATGACCGTTGCACGGTCTGTTATGACGCGTTTACGGGCAAATGCCCCGCAGATAAACAGGCAGCAAAGAGGAATTGACCCATATAAGCGAATAGAGCCTGCTGCATCGGCCAGATTGACCACCGCCGAGCGCGATCGCGTATCCAAAATTTACTCAGAGCTGGCACTACACGGCATCGAGCCGACGCGCTGGGAACTTGAGGCACTGGCACGCGGCGCTAAAGTCAAATTTGGTGATATTTCAATGTGCTACCCACAGGTTAAGGATTGGGCGGACTTTGAATAATTTCTTGCGTAATTAAATATCATAGGCATATACTGTATATGTATACAGTTGTTGATGTCGGAGGAACAGGGTGCATTTACCAGTAGTGGAAGAAATGGTTGTCTTAGAGCGTATTGAATTCATTGCCCGCTTGGGGGTTTGTCATGAGAGCCAAGCGAAAGATAAAGAGATTGCATTGATATGGATTTCAGAACTAGCGGGAGAGATCAAGACTTGTGCAAATGGAGCAAGTGGTGAGATTGGCCGAGAACGGTCTTCCGCATAGTTTCTAAGTGCTTGTAGTAGGGGATGCTGATAAGAGGAGAATTTTTCTCCCATGAATATCTAGATAGCTTATTATGTTTACGATAAGTTAAATGCCGAACATGGATTTTGTTTGAAAATAGTAATATAGTTTCGTGTTGAAGTGGGATTTATTTTATACACAGCTAAGAATAGAACATGGGACGTCCTAATGAATGAGTTAAATTCAATAAATATCAATAAGTTACTTCTAGATGTTGATAATCCAAGATTCCCTACTCCTGCAGACAACCAGCGTGACGCTATAGCAAAAATGTTGGAGCTGCAATATGACCGGATATATAGACTTGCCAAAGACATCGCATTACGTGGCCTAGATCCTTCTGAGAATGTGCTGGTCTATAGTAGTGAGGATGAAGACGGTTTCTATGTTGTTGCTGAAGGGAATAGACGTGTAACAGCATTGAAATTGTTGTTGTCTCCGAGCTTGGCACCAAATGAAAGAGCTAGAAAAGCATTTGAAAAAATAAAGTTAACTCAAAAGGAAGATATTAAGGTAATTAACAATTGTGTTATTTTTGATGATGATTCTTATCAGCATTGGGTAAACCTTAAGCATACAGGGCAAAATAATGGAGTTGGTCGAGTTGAATGGACTGCCCCAGAAAAAGCTCGTCATTTAGCACGTCTTGGTAAGCAATCTTTTGGTAACCAGATTTTCACATTTATAGAGTCTAACCCAGAGCATTATCCGGAAATAATTGAGAAAAAGAGTTCTCTTAAGATAACTAACATAACTCGTATTTTTGGCGATGTAACTGTAAGGAATTTCTTTAATCTAGATAATATAAATGGGATGCTTTATTGCTTCCAACCATATAACAGATTCATTGAGCAATTAAACAAGATATTGATCCTTATGATTGAAAAAGAGGACAATGGTCGCTCAGCTTTTACTGTGAATAGGATTCGGGGTAAGGAAGAACGGTTGATGTTAATGCATGAGCAGAACATTACTCCGTCCGATGTTTTATTTGAAAAGCCGTGGATGCTTATTGACGAAAGTGCTAAAGTTAACAATCAAGAAGTTAAAGGCACAGATGCGGACGCTGATAAAGAAAATAATAGTGGTAATGAGAAAGAACGTGATGAGAATTCTGATTCAAAAGTGAATGATGAACCTGAGTCGGATAACCACTCACACCATAATGAAAAAGAATCAGATGGCAATACCGAGAAAGAAAAAGATTCAGAGGGTGATGATAAGACGACAAGACCACCTAAACGTGATAGAAATAATTTAATCCCATCATATGTTAAGTTAAATTTTAAAAAGCATAAGAAATGCTCTCGTATTTTTTCGGAGCTAAAATCACATTTGACTTATGATACTACCCCTAATGCTATTTCTATATTACTTCGCGTTTTCATTGATCTTTCTGTTACTTCTTTTATCGAAGATAATAAAATTGAACACAAGGATTCGAGTCGGAACCCCGGTTTACATGATAAGGTGATTCTTTGTGCTCACTATTTAAGAGATAAGAAAAAAATAACTGGCTCTCAAAGTACAGCAGTGATTGCGTTTTCTAGCCAATTAACAAAAGCTAATGGTTCGTTGCACCAGTATGTGCATAACCCACATATGATATCATCTAAAGAGGCTATTAATGATGAGTGGGATGCTTTTGAAACACTTTTGATGAAAGTTTGGAGTTAATTTAAAACTGGATGATTACATACATGGATGTTACAATTTTAAAATTAGATATGGATGATACAGAGGTTTAAATGAAGTTTTACACGCCATTAAGATACCCCGGTGGTAAAGGTAAGCTATCTTACTTTATCAAGGATGTTTTAGAGATTAACGGTCTGAACGATGGCGTGTATGTTGAACCTTATGCCGGTGGTGCAGGAATTGCGCTTGAGCTTCTGCTTCAAGAATATGTAAGAAAGATTTATATAAATGATATAGATTATGCTATATATTGCTTTTGGCACTCTGTAATTAATGACTCTGAAAATCTATGTCGTTTAATTTTTGATGCGAAAGTAGATATTGACGCTTGGATGAAGCATAAACTGGTTCTTGCAAATTCGAGTGAATATAGTCCGGTGGAAGTCGGACTTTCGGCATTCTTTTTAAATCGGACGAATCGTTCTGGGATTTTGAAGGCAGGCGTGATTGGTGGAAAGTCTCAGGGTGGTAAATGGCGGATGGATGTCCGCTTTAATAAATTGGACTTGGTTGGAAGAATTCAAGCCATCGCAGAATATGGCTCAAGAATAAATATATTTAATCTGGATACATTGGAATTTTTAGATGAAATCTCGTTCTTGGATGAACGGAAGACATTATTATATCTTGATCCTCCGTACTATATGAAAGGCCAAGGGTTGTATCGTAATTTTTATAATCATGATGATCATGTGATGGTTATGGAGAAACTTAGAGAATCCAAATTTCCATATTGGTTAGTCTCTTATGATAACGCACTTGAAATTAAAGATATTTATAAAGATTTCAGTAAGATAGAGTATTCCCTGCAATATACCGCTCAGCAAAAAAAAGTAGGCGAGGAGGTTATGATATTCTCTCCTCGCATTCTTGTTCCTGACTCCTTAAAAGGGGTTGCAGCATAATTTTTCGAGTGCATGCATTGAGTGCATGAAATCGCATGATGATCCGGTACGACTTTTACCCCCGCAGCGCCAGCACTGGCGCGGATCGCGCCGGATCATGCAACTGCATTAAAAGCGACATATAAAGCGCGCAGGCGAGGCGGGGATAGCATTGCGCGCAAGCCGTGTTGAACCCCTCCCAAAAGAGCCGCCAGCGTCCCGTCACGGCGATTTATCGCAATACTTGCATGAGAATGGGGTTTGATGTCGTGGCGCCATGATGGCGCTCTCAGGCGCTTACAGCGCACTGCATAATATCGCCAATCATTGACACCAAAAAACGACACCATAATATTCTTGCAATGGTGTCATAAAGTGATACTATAAACCCCATGAACAAACGACACCAAAAAACGCTGTCAGATGTGTTTGCCCGGCCTGTCAACGGTTCTATAAAGTGGTCTGATATTGAGGCGCTTTTTACCGCATTAGGGGCGGAGATTCACGAAAGGGAAGGTTCTAGGATCGCGGTGCTGTTGAAAGGTGAAAAAAGAGTCTTTCACCGGCCACACCCCAGACCTACCACTGACAAGGGGGCGGTTAACTCCATTCGGATCTGGTTGGATAGCTTAGGAATAAAACCATGATGAATAACACACTGAAAATTGACGGCCATACGGCCGTCATCAACTTCGACCCTGAAATTGAAATGTTCCGGGGCGAGTTTGTCGGGCTGAATGGCGGCGCCGACTTCTACGCCTACAGCGTGGACGAGCTGAAGAAAGAAGGCGCGATCTCACTCGCGGTCTTTCTCGATGAGTGCCATAAAGACGGCATCGAGCCTTACAAGTCGTACAGCGGCAAAGTAACCACCCGCCTGTCGCCGGAACGCCATCAGGCGTTAGCCATTGCCGCACAGGCCACCGGGCAGTCGATTAATGAACTGCTGAATGAAGGTGTTGATCTGGTTATCGAAAAGCATTCCTGATCCAGCGCCAACAAAAAAGCCGCCAATCACTGGCGGCTTTCTGCTTATTCGGTCGGCAACTCATACGGCGCGAATCTAATCACCTCTTCCCCGATCCAGTCGTTCACCTCTTTCATGCGCTCCTGCAGCGGCGTTAGCTCGTTGCGCACAAACACTTGAGCGGCCTTTTTCACGTCGCCGAAACCGCCGGTATTGTTTGGGATAATCCCCATCATCTGCGGCGGTACGCGGTGCGCGCTCAGCAGATCGTCGCGGCTGGCGTTCTTGATGTTGAAAAAGTCGTCCTTGGTGGCGACCTCGGACAGCGGCAAAATCTTAATGCCGTCCGGTTTGCCATTCGGGGCGTACATGAACAGATTGCGGAAGTTCCCTAAGCCCTTGGTGTCGCGCATGGCTTGGCGCATCCGGTCAACGTCGCTGGTACTCTGCGCCGCATCGGTCATATACAGGATGTAACCGGCGTGCGCCCCGTTCTGGTAATACTTACGGCGGAACAGCGTCGCCGCCTCGTTCAGCCAGGCGGAGTTAAGCGCGCTGAGGTACTCCGGCAGGCCGTACAGTTCCTGATTGATGTCCGGCTCAATCAGGTGAAAAACGCTGTCGGTCTTGAAGCGGTGCGCCTCTTACCAGTCCTGCACGAACCAGTAAGCGCCGCGATCCACGCCGCGGCGCGTGTACTTGGCCGGGGAGGATTTCAGCTGCAGCGGCGCGCCGAGCCGGTTTTGGCGCTCTTCTAAATAGGCGTTGCCGAACACCAGATAATCCAGCGCATAGCGGCTAAACTCCTGCTGACTTAACAGCCGGTGCGGGATAAACGTTGACGCTAAAATATTGCGCTTAACGTACATCGGCGAGCTGTGATGCACGGCGGCGCGCACGCTGCGCGCCAGCCCGTCGAATGAGATCGGCGGCTCGTACCACTTGCCATTGGTCGTGCATTCGATGTAATCCAGAATTTCCCGCTTATCCAGCACCGCGGACGGCTCGCCAAAGGTAAACGCCTCAAAATCCTGCTTCTGCTCTGCTGGTTGGGCTGGTGCCGGGGTGGTGAATGCCTTACGGCCTTTGCGCTTGCTCACAGTGCCACCTCCTGCGGCCACTCACAAAGATACAACTGGCGAAATTCCTCCGCAGTGCATTCCCGCTTGAGGGTTTCAACATCCTGCATGTCCCAAAGTCCGCCCTGTGCGGCGGTGTCCTCGATCGTGTGTACCTGTGAAAATCCCTTGGCCTGCGAGCGTTTCCACACGGCGAACGCCTCGGGATTGGGTGATACGGATGTGAACAGCGTCAGGCGATAGCGTGAATGGCAGGAAACGGCGAGCGCGCTCTGGAAAAGGGCGTAAGGGTGATTCGCCCATGCGTATTCGCTCAAATAGACGTTGCCGTGCAATGCGGCCAGTGAGAGGCCGAGGCCGCCATGAAAAGCGATTTCGGCGCCATTGGTCAGCGTAATCTTGCTGTCATCTTGCGCGATGTGAATGCCGACTTTCGCCGCAAAGTGGCAAATGTATTTACGCGACCACGCCAGCGAGTATTTTAGCAATGGGGCGAAATAGTGCTGATTACGCCCGGTTTCCAGAGCGTCGATCAGTCCTTCCAGTGCAAAGAACATATCGGCCCCGGCTTGGCGGTGTTTGGTATAGCTGCGGCGGCGATGTTCCAGCCCTTCCGCGTACCAGCGGCGCTGGTAAGGCGTCGCCATGGTGTTCAGTAATGATTTCAGGTCAGCAAGTTGTTGCGCAGTAAATGCATATTTCATCAGTAAAACTCCAAAATATTCGGGCTGCTGTGGCCGCTGCCTGCGGTCAGCGGTTCGTTTAAGAGGGCGTGCATGATTGCCCACGCGACATCGGCGTGGCTGGCTTCTTCGCTGCGACTGGCGGTATAAGTGGAGCGTGCGCCGCTGGCGGTCATGGTTTTGCGGATCGCCATAAAGGCGGCGGTGATGTCGGTGTGGCTGGTGTCGTATTCCAGACAGCCGCGCCCGATGGTGTCTTTTGCCTTCAGCACCATGGCGGTTTTGATTTCTGGGGTGTATTTGATTTCCCGCGCGGCCGGGAAGAACTCGCGCACCAGTTGGAAAACACCTTGGCCGACGGTGGTCGCATCGATGCCGATGTACTCCACGCAATATTTTTCGGTCAGGTCTTTAATCTTCTGGGCCTGAGCGGCAAAGTTCATGCCCTGCCACTGGTGGCGCTCGAGCACGCGGAACTTGCCCCCGGCCACCATTGGCGGCGCGATCACCGCGCACCCGGCGCTGTCGCCGCCGTTGGCTTCCGATGGGTCGTAGCCGATCCACACCGGGCGATAGCCGAACGGCCGCACGGCGTAAGGGTTGAAGTCTTCCCACTCTTCCAGCGTATCGACCATGCAGCCTTGCAGCTCGGCGAACGGGAATACCGACGCGGTATCGTCCACAAATTCACACATCAGCAGGTTCTGATACTCTGCCGGGCTGTATTCGAGCGACAGCTGATCGAGGTCGAACAGGTTACAGCCGCCGGTCAGCGCATCCTCAACCGTGACAATCTGGCGCCATTGCCCATCACCGCACAGCACGCCTTTTGACAGGTGGCTGTGGCTGAGGTCGAGTTGAACGTGATCGGCTTTACTGCGGCGGCCTTTGTTGAACAGTTCCCCCGACCAGAACGGATAAGCGGAGTGCGCCAGACTCGACGGCGTGGAAAAGTAGGTGGTGCGCCACCGCTTGTGCAGCGACATCCCGCTGGCGACTTTGCGCAGCTCCTGAAACTTCGGGATCCAGAAATACTCATCAAGATACAGATTGCCGGTGTAGCTCTGCGCGGTGCGCACGTTGGTGCCGAGGAACATCAGGCGGGCGCCGTTCGGCAGCACCATCGGATCGCCTTTCAGGTCAACCTCGACCAGACGGGCAAAATCAATGATGTAATTGCGGAATACATGCGCCTGCGCCTTACTGGCCGACAGGAAAATCTGATTGCGGCCGGTGGTCAGCGCATCGAGCAACGCCTCGCGGGCAAAGAAGAACGTGGCGCCGATCTGGCGCGATTTCAGGATGTTGCGGATACGGTGTTGCAGCCCGGCGCGATACCACCCCATTTGATACTCGAAGGTGGTTTCCGTGAAGATACTTTGCAGTTTCTCCACGGCGGCCTCGCTGAACACGTTGCGCTCGGCGGGCTTGCGCTCGCCTTTGTTGCGGTTGGCGACGTTCGGGTTTAAGTCCGCCTCGTTGCCGGTCGCCGAATAGCGATTGACCCGCGCCAGCCGTTCAATCTGGCGGCCTAACAGGTCGATTTCTTTGAAGTCTTTCCCCTCCTTGACGTCTTTCATGATGAGCTGAATCAACCGTGCTTCCATGCTTTGCTCAACGCGGGAAATGGGCGCGATGTCGTCCCATTTATCGCGCAGCTTCCAGCTCTGCACTGTCGGCCCCTTGAGGTTCAGCGTTTCCGCAATTTGGCGCACAGAGAAGCCCTGCCAGTAGAGCAAGGCAGCTTGGCGGCGCGGATCGCTGATGATGGTTGTTGCCGGTGTTGTATTCATGCCGCCAAGGCTACGAAAGCGCCGGGCGGCTCGCATTAAGCCCTTGTTGTGCCTCAGATCTTCCAACCGCAACGCGTTGAGACGCGGCGCCATTCCCCCGAAACTAGCACCGAACCCAATCACCACAACCGGAGCCGTTTACATGGCAAAGAAAGTTACTAAGTTTTTCCGCATCGGCGTTGAAGGCGACACCGTTGACGGCCGCGAGATCGGCGCTGCGGATATTCAGCAGATGGCCGCGACCTACAGCCCGAAGGTGTACGGCGCCCGCATCAACATGGAGCACATCAAGGGGATTTTGCCGGATGGCTATTTTCGTCGTTACGGCGGCGTGGTTGAGCTGAAGGCCGAGAAAATCGACGAGCCGGACGAACCGCTGTTGCACGGCAAGTGGGCGCTGTATGCCAGTCTGGCCCCGACCGCCGATCTGGTGTCGATGGTCGGCGCGGGCCAACAGGTTTTCACCTCGATGGAGATCCGCCGCGATTTCGCCAAGACCGGCAAGTCGTATCTGGTCGGGTTGGCCGTCACCGATGACCCGGCGAGCCTCGGCACTGACATGCTGGAGTTCAGCCGCCGCCACGAGAACGTCGAGTTCTCCGCGCCGCTGGAAGTCCATTTCGATTTTGAGCCGGTCGCTGACCCGGAAGCCTCATTCTCTGCCCGCATCAAAGCGATGTTTAGCCGCAAGCAGACTACCGACGATGTGCGCTTTGGCGAGATGGAAGGCGCCGTGATGACCGTGGCCGAGCAGTTGCAGGAAGCAGACACCCGCTTTACCGAGAAATTCGCTGCACTGAGCGAGCAGGTTGCCGACCTCAAGCAACAGGTAAAAACCGGCAGCGATGCGTTCAGCGCGCTGCAAGCCCAGCTTTCCACCTCGGAAGATTTCAGCCAGCAGGCCCGCCCGGAGGCCACCGGCGGCAACAGCGCGCAAGACGTGCTGACCGACTGCTAAGGCAGTCTCACCCGATAAAACCGAACAAAAACAGGAAGAAAAATGCGCAAGCAAACTCGTTTTAAATTTAATGCTTTTTTGTCCCGCCTTGCCGAACTGAATGGCGTCGCTACCGGCGATCTGGATAAAAAATTCAGCGTTGAGCCGTCCGTTACGCAAACCATCATGACCCGCGTACAGGATTCCTCCACGTTTCTGACCCGCATCAATATCCTGCCGGTTAAGGAAATGAAGGGAGAGAAAGTCGGTTTAGGTGTGAGCGGCTCCATCGCCAGCACCACCGACACCGCCGGCGGCGATGAACGCGAAACGGCCGACTTTGCCACGCTGGACAGCGATGACTATTTCTGCCAGCAGGTGAACTACGATTTCCACATCCGCTACAACACCCTCGACCTGTGGGCGCGTTATCAGGATTTCCAGACCCGCTTACGCGATGCGATTGTGAAACGTCAGGCGCTCGACCGCATCATGATCGGCTTTAACGGTACGCACCGCGCCAAAACCTCCAACCGCGTCAAGTTCCCGCTGCTGCAGGACATTGCGCCGGGCTGGTTGCAGAAGTACCGCGAGAATGCGCCGGGCCGTGTGATGAATAAAATCGTGGGTATGGACGGCAGCGTGGTGTCTGAAAACATCCGCGTGGGTGCCGGTGGCGATTACGCCAACCTCGACGCGCTGGTAATGGATGCCACCAACACCCTGATCGCGCCGTGGTATCAGGAAGATCCGGAGCTGGTAGTAATCTGCGGTCGTCAGTTGCTGGCCGACAAGTATTTCCCGCTGGTCAATCAGGAACAGCCCAACACCGAAGCGCTGGCCGCCGATCTGATTATCAGCCAGAAGCGCATCGGCAACCTGCCCGCTGTGCGCGTGCCGTACTTCCCGGCGGATGCGCTGCTGATTACGCGCATGGATAACCTGTCGATCTACTGGCAGGAAGACACACACCGCCGCCATATGGTGGAGAACGCCAAACGCGATCGCATCGAAAACTATGAGTCCATCAACGAGGACTATGTGGTTGAGGATTACGCCTGCGGCTGTCTGGTGGAGAACATCGAGCTGTTGGCCGTCAAGCCGACCGAGCCAAAAACCAAGGCTGCACTGCTGAACTCTGATGATGACATTAAGGCGTTTGCCGGTGCCCTTGTTGAAGCCGTCAAAGTTGCCGCTGCGCCAGCGGAGCCTGTCACCGACGTGAAAGCCCCGGAGGAAGCACCGGCAGACGACAAAGCGAAAGGCGGTAAATAACCATGACCAGCCCTGCCCGCCGTCACCTTATGCGCCAGTCAGCGGTCGAGGCCGCGCAGCGGGAGAATGACCCGCTGCGACACGCCAACGGCTATGAACGGATGATGCTTAAACTCAATGAAGATAAGCGAAAGCTCAAAAAGGTGCGCTCAAACGAGCGTAAAGCCGAACTCAAGCGCCAACTGCTGCCGGACTATGCCCCCTGGGTTGCCGGTGTGCTGGCCGAAGGTCGCGGCGCGCAGGACGCCATTCTGATGACGGTCATGATCTGGCGTCTGGATGCCGGGGACATTCCCGGCGCGCTGGACATCGCCCGCTATGCGCTGCGCTACCAGTTGGCGCCGCCGGGCAATTTCGCGCGCTCCACGCCATACCTCATCGCAGAAGACGTCGCCGAGTCTGCCACCCGCGCCTTTGAGGCCGGGGAGCCGGTCAACATTGACCACCTCACGCAGACGATGGAACTCACCGACGCAGAAGACATGCCCGACCAAGTGCGCGCCAAGTTGCACAAAATCACCGGGTACGTCTTGCGCGCGGCGGGCAGGGCTGAACTGGCATTGAACCACCTTAAGCGCGCGCTGCAGTTGCATAACGGCTGCGGCGTGAAAAAGGACATTGAACGGCTGGAGCGGGCAATACGCACCACCGCCAGCCGCTGACAGAACGCGCCCCGCGCCGGGCGGCACGACGGCCGCGACAGGTTTCACCTCTTCAACGCCGTCGTCCACCGCCCCCTAACTTTCTGAGGTCATATGAGCACCGTTGTCATCCAACGGCTACGCCCGGACGCGCCAGCACCGCGCCCGGAGGATGAGCCGATCGTTAAAAACGTCTTTTTCTGGCCGGACATTGACCCGGCGGACGTGCGCGACGTGATGCGCATTGAAGGCACCATCACCGCCCCGCGCCTGCGGCTGGCAATTAAAAGCGCGATCGCGGAGGTGAACGCCGAGCTGTTCACTTTCCGCCGCGACCAGATGGCCGACGGCTATCAGCGGCTTGAGGATGTGCCGGGCGAACAGCTCGACGGCGAAAGCGTGCGGGTGAGCGAATACCGCAATGCCGTTAGCGCGATGACCATGGCGACGCTCTCGGAGCAATACCGCAGTTTCGACACCACCGCCACCGGCGGCCGCAAGGCTGATGTGGTTGAAGCCTCGATCGGCGAGCTGTGGCGCAACGCCCGCAACGCGATCAGTAACGTGGCCGAGCGTAGCCACTGCATCATCGGGCTGCTCTGATGAGAGTCTACGCCCTGCAGGGCGACACCGTTGACGCGATTTGCTGGCGCTACTACGGGCGCACGCAGGGCGTGGTTGAGCAGGTCTATTCGCTAAATGAAGGGCTGGCCGCTGCCGGGGCAATATTGCCCCACGGCCACCCGGTCGAGCTGCCGGACGTGACCGCCGCGCCGCAGCGTGAAACCGTCAATTTATGGGATTAGCAATGGAGAAAATTACGTCGTGGGTGGCCTATACCGTAGCGGCCTTTCTCGCTTGGATTGGCCGATACAGTCCTCAGGATATCGCCTTTATGGTCGGCGCCGCCGTTGGCGTTGGGACGTTCCTCGTTAACTGGTACTACCGCCGCAAAAGCTATCAGCTGTTGAACAAGCTAGGCGTTAGCCGGAGGGTTTACGATGAACTCAATCGCTAAACGCTGCAGCGTGGCCGCCGTGCTGGCGCTGGCGGTGCTGCTGCCGCAATTCAGCGCGCTGCAGATCTCTGAGGCTGGGTTGCGACTGCTGGCCGATTTTGAGGGTTGTCGTTTATCGCCGTACCAGTGTCAGGCGGGCGTCTGGACAAGCGGCATTGGCCACACGGCCGGGGTAAAGCCCGGCGCGGTTATCAGCGAGCGCCAAGCTGCCGTTAACCTCATCGCCGACGTGTATCGCGTGGAGCGCGGCATAGGGCGCTGTATGCCTGTCACGATGCCGCCGCCGGTTTATGACGCGGTGGTGTCCTTTGCCTTTAACGTCGGCGTCACGGCCGCCTGTGGCTCTACGCTGGCCGGTTTCATCAAGCGACAGGACTGGCGCAGCGCCTGCCTGCAGTTGCCGCGCTGGGTGTTCGTCAACGGCGTCAAATCGCCGGGGCTGGAACGGCGCCGGGCGGCGGAGCTGGCCCACTGCCTGATCGGGGCCGCGCCATGAGCCGCGCGATCGGGTGGTTTCTGGTGCTGGCGCTGGTCGTCGCCGGTTGGATGAAATGGCAGGTTGTCACGTTGGGTGAACGGCTGGAAAGCGCCCGGCAGGAGAACGGCCGGATAGCGGCGGCGCTGACCGATACCCGCGCGGCGATCGACACGTTGCAGGCGGCGGCAGGTGTGCTGGCGCAGGAAGAGGAAAAGTTAAGGGGCGACCTAAACGCCGCGCACCGGCTGGCGCTGACGCGCGAGCAGAAAATACAGAGGTTACTCAATGAAAATCAGCAATTACGGGACTGGTTTAACACTGCTTTGCCTGCTGACGTTGCCCGGCTGCACCAGCGCCCCGGCTTCACCGGCGCCGCGGATTATCTACGTTGGTTGTCCGAAGGTGAGTCCGTGCCAAATTCCGGCCAGCCGCCCGGTGACTAACGGCGATCTGAGCGCCGATATTCGCCAGCTTGAAAACGCCTTGGCGGCCTGCGCGGTGCAGGTCGAAACGATAAAACAGTGTCAGGAACAACACGATGTTAAAACCGCAACAGCTCCGCGCTGAGCTGACAAGCTGCCTGCCGTGGCTACAGCGCAACCCTGAAAATCTGCAAGTGCGGGTAGAGCGCGGCAATGTGGCCGCTACGCTTGCTACCTCGCTGTCACATGAATACCGTTATACGCTGAACCTGCTGTTTTTGGACTACACCGGCGATCTGGATTTAATCATGGTGCCGATTCAGGCATGGCTACGGGAAAACCAGCCGGATATCATGGCAACGGAGGAAAAGCGTCGCACCGGGATCACCTTCGCGAGCGACTTCAACAACAACGGCTCTTACGATTTCAGCGTATCGCTGCAGCTGACCGAGCGTGTAGTGGTCAGCGAACAGAACGGCACACTACACGTTAAGCACCTGCCGGAGCCGCCGTTACCGGAGGACATCACGCGGCCGATGCAGCTCTTTGTTCACGGTGAATTAGTGAGTGAATGGCATGAGCGAGCTTAATCCCTTTGACACCCGGCTTGCCGGGCTGATTGCCAAGCTGTCGCCGCAGTCCCGAAAGTCGCTGGCCGTTGCCGTGTCAAAGCGCCTGCGCGCCGGTCAACAGCAACACATCAAACGCCAGCAGGCACCGGACGGCACACCCTACGCGCCGCGCAAAACTCGGCTTCGCAACAAAAAGCGCCTGCGCGATCGGGCAATGTTCTCCAAGCTGCGCACGGCCCGTTACCTGAAAGCCCAGGGCAACAGCGATGCGGCGGTGGTTGAGTTTGTCGGGCGTGTGAAACGCATGGTAAACGTTCACCATTACGGCCTGCGCGATCGGCCGACGCCGCACAGTGAAGCGGTAAAATATGAGGCCCGCCCGCTGTTAGGTTTCGATAGCAGTGATATAAGAGAAATAGAGCGAGTTATTATTGAACACATAGGTGGGTAAATCGTTACAGAAGAAAGCAGCCAGAGGGCTGCTTTATAGGATTACTTACAATCGTCGGAGATTTTTACCAGAGCGGCCTTGAGGACCGCATCATTCTCAGAAGCAAACACAGCGCTTCCCTTGATCAGTTTACCCTCTTTCAGGAAACCAGAGGTTAAAATTTCATCAACCGTATCGAGTTTGAATTCTTTATTGTCTGGCGAGTAAGCTTTCAGACAAAGCTTTGATAAAGCTACAGTATCGGCTGATAGTTTTGCTATGGAAACCTCAAAGGTTTTAGTGTAGACAGTTTTATCACCAATAGATACTGAACCCCGAGATTGTTCAGTAGCATATACGGCGACATTGCTAAGAGTAGAAGCGTTTGCTGCAAAGCAAAAACCGGCCAGAGTTAGAGATGTAATGATAGTTGAGATCTTCATATCAATTCCTTTTTGTCGGTTGGTTGTCTGGATTACTACACGAATGCAATATATGGCCTCCTGATAATAATACGAAGCTCAAACTAAGCTACGCTTAAAATGTGCATTAGGGGGAGCGCAGATAATTAAAAAAGACAATGTCTTCCCGGGGGCTCACTTACAATTTCTAGGTTGTAAGTTTTAGATGTTCCGCTGAGAAGTTCCCAATGAAATAATGTTCATGCTCTGTCTTTAGAAATTAGTCATTCGGCCATGGTCAGAATGGGAGCCTTTAGTTCTTGGATAAGATGGCGATTGCGTGCTCAATCCAGGATCGTAATGCACATCAGGTTCGAATCTCGGACCATCGTTATACTCTCTATTTGCAACAGACAACATATAGCAATGTTCTTGATCAATATCCTTATCCCGCCGAAAGACTTCATCCGTAAGTCTTAATACCGTTTGGCCATGCCAGTTATATTCGCCAAGCTTTTTACAGAGAGTGTCGTTATCAAATGACTTAATATCACTATCAGTAAAAGTTGGTGGTGGTGTCACACATCCAGAAATAATGGGGAATAACAAAATAAAATACTTCAAGAAAGACTCCGTAGATACCTTGCGATCTAACAAAAGATCAACATTCCATTAAACAATTCATCACGATTATTATGTGACGTTGTTTAGTATAGAGGAACATTGTTTTTTCATTCAACTGAAAATGATAGGCAATTGCAATTGAGTTGCGTGTTGTTCTGTACCACTTCCAACATGGCCAAATAGACTCACATTCAGTGAACCGCCAAAATTTAACGCATGAATACACATCTAAATTCTATGCGCTTGCTAAGAAACCTTATCCGCATCGGCACCGTGAGCGCCGTTGACCTCGATAACGGCCTGTGCCGTGTCGAAACCGGCGGCAATCTTACCGACTGGCTGAATTGGCTAACCTGCCGAGCAGGGCGCACCCGCAGCTGGTCGGCGCCTTCCGTCGGTGAACAGGTGCTGATCTTTGCGCTGGGTGGCGAACTCGATACCGCTTTTGTGCTGTGCGGCATTTTCTCCGATGACTTCCCGGCCCCGTCTGCGTCTGCGGATGCGCTGCATATCGCGTTCCCAGATGGCGCGGTCATCGAGTACGAACCGGAAACGGGCGCGCTGAGCGTGTCCGGCATTAAAACCGCCGACGTGCAGGCGTCGGAGTCCATCACCGCCAGCGCCAAAGTGGTGATCGTTACGGCTGACAAAATCACGCTTGATGCGCCGGAGGTGGTCTGCACCAACAAACTCACCACCGGCACGCTGGAAGTGCAAAAAGGCGGGGCTATGCGCGGGAACATCGAGCACAGCGGCGGCTCGTTCTCGTCGAATGGCGTCGTTGTTGATTCGCACACCCACGGCGGCGTCCAGACCGGCGGCGGGAAAACGGGGAAACCAACATGAACAGCGCCAAATATATCGGCATGAACCGAGGCAACGGCCGCACGCTGACGGACATCGAGCATATTCGCCAGTCCGTGGCGGACATCCTGATCACGCCGCAGGGTTCGCGCCCGATGCGCCGGGCTTATGGCTCGTTGCTCTCTGAGCTGCTCGACCAGCCGCAGAACGACGCGCTGCGCCTGCAGATTATGGCCGCCTGCTACAGCGCGATTTTGGCGTGGGAGCCGCGCGTCAAGCTGACCGGCATCGCTTTTAATACCACCTATGACGGCAAGATGGTGATCGACATCACCGGCACCCGCACCGATGCCCCCGGCGCGCTGTCGCTGTCTATTCCTGTGAGCTGAAACCATGGCAACGATTGACCTTTCACAGCTGCCCGCGCCGATCGTCGTTGAGGTGCTGGATTATGAAGACATTTTGGCAGAGCGTAAGGCGACGCTGATTTCGCTTTACCCGGAGGAACAGCGTGAGGCCGTCGCGCGCACGCTGGCGCTGGAGTCGGAGCCGATCGTTAAGCTGCTGCAGGAGAACGCTTACCGCGAGGTGATTTTACGCCAGCGCGTCAACGATGCTGCGAAAGCAGTGATGCTGGCGCACGCCACCGGCGAAGATCTCGACCAGCTCGGCGCCAACTTCAACACGCCGCGACTGGTGATCGCCCCGGCGGATGAAAGCACTATCCCGCCGACACCGGCAGTCATGGAAACGGATGAAGATTACCGCCTGCGTCTGCAGGATGCTTTCGAAGGCATGAGCACAGCGGGATCGGCCGGTTCCTACCGTTTTCACGCCCGCTCGGCCGATGGCCGGGTGGCTGATGTGACGGCAATCAGCCCATCACCGGCTAACGTGACCGTCACCGTGTTGTCGCGGGACGGCGACGGCACCGCCAGCCCCGAATTGTTGCAGGTTGTCCGCGATGCGCTGAATGATGAGGACGTGCGCCCGGTTGCCGATCGCGTCCTCGTGCAAGCGGCCAAAATAACCCGCTATGGCATTGTTGCCACGCTGTTTCTCTATCCCGGCCCGGAGGTTGCGCCGATCCTCACGGAGGCGAAACAACGTTTGCAAAATTATGTACTGACCATGCGCCGCTTAGGCCGCAGTATCCGGCGTTCCGGCATCATCGCCGCGCTGACCGTAGAAGGTGTTGAACGTGTCGAAGTTGCTCAACCGGTCGCCGACATCGTGCTGGATAAAACGCAGGCGGGTTACTGCACCGGCGTGAACATTACCCCAGGGCGAGCCGATGACTAACCGTCTATTGCCTGTCGGCTCCTCACCGCTGGAAGTTGCCGCCGCCGCCGCGTGTGCCGAGCTGGAGCGCGTGCCGGTTCCCCTGCGTGATTTGTGGAACCCGAAAACCTGCCCGGTGCATCTGCTGCCCTATCTGGCGTGGGCGTTCTCTGTCGATAGATGGGATGAGGCGTGGCCGGAGGACGTGAAGCGGGGCGTGGTTTCGGCTGCGTTCTACATTCACCGGCACAAGGGTACCATCGGCGCCGTGCGCCGCGTGGTGGAGCCGCTCGGCTACCTGATCAACGTTATCGAGTGGTTCCATACCGACGGCGCCGATCCGCCCGGTACTTTCCGGCTGGATATTGGCGTGCTGGAAACCGGCATCACCGAGGAAATGTATCAGGAAATGGAGCGCCTGATCGCCGACGCCAAGCCCCTGAGCCGCCACCTGATCGGCCTCAACATTTTGCAGGACATCCCCGGCCGGATTTACACCGGCGCGGCCGCCATTGATGGCGATGTCATTACCGTTTACCCCGGATAAGAGAAAATCATGAATAAATATAAAGCGATTATTACCACCGCCGGGGCGGCCAAGATTGCCGCCGCCAGCGCGGGCGGCACGCAGTTGAAAATCGTCTCTATGGCCGTCGGCGACGGGAACGGCACGCTGCCGACGCCAAATCCGGCGCAAACAAAACTCGTCAACGAGAAGTACCGCGCGGCGCTAAACGGGCTGACCATCGATAAGGCGTTGAAAAATCACATTCTGGCCGAGATGATTATTCCGGCGAACGTCGGCGGGTGGTGGTTGCGTGAAATGGGCCTCTATGACGAGGCCGGGACGCTGATTGCCGTCAGCAACATGGCGGAGAGCTACAAGCCGAAGCTGGAAGAGGGCAGCGGCCGCACGCAGACGCTGCGCATGATCCTGATTGTCAGCAGCACCGAGGCGATTCAGGTGATCGCCGGTGGCGACACCGTGCTGGCGACCAAGGATTTTGTGGCCGACGCGATCGCCGCGCATGAGAAAACCCGAAACCACCCGGACGCCAGCACCACGGCGAAAGGTCTGGTACAGCTGAGCAGCGCAACGACCAGCACCGACGAAACGAAAGCCAGCACGCCCAAAGCGTTAAAAGCGGTCAACGATGCCAGCATGAAAAAGGCCGCCAATCTGTCCGACTTGCCCGACAAGGCCGCCGCGCGTGGCAATCTGGCGCTGGGTGATGCCGCGACGCGCAACGTCGGGGTAGAAGGCGGGCAACTGATGGCCGTCGGCGCGTTTGGTCTGGGGATGGGATCGCGACATTTTGAGAATGCGTATTGCAACACCGGTCAAATCTATCGGGTAAATAATACCTCCTCTAACACGCCGGGCAATGGGGTTTACGGTGTTCTGTCTCTTCCTTGCGATGGCGGTCCCTCTACTGGATATCTGAGTGTGTCAAATAGTGGTGCGGGATTTTTGGGAAGCTCGAATGCGTCGGCAGCATTGAGGTGGTGTCGCATTTATACCACCGATTACAAACCGACGGCTGCCGATGTCGGCGCATGGAGTAAAACTGAAGCCGATGGTCGTTTTCTGATGCTGTCCGGCGGCACGGTTAAAAAACTGGCTATTAAGCCGGGTAGCGCTGAAACGGATGGGGATTCACTGAATATTGAGGGAAACCAGCATACGCCGTTGGTCATGAGCCGCCCTTCAGCGCAGAGTAATTTATCCGTCGGTTTCCAAGTCGCTGGAAAGGCGCTAATGCGTCTTGGTTTGGGGATGGATAACGAGTTGCATTGGGGAACCGAAGCTAATCAGGCGGCGAACCCGCGCATTTATACGACGGCTAAGCCGCCTACAGCACAAGAAACCGGTGCGCTGACGGATGCGCAGGCTATGCAGAAATATGCGCTGCGCTCTATCAAAGTGAACGGTAAGCCGTTGAGCGGGGATGTCAATCTGTTGGCGGGTGATGTCAACGCATGGAACAAGACCGAAGCCGACGGGCGATTTGTGAAACAGGCGGGCGACACCATGACCGGGCCGCTCACGGTGCCGCGCGTGGTTTTTCCCAACGAAGGCCAGCAGGCCTCTAACGCCGACAGTGACCTCACACGTCCGGACGGTTTCACGCATGAACAGCTCGGTGATAAATCAGTCGGCTATCCCCTGACTCGCGGTAAGCTCGGTAATTTGATGACATTCAAAATCAACAAATACCGGCACGTACAATTTGCGATCGGCTCCGGTAATACGGAATTTTGGCTACGTTCGCCACGCGAAGATGATCCAGCGACGGCTAAGGCTTGGGCGCAGGTGTATACGACACACTACAAGCCGACTGCGGCAGATGTCGGCGCGCTGACGGATGCACAGGCCGCGCAGAAATACGCGCTGCGCTCTATCAAGGTGAACGGTAAGCCGCTGTCCGCCGATGTCAATTTATTGGCCTCTGACGTTAACGCGTGGAATAAAACCGAAGCAGATGGCCGCTATCTGGCGAAGACTGGCGGGCAGCTAACCGGGACGCTAAAGACCAGCGCGGAGATCCAATCTACCCATATTGATAATTATCGCATGGTCGGCGGCGGGTTCGGTTCCTTCTGGCGCAATGACGGCAACCGGCTTTATCTGCTGCTGACAAACGAAAATGACCAATACGGCACATTCAACGCCCTGCGTCCGTTCTCTGTGGATGTCAGAACCGGCACCGCCGCTTTTGAGTCGGGTATTCATATCGGTGGTAAATGGCCTGCGATCACCACCTCCAGCGGGACGACGTGGCACCCTGACGGCAACGTTCAAGGCAGCTGCTGGGGCGGTTATCTCAGCAACTGGCTTAATCAAAATATCTCGGCTGCGCAGAACAATGCGCAGAACTGGGCGTATCAGAATTTGGTTCAGGGTGTGCGCATGGCCGGGCGCACGGTTATCGCGGATACCGGCGGGCGCATCGATTTACCGTCGGGCTGTGTTTATACGGGTATGTCCGGCTCAAACTACAACCCCTCAATCTGGGGTGCTTATTCAGCGGTTCAGGTGCTGATTAACGGCACATGGGCAACAATTGGAACGGTGTAAAATGCAACACATTAAGAATTTGAAGAGATACACGCCGGAAGAATTATTCCTCGGCGAGAATGTGATTTATCTTCAGGATGATAACGGTATTGACTGGTACGCCGCGCAAAAATTATTTTCGCCGGACACCGTAAAACTGGCTTATGACGAAAGCGGCATTATCTGCGCGATTAACAGCGATGTGTCGATGCTGTGGCCGATTGGCTTGTCGGTTATTGAGCTGAACCCGACGAAACTGCCAAAGCGCTGTCTGGCTAATGGTGAGTGGGTGTTTGACGGTAAGAAGGTGAGCCAGCGAGCCTATTCCGCCGAAGAAATGATGGCGAAGGCTGAGGCCAGAAAAAATGAATTGCTGGTGAGCGCGGGTAAGGCTGTCGCGCCGCTTCAGGATGCTGTTGATTTAGGGATAGCGATGGAAGACGAAATCGTGCAGCTCAGGCTCTGGAAAACTTACCGGGTGCAGTTGAACCGCATCAATCCGCAAAATGCGCCGGATATTGATTGGCCTGTTGCGCCCAGCGTCTAATAAAAAGCCCGCAGCGATGCGGGGCTTTTATTGTGGTAGTTGACAGAAATGGTCATGGCACCATGGTTGTTACAACATTGGGAGCGCCAATCAGGATGACGAACAGCAGTATGCTCCCTATCGTAATCGCGGTTGCAATTTCATTTTTCATCGTTACGTTTCCCCGGTTATTTTGAAAGAGTACCTACAAACTCTAATGTGTTGCGATATAACTGGAATTCATCGTTATCAGATGCTTTTTCCATTTCTGCGACTATTTGAGAAAGAATATTATCGGTGTTGACTATTTTCTTTCGAACAAGGATGGCAATGACACATCTCCCCAAAACCTTGCTCATATCGTCTAAACGCTGTGTATCGCTCTCAGTGAGGTAATGGATACTCATACAACCTCCAAGTAAAAAGCCGATAGGGGGCCTTTAATCTAGGTGTCATTTTTTAGAGCAAACATTCTCATCCTTAGTTTTGTTGAAAAAGCCCACCGAAGCGGGTAAAGATTCGTCTCTGGTGTACCAAACGTTACAAAGGTTGTTATAAGGGATTGCGAACCCTAAATAACACTTTCAGGTTAGGAATATTCTAAAATCATGGCAAGTGATTACGAAAGGTAAGGAACGAATTTAGGACAAAGACTTAAAAAAATGCCCCACGGCGGGGCGAAATTTCGTGATGATAGCTACATGAACTATTTGCATGTGACGATGAGAGGCGTGTGTCGTCTATTGGCGACAGTATACCACTTTGGAGGGGTGAACAAGCAAAAAGTGCTGAAGTGAGAAATCTTAGGAAAAGTGCCATTCGAAAGCCCGTGCTTTCGAACTGATGCCCTTAGCGCCATGAAAAAAGCCCGCAGCGATGCGGGCTTTGTGTTTGCGGCTTTCCCTGATGTTGCCGCGCTTGACCTTCAGACCTTACCCCGCCCGGCTCTCCGGCGTCCAATTGATTGCGTAGATCAATGCAACGTTATTGATCGGCGTGAACGATCGTTATTCCCTCAAAAATTCCCCAATCCGGCCCTGCCTGTTGTCTGGTCGGCCTTCCAGCACCCACCGCGTGCGGCCCGGCGAGCCGGGCGTCATCATGCCTGCACCTACTCACCACCCGGAGCAAATTAATGGGCGATTATCATCACGGCGTGCGCGTCGTCGAAATCAACGACGGCACCCGCGTTATTTCCACCGTATCGACGGCAATCGTCGGCATGGTCTGCACGGCGGAGGATGCCGACGCGTCGGTTTTCCCGCTCGATACCCCGGTACTGATCACCGATGTGCTGGCCGCCTCCGGCAAGGCCGGTAAAAAAGGCACGCTGGCGGCGTCGTTGCGGGCGATCGCTGAACAGGCGAAGCCGGTCACAGTGGTTGTCCGCGTTGCCACCGGCAAAGACGCGGCGGAAACCACTTCCAACATCATCGGCGGCGCGAACGCTGAAGGCCGCTATACCGGCATGAAAGCGCTGTTATCTGCACAGGCTGAGCTGGGCGTTAAGCCGCGCATCCTCGGCGTGCCGGGGCTGGATAATCAGGAGGTCGCGACGGCGCTCGCTGGTATTTGCCAGCAGTTGCGCGCGTTCGGCTATATCAGCGCCTACGGCTGCAAAACCGTGCAGGAGGCTACCAAGTACCGCGACAATTTCAGCCAGCGCGAGCTGATGCTGATCTGGCCGGATTTTGTCAGCTGGAACACCACCGCCAACCAGAGCGACATCGCTTACGCCACCGCCCGCGCGCTGGGCCTGCGTGCCAAAATCGACACGGAAACCGGCTGGCATAAAACGCTTTCAAACGTCGGTGTTAACGGCGTGACCGGCATTACCGCCAGCGTGTTCTGGGATTTGCAGGCGCCTGGCACCGATGCTGACCTGTTAAACCAAGCGTGCGTCACCACCCTTATTCGCAAAGACGGCTTTAAATTCTGGGGTTCCCGCACCTGCTCTGATGATCCGTTGTTCCTGTTCGAGAACTACACCCGCACCGCGCAGGTGCTGGCCGACACGATGGCTGAGGCGCACCTATGGGCCGTTGACCGCCCGGTGACGCCTACGCTGGTGCGCGACATGATTGACGGCATCAACGCGAAATTCCGCGAGCTGAAATCCGCCGGGCTGATTATCGACGGCACTTGCTGGTACGACGAAAGCGCCAACACCAAGGAAACCCTGAAGGCGGGCAAGCTGTTTATCGATTACGACTACACGCCGGTGCCACCGCTGGAAGATTTAACCCTGCGCCAGCGCATCACCGATCGCTATCTTGCGACGTTTGCGGCATCCGTGAACCGCTAAAGGAGACGTTAGAACATGGCACTGCCGAAAAAACTGAAATACCTGAATCTGTTCAACGACGGCTACAGCTACATGGGTGTGGTGTCCTCGCTGACGCTGCCGAAGCTCACCCGCAAGCTGGAGAAATACCGGGGCGGCGGCATGAACGGTGCGGCCTCCATCGATATGGGGCTGGACGATGACGCGCTGGCCGTTGAGTGGTCGATGGGCGGCATTGATGAGCTGGTGCTGAAGCAGTGGGGCGCTGTCGATGCCGTGCCGCTGCGTTTTGCCGGTTCATTCCAACGCGACGACACCGGCGAGGTGTCCGCTGTAGAAGTGGTGATGCGTGGCCGCCACAAAGAAATCGATTTTGGCGAGTACAAGCAGGGCGAGGATACCGAAACCAAGGTTTCCACCGAGTGTACTTACTTCAAGCTGACCGTGGACGGCAAAGAGCTGATCGAGGTCGATACCGTGAACATGGTCGAAAAAGTCAACGGCGTTGACCGGCTGGCCGAACATCGCAAGGCGATCGGCCTGTAATTTTTGCGCCAGCCCGCCGGGCTGGCCCTTTCCCCCTGATTTGAGAGAACACCATGAAAGACGCAAAAGAAAATACCGTTACCCTCGACACCCCGATCCAGCGTGGTGAAACCACCATCACCGATGTGCAGGTGATTAAACCGAACGCGAGCGCGCTGCGCGGCGTCGGGCTGGCGGCGATCGCCAATGCCGATGTTGACGCGCTGCTGGTTGTGCTGCCGCGTGTGACCGTGCCGAACCTGACCAAAGAAGAATGCGCGCGCCTTGAGCTGCCGGATTTGGTGGCGCTGGCCGGGAAAGTGGTCGGTTTTTTGTCGCCGAACTCGGCAGCGTAATCCCCGACGCCCGGCTGGGCGTTGATGACCTGATGGCGGACATCGCGGTGATCTTCCACTGGCCGCCGTCTGAAATGGCCGGAATGACGCTCACGGAGCTGTTGAACTGGCGCCACAAGGCACTGCAACGCAGCGGAGTTAATCACGATGAGTAAAAGCCTGCAGCTTCAGGTCTTGCTGAAGGCCGTAGACCAAGCCACCCGCCCGCTAAAGAGTATCCAACAGGCAAGCAAACAGCTTGCCGGTGACATCAAAACCACGCAGCAAACCCTCAAGGCGCTGGACGCGCAAAGCGCCCGGATTGACGGGTTTCGCAAGGCGCAGGGGCAGCTTGCTGTTACCGGACGGGCCCTGAAAAACGCCAAGGCTGAAGCGGCGGCGCTGGCCGTCCAGTTCAAGGCGACGGAAAAGCCCACGGCGCAGCAAGCGCGCTTGCTGGAGGCATCAAAGCGCGCCGCCGCCGAGCTGCAGACGAAATACAACGGCCTGCGCCAGTCGGTGCAGCGCCAGCGTGACGCACTCAACGCTGACGGCATCGCTACCCGGAACCTGAGCGCCGAACAGCGCCGGTTGAAGGCCAGCGCCAGCGAAGCCACGACAGCGCTGGGCCGCCAGCGCGGCGAGCTGGATCGCCTGAGCAAGAAGCAAGAGCAGGTTAACCGCGTCAGCGCGCGTTACCGTGCCGGGCAATCGGCAACTGCGGCTGTCCGTAATACCAGTGCGGCCGGGCTGGGTATCGCTACCGCCGGGCTGGTCGCTGAAGGGGCGTTTATTGCGCCGGGGGTGCAGTTCGACAGGCAGATGTCAGACACGCAAGCCACGCTCGGACTATCGAAGAATGACCAGCAACTGGCCGCCATTCGCCAGCAGGCGCGGGATATTGGCGCCACGACCGCGTTTTCGCCGACGGACGTCGCCCGCACGCAATCGGTGCTCGCCAAGTCCGGCTTTAACGGCGATGCCATTCTGAAATCGACCGAGTCAACGGTAAATCTGGCGCTGGCCTCCGATCTGGACATCGCCGACGCGGCCGACATCATCACCAACATGCAATCGGCGTTTAACATGCCGATAGACGAGATCCAGCGCGTCGCGGATGTGATGACCAAAGGTTTCACCAGCTCGAACAGCAACCTGATGGATTTTGGCGAGGCGATGAAGTACGTCGCGCCGATCGCCGAGGCGGCCGGGGCCAGTATCGAGGACACCACCGCCTTGCTGGGCGTGTTGGCCGATAACGGCATCAAGGGGTCTATGGCCGGTACGGCGGCCAGTGCGATGTTTACGCGGTTACAGGCGCCCGTCGGGCAGGCGGCTGATGCGTTGTCAGAATTGGGCGTAAAAACCAAGGACGGCAAAGGGAACATGCTGCCGATCGCGAACATCCTCAAGAAAATTAACGGCTCGTTTAAAACCAACAAGCTCGGCACCGCGCAGCAGGCCGAATACCTGAAAGTCATTTTCGGCGAAGAGGCGATGAAAGGCGCTATCAAGCTGATTGACGCCGCCGGTAACGGCAAGCTGAGCGAAAAACACAGCACCGTCACCCAGTCAAAAGGGGCTACGGCCCAGATTGCCCGAGTGAAGGTGGACAACCTCGACGGCGACCTGAAAAACCTGTTTTCGGCGTGGGAAGATGTTCGCATTGAGGTGTTCGACGGCCAGAATTCAGCGCTGCGCAAACTCACGGTTTCCGCCACTGAATGGCTGACCAAGGCGGGGGCATGGGTGAAGGCCAATCCTGAGCTGGTCGGCACACTGGTGAAAGTCACGGCGGGCGTTACGGCCCTGATCGGCGGTCTCGCCGCGCTGTGCCTTATCGCATGGCCGGTGATGGCCGGGGTCAATATGTTAATTGCCGGGGCCGGGCTGCTGGGAACGGTCTTTACCACCGTTGGCGCCGGGATTGCGGCCGCATTCAGTGTGATCACCCTGCCGGTGGTCGCGGCGGCGGCGGTGATTGCCGGTGTGGCGTTGACTATCCGTAAATATTGGGAACCTATCAGCGCCTTTTTAATGGGTATCGGCGAAGGCTTCAGCGCCGCTTTCGCGCCGATGCGCACCGCGCTTGTCCCGCTGGCCGGCGCATTTACGCCGCTGCTGAACATGGTGCGCAACGTCTGGCAGTGGTTCGGCAAGCTGATCGAGCCGGTGAAATCTTCACAGGCCGAACTCCAGACGGCCGCGCGCTATGGGCGCATGTTCGGTGAATGGATCGCGGCCGGATTGAGCCTGCCGCTGCAGCTGTTGGGCGGATTGCCCGGTCTGCTGACCGGCATCTGGGGCGTTGCGAGCGGCATTGCAGAGCGTGCCGCCGCCGTCTGGGACACCATCGGCGAGCGTGTTAACGCGGCATGGCTGGCGCTGAGCGCCGCCACGGTTCAGGCATGGGATCGGCTGACCGGCTGGCTTAATGGCAAATGGGAGGGGCTGGTAAACGGCGCTAAAGCGCTGCCGGGGCAGTTCAAAGAAGCCGGGATGAACATGATTAACGGGGTCATTGACGGCATTAGCGAGCGCTGGCAGGCGCTGAAAGACAAGTTTGCCGGCCTCACGGATATGCTGCCTGACTGGATGAAGTTTGGCGACGATGAGGCGGAGGTTAACCCGGCGATTTCATACAATCGCCCGGCGCCTGAGCTGATGCCGGGGCCGGGCTATGCGGGGGCATTCGACAAAGGCGGCATCATCCCGCGCGGCCAGTTCGGCATCGTTGGCGAGCGTGGCCCGGAGATTGTCAACGGCCCGGCGAACGTCACCGGGCGCAGGAAAACGGCGGCGCTGTCGGCGGCGATGTTATCGCTGTCAACGCCGGTGATGGCGTCAGCCCCGGCTGCTGCACCTGCCACGGCACCAGCCCCGATCACCATTCAGGTATACGGCGCCCCCGGCCAAGACGCGGCCTCCATTGCGCGCGAAGTCTCGCGCCAGCTTGAGGCCGAACGACGCAAACACGCGGCCGCCGCACGCAGCCGCATGACTTACGGAGATTCATGATGATGTTAACGCTGGGGCTGTTTGTTTTTATGCGGCAGACGCTGCCGTATCAATCCATGAACCGCAATGCGGAATATCGCTGGCCGAGCAACGGCCGCGTGGGCCTGCGCCCGGCGACGCAATTTTTGGGGATGGATGAGGAAAAAATCACGCTGTCCGGGGTACTGCTGCCGGAAATCACCGGCGGCCGCTGGTCACTGCTGACGCTGCAACTGATGGCCGAGCAGGGCCGGGCGTGGCCGCTGATTGAAGGCACCGGCACGATTTACGGCATGTTTGTGATCGAGTCGATTTCTGAAACGCATTCTGAGTTTTTCGCCGACGGCAGCCCGCGCCGCACAGAGTTCACGCTCAACCTGAAGCGGGTCGATGAGTCCCTGTCTGCGATGTTTGGCGATCTGCGCCAGCAGGCCGGGGAACTGTACGATAAAGCCGGAGAGATGGCCGGGAAGGCCGCCGGTGCTATGGGAGGGTTGTTATCATGAAAAGCGGCGTAAGCCTGCCAGCCGGGGCGCGAGTTGCCCCGGATTTTTCGCTGTTGCTGCAGGATAACGACATCACGCAGAACATCCGCAAGCGGCTGATTTCTCTATCGCTGACGGATAACCGGGGCTTTGAAGCCGACCAGCTCGACATCGAGCTGGACGACAGTGACGGACTGATGGCGATGCCTCAGCGCAATGCGGTGCTGTCGCTGGCGCTCGGCTGGCAAGGCTCGCTATTGACGCCAAAAGGTCAGTTTACAGTCGATGAGGTCGAACACCGGGGCGCGCCGGACACGTTGACTATTCGCGCGCGTAGTGCGGATTTTCGCGGCTCGCTGAACACCCGGCGCGATGAGTCCTACCACGACACCACCCTGGGCGACATTGTGCAGAAGGTGGCTGCGCGCAATAAGCTGAAAGCCTCGCTGGCCGCCGGTCTGGGCACCATCAAAATCAGCCATATCGACCAGACGCAGGAGACGGACGCGGCATTTATTACCCGGCTGGCAACGCTCAACGGCGCGGTGGCGGCGGTGAAAAATGGCGTTCTGCTGTTGTTGCGACCGGGGAACGGCGCCACGGTAGGCGGGAAGCCATTGCCGGTGTATACCATCACCCGGCAGGATGGCGATCAGCACAGTTTCAGCATTGCCGATCGGGATGCCTACACAGGCGTTACGGCGAGCTGGCTCAACACAAAACAGCCGAAGCCGAAGAAAGTGAAGCTGCAGCGCAAGCCAAAAGAGCAGCATTTGCGCGCGCTGCAACACCCGAAGGCGAAACCGGGTAGCAGTAAAAAACCGGGGAAACCGGCGGAGGCAGCGAAAGGCGATTATCTGGTGGGGGCTGACGATAACGTGTTTGCGATCACCAAAATTTACGCCACCAAGGCCGCCGCGATGCGGGCAGCACAGGCAAAGTGGGAAAAGCTTCAGCGCGGTGTGGCTGAGTTTTCACTGTCGCTTGCCATGGGGCGGGCCAGCATCACCCCAGAGACGCCGGTACGCGTCAGCGGGTTTAAAGCGGCGATCGATGCGCAAGACTGGATAGTGAGCAAAGTCACGCACAATCTCAGCAATAGCGGCTTTACGACGGCGCTGGAGTTTGAGGTTTTGCTGTCGGAGGTTACTTATGATGTTTCTTGATGGGAATTGTAAATTCACTTAAAGAAACTTCTTTTTTGGATCGCGAGCGGTATTATCGCGGCAATTGAGCCAGTGACGAGGAATTAATCATGTTTCATTGCCCGCTTTGCAGAACAGCGGCCCATGCCCGCACCAGCCGTTATTTGAGTCAACAAACGAAAGAACGTTATCACCAGTGCCAAAATATTAACTGTGGCCACACGTTTAAAACGATGGAGACCTACCAATGCGCGATAATGACGCCGGGCCGGGTTGATGCAGTGCCGCCGCATCCGGTCGGCGCCAGTGTGGAAGGACAGCAACAGGTTATGTGGATGTGACCAACTCAGAGATACAAGCCCGCAAAATGCGGGTTTTTTTATGCCTGAATTATGTCGCGCCAAATAGGATAAAGGGGGCGAGTTGTTTTTTGGGGGGACAAAAAGGGGGCAGCGAACAATCGATAAATAACAAAGCCACTCTGAGGAGTGGCTTAATTATGTGATTTTAAAGCAAAAATTTGGTGGCCCCTGTTGGGTTTGAACCAACGACCAAGCGATTATGAGTCGCCTGCTCTAACCACTGAGCTAAGGGGCCAAGCCGCGAGATTATAGGGAATCCTTAAGCGGCGGTCTACAGTTACCCGCCCGTATGTTGCTTTTCTGCACAGTTCTAGCCTGTTGTAATTGCTGGCGGATTTTGCGATAACCGCAGTAAATCCCTGTAATGGACTCACGACACTCATGGAACTTCTGGCGCCTGACCTGCGGGTGGTGTTTTGCGGCATCAACCCCGGCCTTTCTTCCGCCCATCAGGGCTACCCTTTCGCCAACGGCAGCAATCGCTTCTGGAAGGTGATCCATCAGGCCGGCTTTACCGAGCGCCAGCTGGCGCCGGAGCAGTGGCAGCAGCTGAAGGATAACGGCTGCGGCATTACCGCGCTGGTGGCGCGCCCGACGGTAGCGGCCAGCGAGCTGTCGCGCGACGAGCTGCGCAGCGGCGGCGAGGCGCTGCAAGAGAAAATCCTGCGCTACCAGCCGCGCGCGCTGGCGATTTTGGGCAAGCAGGCGTTCACCACCGCCTTCGGGGTGAAAAACGCGCCCTGGGGCAAGCAGGCGATGATGCTGGGGGAAACCGAGGTGTGGGTATTGCCCAACCCCAGCGGATTGAACCGCGCCACGCTGGAGCAGCTTACCGCCAGCTATCGCGAGCTGTTCCTGGCGTTGCAATGATGCGGCGGGGCATATTCAGGGCATAAAAAAACCCCGGCAAGCCGGGGTTTTTGCTTTTGGTGCGGCAGCCGGACTTAATCGTCCAGGAAGCTGCGCAGCACTTCGGAGCGGCTCGGGTGACGCAGCTTGCGCAGCGCCTTGGCTTCGATCTGACGAATACGCTCACGGGTAACGTCAAACTGCTTGCCTACCTCTTCCAGCGTGTGGTCGGTGTTCATGTCGATACCGAAACGCATGCGCAGCACTTTCGCTTCGCGCGCGGTCAGGCCGGCCAGCACATCGTGGGTAGCGGAACGCAGGCTCTCTGAGGTCGCGGAATCCAGCGGCAGCTCGAGGGTGGTATCCTCGATGAAGTCGCCCAGATGCGAATCTTCGTCGTCGCCGATCGGCGTTTCCATCGAGATTGGCTCTTTGGCGATCTTCAGCACCTTGCGGATCTTGTCTTCCGGCATCAGCATGCGCTCGGCCAGCTCTTCCGGCGTCGGCTCGCGGCCCATCTCTTGCAGCATCTGGCGCGAAATACGGTTGAGCTTGTTGATGGTCTCAATCATATGCACCGGAATACGGATGGTGCGCGCCTGATCGGCGATGGAGCGGGTGATAGCCTGACGGATCCACCAGGTGGCGTACGTCGAGAACTTGTAGCCGCGGCGATATTCGAACTTGTCTACCGCTTTCATCAGGCCGATGTTGCCTTCCTGGATCAGATCCAGGAACTGCAGGCCGCGGTTGGTGTATTTCTTGGCGATGGAAATAACCAGACGCAGGTTGGCCTCAACCATCTCTTTCTTCGCGCGGCGGGCTTTCGCTTCACCGATCGACATGCGACGGTTGATGTCTTTGACCTGCTCGATGGTCAGGCCGGTTTCTTCTTCGATCTGACGCAGTTTCTGCAGGCTGCGCTGCACGTCTTCGGCAACGTCTTTCAGCTTTTCCGACCATGGCTTGGCCATCGCCACTGCGGCTTCGAACCAGGAATCGCTGGTTTCGTTGCCGGCGAACAGGGTGACGAAGTTTTTCTTCGGCATTTTGCACTGTTCAACGCACAGCTTCATGATGATGCGTTCCTGGGTGCGAACGCGGTCCATCATAGTGCGCATGCTGTTGACCAGGAAGTCGAACTGTTTCGGCACCAGGCGGAACTGCTTGAACACTTCAGACAGCTTCAGGATCTCGTCCGCTGCGCTGGCGTGGCTGCGGCCGTTCTTTTTGATCACCAGACGCGTCGCTTCATACTGATCGCGCAGCTCGGCGAACTTCTGACGCGCCAGCTCCGGATCGATGCTGTTGTCGTCTTCGGTGTCGTCGTCTTCGGCGTCCTCATCTTCTTCGTCGTCGTCTTGCTCTTCGCTCGACAGTTCAGAACCGATGTGGGTCGCGGTTGGGGCGATGTCCTCTTCCGCGTTAGGATCGACGAAGCCGGTGATCAGATCGGACAGGCGCGCTTCGCCCGCTTCGACGCGATCGTACTGCTCAAGCAGGTAGGTGATGGCTTCCGGGTATTCGGCAACCGAGCACTGCACCTGGTTGATGCCGTCTTCGATGCGCTTGGCGATGTCGATTTCGCCTTCGCGCGTCAGCAGTTCGACGGTACCCATTTCGCGCATGTACATGCGCACCGGGTCGGTGGTGCGGCCGATTTCGGATTCTACGCTGGACAGAACCTGTGCGGCGGCTTCTTCCGCATCTTCGTCCGTGCTGTTCGAGTTTTCGGCGAGCAGCAGGTCATCGGCGTCCGGTGCTTCTTCCATCACCTGGATGCCCATGTCGTTAATCATCTGGATGATGTCTTCGATCTGATCGGAGTCGACGATATCTTCCGGCAGATGGTCATTGACCTCAGCATAGGTCAGATAGCCTTGCTCCTTACCACGGGTGACAAGTAGCTTCAGCTGTGACTGCGGGTTTTGCTCCATAAGACGGTATCCACACTTCAGAGTATTTAGGTTGGTGTCGGTCGGCGAAACCGCCAACAATAGCATTTGGGGCGTTTTCGTTATCGCCGCGGCCCACTATGGCGGCACTGTGCAGGGCTCTGCCCTCGCAATTATCGGCACTTAAGCCGTTTGGTATTCAGTTTTTCTTCGCTAAAACCTGGTTGAGAGAACGGACTTCCTCACGTTCCTCCGGGCTCAGGCCGCGCGTTCTGGCCTGGGCGATCAGCGTTTCCAGCCGTTGCTCGAGCACCGAGTCGTACAGGCTGGCCAACGTATCCAAAAAGGTCTGTTCGACCATGTCCTCAACGATCATATGGTTCCATGTCGCCAAGGTTTCAAGCTGCTGGCTGAATTTGTTGTCGCGATACAGCTCCAGCAATTGCCCGGTCGTCAGGCCCGGCTGCGCCAAACAGGTCTGCACCAGTTCGACGAACAGCGGCAATCCCGCCTGTTTGGTCTGCTCCAACCCTTCCAGCGAAGGGATAAGTGTAGCCAACTGCGGATTTTGCACCAGTAACCCTATCAGTATACGCATGGTTGTGCGTTTTAGCTGGGGCGCCTGATAAGGATTCGCATTTTCCGCCTGCTTGGGCATCAGCTTGTCGAGCTGGCTGTCGTCCAGCAGCCCCAGCTTGTTGCCGAGCTCCTGACGCAGGTACAAGCGCAACGTTTCGCCCGGCACCTGAGTAATCAGCGGCAGCGCCAGCGTGCTCAGCTTGGCGCGCCCGTCCGGGCTGCTCAAATCCACCTGCGGCAGCAGGCTTTCGAACAGGAAAGTGGACAGCGGCTGCGCCTGCTCCATTCGCTGTTCGAAGGCTTCTTTGCCTTCTTTGCGCACCAGGGTGTCCGGGTCTTCACCGTCGGGCAAAAACATGAACCGCAGCTGGCGCCCATCGTTCAGGTACGGCAGCGCGGTTTCCAGCGCCCGCCAGGCCGCTTCGCGGCCGGCGCGGTCGCCGTCGTAGCAGCAAACGACGTTGTCGGTAGCGCGGAACAGCAGCTGAATGTGTTCAGCCGTCGTCGAGGTCCCGAGCGAGGCGACGGCATAATCGATGCCGAATTGCGCCAACGCCACCACGTCCATATACCCTTCCACCACCAGCAGCCGCTGGAGGGTAGGGTGGTTCTGCTGTGCTTCATACAGGCCGTACAGCTGGCGGCCCTTATGGAAAACTTCGGTTTCCGGCGAGTTCAGGTACTTCGGCATACCGTCGCCCAGCACGCGGCCGCCGAAGGCGATCACGCGCCCGCGCTTGTCGCGGATGGGGAACATCACCCGTTCGCGGAAACGGTCGTACGAACGCCCCTGATCGTTAGTCACCAGCATGCCGGCATCGTTCAATGCGCGGCGCGAGTCGGCATCGCGGCCGAAACGCTTCAGGGCGTTATCCCATCCCGCCGGCGCGAAGCCGATGGCGAAATGGCGAATAACGTCGTCACTTAATCCGCGCTGCTGCAAATAGCTGCGCGCCGGTGCCCCGGAGGACTGCTGCAGTGACTGTTGATAGAACGCGCTGAGCTGCTCCATCAGTTGGTACAGGCTCTGGCGCTGATGGCGTTCGATCTGGGTCGGCCCGGTGCCCGCTTCGTAAGGCACTTCCAGCCCGTGCATGGTCGCCAGCTCTTCGATGGTTTCGACAAACTCGAGTCGGTCGTAATTCATCAAAAAGTCGACGGCGTTGCCGTGCGCACCACACCCAAAACAGTGATAAAACTGCTTTTCGCCATTAACGGTAAAGGAAGGCGTCTTTTCGTGGTGGAACGGACAGCACGCGTGGTAGTTCTTGCCTTGCTTCTTGAGCTTCACGCGGGCGTCGATCAAATCGACGATGTCGGTGCGAGCCAGCAAGTCATTGATAAATACGCGCGGAATTCGTCCAGCCATAAGCCCTTACTTCATTAGCCTATAAACGAGAACAAGCCGCGCATTCCTTTCGGAAAGCACGGCCTTCGTATGCAACTACTCGGTCTGCGCGATTTTGAAAATCAGAAATTCACGCGGTGGGGTTGCCCCCGAAGAATTAATACAGACGAGTGCGGCGTGCGTTTTCGCGAGCCAGTTTCTTCGCGTGACGTTTCACAGCAGAAGCTTTAGCGCGTTTACGTTCGGTAGTTGGTTTTTCATAAAACTCACGACGACGAACTTCAGCTAAAACACCCGCTTTTTCGCAAGAGCGTTTGAAACGACGCAGAGCAACGTCAAATGGCTCGTTTTCACGTACTTTAATTACCGGCATGTGCCTCTCACCTCAATAAAATTCGGTTTGCTGCTGGCCAAGCGCCAGCCTTTTCAAAATGGTGCGGAATTTTACTCCAATGGATGCTGCTTTGTAAAGCATCACAGCAAATTGAAACCCGCGTCGCTCTGCCGCAACGTGCGCAATTTTGCACCGGGCGCTGATTATAGACTAATCAGAAAAAAATGCTCGTATTTAATCGCTCGGGCATTTTCTGGATGAATCATCGACATAGGCGCAAGCCGGTGACAAGATGCGCCGCATCGGCGGTAAATGCGGCGGAATGTGGTAGACTGGCGGCCGCACGTGAATGATGGGAAATGTAATGCGAGTACTGGGTATAGAAACGTCCTGCGATGAAACCGGAATTGCAGTGTATGACGATCAAACCGGTTTGTTGGCCAACCAATTATACAGCCAGGTGAAGCTGCACGCCGACTACGGCGGCGTGGTGCCGGAACTGGCCTCCCGCGATCACGTGCGCAAAACCGTGCCGCTGATTCAGGCGGCGCTGAAAGAGGCCAACCTGACTCCGGCCGATATCGACGGCGTGGCTTATACCGCCGGGCCGGGCCTGGTAGGCGCGCTGCTGGTCGGCGCTACCGTCGGGCGTGCGCTGGCGTTCGCCTGGAACGTGCCGGCGGTGCCGGTACACCATATGGAAGGCCACCTGCTGGCGCCGATGCTGGAAGATAACCCGCCGGCGTTCCCGTTCGTCGCGCTGCTGGTCTCCGGTGGCCACACTCAGTTGATCAGCGTCACCGGCATCGGTGAGTATGCACTGCTGGGCGAGTCGATCGACGATGCCGCCGGCGAAGCGTTCGACAAAACCGCCAAGCTGCTCGGCCTGGATTATCCCGGCGGGCCGATGCTGTCGAAGATGGCGCAGCAGGGCACGGCGGGGCGTTTCACCTTCCCGCGGCCGATGACCGATCGTCCGGGGCTGGACTTCAGCTTCTCCGGGCTGAAAACCTTCGCCGCCAACACCATTCGCTCCAACGGCAACGACGATCAGACGCGTGCCGACATCGCCCGCGCCTTCGAGGATGCGGTGGTGGATACGCTGGCGATCAAATGCAAACGTGCCCTCGAGCAAACCGGCTTCAAACGCCTGGTGATGGCCGGCGGCGTGAGCGCCAACCGCACATTGCGTGCCAAGCTGGCGGAGATGATGCAGAAACGCGGCGGGGAAGTGTTCTATGCCCGCCCGGAATTTTGCACCGACAACGGCGCGATGATCGCCTATGCCGGCATGGTGCGGCTGAAGAGCGGCGCCAACCCGGAGCTGAGCGTGTCGGTGCGGCCGCGCTGGCCGCTGGCGGAACTGCCTGCGGTATAAAGCAAAGGGCCGGATAATCCGGCCCTTCTGTTATTCGTCTTTCGGCTGGTCGCCGTTATCCTCATCCGCGTCGTTTTTCTTCTTGCGGAACTTGCCCCAAATCTTGCCTTCCTGGCCGCGCCACAGGCGCTGGATATTGTCGTGATGCCGCATCAGGATCAGGCAGGAGAGCATCGCTACCGGGAAGGTGAACTGCGGTTTGAACCACCAGACGTAGAACGGGGCGATCAGCGCGCTGACGATGGCGCCGAGCGAAGAGTAGCCGCTGAGCAGCACCGTCAACAGCCAGGTGCCGGTCATCAGGCCGGTCAGATCCCAGCCGATAGGCGCGATGGCGCCAAACGCCGTCGCCACGCCTTTACCGCCGCGGAAGTGGAAGAACACCGGATAGATGTGCCCCAGACAGGCGGCGATCGCCGTCAGGCCGAGGTACAGCGGCGGTACATCGAGTTTGTAGGCCAGCCAGACCGGCAACATCCCTTTCAGAATATCGAACACCAGCACCGCCGCTGCCGCCAGCCGGCCGCCGATGCGCAGGACGTTGGTCGCCCCGGGATTTCCTGAGCCATGCTCACGCGGGTCCGGCAGCCTGGCGATCCGGCAAACCAGGATCGCGCTCGAAATCGAGCCGCACAGATACGCGAAGATAATCATGCCAAGCGCGGTAGCACTCATAACGCGGTTCCGTTTAATAATGGTCGTTTTACTCGCAACATCTATGGATAATACGCACATTCCGCTGGAAGTGGTATCCGGCAAGGCCAAAAACAGAGAATGACGTGATGGATATCGTATTTATTGAAGAGCTTACCGTAATTACCACCATTGGCGTTTATGAGTGGGAACAGGGCATTCGTCAGAAGCTGGTGTTCGATATCGAAATGGGCTGGGATAACCGGCCGGCCGCCGCCAGCGACGACGTAACTGACTGTCTGAGCTATGCCGACGTCAGCGATGCCGTGATCCAACACGTGGAGTCGAACCGCTTCGCCCTGGTGGAACGCGTGGCGGAGGAAATATCTGAAATTTTGCTTCAGCGCTTCAATTCCCCGTGGGTCCGTATTAAGGTCAGCAAACCGGGCGCTGTAGCACATGCCAATCGGGTCGGCGTGATCATTGAGCGCGGCACTCGTCCCGCATGATTTTATGTCATCTGCTTGCAACGAAAGACCGTTAAGCTGGTCTTAATCCTGAGAATTGTTTTAGCGGCATTGTCTTTAAGCACTGCCGCTTTTTTATGTGATAGCCGTTATTTTATAGGGTGAGCGAAGCACATGGCTGACATGCATTCACTGTTTATTGCGTTTGTTCTTGGGGTTGTCGAGGGGTTAACCGAATTTCTGCCGGTGTCTTCCACCGGGCATATGATTATCGTTGGCGAGTGGCTGGGCTTTACCGGCGACAAAGCCAAAACCTTTGAAGTCATCATCCAACTGGGGTCGATCCTGGCCGTCGTCGTGATGTTCTGGCGCAGGTTGTTCGGCCTGATCGGCATCCATTTCGGCGGCAAGCCGGTGGAGCACGAGGGCAAAACCAGCGGTCAGCTGAAGCTGGGGCACATCCTGCTGGCGATGATCCCGGCGGTGGTGCTGGGCCTGGCCTTCCATGATTTCATCAAGTCGCTGTTCGCGCCGAAAAACGTGATGTATGCGTTGGTGGTCGGCGGTCTGCTGCTGCTGGCGGCGGAATGGCTGAAGCCGAAGAAACCGAGCGCGGAAGGGCTGGATGACATCACCTACCGCCAGGCGTTCATGATCGGCTGCTTCCAGTGCCTGGCGCTGTGGCCGGGCTTCTCCCGTTCGGGTTCCACTATCGCCGGCGGTATGCTGGTTGGCGTGAACCGCTATGCGGCGTCCGAGTTCTCCTTCATTTTGGCGGTGCCGATGATGATTGGCGCCAGCGGCCTGGATCTGTACAAGAGCCTGCACTTCCTGACCTGGGGCGATCTGCCGATGTTCGCCGTCGGCTTCGTTACTGCCTTCGTGGTGGCGCTGATTGCGATCAAGACCTTCCTGTCGCTGATCAAACGCATCTCGTTCGTGCCGTTCGCCATCTACCGCTTTATCGTGGCGGCCGTGGTTTACATGGTGTTCCTGTAAGCCCGATACCAAGAAAAAACCCCGCTCTGCGGGGTTTTTTTATGCCTGATCGTTGATAATCGTTTGGGTGAGCTTCCACTCGGCCAGCGCCTGCTGGCGGCGGCGTTTGAGCTCGTCGCGGATCGCGGTGCCCTGCAGCCCGCTGGCTACCACCTCTTTAATCGATACCGCGCTCGCCACCTGATACGCCTGGCGCAGATAGTCGCCCTGCGGATAGGGATTCTTCTCAAAGCCGGTGCGTCCGCGCGCGTCCGCTTCGCTGGTCAGGATCATCTGCTCCAGCCTCTGGGGCTTGCGCCAGACGTCGATGGCGTCGAACAGCTTCAATAGGGTCTCCGGCCGCAGCTTGTTCACGGTGTGGATCAGATCATGGTACTCGGCCACCAGCTTGCTCAGATCGCGCACCGGGTTAGGCACCCGCAGCCGCTGGCACAGCGCCTCGACCAGCCGTACGCCCGCCGGGCCGTGGCCGTGGTGATGCGGCCAGAACTCTTTTGGCGTCAACCCTTTGCCGAGGTCATGGCACAGGGTGGCGAAGCGCACGTCCACCTCCGGCGTGAGGCGGGCGGCGATCGCCAGCGCCATCAGCGTGTGCACGCCGGTGTCGATCTCCGGGTGCCACTTGGCGGGGGCCGGCACGCCGAACAGCGCGTCGATTTCCGGGAACAGCACCGCCAGCGCATCGCAATCGCGCAGCACCTGAAAATAGACCTGCGGGCTCTGGCTTTGCAGCGCCTTTTCGGTTTCCTTCCAGACGCGTTCGGCGGTCAGCGCAGCCAGTTCACCGCCGTGCGCCATTTGGCGCATCAGGGCGAGCGTTTCGTCGGCGATGCGAAAACCCAGGTGGGCGAAGCGGGCATTGAAACGCGCCACGCGCAGTACTCGCAGCGGATCTTCGCCGAACGCGTCGGAAACGTGGCGCAGCACGCGCGCCTGCAGATCGGCCACGCCGCCGTAAGGGTCAATCAGCTCCCCTTCGGCGGAACGGGCGATGGCGTTGATGGTCAGATCGCGCCGCAGCAGGTCTTCCTCCAGCGTGACGTCCGGCGCGGCATAGCAGGTAAAACCGGTGTACCCTTGGCCGGATTTGCGCTCGGTGCGCGCCAGCGCGTATTCCTCATGAGAATCGGGGTTGAGGAACACCGGGAAATCTTTGCCGACCTGTTGGTAACCCAATGCCAGCAGCTCTGCCGGCGTGGCGCCCACTACCACCCAATCATGATCGACCACCGGAATATTGAGCAGGCTGTCGCGAACGGCGCCGCCGACCAGATAAATCTGCACTGTTGACTCCTGAATATCGTGTAAGGCTCTGTCTATCAGATTACATGAATTGACCGCGGGATGTCGGCACCAATGAAAAGGGCGCCCGCAGGCGCCCATACTCAAACTGAACGATACTGAGATCAGTTCATCCAGCGATTGTTGTTCTTGCGGCGCGGGATCAGGTGCGGCAACAGCAGACCCAACAGCAAACCGACGCCGGCAACGCCGCCGCCGTACATGAACCACTGCAGAATAATGGTGCGCTGTTTATCGTCGAGCTGCAGGTTAACGGCGTTGACCTTCTTCTGCGCCACCACCAGCTGGTTTTTCAGATCCTGGTTTTCCTTCTGCAGGCTGCTGATGGTGCTGTCGCTGCCCGCGACTTTTTCCTGCATTTCCGAGGTGCGCTGGTTCCAGGTGTTATCGATGTTGGCCAGTTTGTCGGTCAGGGTTTTCACCTGCTGTTCCAGCTCGGGCACGCGGGTGCGCAGGCTTGGCGTCTGGCTGAGCTGATCGAGCGGGATCCAGGTGGTGCGGCCTTTGGGATCGCGGATCTGGCCGTAATTGGTGCTGTCGTTGACGCTCAGCAGGGTCACTTCTTCACCGGCGTTCAGAGTGCCGACAATACGGTACTGATTACCTGGGCCGCTATGGACATAAGTGCTTAACTCATCGGAGATATAGCGTTTATCTTCGGCATGTGCGGCCCAAGTGATGCTGAAGCTCAGCGCGGCAAGGAAAATCAGGCGTAATTTCTGCATTAGTTCATCGTTTCTGGGTGAATTTATGGAACGATAGTAGAGGGTTCAGTCTGACGACGCAACGCCAAAACCGGAATGAGAACTATCTTACTGTGGCTGATTCTGTGAGTTGCGCAGCGTTTTATAACGTAACAGGTTTTTTCTACAGTTAGCAGGGTTAAGGCGCCGGGAATCGCGGTAAGATAACGGCAACTGTGCGTCAGTGGGCAGCATACGGCGGGCCGAGCGCGCCGCGCTGAAACCGACGCGAATGCGTAACTTATTGGTGTTAAAGAATTATGACCGTTGAAATTGAACTGAAATTCATCGCCGCGCCGCAAGCGGTGGCCGCACTGCCACACTGGCTCGCCGCCTGGCCGCATCAGCATTCCGCGCCGCAAAAACTGACCAACATTTACTTCGAAACGGCCGACAACGTCTTGCGCCGTCACGACATGGGGCTGCGCATTCGCGGTTTCGACGATCGCTATGAGATGACCATCAAAACCGCCGGTAAAGTGGTGGCAGGCCTGCACCAGCGCCCGGAATACAATGTTGCCATCGCCGAACCGCAGCTGGCGCTGGCGCAGTTTCCTGCCGACATCTGGCCGCAGGATTGCGATATCGCGGCGCTGCAGCAGGCGTTGCAACCGCTGTTCCGTACGGATTTCGTGCGTGAGAAGTGGGTGGTTACTTACGGCCAAAGCGAGATAGAAATTGGCCTGGATCAGGGCGAGGTGCGCGCCGGTGACCAAAGCGAAGCCCTGAGTGAGATAGAACTGGAGTTGCTGAACGGCAATACCGCCGATCTGCTGGCGTTGGCCGGTGAGCTGGCGGCGCACGATGGGCTGCGTCAGGGCAGCCTGAGCAAGGCGGCGCGCGGTTATCACCTGGCGCAGGGCAATCCGCCGCGCGAGGTGCGCTCGCTGCAGGTGCTGAAGCCGGCGGCGAAGGCGACCGTGGAGCAGGGAATGATCGCCGCCTTCGAGCAGGCGCTCAGCCACTGGCAGTATCACGAAGAGCTATGGCTGCGCGGCGACGCGCAGGCGCGCGCTTCGGTGATTGAGGCGGTTGGAACGATCCGTCAGGCGCTGGTGATCTTCGGCGGCCTGGTGCCGCGCAAGGCCAGCGCCGATCTGCGCGCCCGTCTGACCGAACTCGAACCATTGTTGGCGGATAAAGCCGCGCAACCAGAGACCCTGTGCTACAGCACAGCTTACCTGCAATGTAAGTTGGCGCTCACATCATGGCTGGTGAGCGGCGCCTGGAGGCCGTTTATCGATGCCAAAGGGCAGACCAAGCTGGACGGTTCTTTCAAACGCTTTAGCGACATCATGCTGGGGCGCAGCGGCGCGGAGCTGAAAGAAGCCTTCAGCCGTACGCTGAACGAAGATGAATATCAGGAACAATTGCCGCGCCTGACGCGTCAGATTTCGGCGCTGATCCTGCTGTCGGGCGCTTACCCCGACGAGCAGACCGGGCCTTATATCGACGCCTGGCGCGAGTTGCAGGCCGCGCTGAGCGAGCGCCGCCAGGGCTGGTATGAAGCCAGCCGCAAACAGGCCTTATCGCATGCGCCATTCTGGTTAAACGGCGCGCTTCGTTAATCCAGTCGGCCCGCCAGCCGTGGGCCGCAGAACGGGTCATACACTATGTCGCCACTTTCAGCCGCGTTACAGGCTCAGGCACAGCAGGTTGTGCAGCGTTTTCAGGAAGTTCACGGCGCGGACAGCGCCTTTAGCGAGCAGGAGCAGTGGGTGCTGGCGTCGAGCGACTTCGTCAGCGACGCGCTGCTCGCCCAGCCGGCCTGGCTCGCGACGCTGCGCGAGCAGCCGCCGGCGCCCGGCGAGTGGCAACACTATGCCGCCTGGCTGCAGGACGAGCTGGAAGAGGTGCACGACGAAGCGCAGCTGATGCGCACGCTGCGCCTGTTTCGCCGCGAGACGCTGGTGCGTATCGCCTGGGCGCAGGCGCAGGGGCTGTGTTCGACCGAAGAAACGCTGCTGCAGCTGAGCGGGCTGGCGGAGACGCTGATCGTCAGCGCACGCGACTGGCTGTACCAAACCTGCTGCCGCGAGTGGGGCACGCCGTGCAACGCCGCTGGCGAACCGCAGCCGCTGCTGATCCTCGGCATGGGCAAGCTGGGCGGCGGCGAGCTGAATTTCTCGTCGGATATCGATCTGATCTTCGCCTACCCGGAAAACGGCCAGACCCAGGGCGGAAGGCGCGAGTTGGACAATGCCCAGTTCTTCACCCGCCTCGGCCAGCGGCTGATCAAGGCGCTGGATCAACAGACCATCGACGGCTTCGTCTATCGCGTCGACATGCGGCTGCGACCGTTCGGCGACAGCGGCCCGTTGGTGATGAGCTTCGCGGCGCTGGAAGATTATTATCAGGAGCAGGGGCGCGACTGGGAGCGCTATGCGATGGTGAAGGCGCGCCTGATGGGCGGGGCGGAAGACGCCTACAGCCAGGAGCTGCGCAAAACCCTGCGGCCGTTCGTGTTCCGCCGCTATATCGATTTCAGCGTCATCCAGTCGCTGCGCAACATGAAGGGCATGATCGCCCGTGAAGTACGGCGTCGCGGCCTGAAGGACAACATCAAGCTGGGCGCCGGCGGCATTCGCGAAATCGAATTCATTACCCAGGTATTCCAGCTGATCCGCGGCGGCCGCGAGCCGGCGCTGCAGGGGCGTTCGCTGCTGCCGACGCTGCAGGCGGTGGGTGAGCTGGGGCTGCTGGAGGCCGAGCAGGTACGGGCGCTGAGCGCCGCCTACCTGTTCCTGCGGCGGTTGGAGAACTTGCTGCAGGCGATCGGCGATCAGCAAACCCAGACGCTGCCGCAGGAGGTACTCGATCAGGCGCGGTTGGCCTACGGTATGGGATTGGCGGATTGGCCGGCGCTGATGGCGGCGCTGGACGCGCACATGCAGGCGGTGCGCGCGGTGTTCGACGACCTGATCGGCGACGATAGCCCGGATGTCGGCGAAGATCCCGATTACCAGCACTACCACAGCCTGTGGCAGGACGCGCTGGAGGAGAACGAGCTGGCGCCGCTGACGCCGCACCTCGATGAAGAAGGCCGTCGACAGATGCTGCGCACCATCGCCGATTTCCGCCACGACGTCGACAAGCGCACCATTGGCCCGCGCGGCCGCGACGTGCTCGATCAACTGATGCCGCGCCTGCTGGCGGAGGTGTGCCCGCGCCAGGACGCGCCGACCGCGCTGGTGCGGCTGGCGCAGCTGCTGCTCAGCATCGTCACCCGCACCACCTACCTCGAATTGTTGGTGGAGTACCACGCGGCGCTCAGCCATCTGATCCGCCTGTGCGCCGCGTCGCCGATGGTCGCCAACCAGCTGTCGCGTTACCCGCTGTTGCTGGACGAACTGCTGGATCCGGCCACGCTGTATCAGCCGGTGGCGCTGGACGCCTACCGCAGCGAGCTGCGCCAGTATCTGCTGCGGGTGCCGGAAGACGACGAAGAGCAAAAGCTGGAGGCGCTGCGCCAGTTCAAACAGGCGCAGCAGCTGCGCATCGCCGCGGCGGATATCGCCGGCGCGCTGCCGGTGATGAAAGTGAGCGACCATCTGACTTATTTGGCGGAGGCGATCATCGACGCGGTGGTGCAACAGGCCTGGAGCGACATGGTGGCGCGTTACGGCCAGCCGACCCATCTGCAGGAACGCGAAGGGCGCGGCTTTGCGGTGATCGGCTACGGCAAGCTGGGCGGTTGGGAGCTGGGGTACAGTTCCGACCTCGATCTGGTGTTCCTGTTGGATTGCCCGCCGGAAGTGATGACCGACGGCGATCGCTGCATCGACGGCCGTCAGTTCTACCTGCGGCTGGCACAGCGGGTGATGCATCTGTTCAGCACCCGCACCTCCTCCGGCATTCTGTATGAGGTTGACGCGCGTCTGCGGCCTTCCGGTGCGGCGGGGATGCTGGTCAGCACCGTCGAAGCGTTCGCCGACTACCAGCAAAACGAAGCCTGGACCTGGGAGCATCAGGCCCTGGTGCGCGCGCGCATCGTGCATGGCGATCCGGCGCTGCATCAGCAGTTTGACGCAATCCGGCGCGAGATCCTGTGCAAAACGCGCGATGCGCAGACCCTGAAGCGCGAAGTGCGCGAGATGCGCGAAAAGATGCGCAACCATCTCGGCAGCAAGCAGCGCGATCTGTTTGATATCAAAACCGATGAGGGCGGCATAACCGACATCGAATTTATCGCCCAATATCTGGTCTTACGCTATGCGCCGGGTGAACCGCGCCTGACGCGTTGGTCGGACAACGTGCGCATCTTCGAGCTGATGGCCAATTACGACATCATGCCGGAAGAGGAAGCGCGCGCGCTGACCCAGGCCTATGTCACCATGCGCGACGAGATCCACCACCTGGCGCTGCAGGAGCATTCCGGCAAGGTCGGCAGCGGGCTGTTTGCCGCCGAGCGCGAACAGGTACGCGCCAGCTGGGCCAAATGGCTGGATTAATACCTTTTTGCGGGTATTCCGGCGGTCTGTGGTAATATCTGCGCCACTAAAATTTTGTTCTTTTTTGGAGTTATCGGATGAAAGTTACGCTGCCTGATTTTCGCCGCGCCGGTGTGCTGGTGGTCGGTGACGTCATGTTGGATCGCTATTGGTATGGGCCGACCAGCCGCATTTCACCGGAAGCCCCGGTGCCGGTGGTCAAGGTCGATACCATCGAAGAGCGTCCCGGCGGCGCGGCTAACGTGGCGATGAACATCGCTTCGCTGGGCGCCACTTCCCGCCTGGTGGGCCTGACCGGCATCGACGATGCGGCGCGGGCGCTGAGCGCCAAGCTGAATGAAGTCAACGTGCGCTGCGACTTCGTCTCGGTGCCGACCCATCCGACCATCACCAAGCTGCGCGTGCTGTCCCGCAACCAGCAACTGATCCGTCTCGACTTCGAAGAAGGCTTCTCCAACGTTGATCCACAGCCGATGCTGGAGCGTATTCAGCAGGCGCTGCCGCAGATCGGCGCGCTGGTGCTGTCCGATTACGCCAAGGGCGCGCTCAGCCAGGTGCAGGGCATGATCCAACTGGCGCGCGCCGCCAAGGTGCCGGTGCTGATCGATCCGAAAGGGTCCGATTTCGAGCGCTATCGCGGCGCGACGCTGCTGACGCCGAACCTGTCCGAGTTCGAAGCGGTGGTGGGCCACTGCAAGGATGAAGCGGAATTGGTGGAACGCGGCATGAAGCTGGTGGCGGATTTCGAGCTGTCGGCGCTGCTGGTTACCCGTTCAGAACACGGCATGACGCTGTTGCAGCCGGGCGTTGAACCGCTGCACTTGCCGACCCAGGCGCAGGAAGTGTTTGATGTGACCGGCGCCGGCGACACCGTGATCGGTGTGCTGGCCGCCTCGCTGGCCGCCGGTAACTCGCTGGAAGAGTCCTGTTTCCTGGCCAACGCTGCCGCCGGCGTGGTGGTGGGCAAGCTCGGTACCTCCACCGTGTCACCGATCGAGCTGGAAAACGCGGTGCGTGGCCGCGCCGAAACCGGTTTTGGCGTGATGACCGAAGCGCAGTTGAAGCATGCCGTCGCGCAGGCGCGTCAGCGCGGCGAAAAAGTGGTGATGACCAACGGCATCTTCGACATTTTGCATGCCGGCCACGTCTCTTATCTGGCCAACGCCCGCAAGCTGGGCGATCGCCTGATCGTGGCGGTGAACAGCGATGCGTCGACCAAGCGCCTGAAAGGGGAAACACGCCCGGTCAACGCGCTGGAGAACCGCATGATTGTACTGGGCGCGCTGGAAGCGGTGGATTGGGTGGTGCCGTTCGAAGAGGACACGCCGCAGCGCTTGATCGCCGACATTCTGCCGGATCTGCTGGTGAAAGGCGGCGATTACAAACCGGAAGAGATTGCCGGCAGTGCGGAAGTGTGGGCCAACGGCGGCGATGTCAAAGTGTTGAACTTTGAAGACGGCCTGTCGACCACCAACATCATCAAAGCGATTAAAGACGGGCGCGGCTAACGCCGGGTAATCTAAAGAACAAGGGCGCGCGGTTCATACAGGTGCGCGCCCTTGGCGGGAATTATTCGTCTTCCTGCTTGGCTGCCGGCGCCGTGCTCAGTTTGCTTTCCAGCTCGGCCATGCGCTGTTCCAACAGCGCCAGCTTCTCGCGGGTGCGCAACAGCACCTGAGTCTGCACGTCGAACTCTTCGCGGTTAACCAAATCCAGGCGGGTCAACTGCGATTGCAGGACCTGACGGATTTTTTTCTCAACGTCTTCCCCGAATTCACGAACGCCTTTAGGCATGGACTCATGAACCTGGCGTGCGATTTGTTCGATTTTTTTCGGGTCAATCATGGCGTATCCCTTTCAGAGTTTAATAGCTGCCGCTTAGTGTAATGCGAGTTGCCCGCCGGATAAACACCATTAAGCGCATTCGCCGCGCGTGGCCGAATTGTGCTTTTGCCAATTGCCCTGTCTATCCATTAGCGTTATAGTCATCTTGCTTATTCTCAGGGCGGGGTGAAAGTCCCCACCGGCGGTAAATCACCTTCTACGGTGAAAGCCCGCGAGCGCTCAGCCAGCCTGTAAAGGCCGGTTAGAGGTCAGCAGATCCGGTGTAATTCCGGGGCCGACGGTTATAGTCCGGATGGGAGAGAGTAACGGTATCTGCCGGGCATGCGCCCGCTTGCGTTATTTTTTTAGCTATTGCTAGCTACTCCTCAAGATCGCCCTGGTTCTGGTAATCCATAATTTTTAATGAGGTTTTTTACCATGAATCAGACGCTACTTTCAGACTTCGGCACGCCGACAGAACGCGTTGAACGCGCGATTGACGCACTGCGCAACGGGCGCGGCGTAATGGTGCTCGATGATGAAAATCGTGAAAACGAAGGTGACATGATCTTCGCCGCGGAAACCATGACCGTTGAGCAGATGGCGCTGACCATTCGCCACGGCAGCGGTATCGTGTGCCTGTGCATCACCGAAGAACGCCGTCAGCAGCTTGAGCTGCCGATGATGGTGACCAACAACTCCAGCCAGTTCCAGACCGCCTTCACCGTGACCATCGAAGCGGCGCAGGGCGTGACCACCGGGGTTTCCGCTTCCGATCGCCTGACCACCATCCGCGCGGCGGTGGCAGACAGCGCCAAGCCGAGCGACCTGAACCGTCCGGGCCACGTGTTCCCGCTGCGTGCGCAGCCGGGCGGCGTGCTGAGCCGTCGCGGCCACACCGAAGCGACCATCGATCTGGTCTCCATGGCCGGTTTCAAACCTGCCGGCGTGCTGTGTGAACTGACCAACGACGATGGCAGCATGGCGCATGCACCGGAAGTGATTACCTTCGCCAAACAGCACGACATGGTAGTGCTGACCATCGAAGATCTGGTGGCCTACCGCCAGGCGCACGAGAAAAAAGCCAGCTGATAGCCGGCCGCTTTCAACGATAAAAAAGCCGCGTTACGCGGCTTTTTTTGTGGCTACCGTTTTGACAGGCGTTCGCCGATGCGGCTGGCGTAATTCATCACGTGGAAGGTGTAGTTCTCCTCAACCGTACCCTGGAACAGATGCGCCCAGGGGCCGATGGCGTAGATGCCGAGATCTTCCCCGCCGTGCGTCTCGCTTTTCAGCGGCACCAGTGCCGGCTGAATAAAGTCGGGCGCGGTGGTTTGCTCCATGGTCAATGCCGGGCGCTCGGCCAGCGGGATTGTGCCGCCGGGGCCGTTGGCGAAACCGAGGGTGGTGTAGGGCTTGCCGTCGCTGCCCAGCCGAGGTTTACCGTCGACGCCGACGGAAATGCCGAGGATAGGATTGCCGCGCTTGGCATAGCCGGCGATGGTCAGCGTGTGGCTGTGATCGCCGGTCACGATCACCAGCGTTTCGTCCAGGTTGACCTTGCCGACGATGGTTTTCACCGCCTCGTTCAGGGCGACCGCGTCGCTCAGCGTACGGTAGGCGTTACCGTTGTGGCTGCCGTGATCGATGCGTCCACCCTCCACCAGCAGCAGGTAGCCTTCGGGGTTCTTGGCCAGAATATCGATGGCCTTGCCGGTCATCTCTGCCAGTGAAGGTTCTCCCGCCGCGTCTTGCCGTCGATCGTGCTCGAAGTTCATGTGTGATGGCTCGAACAGGGCCAACAGGTGGTCGACCTTACCCGGCTCGATTTTATCGAACTGTGCCTGATTCCATACGTATTGCCCACGCTCGCCGTAGCGCTGCAGCCAGGCCTGCGTCAGGTCGCGGCCATCCTTTCTGGCGCCTGTTTTGCCGGGATATTCCGGATCGCTCACGCTGTCGGGCAGGAAGTTGGCGCGCCCACCGCCCATCGCCACGTTCAGGCCGTTGCCGTATTTCATTTCCACCAGCTGGCGCGCGATGTCGCGGCAGCCTGCGGCCAGGGCGTCCGCCGGCATTTTGGCGTCAGACTCCCAGTCGCGGTTGGCGATATGGGCATAGGTGGCGCCCGGCGTGGCGTGGGTAATGGTCGCGGTTGTCACGGCGCCGGTGGCCATGCCGAGCGTTGCGGCCATCTCCCAGAGCGTGGTGACGGCCTTGGTTTGCTGATCCTCGCAATTGTTGAGGGTGGCCGTATGGTTGAGGCCCATCAGATCGTTGATGGTTTTGACGCCGGTGGTCATTGCCACCGCGCTGGGCGCGGAGTCGGTGATTTGGGCGTCGGCGGAATAGGTTTTGGCCGCCGCCAAATAGGGGAAGGCTTCCCAGGCCAGCACGTTGGACTCGCCATCCACGCCGCGCTGCTGCCCTTCAAAAATGCGGGCGGCGGTCACGGTGGAAAATCCCATACCGTCACCGACCACCAGAATGACGTTTTTGGCGCGGTTGGTGTTTGGCGTCTGCTTCAGCCGCTGTTGCAGCTGGGCTTGCGCCTGAAGGAAGTAAGGGTCTTCGCGCTGCGTCAGCGGCGCGTTGTCCACCGCGCCGGCGGCGACTGCCCCGGTGGCGAACAAGGTCATGGAAAGCGCCAGGCGGGTTGCCAGTGTGAGTCTGAACATGAATTCCTCCTTGGTGAGACGTGATTCCCGTAGCGCCGACGGGCTGCCAACACCCTGTCGACTGAAGGAGGAGTGTATAGATCGCGTTAACAAAGAGTACATAAATTGTTCACAAATTAGATCTGTGTGGCAGTAATGCCATGGTATTCACGTTGATTATTAATTATTTGAAAAATATGCATTTTTTAACTTTTTGTTTGCCAGTCTATTTTTCCGGCTTTTATTTCAAATTTATTGAATATCTTCATCACGGTTATCCGGCTGTGTTGCTGCGTCAAAGCGCGTAATGTAGCGGCATAGCACAATTTGAACTGAGGATCCCACTATGAACACCTCTCGTATGCCGGCACTGTTTCTTGGCCACGGTAGCCCTATGAACGTGCTGGAAGACAACCGTTACACCCGGGCATGGCGTGCGTTGGGTGAGTCATTGCCGCGGCCGAAGGCGATCGTGGCGGTTTCTGCGCATTGGTATACCCGTGGCACTGCGGTCACTGCGATGGAAAAACCCAAAACCATTCACGACTTCGGCGGGTTCCCGCAGGCGCTGTTTGATACCCGTTATCCGGCGCCGGGCTCTCCCGCGCTGGCCACGCAGCTGCAGCACATTCTGGCGCCGGTGCCGGTAACGGCGGATCTCGGCGAGTGGGGGTTGGATCACGGCACCTGGGGCGTATTGATCAAGATGTATCCCAATGCCAATATCCCGGTGGTGCAGCTCAGCGTCGACGGCACTCAGCCGGCGGCTTACCACTATGAGCTGGGCCGCAAACTCGCGGCGCTGCGGGATGAGGGCGTGATGATCGTCGCCAGCGGCAACGTGGTGCACAACCTGCGCATGGTGAAATGGCAGGGCGATACCAGCGCCTACCCGTGGGCGGAATCGTTCAATAACTTTGTCCGGGATAACCTGCGCTATCGGGGCGACAACCACCCGCTGGTGGATTTCATGCGCCATGAGGGCGCGGCGTTGTCAAACCCGACGCCGGAACACTATCTGCCGTTGCTGTACGTGCTCGGCGGCTGGGATGGCAAAGAAGCCATCAGCGTGCCGATCGACGGTATCGAAATGGGGGCGCTGAGCATGCTGTCGGTGCAGGTGGGGTAAAGAAAAAACGCCGGTCAGAGACTGGCGTTTTTGTCTTCAGCAGGGCGATCAGCCGAGGATGGTGTGCGGATAGAAGCGCGATAGATCCTGCGTGATCAGTTCGCGATCTTCGCGCAGGCCGATGCCGCAGGGTTGATCGTTCACCAGCCAGCTGCCGATCAGCGTGTAGCTGTCTTCGAACTTCGGCAGCGGATGGAACTGCTGCACGATCATGCCTTCTTCGCCGTATGGCCCATCGACGCGCGCCACTTCCTGACCGTTTTCGACGATCTGGATATTGGCGCCTTCGCGTGAGAACAGCGGTTTGGTGACGTAATGATCCATCGGCGGATGATCGTCTTGCGCGAAATAAGCCGGCAACAGGTTAGGGTGGTTAGGGAACATTTCCCACAGCAGCGGCAGCAGCGCCTTGTTGGAGATGATGCTCTTCCAGGCCGGCTCCAGCCAACGCACGCCGGCGTCTTCCAGCTTGGTGGAGAACATCTCGCGCAGCATGAATTCCCACGGGTAGAGCTTGAACAGGTTGCCGATCACCTGATCCTGCAGATCGGTAAACTGGCCTTTCTCGCCAAGACCAATCTCTTCCATGAACAGGAACTCGGTCGGCAGACCGGCTTCCTGCGCGCAGTCCTGCAGATATTGCACCGTGCCGCGATCTTCTTCGCTGTCCTGGCAGCAGGCCAGGTGCAACAGGCCGAAGCCGTGATGCGCTTTCAGCTCGGCGAAACGCTCGATCAGCTTCTCCTGCAGGCTGTTGTACTGATCCGATTCCGGATCCAGCTTGCCGGCGTTGATCTGGTCTTCCAGCCACAGCCACTGGAAGAAGGCCGCCTCATACAGCGAGGTTGGCGTATCGGCGTTGTTCTCCAGCAGCTTCGGCGGGTTGACGCCGTCGTAGGCCAGATCGAGACGCGAATACAGCGACGGCTGGTTGGTGCGCCAGGAACTGCGCACGAACTCCCAGGTGTGTTTCGGAATGCAGAACTTGGCCATCAGCTCATCGCTGCCGACCACCTTTTCCACCACCTGCAGGCACATCTGGTGCAGCTCGGCGGTGGCGTTTTCGATCTCTTCAATCTGCGCCAGCGTGAACTGGTAATAGGCGTCTTCACACCAGTACGGCTCGCCGTACATGGTGTGGAAACGGAAACCGAACTCGGTCGCTTTTTCACGCCAGTCCGGGCGCTCGGTAATAGCAATACGTTTCATGCATCAACCGCCCATGCTGCGAGAGCCGGAGTTGGAAGTGGCGCTGCTGCGCTGCATGCTGGTCTGCTTGGCCACGGTCTCGCCGAAACCACCGCGGGTCACGGTGTTGGTGACCGCAGGCTTTGGCGCCATGGCGGTTTTCGGCACCGTCATGGTGCGGCCGCCGGCGGTGGCCGGGCCGTAGCTCTTGCCGCTGGCGTCGACAAACTTGCCGTTCGCCGGGCTGGCGGCGTTCTTGGAAGTGAACAGTGGCTGCTGCGCGAAGCCGGAACCGCCCATCAGGCGGCCCATCATGTAGCCCGCCATCAGCGGCATCCAGAAGCTGCCGCTGCTTTGCGATTCCGCCGCCATGCCGGCCTGTGCCGGCGCTTGGGTGCACTGCGCTTCGCCGAACTCGGCGACGCAGTCTTCGCGGGTGGCGTATTTCGGCGCGGTTTTCGCCGCTTCTTGCAGGGCGTTGTTGTAGGAGGTGGTGCACTGCTCGCTCATTGAAGGATTGGCGCGCGAACAGTCATCGGCATTCTGATACAGGGAGACCGTTTCATCGCTCTTCTCGCAGCCGGCCAGCATAAAGACGGCGCTGATCGCCAAGGCCACGGGCGCGACACGGTAGCTGCGCCAGGATTTGCGGAACGTCTCTTGGTTGATGTTTTTTGTCCGTTTCATCGTTATCAATCCCATCATGCGGGCTGTTTTCGCCCTTTCCCAGTAGTGGCGCTAAGGATAGGGGAAACATGGTCAAAATTAAAGCTGAAACGCCCGTAGAATCCACTCTTTACGCAGTTATACGTTGGGGTGTGCGCCAGTTCGCTTTCGCGGCGAAAAAACGCGCGTTGGCGTTTCATCATGAAACGTTATCGCTATGATGATGTTCCATAATGGAACAAAAATCGCGAAGCTCGCCAGGCGGGTGGCAGGCGCTCATAGTCGAAGCACAACAACAAGCCGACGGCGAAGTCGGCGCGTCATCACCTGATATCTGAACGTTACCATCGCCAACTCCCTACAAGGATCCGGTTATGTTGAGAATCATCCAGTCACCAGGTAAATACATTCAGGGCGCCAATGCGCTAGCCGTCGTCGGCGAATACGCCAAATCCCTCGCCGATCATTACCTGGTGATCGCCGACGACTTCGTGATGCAGCTGGCGGGCGACACCCTAATGGGCAGCCTGCAGCAGCACGGCGTGAAACATCACGCGGCCCGCTTCAACGGCGAGTGCTGCCGCAAAGAGATAGACCGGCTCGGCCGCGAGCTGCAGGCCCACGGTTGCCGCGGAGTGATCGGCGTCGGCGGTGGTAAGACGCTCGACACCGCCAAGGCCGTCGCCCACTACCAACGGCTGCCGGTGGTGCTCATTCCCACCATTGCTTCCACCGATGCGCCGACCAGCGCGCTGTCGGTTCTCTACACCGAACAGGGCGAATTCGCCGAATACCTGATCTACCCGCGCAACCCAGATATGGTGGTGATGGACAGTTCCATCATCGCCAACGCGCCGGTGCGCCTGTTGGTCGCCGGCATGGGCGACGCGCTTTCCACCTATTTCGAGGCGCAGGCCTGCTTCGACGCTCAGGCCACCAGCATGGCCGGCGGCAAATCGACGCTGGCGGCGCTCAGTCTGGCGCGGCTGTGCTATGACACGCTGCTGGCCGAAGGGGTGAAGGCCAAGCTGGCGGTCGAGGCCGGCGTGGTAACGGAAGCGGTGGAGCGCATTATTGAGGCCAATACGTATTTGAGCGGCATCGGCTTCGAGAGTAGCGGGCTGGCGGCGGCGCACGCCATTCACAACGGTTTCACCGTGCTGGAAGAGTGCCACCACCTGTATCACGGCGAAAAAGTGGCGTTCGGCACCTTGGCGCAGCTGGTATTGCAGAACAGCCCGATGGCGCAGATTGAAACCGTGTTGGCGTTTTGCCATGACATCGGCCTGCCGATCACGCTGGCGCAGATGGGCGTCACCGGCGACGCGACGGCGAAGATGATGGCGGTGGCCGAGGCCAGTTGCGCCGCCGGCGAAACCATTCACAACATGCCGTTCAAGGTCACCCCTGCGGGCGTGCAGGCGGCGATCCTGACGGCGGACAGGCTGGGCACCGCCTGGCTGCAGCGTCATTGATACCGTTGGGGCGCGGTGCGCCGCGCCCCTGGGCTTACAGAGGAAATCATCGTGAAAAAACTGATTAATCAGGTCGAGTCGGTGTTGGAAGAGCAGTTGCAGGGGCTGGCGGAGGCCCATCCCGAGTTGCTGGTGCACGCGGATCCGGTGTTCGTGACCCGCGCCGACGCGCCGGTGGCGGGCAAGGTGGCGATCCTGTCCGGCGGCGGTAGCGGCCACGAGCCGATGCACTGCGGTTTCGTCGGCGAAGGGATGCTCGACGGCGCCTGTCCGGGCGAGATTTTCACCTCGCCGACGCCGGATAAAATGTACGAGTGCGGTCAGGCGATCGACGGTGGCGCCGGCGTGTTGCTGCTGATTAAGAACTACACCGGCGACGTGCTCAACTTCGAAACCGCCACCGAACTGCTGCACGACAGCGGCGTCGCGGTGGCGACGGTGCTGGTGGATGACGACGTGGCGGTCAAAGACAGCCTGTTCACTGCTGGGCGACGCGGGGTGGCCAACACCGTGCTGATGGAGAAACTGCTGGGCGCCGCCGCAGCGCGCGGCGACGATCTGGACAGCGTGGTGACGCTGGGGCATCGCATCAACAACCACGGGCATTCGATTGGCATTGCGCTGGGTGCCTGTACCGTCCCCGCCGCCGGCAAACCGTCGTTCACCCTGGCGGAGAACGAGATGGAGTTCGGCGTCGGCATTCACGGCGAGCCGGGCATTGCGCGCCGCACGTTCACCACGCTCAACGCGGCGGTGGACGACATGTTCCATACGTTGATCGACCACGGCCACTATCAGCGCACGATCCGCGTCTGGGATCGTCAGCAGGGCGAGTGGCGCGACGAGATGCAGACCAAGCAGCCGCTGACGCGCGGCGATCGGGTGATCGCGTTGGTCAATAACCTGGGTGCCACGCCGCTGTCCGAGCTGTATGGCGTCTACCATCGATTGGCGGAGCGTTGCGCCGAGGCGGGCATCATTATCGAACGCAACCTGGTGGGTTCTTATTGCACCTCGCTTGATATGCAGGGCGTGTCCATCACGTTGTTGAACGTGGACGACGAGCTGTTGTCCTTGTGGGATGCGCCGGTGAAAACGCCTGCGCTGCGTTGGGGTTGCTGAGGAGGAATTATGGCGTTGACCAAACAACAGGTCGTCGATTGGCTGATGCGTTGCGGCGAAGTATTCAGCCGGGAGCGCGATTTTCTCACCCAACTGGACACCGAGATCGGCGATGCCGACCACGGTCTGAACATGAATCGCGGTTTCAATAAGGTGGTGGAAAAGCTGCCGTCGGTGGCGGACAAGGATATCGGCTTTATCCTGAAAAACACCGGTATGACGCTGCTGTCGAGCGTGGGCGGCGCCAGCGGTCCGCTGTTCGGCACCTTCTTCATCCGCGCGGCGCAGGCGGCGAACGCCAAGCAAAGCCTGGATCTGGTGGAGCTGCATCAGGTGATGCAGGAAGGGGTGGAAGGCGTGGTGATGCGCGGTAAGGCGGAGCCGGGCGACAAGACCATGTGCGACGTCTGGTGGCCGGTGGTGGAAAGCCTCGGCCAGTCCGCGCAGCAGAACCTGAGCGTGGCGGAGGCGCTGCAGCGCGCCGCCGACAGCGCCGAGCGGGCGGTGGAGAGCACCATTACCATGCAGGCGCGTAAAGGGCGGGCCAGTTACCTGGGCGAGCGTAGCATCGGCCACCAGGATCCCGGCGCCACTTCGGTGATGTTGATGATGAAAACGCTGGCCGAGGTCGCCGGCAGTTAGCAGGAGGCGAGATGATTAATATCGTGGTGGTTTCGCACAGCGCGTTGCTGGCGCGCGGCGTTGAGCAGTTGGCGCGGCAGATGATGCGCGGTGACGGCTGCAAACTGGCGCTGGCGGCGGGCGTGGATGACGAGCAGCACCCGATCGGTACCGACGCGGTCAAAGTGATGGAGGCGATCGAAGCGGTCGCCGGCGGCGACGGCGTTCTGGTGCTGATGGATCTGGGCAGCGCGCTGCTCAGTGCCGAAACCGCGCTCGATCTGCTGGACCCGGACCTGGCCGCCAAAGTGCGGCTGTGCGCGGCGCCGCTGGTTGAAGGCACCCTGGCGGCGGTGGTGGCCGCCAACTCCGGTGCTTCGCTGGAACAGGTGGTGGCGGAGGCGCAGGGGGCGCTGCAGGCCAAGCAGGCACAGCTGGGTGAGGCTTCACCGACGGCGAAAAGCGTGGCCTTGCCGCTGGCGCAGGGCAAAAGCGTAACCTGGACGGTGCAGAACCCGCACGGGCTGCATGCGCGCCCGGCGGCGCGGCTGGTCGAGACGCTGGCGCCGTTCAAGGCCGAGCTGGTGCTGGAGAAGCAGGGGCAGTGCGTCGATCCGCGCAGCCTCAATCAGCTGGCGCTGCTGCAGGTGCGTCACGGCGACACCGTTCGCCTGATTGCCGACGGTGCGCAGGCGGACGAGGCGCTGGCGGCGTTCAAAGCGCTGGCGGAACAACATTTCGGCGAGACGGTCTCCGAGCGGCAGCAGCCTTCGCTGCACGGTATCCCGGTGGCGGAAAGCGTCACCAGCGGACCCGTGTTCCAGGCCCACAGCTTCTGGCCGCCAACCGCCGATCGGCGTATCGGCGCGGACGAGGTGCTGGGCGAACAGCAACGCCTGCGGGAGGCGTTACAGCACACGCTGAGCGATCTGAACCGGCTGGCGGAACGCACCGGCACGCTGATCGGCAAGCCGCAGGCGGCGATCTTCGGCGCCCACAGCATGCTGCTGGACGATCCGGATCTGCAGCAGGCGGCTTACACCCGCATCGCGCAGCAGCTGTGCTGCGCCGAGCAGGCCTGGCGGCAGGTGCTGGGGGCGATCGCCGAAGAGTACCGTGAGCTGGATGACGACTACATGCGGGCGCGCGAATTGGACGTGCGCGACATGCTGCGCCGCACGCTGTGCCATCTGCAGGGGCTGCCGTTACCGGCCATGGCGCTCGCAGAACCGTCAATATTGGTGATGGACGAGTTGATGCCCTCGGAGGTGGTGATGCTCGACAGGCGGCTGGTGCTCGGCATCTGCCTGAGCGGCGGCAATGCCCTGTCGCACAGCGCCATTCTGGCGAAGGCGATGGGCATTCCGATGGTGGTCGGCATGCAGGATTGCCTGAGCAAAACCCGCAGCGGGCAGAAGGCGATGCTGGACGCCGCGCGCGGGGTATTGCAGCTCAGCCACTAGGCACGCAGCTTGAACTGGCGGATGTCGATCCCGTGCTGTTTGATCTTCCGCCACAGCGTGGTGCGGCCGATGCCCAGCAGCTGCGCCATCTCCGTCACCTGGCCACGGCTGACGGTCGCCGCGCGCAGGATCGCCTGGCGTTCCATGTCCATCAGCGTCAACAGCGGTGCGCCGGGCTGCGGATCGCTTTCCAGCAGCGACGGCTGGCCGAGCAGGTGCGCCGGCAGATCCGCCAACTGGATGTGGTGGCCGTGGCAAATCATTGCCGCGCGCTCCACCACCCCTTTCAGTTCCAAATCGTTGCCCGGCCACAGATAAAGCGCCAACTGGGCCATCACCTCGTCATCGACCCGGAAGCGACACTGAAAATGCAGCTCCAGCGTGCGCAAATGGTGTTTGACCAGCAGCGGAATATCGCTCAGCCGCTGGCGCAGAGGCGGGATCAGGATTTCGAACGCCTGCAGGCTGTAAAATAGCTGGCGGCGGAAACGGTTTTGCTGCACCAGCAGCGGCAGATCGGCGGCGCTGCCGGCGATCACACGCACATCGACCGGGATCACCCGGCTGGAATTGAGGCGGATCACCACGCCGGTTTTCAACACCTGCAGTAGCGCCGACTGCATCTCCGCCGGCAGGTATTCGATCTGTTCGAGGTACAGCGTGCCGCCGTTGGCCAATTCGAATTTACTGAGCTGGCCCGCCTCTTCTTCGCTGGCGTCGTTGCCCAGCAGCTCACGCAGCCCCTGCGCCTGCGTCAGCAGCTGGCAGTTGAGGGCGATATACGGCCCGGCGGCGCGTTCGCCGGCGTTGTGGATAGCCTGGCTGAGCAGCTCTTTGCCAACGCCTTCTTCCCCGCGCAACAGGATCGGATGCTGGCCTTTGGCCGCCTGCTGCCCGTAACGGATCAGTCGCCGCATTTCCAGCGAAGTGGAGGGCATCTGTTCGAAGCTGTGGCTGACGCGCCCCAGCTGGCTGCTGACATACTGGCGCAGCCGTTCGAGCGGGTGCAGCAGGGCGATGAAACTGCAGCGATCGCCGTCGAAAATCGGCTTGAGCGTCAGCAAGGCGGCGATAAATTGTCGCTGACTTTCGAAGGTGACTTCGACGTGTTGCAGCGGTTGGCGATCGGCGATGGCGCGCTTGAGCAGCGCGGGCAGCGTCAACAGCTGCGTCAGCGGCTTGCCCTGGCTCTGCTGTTCGTCCAGCTTCAGCAGGCCGGCGGCGCGCTGGTTGATGTATTGCAGGTAGCCGCGGTGATCCCAGGCCATGACGCCGTCGTCCACGCCGTCCAGCAGGCCGTAAAGCTGATTCAGATGGCGGTTGGATTCCGCCAGCAGGCCGTCGGCGTTCAGCGAGTTACCGATTTCGCGGGCGATGGCCAGCGTCAGCGACAGATCGCCGGCGGCGCAATCGGCCAGCAGGCAACCCAGGGCGATCGAGCCGCGCTGGCGGCCGCTGTTGTCGTAGACCGGCGTGGCGCAGAACGACCAGCCGTGCAGCGCCCGGCGCACATGCTCTTCACCGCTCACCCGTACCGGGTGGCCTTCCGCCGCCGCCAGCGCCGGAGCATTGGTGCCGATCTGTCCCTCGGCCCAGTAAGCGCCGGGGGCGAATCCCAGTTGCTGCAAATGCTCCCAGGTTTGGGCGTCGCCGCAATGCCACAGCGTGCAGCCGCTTTCGTCGAGGATCAGCAACAGACAACGTCGCGGCTCCATGTATTCGCAGGCGTCTTCCAGCGCCGCCTGGCCAAGCGTCAGCAGATCGTTCTTGCGGCGGCAAATCGATTCGAAGGTGGCGCCCTGAGCGCGGTGCGGTGCCTGCCAAACGTCTGGCTGCATCAGGCTGCGGCAGCGCAGCCAGGAGGCGTAAACGGCTTGTGTCGGGCGCAGCGGCGGCGGCAGTTCACCGTCGTTAATCAGCCGCTGCCAGCGTGAATCGTTGTCCATCGAACCTCATCCAGACTGCGAAAACGAGAGTGAAGATGATACCACCTGGTGTAGCGGCGGCTGTGAGGCGGTGGGCAGAAGTGGGGAAATCGGGGCAAAAAAAACGGGGCGCGGCGCAGGCCGGACCCCGTGTTTATCAACGTGCGCGCATCAGTTACGGAATGGGTTGCCGCTGTTGCGAGCCGGTTGGCTGGTGGTAACGGCCGGCGCGGATACGCGAGTGGCCGCCGGTGCCGGCGCCGCGGTTTGTTGCATCGGCGCATTGTCCTGATAACCGTCCGCATAGGCGTCCTGCGCGCGGTTTTGCGGTGCGACGGCGTCAGGCGCGGTCGACACCGGTTTGCCCAACGCGCCATTCAGCAGCAGCAGATCGTTCTGGTTCAGCGTGCCGAGCGCCGACTTGATGTTCAGCTGGTTGATCAGATAGGTATAACGCGCGTCGGACAGTTGACGTTTGGCGTTATACAGGGTGGTGGTGGCGTCCAGCACATCGACGATGGTGCGGGTACCGACCTGATAACCGGCTTCCATCGCGTCCAGGGAGCTCTGCGCGGAGATCACCGCCTGTTTGTAGGCGTTGATGCTGCTGATCGAGGCGTTAACGTTGTTGAACGACGAACGCACGGTCTGCACCACGCTGCGGTGGGAGCTTTCCAACTGCTCACTGGCGCCGACGAAGCCGTACTGCGCTTGTTTGACCTGCGAGTTGGTCGCGCCGCCGCTGTATAGCGGCAGGTTGAAGCTGATGCCGACCTTATTTTGGCCCGCATCGGAGTCGCTGTAGCGTGCGGCATTCGCGCCGCCGGTGTTGGAGCCGTTGTATTTGGTATTGCTGATGCCGGTCGACGCGCTGACGTCAATCGTCGGCATATAGCCAGTTTGGGCTGCGCGGATTTGCTCACGCGCCAGATCCTGGCTCAGACGGGCGGACAGCAGGCTCAGGTTGCGCGCTTCCGCTTCTTTCAGCAGGTTGTTCACCGCTTCCGGGCGCTGGGTACTGAAGCGATCGGTATTCAACGAGGCCAGCTCTGGGTAGAAGGCCCCGGTCACCTGGCGCAGCGTTTCCAGCGCGTTATCCAGATCGTTGCGGGCGGAGACTTCGGCCGCCAGCACGGTATCATAGTTCGAACGGGCGTTCTGCACATCGGTGATCGCCACCAGGCCCACGTTGAAGCGTTGGGTGGTTTGATCCAGCGTGCGGTAGACCGCGTCTTTCTGCGCCTGGGTATAGGACAGCGTGTCGATCGCTTTCAGCACGTTGAAGTAAGCGGTGGCGGTGTTGAGAATCAGCGACTGCTCTGCGGTCTGGAAGGTGACGTCGGAGATGCCGGCGGTCTTTTCCTGCAGCGTCAGCTGGCGCCATTTCGACATGTCGAAGAGGGTTTGCGTCAATGCCAGCGAACCGCTGGTCACGTTGCTGTTAACGCCATTGCTGTCACGATAACCGTTGGTGTAATCGTAACCTGCGGTTAAACCGAGCTGCGGCAACAGCGGGCTGCGCGCTTCATTGATCTTTTCGAATGCGGCGTCGCGGTCAGCAGCACTTTTGCGCAGATCCGGGTTACTTTCCCTGGCCTGTTTGTAGACCTGCAGCAGGTTCTCTGCCTGGCTCATTGCACTGAAGCCGCCCAGGCTCAGTCCGATAAGAAGGGGGAGCAGTTTCTTCATTTGCATTCCTTGTTGTGCAGCAATATTGCTATGTTAGCGCTGACGATAGACGAAATAGTTGCCGATTCTAGCAGAGTCTGCGGTACGCATCAGGTGGCTGAATGTGCCATATCACGTAACTTTTACCTTTCAGACCGCCCATTTACCTTGGCGTACTGCCCCGGTCGACTGCAGCTGATATTATGGCTGACAATCCGGATTGTTTCCCGCTATTACCTGCGAGCGCACAAACGTGCCGCATCCGGCGGCGAGAAACAGCCTAACATAAAGCCGCGGCGGAGAGTCCCGCTGTTTCTGTCATCAAAACCGTTTATTTTATCGGCATACTCAAGCAGGAGAATTCGCGCATGAACCGTTCGCAGCCGTCGCCCGTTACTTTCGATAAAAAAGATGTAGAAATTATTGCACGCGAGACGCTGTACCGTGGTTTTTTTTCACTCAATTTATACCGGTTTCGCCATCGGTTGTTCAATGGCGAAATGAGCCCTGAAATCACGCGTGAAATTTTCGAGCGCGGCCATGCGGCGGTGCTGCTGCCCTATGATCCGGTGCGCGATGAAGTGGTGCTGATTGAACAACTGCGCATCGCCGCGGTCGATACCCGTAATTCGCCCTGGCTGCTGGAAATGGTGGCGGGTATGATCGAAACCGGCGAAAGCGTCGAAGACGTGTGCCGCCGCGAAGCGCAGGAAGAGGCCGGCGTGGTGGTCGGGCGCTGTAAGCCGGTGCTGAGCTACCTGGCCAGCCCCGGCGGTACCAGCGAACGTTTGTCGATCATGGTCGGCGAAGTGGACGCCCGCACCGCCGAGGGCATCCACGGTCTGGCGGAAGAGCATGAAGATATCCGCGTCCACGTGGTCAGCCGCGAGCAGGCTTACCGCTGGGTAGAGGAGGGCGCGATCGATAACGCCGCATCAGTGATTGCATTGCAATGGCTGGCGTTGCACCATGAATCGTTGAGAAAAGAGTGGGCCAACTAATGAAACAGCGCTATACCCCTGATTTCCCCGAAATGATGAGATTGTGCGAAACCAACTTCGCGCAATTGCGCCGCTTGCTGCCGCGCAACGATGAAGCGGGCGAAACGGTGACTTATCAGGTGAACGGCGCCGGCTATCGTTTGACCATCGTTGAGTCCACGCGTTACACGTCGCTGGTGGAGATCGAGCAGATCTTTCCGGCGGTCAGCTACTGGAGCCTGCCCGCGATGACGGTGCGGTTGTACCATGACGCCATGGTTGCGGAAGTGTGTTCCAGTCAGCAGATCTACCGCTTTAAAGCGCGTTATGATTATCCTAATAAAAAGTTGCATCAACGCGACGAAAAGCATCAAATTAACCAGTTTCTTGCTGATTGGCTGCGCTACTGTTTGGCGCATGGAGCGATGGCGGTTCCGGTTTGTTAGACAGACTGAAATAACAAAGGACACCATTTGGAAAGCCTGTTTAAACTGCCCGTGGCGAGTGGGGCCGCGGTCAGGATTCTACAAATAACAGATACCCACCTTTTTGCCGGCGAACACGAGACGTTGCTCGGCATCAATACCTATCGCAGCTATCACGCGGTGCTGGACGCCATCCAGGCGCAGCGCCGCGACGTTGATTTGATCGTCGCCACGGGAGATTTGGCGCAGGATCACTCGCAAGAGGCGTACCGCCACTTCGCCGCCGGCATCGCGCAATTGCCGGCCCCCTGCGTGTGGCTGCCGGGTAACCACGATTTCCAACCGGCGATGGTCGACGCGTTGGCCGCCGCCGGCATTGCCCCTTCCAAACAGGTGTTGCTGGGCGACGACTGGCAGGTGCTGATGCTGGACAGCCAGGTGTTCGGCGTGCCGCACGGCGAATTGAGCGAGTATCAGCTCGAGTGGATGGAGCGCTGCCTGCAGGCTCACCCCGAGCGCTATACGCTGTTGCTGCTGCACCATCATCCGCTGCCGTCCGGTTGCACCTGGCTCGATCAGCACAGCCTGCGCAACCCGCATATGCTGGGCGCGATCCTGCTGCGTTATCCGAAAGTGAATACCGTAGTGTGCGGGCACATTCATCAGGATCTGGATCTGGAATGGCAGGGCCGGCGCCTGTTGGCGACGCCGTCCACCTGCGTGCAATTCAAGCCGCACTGCACTAACTTTACCATCGACGACGTCTCCCCCGGCTGGCGTTACCTCGATCTGTTGCCGGACGGCCGCGTCGAGACGCAGGTGTTCCGCCTGGAAAACGACGATTTCCGCCCCGACATGGACTCGGATGGATACTGATGCCTTCGACGCTGCTCTACCTGCACGGTTTCAATAGTTCGCCGCAGTCGGCCAAGGCGGTGGCCTTCAAGGCCTGGCTGGCCGAACACCATCCCGACATCGAGATGCTGGTGCCGCAGCTGCCGGCCTTTCCGGCGGAGGCCGCCGAGATGCTGGAAAATATGGTGCTGGAGCGCGCCGGGCAAACGCTCGGGCTGGTCGGCTCATCGCTGGGCGGCTATTATGCCACCTGGCTGTCGCAGTGTTTTTCCCTGCCGGCGGTGGTGGTCAACCCGGCGGTCAAGCCGTTTGAGCTGCTGGTGGACTATCTCGGCGCCAACGAGAACCCCTACACCGGCCAGCAATATGTGTTAGAGTCTCGGCACGTTTACGATCTGAAAGTGATGCAGATCGATCCCTTGGAGTCGCCGGATTTAATCTGGCTGCTGCAGCAAACGGGCGATGAAATTCTCGATTACGGCCAGGCAGTGGCGTATTACACCGCGTGTCGGCAAACGGTGGAGTCGGGTGGAAACCACGCCTTCGTCGGTTTCGAGCACTACTTCCCCCAGATTGTGGATTTTTTAGGGCTAAACGCGGTCTGACGGACCGTTCCGGCACCTCCCTTTAACCACGAAAAAATAATCAACGATGACTCAATCCAGCTATAACGCTGATGCCATTGAAGTACTCAGCGGTCTAGAACCAGTGCGCCGTCGTCCCGGCATGTATACCGACACGACGCGCCCAAACCACCTCGGCCAAGAGGTGATCGATAACAGCGTCGACGAAGCGTTGGCCGGTCACGCCAAGCGTATCGACGTGATCCTGCACGCCGATCAGTCGCTGGAAGTGATCGACGACGGCCGCGGCATGCCGGTGGACATCCACCCGGAAGAGGGCGTGCCGGCGGTTGAGTTGATCCTGTGCCGGCTGCACGCCGGCGGTAAATTCTCGAATAAAAACTACCAGTTCTCCGGCGGCCTGCACGGCGTTGGGATCTCGGTGGTCAACGCCCTGTCGAAGCGGGTGGAAGTCAACGTGCGCCGCGACGGCAACGTCTACGGCATCGCCTTCGAAAACGGCGACAAAGTGCAAGACCTGACGGTGACTGGCACCTGCGGCAAACGCAACACCGGCACCAGCGTGCACTTCTGGCCGGACGAACAGTTCTTCGACAGCCCGCGTTTCTCGGTATCGCGCCTCACTCACCTGCTGAAAGCCAAAGCGGTGCTGTGCCCCGGCGTTGAGATCTATTTCATCGACAAGGTGAACAACACCGAGCAGCGCTGGTGCTACCAGGACGGCCTGACCGATTACCTGATGGAAGCGGTTAACGGCCTGATCACCCTGCCGGAAGCGCCGTTCGTTGGCAATTTCGCCGGCGACACCGAAGCGGTGGACTGGGCGCTGCTGTGGCTGCCGGAAGGCGGCGAGCTGCTGACCGAAAGCTACGTCAACCTGATCCCGACCATGCAGGGCGGCACCCACGTCAACGGCCTGCGTCAGGGGCTGCTGGACGCGATGCGCGAGTTCTGCGAATTCCGCAACATCTTGCCGCGCGGCGTGAAGCTGTCGGCGGAGGATATCTGGGATCGCTGCGCCTACGTGTTGTCGGTGAAAATGCAGGATCCGCAGTTCGCCGGGCAGACCAAAGAACGTCTCTCTTCGCGTCAGTGCGCGGCCTTCGTTTCCGGCGTGGTGAAAGACGCCTTCAGCCTGTGGCTAAACCAGAACGTTCAGGCGGCGGAACAGCTGGCCGAGCTGGCGATCTCCAGCGCCCAGCGCCGCCTGCGCGCGGCCAAGAAAGTGGTGCGCAAGAAGCTCACCAGCGGGCCGGCGCTGCCGGGCAAGCTGGCGGACTGCACCTCGCAGGATCTGGCCATGACCGAACTGTTCCTGGTGGAAGGGGACTCGGCGGGCGGATCGGCCAAGCAGGCGCGCGATCGCGAATATCAGGCGATCATGCCGCTGAAGGGCAAGATCCTGAATACCTGGGAAGTGTCCTCGGACGAAGTGCTGGCCTCGCAGGAAGTGCACGACATTTCCGTGGCGATCGGCATCGATCCGGACAGCGAAGATCTCAGCCAACTGCGCTACGGCAAAATCTGCATCCTGGCGGATGCGGACTCCGACGGCCTGCACATCGCCACGCTGCTGTGCGCGCTGTTCGTGCGCCACTTCCGTTCGCTGGTGAAAGGCGGCCACGTTTATGTCGCCATGCCGCCGCTGTACCGCATCGATCTCGGTAAAGAAGTGTTCTACGCGCTGGATGAAGAAGAGAAGGCCGGCGTGCTGGAACAGCTGAAGCGCAAGAAGGGCAAGCCGAACGTCCAGCGCTTTAAAGGGCTGGGTGAGATGAACCCGCTGCAGCTGCGCGAAACCACCCTCGATCCGAATACCCGCCGGCTGGTGCAACTGACGGTAGCGGAAGATGATGTCGATCAGACGCTGGCGGTGATGGACATGCTGTTGGCCAAGAAGCGTTCGGAAGATCGCCGTAACTGGCTGCAAGACAAGGGCGACATGGCCGAATTGGCGGTCTGAGCCTGACCCTGGCCCGGTGAACGCCGGGCCTGCTTTCCCGCAGGGCGTTCATGCGGCGCCCGATAACCTGGGCCGAAATGCATGAAGATCACGCTCGAAGAATTGCTGGCGTTCACCTCGGTGGTCGACAGCGGTTCCATCACCTCCGCTGCCGATCGGCTCGGCCAGACGACATCCGGCATCAGCCGCGCGCTCAGCCGCCTGGAGAACAAACTCGATACCACCCTGATGCGCCGCACTACGCGTCGCCTGGAGCTGACCGAAGAGGGGGAAAGCTTCCTGAGCCATGCGCGTACGATCATCAACTCGGTGGAAAATGCCGAAGAACAAATGGCGGTGCGTCGGCAGATGCCGGCCGGGCGGTTGCGGATAAATGCGGCTGCGCCTTTTATGGAGCACGTCATCGTGCCGCTGGTAGCGGGGTTCAGGGAACGTTATCCGCAAATTTCGCTCGAGCTGAACACCGACAACCTGGTTATCGATCTGCTGGAAAAACGCACGGATATCGCTATTCGCATCGGTGCGTTGCGCGATTCGACCATTCATGCGCGCGCGCTGGGCGCCAGCCGGCTGCGCATCCTCGCCAGCCCGGCTTATCTGCAGCAGCACGGCACGCCGCAGAGTGTGGAGGCGTTGCATCGGCATTGTCTGCTCGGTTTTACCCAGCCGGAATCACTGAACCAGTGGCCGTTGCGCTATCGCCAGGCGCCGCATTTCACCATCACGCCAACGATCTCGGCGTCCAGCGGTGAAACGCTGCGGCAATTGGCGCTGCGGGGCGAGGGGATCGTACAGCTGGCAGACTTTATGACCCGACGCGATCGGGAAGCGGGCAAGTTGGTGACGTTGCTGGAGCAGGAGACGCTGGACGTGCGCCAGCCGATTAATGCAGTGTATTACCGCAATACGCAATTGGCGGCGCGCATCACCTGTTTTCTTGACTACGTCAGCGCGCACATCGACGCGCAGACGTTATAAGGCGGGGCTTACAGGGCGTTTTCCAGGATGTAGATCTCGGTGTCCAGCACGCTGTCTTTGAGGGTGTCGCGGTGTTTGAGCATGTGTTCAATGGCCAGATGTTTTTCCAGATGCGCCATGCTTTCCCATTTCTCCAGCATGAACACCGAATCCGGCGACCGCTTCTGCCACGGCGCCTGGGTATTGCTGTCGACCATCGGCGTGTATTCGCCGCAGCCGTCTTCCGCCAGCACCAGCGGCACTAGTTTTTCAATGGCTTGCAGTACGGTGGCGCGGTGGCCGGGTTTCACTTTGATTTCTGCGATTACGGTGATCATGCTTACCTCGTTGATGAGAATGTTCTGCGTCAGTTAAGCAAAAATTTTCGCCAGATGCTCGCGATAACGCGTGATGTCGTCCGCGATATTCGGCTCTTTGATCACATTGTTGCAGATGAAGGTCGGCAGCGCTTCCATCCCCAGGAACTGGTTGGCCTTGTGGAAGTGCAGGTAAACGCCGTCGACGCCGACGCCGTGGAAGAACTGATCGGGATCGGTGAAGGCCTCCAGCGGGGCGTTCCAGGTCAGGCTCAGCAGGTATTTTTTGCCCTGGATCAGGCCGCCGGAGCCATATTTTTTGCTTTCGTCGGAACGAGAGCGGCCGTCGTTGGCATACAGGCTGCCGTGGCCGGCGGTGAACACTTCATCGATGTATTTTTTCAGGATCCAGGGTTCGCCCATCCACCAGCCCGGCATCTGATAGATGACCGCGTCAGCCCACAGGTATTTCTGTACTTCGGCTTCGATGTCATAGCCGTCGTCGACCACGGTGACCTGCACATCGTGCTGCAGATCGCGCAGGAAGCTTTCCGCCACGTCGCTCAGGGTTTGGTTGAGTTCGCCGTTGGAATGGCCGAATTGTTTTTTAGCGTTGATAATCAGGATATTGCTCATCTTTCGCGGCTCCCGTCAGAGTTAAGATATGGCATGCTTCCCGCCGAAAAGGCGGAAACCATTTCGCTGGTGACGAGTGTAATCGTTAGTCAGGCAAGTAAAAATGCGATCCGGCGCACAACAGTGTTGACTGCCAGTCAATAAAGAAGCCGCCAGGTAGCGAAATTTTGCATAAACCGCATCGCGGAATTGGCCGTCGCCGGCGATCCTTGCGCCAACTGTGACAGCTACCCCGCAGATGGGTTACTATCGCGGGCAGAATCGACAAGCGATGCCTTTTGTCGTCCAAGGGATTGCCAAGCCACGGTCTGAGGATAATTGAGTAATGAGTGATCTGACTCATGACGGTGTAGAGCGTTTACCGCTGCACACATTCACTGAAAACGCCTATCTGAACTATTCCATGTACGTCATCATGGATCGGGCGTTGCCGTACATTGGCGACGGTTTGAAGCCGGTACAACGCCGTATCATCTACGCCATGTCTGAGCTGGGGCTGAACAACAGCGCCAAATTCAAGAAATCCGCCCGTACCGTGGGCGACGTGCTGGGTAAATACCACCCGCACGGCGACAGCGCGTGTTATGAAGCCATGGTGCTGATGGCGCAGCCGTTCTCGTATCGCTATCCGCTGGTGGACGGCCAGGGGAACTGGGGCGCGCCGGACGATCCCAAGTCGTTCGCGGCGATGCGCTATACCGAATCGCGCCTGTCCAAATACGCCGAAGTCTTGCTGGCCGAACTGGGCCAGGGCACGGTCGACTGGATCCCGAACTTTGACGGCACGCTGCAAGAGCCGAAGATGCTGCCGGCGCGTCTGCCAAACATCCTGCTGAACGGCACCACCGGCATCGCGGTCGGCATGGCGACCGACATTCCGCCGCACAACGTACGTGAAGTCGCCGCCGCGGCGGTGGCGCTGCTCGACAAACCGGGCGCCTCGCTCGATGATCTGCTCGAGTTCGTGCAGGGGCCGGACTTCCCGACCGAAGCCGAGATCATCACTCCGCGCGATGAGATTCGCAAAATTTACCAGAGTGGCCGCGGCTCGGTGCGCATGCGAGCCGTGTGGAAGAAAGAGGATGGCAGCGCGGTGATCACCGCCTTGCCGCATCAGGTTTCCGGCGCCAAGGTGCTGGAGCAGATCGCCAGCCAGATGCGCGCCAAGAAGCTGCCGATGGTCGAGGATCTGCGCGATGAATCCGACCACGAAAACCCGACGCGTCTGGTGATCGTGCCGCGTTCCAACCGCATCGATCTGGAGCAGGTGATGAATCACCTGTTCGCTACCACCGATCTGGAACGCAGCTACCGCATCAACATGAACATGATCGGTCTGGACAACCGCCCGCAGGTGAAAGGGCTGGTGGAGATCCTCACCGAATGGCTGGCCTACCGTCGCGATACGGTGCGCCGCCGCCTGAACTACCGCCTCGAGAAAGTGCTCAAACGTCTGCATATCCTCGAAGGTTTGCTGGTGGCGTTCCTCAACATCGACGAGGTGATCCACATCATCCGCAGCGAGGATGAGCCGAAGCCGGTGCTGATGCAGCGTTTCGGCATCTCCGATACCCAGGCGGAAGCGATCCTCGAGCTGAAACTGCGTCACCTGGCCAAACTGGAAGAGGTCAAGATCCGCGGTGAGCAGGATGAGTTGGCGAAAGAGCGCGATCAGCTGCAGGCGCTGCTGGCGTCCGAGCGCAAGCTGAATACGCTGATCAAGAAAGAGATCCAGGCCGATGCGCAAACCTATGGCGACGATCGCCGTTCACCGCTGACCGAGCGTGCGGAAGCCAAGGCGATGAGCGAGCATGACTTCGTGCCGTCCGAGCCGGTGACCATTGTGCTGTCGGAAATGGGCTGGGTGCGCAGCGCCAAGGGCCACGATATCGATCCTGCCGGGTTGAGCTACAAGGCCGGCGACAGTTTCCGTGGTGCGGCACGCGGCAAGAGCAACCAGCCGGTGGTGTTCATCGATTCTACCGGGCGCAGCTATGCGCTCGATCCGATGACGCTGCCGTCGGCACGCGGGCAGGGCGAGCCGTTGACCGGCAAGCTGACACCGCCGCCGGGCGCCACCATTGAGCAGGTGCTGATGGCGGCCGACGATCAGAAGCTGCTGATGGCGTCCGACGCCGGTTACGGCTTCGTCTGTACCTTCAACGATCTGGTGGCGCGCAACCGCGCCGGCAAGGTGATGATCACGCTGCCGGACAACGCCAGAGCGCTGCCGCCGATGGAAATTCACGGCGCAGACGATATGCTGCTGTCGATCACCGCCGCCGGGCGCATGCTGATGTTCCCGGTCGCCGATCTGCCGCAGCTGTCGAAGGGCAAGGGCAACAAGATCGTCTCCATTCCGGCGGCGCAGGCCGCAGCCGGTGAAGACAAGCTGGCCTGGCTGTTCGTGCTGCCGCCGCAGGCGTCCGTCACGTTGCACGTTGGCAAACGCAAGCTGACGCTGCGCCCGGAAGATCTGCAGAAGTTCCGCGCGGAGCGCGGCCGCAAGGGGACCCAGCTGCCGCGTGGCCTGCAGCGCATCGATCGCGTCGAAGTGGATGCGCCGGTGCGGGCGTCGGGTGGCGACAGCGAAGAGTAAGCGTTGGCGCTAGCGTTAACGGGCGGTCGCAGCATGCTGTGGCCGCCTTATTTATTTTTGCTGGCGTTTATTTTCCAAATAGTTAACATTTCTGCGCATAAAATTATTGTGCGTACTGCCGCCTGGCAGGAAAATAGCGAGAAATGCGGGCGACATGGGCGTGCTTATCGCCCGGCCGGCAAATAATGAGTAAAGGAATCTGCGCAGCGAAGTAAACTGCGTTGGCAGTGTGCTAATGAGGTTGTTATGTTATTGATTTTGCGTGCCGTTCTCGCCACTCTCTTCTGTATTCTGGTGTGTATTTTCGGTTCTATTTATTGCTTGTTCAGCCCGCGCAACCCCCGCCATGTGGCGACCTTCGGCCATCTTTTCGGCCGCCTGTCGACGCTGTTCGGCATCAAGGTTGAAACCCGCGTGCCGGCCGATGCGGCCAACAACGGCAAGTGCATCTATATCGCCAACCACCAAAATAACTACGACATGGTGACGGCTTCTAATATTGTGCAGCCGCGCACCGTGACCGTCGGTAAAAAAAGTCTGGTATGGATCCCGTTTTTCGGCCCGCTGTATTGGCTGACCGGTAATCTGCTGATAGATCGTGATAATCGCGCCAAGGCGCACGGCACCATCGCCCAGGTGGCGGAGCAGTTCAAAAAGAAAGACATTTCTATCTGGATGTTCCCGGAAGGAACCCGCAGCCGTGGCCGTGGGCTGATGCCGTTTAAAACCGGCGCGTTCCACGCGGCCATCGCCGCCGGCGTGCCGATTGTACCGATCTGTGTATCCACCACCAGCGGTAATATAAATCTTAATCGCTGGAATAACGGGCATGTGATCGTCGAGATGTTGGCGCCGGTGGATACCAGCAAATACGGCAAAGAAAACGTGCGCGAGCTGGCGGCCCATTGCCGCGAGCTGATGGAGGCGAAAATCGCCGAATTGGACGCTGAAGTCGCCCAGCGCAACGCCGCCAAAAAATAAGAGTCTACCGGCTTCAAAGAATAAGGTTTTAATTGGCGTTCAGCGCCGTTAACGCCTGAACGCCTGCTAATCTTGATTGGCGGGCGTTTGGGTTTTGCACACGGTTTAGTTATTGCTTTTCATGGAGAAGATATGTCACTCAGTCGACGTCAGTTTTTACAGGCATCGGGCCTGGCGCTGTGCGCGGGCGCCGTGCCGCTGAGGGCTGAAGCGAGCGGAACGCAGACCCCGTTACCCATTCCTCCGCTGCTGGAGTCTCGCCGCGGTCAGCCGCTGTTCCTGACCTTGCAGCGCGCCCACTGGGCGTTTATGGATAACCGCAAAGCGGCGGTGTGGGGCATCAACGGCATGTACCTGGGGCCGACGGTGCGGGTTTACAGCGGTGACGACGTCAAACTGATTTACAGCAACCGTCTGCAGGAGCCGGTGGCGATGACCATCAGCGGTCTGCAGGTGCCGGGCACCCTGATGGGCGGCGCGCCGCGCATGATGTCACCCAACGTTGACTGGTCGCCGGTGCTGCCCATCCGTCAGGCGGCGGCTACCTGCTGGTACCACGCCAACACCCCAAACCGTATGGCGCCGCACGTTTACAACGGGTTGGCCGGGCTGTGGCTGGTGGAGGATGCCGTCAGCAAAGCGCTGCCGCTGCCCAACCACTATGGCGTCGACGATTTCCCGTTGATCATTCAAGACAAACGCTTCGATAACTTCGGCACGCCACAATACGACGCGCCGTCGCAGGGCGGCTTCGTCGGCGATACGCTGTTGGTTAACGGCGTGCAAAACCCGTATGTCGACGTATCGCGCGGCTGGGTGCGTTTGCGCCTTCTAAATGCCTCCAACGCGCGGCGTTATACCCTGCAGCTCAGCGACGGGCGGCCGTTCAACGTGATCGCCAGCGATCAGGGCTTCTTGCCTGCGCCGGTCGCGGTGCAACAGCTTTCGCTGGCGCCGGGCGAACGCCGGGAAGTGCTGATCGACATGTCGAAGGGCGAGGAGGTGACCATCACCGCTGGTGAAGCGGCGGGCATCATGGATCGCCTGCGCGGCCTGTTCGAGCCGTCGAGCATTCTGGTGTCCACCCAGGTGCTGACGCTGCGCCCGACCGGCCTGCTGCCGCTGGTGACCGACAACCTGCCGATGCGCCTGCTGGCGGATCAGCTGTTGGACGGCAGCGCCAGCCGCACCCGCGATTTCCGCCTGGGTGACGGCGGCGCCGGCATCAACGGCGCGATTTGGGACATGAACCGCATCGACGTACAGGCACAGCAAGGCACCTGGGAACGTTGGAACATTCATGCGGATACGCCGCAGTCGTTCCATATTCAGGGCGTGCAGTTCCTGATCAAACGCGTCAACGGCGCGCAGCCGATGGCGGAAGATCGCGGCTGGAAGGACACCGTCTGGGTCGATGGCGACGTCGAGCTGTTGGTGTATTTCAACCAACCTACCTCCGAACACTTCCCGTTCCTGTATTACAGCCAGACGCTGGAGATGGCCGATCGCGGCACCGCCGGCCAGCTGATGGTACAGCCGACAATGTAACCCGCTCTGCGGGCCGCTTAGGGCGCCCGCAGCATCTCCAGGAAGGCCTGCACCACCGGCGTGACGCTGTCTGCGCGGTAAACCGCGTACAGATCCGCCGGCGGCGCCTGTTGCAGCGAGCAAAAGCGTACGCCGGGCCACGGAATGCGGCCGTAGCTGTCCGGCAGCAGCGTAATGCCGCAGCCTTCCGCCACCAGCGCCAGCAGGGTTTGCGGCTCGTTAACCTGATAAGCGACGTCCGGCAAAAATCCCTGCTGCAGGCACAGATTGTGCAGATACAGCCCCAGGCTGGCCTCATGCGGCGGCAGCACGATGAAGCTATCGTTCTGCAGCGCCGCCAGCGGAATGTTTTCCTGCTGCGCCAGCGGATGATCAAGCGGCAGCACGACGGCGATGCTTTCGCTTGCCAACCGTTGGCAGGTCAACCCCGGCAGCGTCTGTTGCTGTGCCTCTCGCCAGACCCCGATGTCGATATGCCGCTTTTGCAGCGCGATGATTTGCTGGCTGGGCGTCAGCTCGTTCAACGACCAGGTGACGCCGGCGCTCCGCTCGCTGAATCGCCGCAGCGCCGCGATCAGGCCGCCCCAGGCCGAGGTGCCGACCATACCGACCACCATATGGCCGCCTTCGCCACGCCCCATCTGTTGCACCTGATGCAACGCGCTGTCGGTCTGATCCAGCAGCCGCTCGACGTTGCGCAGCAGCGTGCGGCCGGCCGGCGTCAGCGTCATGGAGCGGGTGGTGCGTTTGAACAGCACCACCCCGAGTTGGCTTTCCAGATCCTTGATGTGCTTGCTGAGCGGCGGCTGTGACATATTCAGCCGTCGCGCCGCTTGGGTGAAGTTCATCTCTTCCGCCACCACGCGGAAATAGTGCAGCAGGCGGAAGTTAATCCGGCCGGGATCGGGCAGGGCTTGGGGCGGGTTCATCCGGGGTAACGCCTCCTGTGACGCAGCTCAACTTATAGGTAAATGGAATAAATCGGCCGCCAAGAATGTATTGGTCTCGGCCGCGCCTCGCTCTCTACTATGGGGATTATTATCCCCCGCTGAAAGAGAGAATACGATGTTTAATCAAGAAGATGCTTTTACCTGCGCCGATGTCGTCCGCACCCGTTTGCCGGGCTTCCAGCCGAAAGCGGCCTTGATTCTCGGCTCCGGGCTCGGCGCTTTGGCGGAGGTGATGACCGAAACCGTCACCCTCGACTACGCGGAGCTGCCGGGTTTCCCAGTGAGCGGCGTCGCCGGCCACGCCGGGCAACTGGTCGCCGGCAAGCTGGAGGGCGTGCCGGTCCTGTGCATGAAAGGGCGTGGTCATTTCTATGAAGGACGCGGCATGCAGGTGATGACCACCGCAGTGCGCACCTTCAAACTGCTGGGCTGCGAATTCCTGCTGGCGACCAACGCCGCCGGTTCGCTGCGCCGCTCGGTGGCGCCGGGCAGCCTGGTCGCCATTACCGATCACATCAACTTCATGCCGGAATCGCCGCTGGTCGGCGCCAACGACGAGCGCTTCGGGCCGCGCTTTTTCAGCCTGGCGAACGCCTACGATCGCGATCTGCGCGCCCAATTGGCGGCGGTGGCCGAAAGCGCGGGCATCCCGCTGGCGGAAGGGGTATTCGCTGCCTACACCGGGCCGAATTTCGAAACGCCGGCGGAGATCCGCATGATGCAGACCCTGGGCTGCGACGTGGTGGGCATGTCGATCGTGCCGGAAGTCCTGGCGGCGCGCCACTGCGGTCTCAAGGTGCTGGTGGTGTCCGCGATGACCAACTACGCCGAAGGGCTGTCGGATACGCCGCTCTCCCACGAACAAACGCTCAGCTGCGCGGCGCTGGCGGCGGACGATTTCATGCGCCTTATCCGCGAGCTGTTCAAAACGCTGTAAGACAGCAAGCAAACCGGCGGCGGGCTGCAGGGGGCCTGCTGCACCAATCATCGTTGAAAACATAATAACAAGGTGATGGCGATGGCGATAAAAACACGATTAAAAGTCATGATTTTCCTGCAGTTCTTTATTTGGGGCGCCTGGCTGGTGACGCTGGGCTCCTACATGATCAACACGCTGCATTTCAGCGGTATGCAGGTGGGAATGGTTTACAGCGCCAAGGGTATCGCCGCGCTGATCATGCCGGGGCTGGCGGGCATCATCGCCGATCGATGGATGAAGGCCAACTACCTGTATGCGCTTTGCCACCTGTTCGGGGCGCTGGCGCTGTACTGCGCGGCGCAGGTCGAGCAACCGATGCTGATGTTCTGGGTGATGCTGTTCAACGCCATGGTTTATATGCCGACCATCGCGCTCTCCAACGCCATTTCCTATTTTTGCCTGGAGAAGCACGGCTTTGACACGGTGAAGGACTTTCCGCCGGTGCGGGTGTACGGCACGGTGGGATTCATTCTGGCAATGTGGCTGGTCGGCTTTAGCCAAATCGAGCTCAGCAATCTGCAGCTGTATCTGGCTTCTGCGGCGTCGCTGCTGCTGTCCGCCTATTCGCTGACGCTGCCGCGCTGCCCGACCAACCGCGCGGCCGAGTCGAAGAGCTGGGTGAGCGTGCTGGGGCTGGATGCGCTGGTGTTGTTCCGCCAGCGGCGCATGGCGCTGTTTTTCCTGTTCGCCATGTTGCTTGGCGCGGCGCTGCAGATAACCAATACCTTCGGTAACCCGTTTCTGCACGATCTGTCGCTCAATCCGCTGTATCAGGACAGCCTCAGCGTCAGGTATCCAGCGGTGCTGCTGTCGCTGTCGCAGATCTCCGAAGTGTTCTTTATCCTTACCATTCCCTTCTTCCTGCGCCGTTACGGCATCAAGCAGGTGATGCTGATCAGCATGGCGGCCTGGACGCTGCGTTTCCTGTTCCTGGCGTACGGCACGCCGGTCGGCTTTGGTTTCGTTCTGCTGCTGCTGTCGATGATCGTCTACGGCTGTGCGTTCGACTTCTTTAATATCTCCGGCGCCATCTTCGTCGAGAAAGAGGCCGATCACCGCATCCGCGCCAGCGCGCAGGGGCTGTTCATGACCATGGTGAACGGGTTGGGCGCCTATGTGGGTGCGCTCGCCAGCGGCGAAGTGGTGGACTTCTTCAGCCATGACGGCGTGAAAGACTGGCAGAGCATCTGGCTGGTGTTTGCGCTGTATACGCTGGTGCTGGGGATTGTGTTCGCGTTGAGCTTCAACTACCGCCACTCGCCGCAGGAGAGTGCGGCGGCGGCGACGCACTAAGGCAGAAGGCGCCGAGTGACGGCGCCTTGAAACGTCAGGCCTGAGGGAAGCGCTGTTGCAGTTGGTGCCGGTCCGGCGGATTGGCGGCGCCGAGGCTGGCCACCACGCAGGCGGCGACCCGGTTGGCCAGATCGACCGCCTGCGGCAGCGGCCAGCCGGCGGACAGCCCCGCCAACAAACCGGCGCAGTGGGCATCGCCCGCGCCGATGGTATCGACCACGTCTACCGGATAGGCGGGAACGTGCAGCGGCGGCGTGCGGCCGTCGCAGATCCAGGCGCCGTCGCGATCCAGGCGGCAGATCAACGTCAGGTTACGGGCGGCGGCATAGCGCTGCGCGGCATCCACCGCGTCGCCGGCGCCGCACAGCGCGGCCACTTCGTCACGGTTGAGCGTCAGCAGGGTGTGGCTGTCGCTGAGCATAGCGAAGAAATCTTCGCTGAGCTGGGCGATGCGCGGGCCGGGATCGATCAGACGCGGTTGGTCGAACGGCATGCGCGTCAGCCACTCGCGCAGCGCTTCGCCGTTTTCGCCCGCCAGCTCGTAGCCGCTGGCGTAGATCAGGGTGTGTTCCGTCAGCGGCAGCGTGGCCAGCTGCGCTTTATTCCATTGGCTTTCGCAACCGGAAACCGTGATGAAGGTGCGTTCGCCGTTCGGCTCCACCAGCGCCAGGCACCAGCCGTTGTCCATCTGGCCGTGGCGCAACAGCACCTCCAGCCCCAGTTCGCCCATGGCGGCTTCGATCGCCGCGCCCCATTCGCCGTTGCCAACCGGCATGCCGTTGATCACCGGCACTTCAAGGCGCGTCAGCGCGCGCGCCACGTTGAACGCGCAACCGCCGATTTGCCGCGCCTGCGGCTGGGCTTCGATATCTTCGCCGCTGGTCGGCAGGCGGGGCAGCGTCATCACCAGATCGCCGACCGCGCCCCCAATCACCAGGACAGGTGTTACAGCTTCCCACTCACTCATTGATGTTCTCTGCGTTGGGTCAGGTACAGACCGTAAGCGATCAGACTCACCGCAAACGACACAAACAGCCCCAGGCTGGAATCGGCAAACAAGCCTTTGGCCAGCGGGCCGTCGATAAAACCAGTTTTAGTGACCAGCAGGCCGCACAGGGCGCCGAGGAACCAGCAAAACAGCGGGGCTTTGCGCACGCCGCGGTTCTGGCCATGCAGGCCGTACAAAGCGTTGCCATCATACCCGTGGCGACGGCGCAGGCACAGGTAATCGAGCAGGAAAATCGCCTCCCAGGCCGCCAGGAACACCCCGCAGAACACCAAGAAGGAGATGAACGGCCCCATAAAGTCGCCGGAGATGAACAGCACATACAGGGCGATGCCCAGCACCACGACCGCGTCGATCGATACCGCCAACCACTGTTTGACCTGTACGCCGATGGTCAGCAGATTAAGGCTGGCGGAATACAGGCTGAGCACCGCGATGGTGACGATGCCGGCGGTGGCGGCCAGCAGATAAGGGATCGCCATCCAGGCGGGCAGCACCGAGCCAATCAGCGCGATGGGGTTGGCGGCGCTGGCCAGATCGGGCAGCTGCACGGAAAGCAGAATACCGGCCAGCATCAGCAGCATTAGCGGCAAACAGGCACCGCCCATCACCGCGGCGAAAATGCCTTTGCTCGACGAGCTCGGGCTTTGATAGCGGCTGTAATCGGCGCCGGCGATTGCCCAGCTGATGCCGGTGCCGGCGGCGATCACCGATACCGCCGGCAGGAAGCCGGTCAACCAGCTGCCGGAAGGCAGCGCCAACACCTGGCTCCACTCGGTGTTGAACAGGATATAGAGCACCACGATCAGCGTCATGGTGCCGAAGATGCGGCTGAACCAGCTTTGCATCCAGACCACGGTATTTTGCCCCAGCAGGCTGACGACGACAGTGAGCCCGCCGAACAACAATAGGCTGAGCGCGGTCAGCAGGTGGCTGGCCCCCAACCCGAAGGCCTCGAACAGCGCCGCCAGCGTCAGGGTGCCGGTGATCACGTTGACCGCTTCCCAGCCCATCAGGTTGATCCAACTGAACAGGGTGGGCGCCACGTTGCCCTTCAGCCCGAAAATCACCCGCGACAGCGTCAGCGTAGAGGTGCGCCCGCGCTTGCCGGCGAAGCTGGTGAGGCCGACCAGCACGAAGCTGGCGACGCCGACCAGCGCGGCGAGCACCGATTGCAGAAAAGATAAGCCGAAGCCGACGATGATGGCGCCGTACACTACGCCGAGGATGCCGATATTGGCCGCCGACCAGATCCAAAACAGCTCGATGGGCTTGCCGGTCTGCTCCGCGTCCGGCACCCGGTCGATACCGGTGCTTTCTACCTTCCATGCTTCATTGCGATTGATATCGGTCATAGCAAATGATCCCTGTTGCGCAGGGCCGCGAGGGCCGCCGCAGTTGACTGAAAATCGATTCCGTTGGCGCGGTTGAGGCCGGCTATCCCGTGGTCGGGGGACGACGCCGATTCCGCGCAGTGTGTAGCGGCTGAGACCGCCAGGTCTGTCAAAATGAGGGCGGTATCCGCCTTATCGGGTGAGGCACGTCGGCCGCACGGCGCCAATGAGTGTAGCCAAAGAGTGGGTCTGCAGCGGGGGTTGGCGAAGCGGGTACGTTTCTATTTGCCGACATCAGTCCGGTTCGCTCACGCGATAGGATCCTGTGACGCGGCTATGAGCCGTGAGCAAGCTATCCATTAGCTCCGTTGCTTATTATCGGCCGTTTGTGCTGGCAGTATATGCCCGCCGCCGGCCATCAAGGGTATCCTTTAGGGCTGGCAGCGGGTTTTTTATTGTTTTTAAAGTGGGTCCCTGGTGTTGGTGCTATTGATGTATCAACATCAATAAGCACAGATTACGCGCGATCTAGATCCAATGAAAGTCCATTAGGCAAAAATTGTGATGCCACTCTGAAAACATTAGCGATATTTTAGTTAAGGTGAGGGGCTTATCGCCGGACAGGCGATAGGATAAAAATGAAATTCAGACAAATGGCATAAGCAGGAGGGCGGGCGAATGACGGATTTTATGGCCTGGCTGCGTGGCCATCTGGCGCAGGGGGCGGTAGCGCCGCGTTATATTCAGCTGGCGACGGCGATAGAAACTGCAATCAGGCAGCAGGTGTTGGCGGCGGAGGCGTTTTTGCCGCCGGAACGGCAGATGGCGGAAGGCCTGGCGCTGTCGCGCGTCACCGTCAGCAAGGCGATGAAGCTGCTGGAGGAGAAGGGGCTGATTTCGCGGCAGCAGGGCGTCGGTACCCGCGTGGCGATGCACATTGGTTATTCCCTCGATAAGGACAGCGGTTTCACCGCTCAGGCGCTGCGCCACGGTAGCCGCGTCAGCAATCGATGGCTGTTGCGCACCCGGGTCGGCGCACCGGCCAAGGCCGCGGCGGCGCTGGGGCTGGCGGAGGGAGACGAGGTGATTAAACTGCGGCGGTTGCGCTTGCTGAACGGCAGCCCGGTCTCGCTGGAAACTACCTATATACCGCCGCGCTTCCTGCCAGAACCGGGGCAACTGGAACATTCGCTGTATGCGCTATGGCAATCGCGCGGCATCGTGCCTGAAGATAAACACTTTCTGTTGAAGGCGGTATCCTGCAGCGACGAGGTCGCCGAACTGCTCAACGTACCGTGCGGCGCGCCGTTGTTGCACATCATCCAGACCAGCCGCAACGCCCGGGGCGAGGCGCTGGAGTACAGCGATATCTTGTGCCGCAGCGACGTTTATGAATTCGAGGTGAATGGTTAGCGAAATAACCATGCTCTTTTTGTCACTAGTGCGTATAATCGCCGCCCGGCGATTAATTAACCTGTAAAAAGAGCGGCAGAATGAGCACCACCAGCCTGATCCAACCCGATCGTGAACTGTTTTCCTATAAGCCTTATTGGGCGGAATGTTATGGCACCGCGCCATTTTTACCGATGTCGCGAGCCGAGATGGATCAACTGGGCTGGGACAGCTGCGACGTGATCATCATCAGCGGCGACGCCTATGTTGACCACCCGAGCTTCGGCATGGCGATCATCGGCCGCATGCTGGAAGCGCAGGGCTTCCGCGTCGGCATCATCGCGCAGCCGGACTGGAGCAACAAAGAAGATTTCATGCGGTTGGGGAAACCGAACCTGTTCTTCGGCATCACCGCCGGCAACATGGACTCGATGATCAACCGTTATACCGCCGATCGCAAACTGCGCCACGACGATGCTTACACCGCCGGCAACGTCGGCGGCAAACGCCCGGATCGCGCGACCCTGGTCTACAGCCAGCGCTGCAAAGAAGCCTATAAAGACGTGCCGATCGTGTTGGGCGGCATCGAAGCCAGTCTGCGCCGCATCGCCCACTACGATTATTGGTCGGATACCGTGCGCCGCTCGGTACTGGTGGACTCCAAAGCCGACATGCTGATCTACGGCAACGGCGAACGTCCGCTGGTAGAAGTGGCGCACCGTCTGGCCGCCGGCGAGAAGATCGGCGATATCCACGATATTCGCAATACCGCGGTGATGCGCAAAGAAGCGCTGCCGGGCTGGAGCGGCGTGGATTCCACCCGCCTCGACAAGCCGGGCCGCATCGAACCTATCCCGAACCCGTACGGCGAGGATCTGCCGTGCGCCGACGGCGCCAAACCGAAAGAGCCGGAAGCCAAGCCTGTCACGGTGCGCGCCGCCAAGCCGAAGCCGTGGGAGAAGACCTACGTGCTGCTGCCGTCCTTTGAGAAAGTGAAGGGCGACAAGGTGCTGTATGCGCACACCTCGCGCATTTTGCACCATGAAACCAACCCAGGCTGCGCCCGCGCGCTGATGCAGAAACACGGTGACCGCTACGTGTGGATCAACCCGCCGGCGATCCCGCTGACCACGCCGGAGATGGACAGCGTCTTTGCCCTGCCTTATCAGCGTGTGCCGCACCCGTCTTACGGCCAGGATCGCATTCCGGCCTATGACATGATCCGTTTCTCGGTGAACATCATGCGCGGTTGCTACGGCGGCTGTTCGTTCTGTTCGATCACCGAGCATGAAGGGCGCATCATCCAGAGCCGTTCGGAAGATTCGATCGTTCGCGAAATCGAAGAGATCCGCGACAAGGTGCCGGGCTTTACCGGCGTGATCTCCGATCTGGGCGGCCCGACCGCCAACATGTACATGCTGCGCTGCACTAACCCGCGCGCCGAGCAGACCTGCCGCCGCGCCTCGTGCGTGTATCCGGAGATCTGCACTTATATGGACACTAACCACGAGCCGACCATCAAGCTTTACCGCCGCGCGCGTTCGCTGGAGGGCATCAAGAAGATCCTGATCGCCTCCGGGGTACGTTACGATCTGGCGGTGGAAGATCCGCGCTATATCAAGGAACTGGCGACCCACCACGTCGGCGGCTACCTGAAGATCGCGCCGGAGCACACCGAAGAAGGCCCGCTGTCGAAAATGATGAAACCGGGCATGGGCAGCTACGATCGCTTCAAACAGCTGTTTGATCACTATTCGAAGCAGGCGGGCAAAGAGCAGTACCTGATCCCGTACTTCATCTCGTCGCACCCGGGCACCCGCGATGAAGACATGGTGAACCTGGCGCTGTGGCTGAAGAAGAACCGTTTCCGCCTCGATCAGGTGCAGAACTTCTATCCTTCGCCGATGGCCAACTCCACCACCATGTATTACAGCGGCAAAAACCCGCTGAGCAAGGTGGGGTACAAGAGCGAAGACGTGGTGGTGCCGCGCGGCGAGCGCCAGCGTCGCCTGCATAAGGCGCTGCTGCGTTACCACGATCCGGCCAACTGGGCGCTGATCCGCACCGCGCTGGAAGAGATGGGGCTGAAGCACCTGATCGGCAGCCGCCGCGAGTGTCTGGTGCCGGCGCCGAGCATCGACGAGCAGCGCGAGGCGAAACGGCTGCAGCGCCACACCCGGCCGGCGCTGACCAAACATACCGATATTAATCGGCAGCGCACGCCGTCCAACCGGCCGCCGCGCAAGCCGATTCGCAAGGCCAAGCCGTAACGACCACGCCGCGTGCGCAAACAAAAAGGAGAACCCCCGGGTTCTCCTTTTTACTTTAGCTAATTACAACCGTTCGTAAGCGGCTTCCACTTTCATCAAATGGCGCGGCGCCTGCGGTGCGGGATGGTATTTGCGCACGTGCCAGTTAAAGGCTTCTGGCGACAGGTTGTTAATCATCGCGATCGCCTGCTGGCGGTTACTGGAGAAGGTGCGCAGCAGCGCGCCGGTGCCGTTGACGTAGGCGATGATGGTGGCGTAGCGCAGCGTGACGGGATTGGCGATCCCTTTAAGCTGTTGTTTTTGCAAGGTGGCCAGATAGGCGGCGCCGAGATCGATATTGGTGTCGGGATCCCGCAGGTCATCGTCGTCCGGGCAGCCGCGTTTGCCTTTGTAGCGGTAGGCATCGCAGCCGGCGGTATCGGCTTTCAGCTGCATCAGGCCGATCGCATTGGATCTGCTCACTGCGGAAGGGTTGAAGCCGGACTCCACCTGGATCATGGCGGTGATCAGCTTGGCGTCCACGCCGTATTCGCTGGCGGCGTCTTTGATGGCGCTATCGAAGGCGTGGCGATCGTAGCTGACGCGCTGTTTCTTGCCGGCGCAACCCGCCAGCACCAGCATGATGCAAAGCATGCCCAGCCGTGACCCGTGTGAGAAAGAGAATTTCATGGTGCTCCGTGCTTGTCTGTTTTTTAACGGCGTTAACCGGTGGCCGGAGCCTCCGGCGTCGTCATCATAACGTCAGGCGGCGCAAAGGAGCAATGTGTGGGAAGGAAAAGCCCCCTCCGGCGGGAGAGGGCTTGAGCGTGGGTTTACAGGGTATCCGGATCCGGCCCCAGGCGGTTGCCGACGTCCAGCTTGGCGATCTCGCCCAGTTCGTCCTTATCGAGTTTGAAATCAAATACCTCGAAGTTTTCGCGAATGCGCGACGGCGTGACGGATTTCGGGATCACGATAAGACCGCTGTCCAGGTGCCAGCGCACCACGATTTGCGCCGGGGTTTTCTCGTATTTCTCGGCCAGGGCCTTGATCAGCGGCTGGTTGAATACCCCTTCACCGCCCTGCGCCAGCGGGCTCCAGGATTCGGTGGCGATATGGTGCGTGGCGTTCCAGGCGCGCAGCTGGCGCTGTTGCAGCAGCGGGTGCAGCTCGATCTGGTTGACGACCGGCGCCACGTTGGTTTCATCCAACAGGCGCTGCAGGTGCGGCGTATGGAAGTTGCATACGCCGATGCTTTTCACCAGGCCTTGTTCGCGCAGTTTGATCAGCTCGCGCCAGGCGGAAACGTATTGATCCTGCTGTGGGCGCGGCCAGTGGATCAGATACAGATCCACATAGTCCAGCTTGAGCTTTTCCAGACTGGTTTCCAGCGCCGCCAGCGGATCGCCCTGATCGTCGTTCCACAGCTTGGTGGTGATGAACAGGTCGCTGCGCGGCAGCGCGCTGGACTGCAGCGCGGCGCCGACGCCTTCCTCGTTCTTGTAGATCGCGGCGGTGTCGATGGAGCGGTAACCGATCTCCAGCGCTTTGCTGACCGCGCGGGTGGTCTCTTCAATACTCGCCTGCCAAACGCCGAGACCCAACTGCGGCATCAGATTACCATCGTGGAGTTTGATGATGGGTTGTTGCGTTGTCATGCGCATCTCCTTGTGTACGGATTGCGGCGCCTGCGGCACCGAAACGGCTATAGATAAATTCTAGTTGGCAAAGTGGGCGGTTGCCGGGTTTGCCAGCCTAATTTCAGCGGTGGCGGGAGGGCGATTCTCTCCCCGCTCTCCCTGCGAATGAGCGGTAAGACGAGGGGTGCGAAACGATCGGCGGCGCGCTGAGGCGCCCGACGACGCCCGGCGATCGGCCGGGCGCCGGATGCGGCGAAAAATGGCTGACGGAGACTAAAGCCTAGCAAAAAATCGCCGTTTTGTGATTAACGCGCCGCTTCATAAATGCGGCGGCTGACGTCCAGGGTGATGTCTTGATGCTCGCCCAGGGCGGTCATGCCGTGCTGATGCAGCTTGTCGAGCAGCGCCGGAATGCTGCTGCCGTCGAGCTGATAATCCGCCATGCGGGTCGGTACGCCCATCTGTTCGAAGAAGGCGCGGGTGGCGGCGATGGCACCGTCGATGCGGCTGTCTTCGCTGCCTTCGCGCAGGTCCCAGATGCGGTCAGCGTACTGCAGCAGTTTTTCGCGCTTCTGCGCTTTCTTCTCGTGCAGCAGCGCCGGCAGCACGATGGCCAGCGTTTGTGCGTGGTCGAGATCGTGCATGGCGGTCAGTTCATGGCCCAGCATGTGGGTCGCCCAGTCCTGCGGCACCCCGGCGCCGATCAGGCCGTTCAGCGCCATGGTAGCGCTCCACATCACGTTGGCGCGCACCGCATAGTTTTCCGGCTCGGCCAGCGCGCGCGGGCCGTCTTCCAGCAGGGTCAGCAGCAGGCCTTCGGCGAAGCGATCCTGCACCTTGGCGTCGACCGGGTAGGTCAGATACTGCTCCAGGGTGTGTACGAAGGCGTCGACCACGCCGTTGGCTACCTGGCGCGGCGGCAGCGAGTAGGTCACGACCGGATCCAGCACGGCAAAGCGCGGCTGCACCAGCGGCGAGAAGAAGTGCTGTTTGTCGCCGCTGCTCTTCCGGGTGATCACCGCGCCGCTGTTGGACTCGGAACCGGTGGCCGGCAGCGTCAGCACGCAGCCCATCGGCACCGCGTCAGTGATGTGGCTGCCGACGGTCTGCAGAATATGCCAGGCATCGCTGTCGGCCGTATAACGGGCCGCGGCGGCGATGAACTTGGTGCCGTCAACCACCGAACCGCCGCCGACCGCCAGCAGGAAATCGATGTTTTCCGCTTTCACCACCTCGACCGCTTTCATCAGGGTTTCGTAGGTCGGGTTCGGCTCGATGCCGGAGAACTCACGCACGTCACGGCCGGCCAGCGCGCTGTACACCTGATCCAGCACGCCGTTTTTCTTCACGCTGCCGCCACCGTAGGTGATCAGGATGCTTGCGTCCGCTGGGATCTGGCCGGCCACGTCGGCAATTTGGTCCTTGCCGAACAGGATTTTGGTTGGGGTATGCAGAATGAAGTTTTGCATGGTTGATTTCTCTCTTTCTGTCAGGCGGGCGCCAACGCGGCGCAAAGGTGTCTGGCCCGTATTGTCAGGAACCTGGCGGCAACGCACAATGCACATTCCTGTTTGGTTCTTGCCTATTTCTACAACTGCCTGTAGAAATGGAGAGCTTTAAATTATGATTTATGCCGAATCGTTCTGACTGTAAGAGGGTGTTTCCGTGACTGAAATCGATGCGCTGCGCAGCCGCATGGCACGCCAGGCGATGGCTATCGCCACCGGCAACGGCTACACGTCGTCACCGGTGCCGCGGGTGAAGATCCTGTATGTCGATCGCCACTGCCCGCGTCAACCGGTAATGTACGAACCGGGGATCGTCATCATCTTTCAGGGGCACAAGGTCGGCTATTGCGGCAACAAGGTGTTCCAATACGATCCGCGCAACTACCTGCTGATGACGGTGCCGCTGCCGTTCGAGTGCGAAACCTTCGCCAGCCCGGAGTTGCCGCTGGTGGGGTTGGCGGTCAATATCGATACCCAAATGCTGCAGGATTTGCTGATCGACATCGGCGACGACGACTACCTGATGCAGCCGCGGGCGGAGAGCAACGGGGTAAATCTGGCCGAGCTGACGGAAGCGCTGCTGTGTGCCACTGAACGCCTGCTGGACGTGATGGCCAAGCCGCTCGACGCCCGGGTGCTGGGGCCGCAGATTGTGCGCGAGATCCTCTACTATGTGCTGCGCGGCACCTGCGGTGCGTCGCTGCAGGAGCTGGTTAATCGACATACCCACTTCAGCCAGATCGCCAAGGCGCTGCGGCGCATAGAAAATCAGTATGCCGACAATCTCAACGTCGAGCAGTTGGCCAGCGAGGTCAACATGAGCGTGTCGGCGTTTCACCATAACTTCAAGGCGGTGACCAACACCTCTCCGCTGCAGTACGTGAAATCGTACCGGCTGCATAAGGCGCGCCTGTTGATGGTGCATGACGGTCTGAAGGCCAGCACGGCGGCGATCCGCGTCGGTTACGAGAGCGCGTCGCAGTTCAGTCGTGAATTCAAACGGCTGTTCGGCATGACGCCGAGCGATGAAGTCGCCCGGCTGCGCGATGCCAATCCGCTGCTGCTGGAGGGCTGAGCCGCGTTTACGGGGTCAGAACGATCTTGCCGAACGGCCCGCGATCGAGATGATCCAACGCCTGCGGCAGCTGGTCGAAGCGGTATACCTGATCGATCACCGGCTGCAGGTTGACGGCGTCCACGGCGCGCACCAGATCTTCCAGCGCGCGGCGATGGCCGACGCCGATGCCCTGGATCTGCGCCGATTTCAGCAGCAGCAGGCCGGCGGGCGCGGAAATCTCGGCGCCCGCCAGCACGCCGATCACCGAGATGCGGCCGCCCACCGCCACGGCGCGTACTGAGTTGCCGAGATTCGGGCCGCCGACGGTGTCGATCACATGGTCGATGCCGCGATCCTGCGTCAGCGCATAAACCGCCTCCACCCAATCGTCGTTCAGCCGGTTGATGCCGTGACTGGCGCCCAGTGCCCGGGCGCGCGCCAGCTTTTCATCGCTGCCGGAGGTCACGTACACCTCGGCGCCGTGCGCTTTGGCGATCTGCAGCGCGAACAGCGCCACGCCACCGGTGCCTTGCACCAGCACCGTCTCGCCGGCATGCAGTTTGCCTTGCTCTACCAGCGCGAACCAGGCGGTCAGCCCGGCGCACGGCAGGGTGCTGGCCTGCGCGTCGTCCAGCGACGTCGGCGCCGCCACCAGCCAGTCTTCATGCAAAATCACGTATTCCGCCAGTACGCCCTGATAGAAGCCACCAAGGGTGTGGTAAGGCACCTGGCGCGCATCGCCGTACGGTTTTTGCCGGCCGTCGAGCCAGCCGGGGCTGAAGGTGGAGATGACCCGAGCGCCGGGTTGGAACCGGCTGACGCCGGGGCCGATAGCGTCGACCTCGCCGGCCATGTCAGAGGCGGGGGTGAACGACTGCGGCAGCGTCAGCCCCATGCCGCTTTCAATCATCATTTTGTCGCGGTAGTTGAGCGCTACCGCCTTCACTTTCACTCTGATTTCGTGTGGCCCCGGCTGCGGGATCGCGTCGGTGGTCAGCTGCAGGTGTTCACGCCCCAGGGCGTCCATCGTCCAGCGTTGCATCGTGTCGGTCATGATGTTCTCCAAAGTCAGCGATTAACGACCTGTCGATAATATCGTTGATAGAGGTTCGCCAGTGGCGATAAGATTTCCGCAGATTGTTTCTTTCAGAGCGACAAATCATGAGCGATCGATTGAGCGGCATTTCGGTATTCGTCACCGCCGTGGAGGCGGGCAGTTTTGCGTTGGCGGCCAGTCGGCTGCACCTGTCGCGTTCGGCGGTAGGGAAAACCATCGCCCGGCTGGAACAGCGGCTGGGCGTGCGGCTGTTTCATCGCACCACCCGCAGCCAGAGCCTGACCGACGACGGTGCGTTGTTCTATGAGCGCTGCCTGCGGGCGCTGGAGGAGATCCGCAGCGCGGAAACGTTGCTGGAGTCGGGCAAGCGGCAGGTCAGCGGCCGGCTGCGGGTGTCGATGCCGGTGCTGTTTGGCCGCATGTGTATTGCGCCGTTGCTGACCGATCTGACGCGTGAGCACCCTGGCCTGGAGCTGGAGCTGTCGTTCAGCGATCGGGTGGTGGATCTGATTGAGGACGGTTTCGATATGGCGATCCGTAACGGCACGCTGGCCAACAGCAGCGGGCTGGTGGCGCGTCGTATCGGCGATCACCGCATGACGCTGTGCGCCTCGCCGGCGTATCTGCAGCGATGCGGCGAACCGCACAGCATCGAGCAATTGGCCCAGCATGAGGCGGTGACCTATATGCGCGCCGGCGCGCGGCGCAGCTGGCGGGTGCTGGACGAGAACGACAAACCGCAGGACGTGATGCCGAATAACCGGTTGCAGATGGACGATTTGCAGGCGATTGCGGATGCAGCGACGGCGGGTTTCGGCATCGCCTGGCTGCCGTGCTGGCTGGTGCGTGAGCAGCTGTTGAGCGGGGCGCTGGTGCGCTTACTGCGCGATCGGCCGGGCGCCGCCTTTGATGCGCATGCGGTATGGCCACACACGCCCCACCTGCCGCTGAAGGTGCGGCTGGCGGTGGATACGCTGGTGAGCAAGTTGCCCGCCAGTCTGGCGTTGGTCGAGAAGGCGCTGTAGTGCGCCTGGATCAGGAGGAGGAGGCGCGCTTTTTACGCCAGATCACCAGCATGGCGCCCAGCAGGCCGACGAACAGCAGCAACAGCGGCAGCAGCATCAGGCCGGTCATCACCTGGCTTTCGTAGCGTTTCACCAGAGGGATTTGGCTGAACGCGTAGCCGAGGCCGACCAGCGCGCAGACCCAGATCGCCGCACTCAGCCAGTTGAACACCTGGAAGCGCGAACTGTTGAGCCCGGAAATGCCGGCCATGGTCGGCAGCAGCGTGCGCACGAAGCCGAGGAAACGGCCGATCAGCAGCGCCGTCAGCCCGTGGCGATTGAACAGGTTATGAGCGCGCTGGTGATATTGCGCCGGCAATTGCAGCAGCCAGCCTTTCACCAGGCCGGTGTGGCCCAGCCAGCGGCCCTGGATATAGCTCAGCCAACAGCCGAGGCCGGCGGCGGCGGTCAGAATCAACAGGGTGGGGGCAAAGCCCATCACGCCTTTGGCGATCAGCGCACCCGACAGCAGCAGCAGGCTGTCGCCGGGGAGGAAGGAGGCGGGCAGCAGTCCGTTTTCCAAAAACAGGGTGGTGAAAAGCACGGCATAAACCACCCAAATCACGCTAGGATCGGCGAGGGCGATAAAGTCCTGCTGCCAAAGCGCATGAATAATCTCTCGTAATACATCCATTTTATGTCCTGTTGCATGCCGGTTGCGCCCGGGGTCACGTTCTCCAGGATGCGGCGGTTACCGTATCTGACAGTTATCCGGTTAGTGTACCGCTAATAGCTTAAGCCGACATTAAACGAGACGAAGAAAATTACCGGAATCCGCCTTAGCGCACGCCGTTGAGGCGATCGAAACCGGCCGCCAGATCGGCGATCAGGTCTTCGACGTTCTCCAGGCCGATGTGTATGCGCACCAGCGTGCCGGAGAAATCGACGCCGCCCGCCGGCCGGATGGCTTCCAGCTCTTCCGGCTGGTTGGCCAGGATCAGCGACTCGAAGCCGCCCCAGGAGTAGGCCATGCTGAAGTGGCTGAAGTTGTCCAGGTAAGCGGCCAGCTGGGCATCATCCAGTCGCTCTTTCAGCACGAAAGAGAACAGCCCGTTGCAGCCGCTGAAGTCGCGGCGGTAGAACTCGTGGCCCTTGCAGCTGGGCAGGGCTGGGTGATTGACCGTCGCCACCTCCGGCCGTTCGGCCAGCCAGTTGGCGACCTCAATGCTGCTGCGCTCGTGCTGCTTCAGGCGCACGCTCAGGGTACGCAGGCCGCGGCTCGCCATGTAGGCGGTGTCGGCATCCACCATCTGCCCCATCAGATAGGAGTACTCGCGCAGTTGCTCCCAACAGCGCGCGTTGGCGACGGCGGTGCCGAGCATGTAATCGGAATGGCCGATCAGGTATTTGGTGCCGGCCTGAATGGAGATATCGATGTCGAAATCCAGCGCCTTGAACAGCACGCCTGCCGCCCAGGTGTTGTCGATCATGATCACCACCTCCGGCGCCACGGCACGAATGGCCTGCACCATGGCCGGGATATCCTGCACTTCCAGAGTGATGGAGCCGGGGGATTCCAGGAACACCACGCGGGTATTGGGTTGGATCAACGTGGCGATATCGGCGCCGATCAACGGATCGAAATAGGTGGTGCTGACGTTCATGCGACCGAGGATGTGGGTGCAGAAATCCTGGGTCGGTTCGTACGCCGAACCGGTGACCAGCAGGTGATCGCCGGCGCCGACGAACGACAGGATCGCATTGGCCACCGCCGCCGCGCCGCAGGGGTACAGCACGCAGCCGGCGCCGCCCTCCAGCTCGACCATCGCATCCTGCAGGGCGAAGTGGGTCAGCGTGCCGCGTCGGCCGTAAAACAGCTCGCCATGGGCGCGTTGCGCGGTGGCGTGCTTTTTGGCGGCGACGGAGTCGAAGACCAAGGAAGAGGCGCGTTGCGTAACGGGATTGACGGAGCCCTGGGTGTAGCGTTTGCCGCGGCCGGCGCCGATCAGCGTGGTTTCGATGTGTTTTGACGTCATGGTACCTGGCTCACCTCTGGTTGCTCTGCACGTGCCCGTTTACGATAGCCCTTACGTTAGCATGAGTTGATATAGCCATCCAGACGTTTTAACTTCTGGATATAGAAACGGCTATAATTGGCTGTCAGCGGCGCATTTCTCGCCTCATCCTTCTGCCGAGCGGCGAGAGAGAAGCCCATTCATCGGTCGAGACGTCGTTCGGCAGGGTGGTCTTGTTGCACCGTTGTGGGAGAAAAGTAACGAAATAACCCCATAAAAGGAGCGTTTGGCGGTGAACGGGCGCGGATTGGCGCTTTGCCGCGGGGCTGGCTAAAATTTTCGCGTTTATTTGGTAAATAATAATGAGAACTACTATCAATCCCCGGTTGGTTTGATATGATCGCACGCTGAATTATTCCTTAATTTTGATCGGTAATGGGTGGAGGCACAGCGTGAAAACGGCTGGCAAGAATTTAAATCAAGGATCGTTCGGCCAGGGCCGGGCGCAGTGGGGCAAGGCCTTTGGCCGCAGCCTGATGGCTTCTATGGTGCTGGTTGTGGGGCTGGCCGGCAGCGCGCAGGCAGCGCCGGCGGCCAATCCGGCCGTTACCGAAAGCGTTGCGCCGACCACCGCGCCTGCACCTGCAGCCGCTGCGCCGGAAAGCATCACGCCGGTGAACCCGGCACCGACGATCCAGCCACCGGAAACCCGCGGCATGGACCTGTCCATTTGGGGCATGTACCAGCACGCCGACGCGGTGGTGAAAGCGGTGATGATCGGCCTGGTGCTGGCGTCTATCGTGACCTGGACCATTTTGTTCGCTAAAGGCAGTGAACTGCTGCGCGCCAAGCGCCGTCTGCGTCGCGAGCAGTTGGCACTGGCCGAAGCGCGCTCGCTGGATGAAGCTTCCGAGCTGGCGCAAAACTTCTCCCCGGAGAGCGTCAGTGCGGTACTGCTGAACGATGCGCAAAATGAGCTGGAGCTGTCTGCGGAATCCAACGACAACAACGGCATCAAAGAACGCACCGGTTTCCGTCTCGAGCGCCGCGTAGCGGCCTACAGCCGTAACATGGGCCGCGGCAACGGCTTCCTCGCCACCATTGGTGCCATCTCGCCGTTCGTCGGCCTGTTCGGTACCGTCTGGGGCATCATGAACAGCTTTATCGGCATCGCCCATTCGCAGACCACCAACCTGGCGGTCGTGGCGCCGGGCATCGCAGAGGCGCTGCTGGCGACTGCGATGGGCCTGGTAGCGGCGATCCCTGCGGTCGTTATCTACAACATCTTCGCCCGCGTCATCAGCGGCCATCGCGCCCAGGTAGGCGACGTGGCGGCGCAGGTCTTGCTGCTGCAGGGCCGCGATCTGGATCTGGCCGCAACGGCGGAAGCCAAGCGCTCACAGCACGCACACCAACTGCGGGCGGGGTGAGTCATGGCGATGCGCTTAAATGAAGATCTGGACGACAGCGGCGAACTGCATGAAATCAACGTGACGCCGTTTATCGACGTCATGTTGGTGCTGTTGATCATCTTTATGGTGGCCGCGCCGCTGGCAACGGTAGATATTCGCGTCGATCTGCCGGCCTCCTCCGCCAAACCGCAGCCGCGGCCGGAAAAACCGGTGTTCCTGTCGGTGAAGGCCGACAAGCAGCTCTACGTCGGCGATCAGCCGGTGAATGCCGAACAGTTGACTTCGGTGCTGGATCAACGCACTCAGGCGAACAAAGAAACCACCATCTTCTTCCAGGCAGACAAGAGCGTGGACTATGAAACGCTGATGAGCGTGATGGACACCCTGCGTAAAGCCGGCTACCTGAAAGTGGGGCTGGTGGGCATGGAAGGCGCCGCCAAATAGCGGCAGCACAACGATAAAGGGCGCTCAGGCGCCCTTTTTTATTGATTCAGAAATATCACTCCCCGGCCAACAACGCCCGGGAACCGGCATGGCGCCAGTGGATGCGGCCCGGCAGATAAAGCGCATGCTGTTCCAGCGGCCGCTCGTCGATGAGCGCGGTCACCTGGTCGAAGCTATGCTGCGCCAGCGCCCGGCAGTCTTGCGCGACCGTATCTATCTTCAGCGTCATGCAATCGAACAGGTAGTGATCGTCGAAGCTGCACAGGTGGATGTCGCTCTCCATCAACTGATGCTGCGTCAGATAACGCAATACGCCCTCCAGCAGGCCGCAGGCGGCGGTAAACAGCGCTTTGGGCGGACGCCCCAGCTGTGCGCACAGCTGAGCGAACATCTCGTAACCTGAGCTGGGGTGATAGTTGCCGTTGATGATCCATTCCGGTTTGCACGTGATGCCGGCGCGCTCCAGGCCAAGCTGGAAGCCGGCGAGGCGATCGCGGGTCGGCGAAATGCGCGGCTGCCCGCCGAGAAAATAGATCTCATCCGGATGTTGGCGCGCGACCTTTTCCACCAGGTCGGCGGTCGCATTAACCGAGTCGGTGATCACCAGCGGCAGTTCGGAGCCGGCGATCAGGCGGTCCATCTGCACCACCGGTAGCCCGGCGTTGATCTTCTGGTATTCTGCATCGTTCAACTGGCTGGAGGCGACGATCAAGCCATCCACCTGCCGCTGTACCAGACTGTTCACCGCCATCATCTCCTGCGCCGGGTTTTCATCGGTGCAGGCGATCAGCAGCTGCAGACCGGCTTCGCGGCACAGCGTTTCCAGCTCGCGCGAAATCACCGCAAAGCCGTAGTTGGTCATCTCCGGCACCACCAGCCCCAGCGTGTGGCTGCGGTTGGAGCGCAAAGAGCGGGCGTGGATGCTGGGCTGATAATGGTGTTCGTGCGCCAGCGCCAGAACGCGGTCGCGGGTGTCGTCGGACACCCGATATTCCTTGCTGCGGCCGTTCAGCACCAGGCTGGCGGTCGATTTCGACACCCCGGCCAGCGTGGCGATGTCACTGATGGTAATGCGTTTATTTTTTTTCACTGACGCCATCTGAAGTCATCGGAGGATGCGTCATTCTAGCATGCATGGCGTCAGCGGCCAGTATTCCAACGCCAGCGGCGCGCTTCCGGACAGCCGCAGTTGCGGCTCGCTGGCCGGGAAGTAGCGCGCGCTCATCACCGCCTCGCCGCGGTTGATGAAGATCTCCACGCTGGAACGATCGAACAGCAACTGCAGATGCGTGACCGGGCCGCGCCAGTAACGGTGCTCCGGCTGGCCGTCGGCCAGGGAAGCGCGCGTCAGCTGCAGCCTTTCGCCGTCCCAGTTCAGCGTCATTGCCTCGCCAAACGCGGCGCTGAACGCGCCCTGCGGCGTCAACTGCAGCTCCGCAGCCCCCAGCGCATAGGCGGGGGCATCATCGGCACAGCCTTGCCAGCATGCTCGCTCGCCGCGCAGCTGTTGCAGCTCGCGCGCCGGGCGCTGGTGGAGGCGGCCATGCCGCAGCGACAGCTCGCGTGGGCAGGTCATGGTGTGGATCCAGCCGTAACGGCGCGTCGGATGGGCTTCTTCATCTTGCTCGGGCACGCCCATCCAGCCGAACAGCAGGCGGCGGCCATCTTCCGCCAGCGTCGTCTGCGGTGCATAGAACTCGAAGCCGGCGTCCAGCTCGCGAAATTCGCCGTGGCTGAAGGCCGGCTGCAGGTAATCCAGCTTGCCGAGCAGATAGCCGGCCTGATAACGGTTGAGATAGCGTTCCGGCTGCGGCGCCAGCCCCTGCGGGCAGCAGATCAACACGTCGGCGTCCTCCAGCGAGAACAGGTCTGGGCACTCCCACATGTAGCCGAATTCACCCAGGTCGTGCAGGCCGGAACCGGCGATCTCGCCCAGCGGTTGCCAGCCGCGCAGATCGCTGGAACGAAGCAGCAGCACCTTGCCGCGATCCTGCAAGTCACGCGCGCCGAGCACCATGTACCAGGTATCCTGATGACGCCACACTTTGGGATCGCGTACGTGCCCGCTGTAGCCGTCCGGCAGCGGCAGCACCGGCCCGAGCTTGCGGTATTCGCCCCGATCGCTTTCCTGAGCTAGACATTGATAGGCAGTGCGTGAGCCGTCGGGGAATTTCACATTACCGGTGTAGATCAGCGTGATTTTATCTTCCGCCACCACCGCCGAGCCGGAATAACAGCCGTGGCTGTCGTAACAGGCACCTGGTGCCAGGGCGAGCGGCTGATGCGCCCAACGCAGCAAGTCGGTCGACTGCCAGTGTCCCCAGCACTTGTTGCGATGATCGCAGCCCAGCGGATTCCACTGATAGAACAGGTGATAAACGCCGTTGTGCTGGATGAAGCCGTTGGGATCGTTCAGCAGGCCAACGCTGGGCGCCAGATGCCAGGCCGGGCGGTGCGGATCGCGCAGCGCGCGTGGCTGGCCGTTCATGACCGCCTGCATCGCCTGTTTGATTAAGCTGAGTTCTTCCATCATTGCGCGTCCGTTTTATATTTCAGCAGCAGGGAGAGTATGAAGGCGGTGCCAAACGCGATCGCCAGGCCGATGATATAGCTGACCAGCGAACTGGCCTGCACAATCGCCATGCCAGGGATCGCCGTCAGCCCGACCGCGTTCATGCCGACGTGATTGGCCACCACCCAGGCGCCGCCGAGCGCACCGCCCGCCAGCGCTGCCAGGAAGGGTTTCACGAAGCGCAGGTTGATACCAAACAGCGCCGCCTCAGTGATGCCGAGCATGGCGGAAAAGGCGGAAGGCACCGCGATGGCTTTGATTTTGGCGTCGCGGGTTTTGAAATACACCGCCAGGCAGGCGCCGCCCTGAGCGATGTTGGCCATCGACCAGATCGGCAGCAGGAAGTTGACGCCGATAGTGGGGTTGCCGAGCAGCCCGGCCTCTACCGCGTGGAAACTGTGGTGGATGCCGGTGATGACGATAGCGGAATAGAGGCCGCCGAACAGCAGCCCGGCGAACCAACCGGCATGGGCGATCAGCGTGCTGAGCACGAAGGAGATGCCGTCGCCCAGCGCCCGGCCGGCGGGGCCGATAAACAGCAGGGCGACAAACCCGGAGATCACCACCGTCAGGAACGGCGTCAGGATCAGATCGAGCGCGTTGGGGATCACCTTACGCAGCCGTTTCTCCAGCAGGCTCATGAACCACACCGTCAGCAGCACCGGGAACACGGTGCCCTGATAGCCGATCATGGCGATGTCCAGACCGAAGAAGTTCATAGTGTGGAACCCTCCCGCGACGCCCCAGGCGTTGGTAAGCGCCGGATGGGTCAAAATGCCGCCGAGCGTGGCCCCCAGATAGGGGTTGCCGCCGAATTCGCGTGCGGCGGTGAAGCCGATCAGAATTGGCAGGATAATGAACGCCGCCGAGCTGAACATATCCAGCATGATGAACAGCGCGCTGTTGGCATCGGCCCAGCTGTAGGTTTTCACCATGCCGAGCAGCCCCATCAACAGGCCGGAAGCGACGATCGCCGGGATGATTGGCACGAAGATGTTCGACAGCAGGCGGGCGATGCGCTGCAGCGGGTTGAGCTTTTTCGCCGCGATATCGGCGGCTTCGGCCTTGCTGGATTCGCTGACGCCCGCCGCCTTGATGAATTCCGCATGCACCTTGTTGACCAGCCCGGTGCCGAAGATTACCTGGATTTGACCGGCGTTGCTGAAGCAGCCTTTGACGCCGTCCAGTTTGCCGATGGCCTCTTTGTCCACCTTGCTGTCGTCCACCAGCACCAGACGCAGGCGCGTGGCGCAGTGGGCGGCGCTGGCGATGTTCTCTTTACCGCCGAGCAGCGGCAACAGCGCGTTGGCGGTTGCGGTAATGTCCATGTTGTCCCCTTGCTAAATAAAAATGCCGCCGCGCAGTTTGCGACGCAGCGTCGTGAATCGATGTCAGAAGAAATACTTGAATCTGGCGCGCATGCCGTAACGTTGATCGTTGTCGCCGTTGGCGATCTTGTTGTCGGCGTTAGCTTCCAGCAGCGACACATAGGCGCCTAAATACAGATTGAAATTCTTCATATTCATAATGTTAGGTATCTGATACGACGCGTGAACGGTATGGATGTCGTAGTTGCCCGGTTCGCTGAGCGGGTTGTGGATATCGGCGGCGATCCCGGCGGTATTGAACTCTTTGATATTGTTATGGGCATAGATATAACCCAGTTCGAAGCGCCGCCACAGCACGTTCACGCCGGCGGTGAAGTCTTGCTCGCCTGAGGCATCCAGATAGGCGGTGCTCAGGTTGGCCACCACGCCGTTATCCGGGTTGGCGGCGCTGTTGTTCCAGCTCATCGTCATGCCGTAACCGTTGCGCTTGGACTGATCGACGAAGCGGCCCTGGCTGTCCTGATACCCGTAGGCGTTATTTACCACGTTGCTTTCCATTGCCGCCGCGATGCTGAAGGCGTCTTTTTTCCAGGCGATCACCGGGCGCAAATAGGCGACGTTTTTCTTATTGTCCAGGGCGTTGCCGTGATAGCGGCTGTCCTGGAACAGCGAAGTACCGTCCTCCACCAGCGTGTTCAGCTCGAAATAGACATCACCGGCGTATTTGCTCAACATCAGGTTGCCGCCGCTGCTGCTGCGGCCGCGGCCTTCTTTCATCATGTAGATATAGCCGAAGCCGTCGGCGTACAGATCGTTGGCGGTATTGCCGGAGTATTGAATGAAAGTGTCCTGATTCAGCGGGAACATGTCGTAGGCTTCGAAGCGGCCGATTTTGGTTTGCCAGTTCTTTTCATTGCCGAAGAAGAAGGCGGCGTCATCCAGGTTCATTTTGCCGCTCATGTCTGCCAGCGGTTGCACGCTGAAGCCGGAGAAGTTGCCGTCCGGATTGCGGCGGTAGCCGTCCAGCCCGACCAGAATGCGGCCGTTGATATCCCAGCGTTCTTTGTTGCCAGGCTTCCAGTCTTTGTGGTCGCTGCCTTTCAGCGACGTCAGCTGGCCGCTGCGGCTGGCGCCGTCCAGATTGAACTCCACGTCGCCGTACAGTTTCAGATCATTGAATCCATTCAGTTTCAGTGCGCTGATCGGGGCAATTGGCGTTTGCGGCGCGGCGGTATGCTGCGCAATCTGCGCGGTTTGCCGTTCCGTGTTGGCGGTGCGCTGCTCCAGCTGTTGCGCCCGGCGTTCCGCCGCCGTCGCGCGGGTTTCAGCCTGTGCGGCGCGCCGTTCCGCCTGCGCCAGGCGCTGTTCCAGCGCGTTGAGGCGCGCCTCGATGCTGCCGCTGCCCGAGGCCGCTGCATTGGAAGCAGAGAGGAAAAGCCCTGTTGTTATCGCCAAATAGCTGAGTTTTTTCATCATCGTCTATCATCCGGGTAAGGGTTGTTATTATTTTTTGCTAAATTGCTAAACCGGTTTTTCAAGGCGAAAGATAACGATCAAGAAGCGGGCTGGCAATCAAGTTTGCTAACCCGATTCAGCTATTGTGATCGAGTGCGCAAATCGTGGGGGTAAAAGACCACGGCGCCCAGGGGATCGCCGTGGATGCAGGGATCAGCGCAGAAAAGCGGTGAGCTCTTCGGCGCGGGGCAGGGCGGTCATGGCGCCTTTGGCGGTGGTGGCCAGTGCGCCGCAGGCCTGAGCCTGGGCGATAACCGCCGGCCACTGCGTTTCCTGCGGCAATTCGTGAAGGCGTGCCAGCGCCGCTAACAGACCGGCGACAAACGCGTCGCCGGCGCCGGTGGTATCGACCGGCACGATCGACGGCGCGCGGAAATGGCGCAGGCGATGCCCATCGTGTACGCAGACGCCGTCGCCGCCCAGCGTCACCAGCAGCAGGCGTGTCGGGTAGGTTTGCATCATCCAGCGGATGCCGTTCTCTACATCGTCAAGGTGGCTGATGAAAGCCAGCTCTTCGCGCGACAGTTTCACCACGTCCGCCAGCAACAGCGCCTTTTGCAGGCAGGGGCGCAGCGCTTCCGGCTGGCGCCAGACCTCTTCGCGGATGTTGGGATCGAAACTGACCCGGCCACCGGCCGCCCGAATGCGTTCCATCGCCGCAAAGGCCGCGCTGCGGCTGGGTTCTTGTGAAAGTGCGATGGAGCAGAGGTGCAGCCATTCGCCCCGTTGGAAAGCCGGCAGATCGTCGGGCTGCAAAAACAGATCGGCGCTGGGCTGCACCATAAACGTGAATGAGCGCTCACCCTGCAGATCGAGATCCACCACCACCGTGGAAGTGTGGTGGTCGGGATCCGGTCTCATATGACCGATATCCACCCCTTCATCGCTCAGTACCTGCTGCAGAAAGGCGCCGAAGCCGTCTTGCCCCACACGCCCGATAAAAGCGCTGTCGCCACCGAGCCGGGCGATACCCACCGCCACATTCGCCGGCGCGCCGCCGGGGCATTTGAGATAACCGTTGGCATTTTCCGGCACCAGGTCGATCACGGCGTCGCCCAGTACCCATACGCGATTCATCATGCTTAATCCCTATTTTTGTCGTTGTCAGATGGTTAGCTAAAATAGAAGAACCGATTTAGCAAGGCAATGAAATAATCCTCAGAGCCGCTTGGGCAGTGAGGAAGATCAATCTTTCTACTGGGCTTGGGGGGAGGGAATCTGCCCCGCGAACCAGCGCGGGGCGAGATAGCAGAGCGTTTAGCCCAGCTTCGGATAGACGCCGGGACCGATTGGCAAGCCTAGCGCATACCAGACCAGCAGCAGCAAAATCCACACGCTGAAGAACACCAAAGGATAGGGCAGGATCAGCACGTAATAGGTGCCGAGCTGCGCGTCTTTGCGGTAGCGCTGCAGGAAGCCGAGGAACAGCGGCAGGAACGGCGACATCGGCGCCAGCGGCAGCACCGCAGAGTCGGCGATGCGAAAGATCATCTGGGCGAACGCCGGGTGGAAACCGAGCAGCATAAACATCGGCACGAAGATCGGCGCTAAAATTGACCAGATCGCCGAGCCGCTGGCGATGAACATGCACAGGAAGGCGGAGAGGAACATCAGGCCGAGAAATGCCGGTGCGCCACTCATGCCGGCGGCTTCCAGCATATCGGTCAGGCCGATGGCCATAAACTTGCCCATGTTGCTCCAGTTAAAGAACGCCACGAACTGCGACAGCGGAAATACCATCACGATAAAACCCGCCATGCTTTTCATCGGATCGAGCAAGTGGTGGGGAATATCGTCCGGCCGACGGATCTGTTTGGTGACTACGCCATAGGTAATGGCGACGGTGAAGAAGAACAGGATGATGATCGGCACGATACCCTTGATGAACGGGGAAGGGATCACCGAACCGGTGTTCGGGTCACGCAGCGGCGCGGCCTCCGGCACCACCAGAGCGGCGATGATGGCGATAAACACCAGCGCGGCGATACCGCTCATCATCAGCCCCCGGTTTTGCAGCGGGGTCAGCGCTGCGATTTTGTCTTCGGCGCTGCCTTGCCACTTCGGCAGACGGGGCTCGATAAATTTGTCGGTGAGCAGCGCGCCTGCGATGGTCAGCACGACCACTGAGGTGGCCATAAAGTACCAGTTGTCGATCACGCTGACGTGAACCGCGCCATCCACCGCTTTGGTGGCTTCGGTACTGATACCGGAAAGCAATACGTCGGTGGTGACGATCAACAGGTTGGCGGTAAAGCCGGAGGCGACGCCGGCGATCGCCGCCAGCAGTCCGGCTATTGGGTGGCGGCCCACCGCCACGAACATCAGTGCGCCAAGGGGCGGCATCACCACCAGCGCGGCGTCCGACGATATATGACTGAAGAAGGCGATAAACAGCACCATATAACTGGCGTAGCGGGCGCTGACGCGCGAGGCCATTTTGTACATCAGCGCCTGCAGCAGGCCGACCTTTTCCGCCAGGCCGGCGCCTATCACCAGCGCCAAAATAGCCCCCAGCGGCGCAAAGCTGCTGAAGTTATGGATGATGTTGGGAAATATCCACTGCATGCCCGCCACGCTCATCAGATTATTCACCTTGATGAGCTCGCCGGTGGCCGGATTTTTCACCGCCACGTCGAGCCAGGAAAATAGCGCGGTGGCCAGCATAAGCACCAGGATCAAATAGACGAACAGTAAAAACGGATTAGGGATCTTATTGCCGATGCGTTCCACCCAGTAAAAAACGCGTCCGGGGCTTTTATTGATTGGCGTTGTGGCCTCACTCATGATTTTACCCTCTGTGTTTGCTCTGTTGTGTGATTGTTATTATTTGATTTATTTATAATTATGCTTAGTGGCCCGGTGAACCGGGCCCTGTCTGTTCATGCTATTTCAATGGGGAGGGTTTTACCCCCTGTGGGATAGGGCATCGATACGGCTGTTCGGCGCGTTGGTGCTCAAACTCGCTGCGGCAGCTCGCCAGCAGGGCGCTGTCGCTCAGTAGATCGATGGCGGTCGCCGCCATCACCTTGCCGGCCAGGCACATGCCCTTATGGGCGATAGCGGTGCGGCCCTGCGCCACCAGTTGCCAGGTGTGCAGAGGAGTGCCGAGTGCGAAACAGGGGCTAAAGCATTGGGCGGTTGGCGCCACCCAGCTCACGTCGCCAACGTCGGTAGAACCGTACAGCAGGTCGTCGGACTCCACATAAGGAGCGACCTCGTCCATCAGCACCTTATCTCCCAGCAGTTGTACCCACTCGCGCCCGGCTGCGCCACCGGTGCGGGCTATGTTGAGTTTGGCGTTGCGCAGATCGTCGCGGCTCAGCGTCTGGCGGATTTCCTCGGCGAAGCGGCGTTCGGCGTCGCTGTACTCGGGCAGACCGAAATCACACAGGTTTTGATACATCGCGCGTTCAAGACTGCGGTTCGGCACATAGTTGGAGCAGGCCTTGTCGAAGCGCACGTCCATCTGGGTGTCAGTCATCAGCGCTGCGCCCTTGGCGATGTTAATCACCCGTTGGTAAATGTCCTGCGCCTGGTCGAGCTGCGGTGCGCGGATCAGGTACAACACCTCGGCGTCGGCCTGCACCACGTTGGGGGAGTTGCCGCCGGTGTGGGTGACCGCGTAGTGCAGCCGCGCTTCCTGCACGATATGTTCGCGCAGGAAGTTGGCGCCGGTATTCATCAGTGTCACCGCGTCCAGCGCGCTGCGCCCCAGGTGTGGCGAGTTGGCGGCATGGGCGGCGACGCCCTTGAAGTGAAACGCCGCCTGAATGTTGGCCAGCGTGCTGGTGTTGAACATGCCGCTGAAGCCTTCCGGGTGCCAGGTGAGGGCGGCGTCGACGTCGTCGAACAGGGCTTCGCGCACCATAAAGGTTTTGCCGGAGCCGCCTTCTTCGCCTGGGCAACCGTAGAAGCGCAGGGTGCCGGTCAGCCGGTTCTGCTGCATCCACGCCTTGGCGGCGAAGGCGCCCGCCAGCGCGGCGGTGCCCAGCAGGTTGTGGCCGCAGCCATGGCCGTTGCCGTTTTCCACCAGCGGCTGCGGCGTGGCGCAACCGGACCGCTGGCTCAGCCCGGCCAGCGCGTCGTACTCGCCCAGCAGCGCGATAACCGGGTGGCCGCTGCCGTAGCTGGCGATAAACGCCGTCTCGATGTCGCCCACACCGCGTTCGACCGAGAAGCCTTCCTGTTCCAGCGCATCGGCCAGCAACGTGGCGGAATAGGTCTCGTTGAAGCGCGTTTCCGGGTGATCCCAAATCGCGTCGCTCAGCGTGCTGAAGCGGGGTTGACGTTGGTCAATGTAGTCGTCGATAAATGCCTGCAGTTCTGAGTTGCTCATGCTCCGCTCCCGAATGTCGGCAGGTTCAGCGCCAGCGACGCCAGCGTTTTCACCGCCACCGCCATCACCTGTTCGTTGAAGTCGAATTTCTCGTTATGGTGCCCGGCGCTCAGCTCGGTGCCGAAAATGACGTATGAGGCCTGGCCGCCGCGGGATTTCACCCGTTCCATCATGTAGGTGGCGTCTTCTGAACCCGCCGCCTGTTCGCGGCGATCGACCACTGAGGTCAGCTCGGTTATCTGCTGCGCCTGGCGGCGGATATAATCCACCCACGGTTGGGTCGGTTTGCTGCTCTGCGCCGCGCCCATCAGCACGATGTCGCAGGCGACGCCGTGCATTTTGGCGGCGCCTTCGATGGCGTTCAGGGCCTGCTGATAGACGAACGTGTTGATCTCATTGGTGGCGCCGCGCGTCTCCACCTTCATAAACGCCCGATCGGCGATCACGTTGCGGCCGGTGCCGGCCTGCAGCACGCCGACATTGATGCGTGAGCTGCCTTCGCTGTGGCGCGGGATGGCGTAAAGCCCTAGCGCAGCCTGCGCCGCCGCCAGCAGTGCGTTGCGACCGTCTTCCGGCTTGGCGCCGGCGTGGGAGGCGACGCCGCGGAAGGTAACGTCCAGCTTGCTGGTGGCCATAAAGCTGTCGCTGCCACATACCAGCTCACCGGCCGGCACGCCGGTGCCGATATGCACCGCGGTGAAGAAATCGACGTCGTCCACCACGCCGGCCTCCACCATCGATTTTGCGCCGCGTGTGCCTTCCTCCGCCGGCTGGAAGATCAGTTTGACGGTGCCGCTAAGCTGGGACTCCAGGCTTTTGAACACGTGCGCCAGCCCCAGGCCGATGGTGGTATGGCCGTCATGACCGCATGCATGCATCATGCCGCTGTTGCAAGAGGCGAAGCCTTCACGGAACGGCAGGTGTTCGGGTTCCAGCAATTCGTTGAGATCGAGGGCGTCCATATCCACGCGGTAGGCGATAGTCGGGCCGGGGCGGCCGGTATCGAGCGTTGCGACGATGCCGGCGAAGCCGCCGGAAAAATGCGGCAACCATTTTTCCAACGCGCCCTGATTGCGGGCGCGCAGTTCCTGCGCCTCCAGCTCATCGGACGAGGGCAGTCCCATGCGCGCCTCGGCCTTGATGACCTCGCGGCCTAGCTGCAGGCGGTAACCCAACCGATCGAGTTCTTCCGCCACCAGGGTGGCGGTGCGGAACTCAAACCAGCCGGATTCGGCATAGCGGTGGAAGTCGCGGCGCCAGGCCTGCAATTGCGGGTACAGATCGGCCACCAACATCGAAAGCGAATTAGTCATAGTGATATCTCATAAGTTATCGCGCGCTGGATCGCTCCAGGCAGCAGTTATGCTCTGAACTGAAATCAGACGGTGATGCTCTTGCAAATAAAAAGGTGTATTTGGTTACTAACTGCCGTGAATGGCGCTTATTGGCGCAGAAAATGCGCTTAATTAAGCGAAATAAGAATTTGGTTATTTATTATGTTTTTTCCGAATGTACACAATGGAATCTGGCTAAATAAGATGCCAATATCTTGCTATTGATAAATAACGGTTATCGCCTTTCGCCTATGCCAGCCTCGATAAAATTGCACCAATTACGTGCATTTGTGGACGTTAGCCGCCAGGGCAGCATCCGCGCCGCTAGCCGTACCTCACGCCTTTCCCAGCCTGCACTGACCAAAGCCATTCAGGAGCTGGAAGAGGTGCTGGGCGCCAAGTTGTTTATTCGCCGTAGCCAGGGTGTGGTATTGACCGACTGTGGCGATAACTTTTTCCAGCATGCCAGCCTGATCCTTGAGGAGCTGCGGGTGGCGCAGGAAGATATTCAGCAGCGGCTGGGGTTGGCGGGCGGCACGGTGAATATCGGCGTTGGTGGCAGCATTGCGCGTACTGTGATGCCGCAGGTGGTCACTCAGTTTCATCGTGAGTATCCCAACGTGAAGGTGCGCATCGTCGAGGGGCAGCTGGTGTCGATGATCCCTGAACTGCGTCAGGGCGAGCTGGATTTTACCGTCAATACCTACTACCCCAGCAGCCTCGACAACGAGTTGCAGTACGAACGGCTGATGGAAAAAGAGTATCGGGTGGTGGTACGTAAAGGGCATCCGATGGAAGGGGCAACCTCGCTGAAACAGCTGCAGCACTGCGACTGGACCATGCCGACGCCGAAAGGCAGTTATTACCGGCTATTGCACGATCTGTTCGGGGACTTGGGCATGGCGCCGTCGATCAGCGTGACCTGCGAGACCTTTATGGCCTGTACCAGCCTGGTGGCGCAGAGCGATTTTGTCAGCATTCTGTCGGTGGACGTGATTTCGGATCCGATTCTGGGCAAGCATTTGGTGCCGCTTGAGCTGGAAGAGAGTTTGCCGAAAGCGACGTTTTATCTTATCCAACGCAAGGACACCACCTTGACGCCGATGGGCGCGCACTTGGCGCGCCTGTTTCGTCTTTACTGTCGGTGATACCGAAGCCCCATCGGGGGCCTGGGTATCAGAAGGCGATCGACCCCTGCACGAAGAAGGTGCGCGGTTCACCGACGTACTTGCCGAAGTTATTGTCGTTGGAGCGGGTAAAGTAGCGCTGATCGAACAGGTTTTTCACCCCGGCGCCCAGCGTCAGGTTCGACAGCTGCGGCCCGAAGTTATATTCCCCGCGCATATTCCACACCATGTAACCGGCGATGTTGCCGAACTGGCCATCGGCGCTTTCCTGCGTGATGTACTCCGGCCCGGTGCCCGGCGAATGCTGTTTCGACTGCGCATAACCGTCCAGATTCCATACCCAGCTGCCGGTGGCGTAACGCGTGCCGACGGTATAGACCTGGCGCGAGTAGAACGGCAGATCTTTACCGGCGAAGTCGCCCTTGTCGGTGCTGGCTTTGGTGTAGGTATAGCTGGTGTAGACGCTGGCGCCGTCGAGCGCCCGATTCAGCTCGCTGAGATCGTAGCTGAGCGCCAGCTCGATGCCTTTGTGCTTGGTGGCACCCATGTTGGTCCAGCCCACGTCGTTGCTGATGTACTGCAGCTGGTTATCGAAGTCGATGTAGAACAGCGTGGCCTCGGCCTTGACCACGGTGTCGTCGTAGCGGGTGCCGAACTCATAGGTGCGCGCTTTTTCCGCCGTCAGCCCCGGCGCCGGCTGGTTGCCGTTGCCGCCTTTGGTCAGTTGGAAATACTGCATGCTGCCGAACGAGGTGTTGGCGTTGGCGAACAGTTTCCAGGCGTCGGACAGGTGGTACATCACGTTCAATGACGGCAGCGGCTCGCTGTAGGTTTTCTCGCGGCTGATGTTGTTGAACGAATCGTCCACGTGGGTGCGAATGCTTTCATAACGCAGGCCCGGCGTGACCGTCCAGTTGCCGACGTTAATGGTGTCGTCGATATAGAACGCGTTGGCTGCGGTACCGCCGGAGGTATGCTGGTAATAGTCCGGGGTATCCGGCGTCGAGCCGATATTCGCCGGATTATACCAGGCGGAACGCGATGCTTTTTCGTCCATGGTTTCATTCAGGTAGCGGTAACCGAGGGTGATCTCGTGCGCCATATTCCAGAAGCGAAACAGCTGCGAATAGCTTGGTTCGATCGCCCAGGTTGAATAGTGGCGCGGATAGGAGACCATGCGCCGCTGGCCCGCGTTTTTGCCGGTGCCTTCCGATTCGATGTTGCTGCCGCGGTAGCTGTCGGTGAAGTAGGTCAACACTTCGAACTGCTTGTCGTCTTCCTGATGTTTGTATTTGAACGACATATCCTTGCGGCGGCCTTCGAACTGATCCCACGGCCGCGTGGACTGGAACGGGTTCTGCGCGTATTGCGCGCTGCTCAGCCCGCCCGGCATGCCGGCTTTGGCGTCGTAGTAGTGGAAATTGGCCAGCAGTTCGTCGCGATCGGTGAACGCATAACGCGTTTTCAGCATGAAATCGTCGATGTCGGTGTTGTCGTTGTTGTCGCGGTAGCCCTGGCCGTGCAGGCCGGAATAGAGCAGCTCGGCGCCGAGGCCGTTGTCTGCGGTGCCGCCCACGGAGGCGCTGGTCAGGGTCTTCAGGCCGCCGTGGCTGGCGCCCTGGGTTTGTACGCTGGCGGTGCCGCCAAACGTTTTGGGAATGTCGCGGGTAACGAAGTTGATCACGCCGCCGACGTTTTGCGGCCCGTAGCGCACCGCACCGCCGCCGCGCACCACGTCCACCGATTGCAGGTTACCGATCGATAGCGGCGCCATCGACAGCTGCGGCTGGCCGTAAGGCGCAACCGCCAGCGGGACGCCATCCATCAGAATGGTGGAGCGCGGAGAAAGACGCGATGTCAGGCCGCGCACGCCGACGTTGAGCGAAATATCGCTGCCGCCGGTGCCGTTGCTGTCGCGCACCTGCACGCCGGGCACACCGCGCAGGCTGTCGGCGATGGTTTGGTCGCCTTGCTCATGCATCTGCTGCTGGGTGACGATGGAACGCGCGCCCGGATGGTTGAGCAGCACCGAACTGGTATCAGGGTTGTCCAGCCAGTTGCCGACGACGGTCACGGTGTCGGTATCGTTCTGAGATGAGTTATCAGTAGCAAGGACAGGGAATGCGACGGCGATGGAAGCCGTCAGCAGGGAAAGCCGAAAAAGAGGTGACATAATAATGCCTTAAGAGTTTCAGACCCGGATGTGTTTTTTTAGAAAAGACAATCTTAATGATAATTATTGGCAAGTAAATAGAATTGTTACGGGATAGTTAAGTGGGTAACTAAATAATGAATGCGGGAAACAGGACCCGACTGGCGGGCCCTGCGGGAGGTTATTGTGGCGTAAGCCAGAAGACGCCGCTGTAATCCAGCGCGGTGAATTTCTGGTGCACCATTTCGATATCCGCTTGCGGATCAATATCTTTAAACAGCGCCGGGTGCAGGAATTTGGCGATCGCCTCGACGGCGATAAAGTTGAGTGGCGTGTCGTAAAATTGATGGTAAATCGCCATCACGCGTTTTTCTTTCACCGCTTTCAACACGTTAATGCCGGTGCGATCCAGCAGATGCGCCAGTTTCTTTTGGCTGGTGGCCATATCGGTGGTGTAACCCAGCGGCACCGCCAGCGTGCCGCGATGCCCGCGGCTCCAGTCGGCGCCGGTCAGCAGATAGAAATCCGGGTTGTTGCCGATCACCTGCTCGACGTTCACTTCTCCGCCCATGTCTGAAAACAGCTTGCTGCCGATATTGTTGCCGCCGGCGGTATCGATGAACTGCCCGAAGCTGCCTTTGCCGAAGGTGTTGCAGCACTGTTCGCCTTTGATGCCGGCGCTGCGCTCGATGAAGACGCTGGGGCGCTGCTCCGGTTTCAGCGTGGCGACCCGCTGGCGCACCAGTTCGAGGCGTTGCTGATAGAGGCGGATAAAAGCATCGGCGTTGGGCTGCTCGTCAAACACTTTTCCCAACAGCGCCATGCTGGCGACGGTGTTGGTCAGCGGCTGCTGGCGAAAATCGATGATCAGCACTGGGATGCCGACTTTTTCCAGCTGGGTCAGCACGCCGCTGTCTTTCAATTTGCTCAGCAGGCCGATGTCGAAAATGATCAGATCCGGTTGGCGCACCACCGCGCTTTCCACGCTGAAATCACTGGTGTAGGGGTTGTCGAAGGTGGGGATCTGCATGACCTGCGGGAATTTTTTCGCGTAGGCCTCCACCAGATCCGGCGCTTTGACCTTCAGCGAGTTGTCCCAGGCGATGATGTTTTTCAGCGGCTCCTGCGGATGCAGAATATTCAGCGCCAGCAGCGCACGGGCATCGGCCAGGATAACGCGTTTGGCCGGTTGCGGCAGGGTGACCTGGCGGCCGGCGACATCGGTGACGACGATCGGCGCGGCTTGAGCGGTGCCGGCCAACAGCAACACACAGGCGGCCAACCAGCGGCCGGCTTTAGCGATAAGAACAGCGGGCATGAAGATCCTTGGGTAATCGGCGAAGAACGAGAACGCAATGATAAGCGATATCCTTTCGCTTTTTGAACTCCCTTGATGCCGATAGATCATCCCTGGCCCATCAGCGGGTCGCTGACGCTGTGCTCACCGTCCTCCAGCCGCCCCGCCAGGCGTCGCAGCCAGCCGGGGCCTCGCAGCGTAAGATCATACCAGCCGCCGCTGGTGCGGGCGTCAAACGTTTGCTGGTGGCTGCCGCCCGCAGGCAGCGTAATAGGCCACGGGCCTTGCTGAGTGTAAGGGCAGAGTTCGAGGGTGACCGCTATCGCTTCGGTGCCCGGATTATTCAACTGCAGCTGCAGGCTGCGGCCCGTTGGGCGCAAACGCACTTCCGGCTGCGGCCGACTCAGGACGCCGCGCAGCTCGCGATGAAAGCCGTTGGGGCCGAGCAGCCATAGATGGTACTCATTGTCCGCCTGCCAGTCGTCGCTGACCGCCTTGCCGGCTTCGACGGTATAGCGGCGCGGGATTTGCGTCAGGTCTCGCCGGTCGTAGACGTGAAACACCGCTCCCTGCTCGCCGGTATTGAACAGGTTCACCGTCACGCGGCGCTGCTCGGTCGCGACGGTGGCCTCGACGTGCAGCTGGTAGGGCAGTGCGCGGGAAGGGCGCGCCAGGCGGCGTTGGTGCGGCAAACGCTGGTGGGCGGGCGATGGCAGCGGCACCTGCGGCAGCTGTTCCTGGCGCTGGCGCAGGCCATCGGCGGCGTGGCGGCTGGTGGCGGGCAGGCTTGGCAGCGCTTCGCCGTTAGGGTCGACAAAATTGAACGCTGAGGTGAGATCGCCACACACCGCGCGGCGCCAGGCGCTGATGTTGGGTTCATGCACCTGAAAGCGCTTTTCCAGGAATTGCAGCACCGAGGTGTGATCGAAGACCTGCGAATTGACCCAGCCGCCGCGGCTCCAGGGCGATAGCACCAGCATCGGCACCCGCGGGCCGGGGCCGTAGATGCGGCCGTCCGGCGGCGGCTGATCCTGCGAGCCGGGCGGCGCCACGTGCTGGAAGATCTCGGTATCGAACGGCACCGTCGATTTACCGGCGAAGCTGCCGTCTTCGCGCAGCGACGGCGCGGAAGGCGAAGGCATATGATCGAAAAAGCCGTCGTTTTCGTCGTAGTTGACCAGCAGGACGGTTTTGCTCCACACCTCCGGGTTATCGGTCAGCGCGTTGAGGATCTCTTGCGTGAACCAGCTGCCCTGCACCGGGCTGGAGGGATCGGGATGTTCCGAATAGGCCGCCGGCGCGATGATCCAACTGACCTGCGGCAGTTTGCCCTGCTGCACGTCGGCACGGAATCCGGCCAGCATGGCGTCCAGATCGTTGCCGTCGGCGGCCGGCAGGGTGTTGCCGTTGCCCTTGTACAGCGGCGCGGTCGCGTTGAGCTCGTCGCGATAAGGTACGAAGGCGTTGAAGCCTTTCGGCGGCCGCGCCGGGTTGCCCACCTGAATGCTGGCGGCGCGGTATTGGCGGAAGCCCGCCAGCGGGTTGTCGGTAAAGTTGTCCGGCAGGAATTGGTACACCTTCCAGCTGACGCCGCTCGCCTCCAGCCGTTCCGGATAGGTTGTCCACTGGTAGCCGATCTCCGCCGGGCCGGGGCTGTCCCACTCGTTGACCACCACCGCCACGTCGGCGGCGGACGGGCCGTTGGTGCCGGTCCAGTGGAACAGCCGGTTGGTGTTGGTGCCGGCGTGGATAGCGCAGTGATAGGCGTCGCACAGGGTAAAGGCGTTGGCCAGTGCGAACTGGAACGGCAGCTCCTGCTGGCGGTAGTAGCCCATCGAGGCCGGCGTTTTGTAGGTGGGCCAGGCGCTCATGCGGCCGTGATCCCAGGCGGCTTGCTCATCCACCCACGAGTGCGGCGTGCCAGTGACGCGCTGTGCGTTGCCGCGTTTGCTGTCCAGATGGTAGGGCAGCACCAGCCGCTCGGCGCCCTGCTGCTGCCAGACGAGGCGATCGCCGGGCAATGGGATGGTAAAGCGATCGCTGAAGCCGCGTACACCCGGCAGGGTGCCGAAGTAGTGGTCGAAAGAGCGATTCTCCTGCATCAGGATCACCACGTGTTCGACGTCGCGCAGGGTGCCGGTGCGGTTATTGGCGGGAATGGCCAGCGCTTTGCGAATCGAGGCGGGCAACAGCGTGAAAGCCGATCCAATGGCGGCGGCCCGCAGTAGGTCTCTGCGAGAAAGGTCAGGCATGCGTCGTTAATCTCCGTCAGTGTGCTTTGAAGATAGCCGCTGACGACGATAATGGCGAAAAATAACAGGGAGATGAAAGCGAGGAAACAATGCTCCCTGGCGGGAGCATTGGGGGGGAACGCTTACTGCCTGATCAGGCGGCCGAGCGCTGGCGCCGTTTCGAAATCGCTGCGGAAGGGGTTGATGTCCAGGCCGCCGCGGCGGGTGTAACGCGCGAACACGCTGAGTTTTTCCGGGCGGCAGCTCTGCTTGATGTCGTTGAAAATGCGCTCGACGCACTGCTCGTGGAATTCGTTGTGCTGGCGGAAGGAGATCAGGTAGCGCAGCAGGCTTTCGCGATCGATTTTGCGGCCTTCATAGTGGATCACCACGCTGCCCCAGTCCGGCTGGTTGGTGACCAGGCAGTTGGATTTCAGCAGATTGGAAGACAGCGTCTCCGCTACGTGCTCCCCTTGATCGGCCGCGCCGCTCAGGTATTCCGGTTTGAAGGCGAAGTCGTCGACCGCGATATCCAGATCGTCGATGTTGATGCCCGGCAGACGATCGATCTGCGCCGGATAACCTTCCAAACCCGGATAGAGCTTGACGGTGACCTGGCCATTGGCCGCCTGCGACAGATCCTTCTGCATGGCGGCGCTCACCTGTTCCACGCTGTCGAAGCGCGTTTGGTTGAAGCTGTTGAGATACAGCTTGAACGATTTGGATTCGATCAGGTTGGAAGAAGAGTGCGGGAAGGTAAATTCGCCGATGCCCACCACCGGTTTGCCCTTGCCGTTGAGCCACGACAACTCGAAGGCGGTCCACAGATCGAAGCCGCTGAATGGCAGCTGCCGCTCGTCCACGCCGATCAGATCGCGGCCGCGCGCGCGCGGCAGGGCTTCGAGCAATGCGGGAGCATATTGATCCGGATAATCGGAGTTCGCGCCAAGATGGGTGATCTTATCTTGCTTTTGGATATGCATATTCATTGCCCTTTGCTTGTTCGGTATTGATGTAGCGGTTAAACAGACTGCGGGTGGCGTAGATCGGCCCGACGCCCAGCAGGGCGTAAACCACCTTGATCAGGAACTGCGACAGGATCATGGTTTTGATGATGTCCCAGCTCAGCACGTTGTAGAACGCCAGCGTACAGAACACCACGCTGTCGATGGCCGACGCCACTACGGTACTGGTGATCACGCGCACAAACAGGTAGCGGGAGTTGGTCAACTCTTTGATTTTGCAGAGCAGGTAGGAGTTGACGTTCTCGGAGATCAGATAGGCCGCCGACGAGGCCACCAGCACCGCCATGATGCTGTGCACGATACCGTTGTAGGTCTCGCTGTACTCCCACTGCGGAATACTCGGCACCAGCGTTGTTACCCAGACCCCCAGGACGAAGGTCAGGTTGGCGATAAACGAGATGATAATCGTGCGCCGTGCCAGCCGCAACCCGTAGAATTCGTTGAGGATATCCACCAGAATGAACGTGAGCGGGTAGATGAAGATCGCCGGCGGCGTGATGAGATTCAGCACCGGGATTTGGATCGGCTTGACGCCGCACAGCGTTGAGAAAATATAAATCACGCTCAGCGCCACGGTAATAATCAGGTAGGCGTACCAGGAGCGTTCGTGGCGATCGCTGAGCTCGTAGGCGGTTTTTTGTTGGTTGTCGCCATAGAGTTTGCGGTACAGCGCCTGCAGCTCGTGCCGGCTCAGATCTTCTGATATTTCGCTGTCGGCCAGCTCATTCAGCCCCATGGTAATGGTTTTGCCGGTGGCCAATACCATGACATTGGCCGCGATGGTGCCATGCCGGGTGAAGCCCAACAGCTTGAACTTCTGATTCGGTTCCATTTATAACCTTTCTCCAACGATGTAACCCAGGAATTGCACGGTGTCCTGAGGGCGTTTGTCCATGCTTTCGCTGTCTTTGTCGTCAACCACAAAGAAGCCGCGTTTTCCCGAGTGATACAGCAAAGGTGAATCGCAAATCAGTACCGGCGGCCTTTTGATGATGATGACCTCGCCGGGAATAAATGACCCTTTAATTTCGGTCTCTATTTTCATTGCCAACATGTTCGACTCATCGCCGAAGAAATAAGTCAGAGGAAACTCGGTGACCAGCTGCCCGATCTTGCGCTGCGAGACGGCCAGATAGCGCGACTGGGGGATCACCGGAATGGCGGAAGGGTTCTTGTTGCCTTCGGTGGACAGCGTTTCGTTGAGCAGCTCCAGTTTTTCCAGATCGTAGTCTTCGATCTCTTCACAGGAGACACCGAAGAAGTCGGAGATCCGATTCACGGTGGATTGCTGAACGTTGTTCACTCTTCCGTCAAGAATTTTGTAGAGGGTAGTGCGCGTAAGGCCGCTGCGATTGGAAAAGGAAGCCTTGGTTTCACCGCGGGTACGCATCAGATATTCAATATTTTTAATGATGTTGATTTTGCGCTGTGCGTTGGTGGTTTTCATTGGCTGTCCTTACAAACATTACGCAGGCTTCACTATATCTTACGCATTGGCGTTGTCCAGATAAAAAGGCGCAGACGAGCGGGTAACGAACTGATTATTAGCGGTAATTATTGTTTACCGTCAGCCGTTTAGCGCAGTGATGTCAGCGGGGGTAGCCTGCTTCCTCTGCGAGAAAGATAAAGCCGTGCAAATCAATTGATTAGGTTTTACTTATAGAAAAGTGAACACAAAAGCCGGTTTTATGTTTACTTTTATGTTGACCAAAGCCGATTTCATGGGCTACTGTTCATGCAAGCTGAAGTTTTTCTTTACGATCAAAATACGGAAGCCGACAGTTTTTATAATAAAAAGCTCAGAGGGGGCATTGCCACACTCTGAGCATAAATGGATAGCTTGCTACCGACACCAGGGACCCTAAACACCACGGCCGTTTGTCTGCGCGATCGGCCCCATCTTTTGTATTGAATCCCCTTTTCGAGCGTCAAACACTCCCCCGATACCGGAGGAGTGCATTACCGCGTGCGCGAAAATCAGAGAGACTTCTGCGAGGCCAGCGGTTTTTGCGCCCGACTGAAGGCCAGTTTAAGCACCCAATACAGCAGGCTGGCCGCTACCAGGGAATTGATGGTCGGTACGCCCCATTCGGTCGCCAGGCCAACGGCGCCGCCGGCGATGCTGGCGACGATCGCCGCCCAGCCGATGGTTGGCGTTTCGTTCGGCAACTGGCCCGTGCGGCGGCTCTCGTCCAGGATCTTGCGGTGGCTGCGCAGCAGGTAATAGTCCACCAACATGATGCCGATAATCGGCGGGAAGACCACGCCAAGCACCGTCAGGAAGTCGACGAAGCGGTCGAGAATGCCCAGCACCGACAGCGTAGTGCCCAGAATCCCGATCACCAACGTGGTGTAGGTGTACTTCAGCTTTTTGCCGGTGATGCCTTCCACCGCGTTGACGATGCCCAGCGAAGAGGAGTACAGGTTGAGATCGTTGACGCGCAGGGTGGAGAACACCACTACCAGCAAACCGGCGCCGCCGGCCGCTTGTGACATGATGGTGACTACATCCGCGGTGCCCAGGGTTTTGGCGATCAGGATCGCCAGGCCGTTTACCACGAACTCGCCGGCGATGATGGTGAAGAGCGTGACGCCGAGCACGTGCTTGCCGTTTTTGGAGTAACGGGTCAGATCGGGGGTCATCAGGCTGGCCACGATGGCGCCGCCGACGACGATGGTGATGCCGGCGCTGATGGTCAGCGGTTCACCCGGCGGCGTCAGCTGGATGATCTCCTGCAGGTTATGCCCGGAAAGCGCGGTCACTGAAATAAAGGCCACCAGCATGATGAACATCGGCACCGCGATACGTGCGGCGATGCGCAGCGCCTTGAAACCGAATGCCACCAGGATAGTCAACAGCGTGCCCGAGAGCCCGGCGGCCAAGCCAAAGCCCAGCTTATTGCCGAGCGCGAAGTCGAGCGACTTGGCGAAAATGGCGTTCTGAATGCCGAACCATCCCAGCAGGCTGACGGCCACCACCACGCCGATCAGCACCGAGCCCAGACGGCCGAAGCCGCACCAGCGCGCCAGCAGGCTGCCGGAAATGCCTTCACGCATGCCCGCCAGCCCCAGGCCGTAGGTCACCACGCCGAAGATCAGGCTGCCGACGAAAATGGCGGTGAAAGCGTCAATCAGCGTCATGGAGTTGCCGAGTACGGCGCCGAGCATGAACTGGTCCAGCGCGGTCAACATGCCCATATGCACGATGGCCACGCTTAAAAACGAGACTCTTTTATCCTGCGGCACCCGGGTGAGCGGATAATCTTCGATCTTTATCACGGTGAGATCTTCCTTGCGGTTCAAATAAACTGAATGCCTTTGGTTATCAGGCGATCGGGAATGTAGTTATCCAGATTGGCGTATTTGCAGTATTCCTCAAATTGTTGCTGAGTATGCACGTTGGCCTTCTGGTAAATGTTATAAATGCGGTTTTCGATGGTCTTATTGCTGACGTTATAGATTTTTGCGATCTCTTTTACCGTAAATCGTTGCAGCATAAGAAAAATGACATCGAGTTCGGCACGGGTGAACAGCTCGTTATTGACTTCGGTGGTCAACACGCTGGGTTTTTGCTGATTGATGTATTTCAGCGGTGACAGGCTGTTCATCGGCTTGGCGTTCCAGATCACGCCAATCACCTGTTTGTCATCGTTGTACACCGGTAGCTTTTCGCTGATAAACGGCGTCAGGCTGTCTTTGCCGTACCAGTAGTGGGTTTCTATGACCGTGACCCGATCGCGCGCTGCTTCGGTCATCTTGTCATGCTCGATAAAGTCGGCGGCGGAGTCGGCCCAGTCGGCGGGGAATTCGTGGTCATATTTGCCGGCGACGTCGAAATTCAGCGGCGTATTGGTATAGAGATAAGCGGCACGGTTCATATAGAGGTGGCGGGACAGCTGGTCTTTGATGCCCCAGGGCTCGCTCAGGTGCTCCATCATGGTGATGAGGCCCTTAAAATAAGATTCATTATTTTTATGCGATGAATCCATACCTACCTCTGCGCCGCTCAGGCCGCGTTACAGGCTTTTAGCCAGGTAATGGCGGGTGTGGCGATGCGCGTAGTCGCCCAGCTCGCCGTAGACCCGGTAGCCCAGTTTTTCGTAGAAGCCTCGGGCCTGGAAATCGAAAGTATCGACATAGGCCATATGGCAACCGCGCTTGCGGGCTTCTTCTTCGGCCAGTTGCATCAGCTGGCGGCCGTAACCGCTTTTGCGACATTGATCGCCGACCCACAGATACTGCACTTCCAGGCCGCCCCACCAGGTGCGTGCGACCAGGCCACCGACGATCTGCTGGTTGTCGTCAGTGACGGTCAGGAACAGTGGGTGAATGTCTACTGGCTGGGTTTTATGGTTGTGAGCCCAGAGGCTGTCGATAACGAACTCTTCATCCTGCGGGTTGGGTTTGTCGGTGATATTAATATTCATTTTTAATATAATTCCCTGATTTAATTATTCAAAACTGAACTAGGCGCTTTCGCCCTAACCGCTTCTAATATCACTTTCATTAATGTATTTCAAGGGTGGTTTTCACCCTTTTCCGCCAGGTGAGAGGCCGCTTATAGTAGGTGCCACAGGGAGAAGAAAATAGTGAAACAGGCGGTATTAAAACGCTGAAATGCCCTGCTAACACCATCTTTTCCTACTTGCGCCTCACCAGGGCCCCACCGGGAAAACTGCAGTACTGTATGGCTCCACCGGATAGAGCAAGCTCACTTGCCGACGGGGGAGCCACTTTGTTTTTTGACGCCCCCACCCGCGCCCGCCATTCTCTGTCTCAGATAGTAAACACTCTTCTTATCAGAAGATATGCGCCGCAGATGAAAATATGGCCGATAGCTTCTGATCCGCTGATTTAGTCCTCTGCAATGACGCTGCCCAGCGCCGGCTCGATGGCCGCACCCAGCATGGCGCCGTGTCCCAGGGCAGGCCATTCGCGATAGCCGACGGTGAGACCGTCGAGCTGTGCCAGGTGTTCGGCCAATAAACGCGTTGCGTCCGCCGGCAGAGCGGGGCTCTTCACGCCGGGCGGGGCAGCCCGATCGCGTTCTGCCAGGCCAACCCACAGTTGCAACCTGGCCGCCGGCGCCGCGCGCCGTTCTGTCATCTGCTGTGCTTCTTGCAGGATCATGCCGTCGCCCCACCACAGCGAGGGTTCCACGGCGATGTAGCGCTGAAAGGCGGTGGGATGGGTGAACAACGTATGCAGAACGAAGAGCCCGCCGTAGGAGTGCCCCCACAGCGTTTGCCGCTGAGGATCGACCGCCAGTTTGGCGGCGATCGCCGGTTTGATCTGGGTCTCAATCAATTGCAGGAACGCATCCGCGCCCCCGACGGCCCGCGGCGGTTTCTTCATGCCTGCCGGCAGAGGGAGCGTATAGTCGTAGGTGCGGCCGGCGGCATCGATGCGCAGATCGTTGTCATAGCCGATCATCACCAGCACCGGTGGCCGCTTCGTTGCTGCCAATTTGGCCAGTAAGGCGGCGTTCAACTCCATCAGCACCGCATTGCCGTCGAGGAAATAAACCGTTGGATAGCCGTCTGGCACAGGCGCCTGACGCGGTTGGGCGATGCGAACACGATAATGCCGTTGGCCATCGGCGGAGGTGAATCGCAGATCGCTGAAGCGGTAATCCGCAGTATCGCTATCGGCTACGGTAGTGCCGATCTTGCGTTCCAAATCGGGCCTGGCCATCACGGAGCCCGGCAGCCAAAGGCCGATGGCGAGCGCCAGAAGCGCGGAGATAAAATGCCGGTTGGACAATAACATGCGGATCAACATCCTCGAAAAAGGCCGATAGTAGCATCCGTTCGCGCCCGGTAAAAACCTACCTTTAGGGCGGGCATTCCGGTCGCGAAGCGCTGCCAGCCGTTGCTTTGCCAGGTTAATAGCAACTCATTGTTATTATTGGTAAGTCAGGAATAAGAGGGATTACAATTAATTAGAAATGGTTATGGTTTTTATGGAGGGGGAAATGGTGAAGGTAGGTAAAAACACACGGTTATCAACGATTTTTAGCGAAAAAAGCCCTATAAAATAGGGCAAAGACACACAACAACACCAGGGAAACTTTCCTGTATCTTATATTATAGCTTCCTATACATATAGAACATTTTATTATAAATATGTAAGTGATTCTTATTAATCATTTAATACCATTGTTTTTCAAATGGTTATGTGATCTGACTGGCGTATTGCACTTGGGTCGGGTGTGGGCTGCCAGGGATAGGCAGCAGAGATTTTGCTGTAACGGTGGCATGAACAGGCGAGGTCATCGGCCCGATATCCCTCAGGGCAATACCGGCCCGCGGGCTGCAAAAAGGCCGGCCGGTATTTATCCTCAGGCGCAGCCGATCTTCACTGTGGGATGTGGGACCAGGTGAAAATCAGTGCTGTTGCAACGTCAACATCTCGCCAAGCAAAACATCGGTTGGCGGCAGAATATCCGTATCCAGCCCGGCGGATGGGGTAAAGGTCAATTCGCCGAAAATGATCTGGCCTTTGGAGATGTAGAAATCAACGCGAACAAACTCGAAGGGCGCGGACAAGCGTGAGGCGTACTCAAACAGCTCATCGTAGCCTTCTGGCTTCACGAAGGCGTCTATTTCTTCCTGGCTCAAGGCCAGGCAGTCATCGCTGTAGCACAGAAACTTGAAATCTTTGTCAAAGAAGTAATACTTCGGCGACCCGGTTTCTCTGCCGACACACAGCAACGTGCAGTAAGGTACACCGCGGAAACAATAGATTTTATAGTCTTCAGGTCCGTGACCATTGGCCGATTCGATATATTTCTCCCCAATGATCTTTTTTTGTATCCCTTTGTAGTTGAGCTCTACATAAGTTTTCCAATAATCGTCTTTCATCCAAGCGTCGATCAATTTTTTTGCGCTCTTGATATTCAGCAATTTTTTATTCTGGCAAATCAGGTTATACCCGGAACCGTGATTCCCTTTGATCACAAACTTATCCGGCAATGCGTCCCACGGAATATCGTTTACTGAATCACAGGCAAAGTACAATTCATTAAGGATCTCTTCGCACCCTTGATCTTTGATGTACTGTCTTACCGCATATTTATCTGCACACTGCTTCACCAACGCATTGTGACTATAGCCATTCAATTTCAGGTGATTGATCTTTTCATTCCAGGTGGACGGCGCCTGCAAGTTTAACGGTTTGCCAAATGCTTTTTTGTAGAGCAATCTGGCCTTGAATTCGGGGGCCAATACGGCCAGCTGCTTCGTAATAAATTTAATGACTTGTCTTTTCATATACGTAATTCCATCAAAGCGTAGTGACAATGATTAAGTCGTTCTTGTATTTAAAACGCGGGTGGTGCGCTTTCACTGCGCCATTGAATGGCTGTCGGCGTTGTTCCCAGATCAAATGGCTTGTGGTCTAACGCCCGATTAAGAATGCGAGCCGACCGCCACGCCATCAGGCTCAACTGCGGATCGGCAATGCCGTGATTGTGCATACTGGCGTTCATGGCGAATAAGCAGTTCTCCGCCGGGCCTTCCCACTCAAAGGTAAAGTCTGGGGCGATGCGGTATTCGCCCTCCGCAGTGGTTAGTAAGCGGTGGGCCAAAGGTTCAAGGAACTCTGGCGTGGCCGATTGATAACCGGTGGCAAAGATCACCACGTCCGCCTTGAAGGCTTCTTCGCCGTGATCGAGATGATGACGCGTTTCGAGTTGGTAGGCGTTATCCAGCGTGTGTTTCACGGCCGTCAGCGAACGGCTGGGCAGCAGGCGCACCCATAATTTCTCGCGCAGGACGTCGAAGCGGTGGTACATGGCGCGATAAATCGCTAGCAGCGACTCACTGGTGATGCCGTCTGAGGTCATTTTCTGTTCGGCCAGCATATGCCGTTTGGCCGCGCTATCCAGTGAGTAAAAGCTCTCGACGTAATCGGGCGTGAAGTATTCGTTGGCAAAGGCCGCTTCATCGAGCGCATTATAGTTGTTGCGGCGCGATATCCAGTCGAGCTGCTCCGGTTGCCCCCATTCCCCTTTAAAAATATTGAGGAACAGGTCTGCGCCGCTCTGGCCGCCACCGACGATCGCCACGCGTTTGCCGGTCAGATCGGGGTTGCGCAGCATCATTTCGCTGGCGTGGAAACAGCGATCGCTTTGCGTCGTCACGCAATCAGGCAGCTTTATTTTCTTGCCAATACCGATACTTACGTGCCTGGCGTGGAAGACCTTATTCGAGGTGGTCACCACGAACTGGCGCTGCCGATCGTCAAATTCGACCCGCTGAACGTCTTGATTGAATGCCAATGATCCCATCCCGGCGGCGGCCCAGGTGAGGTAATCGGCGAACTCTTCGCGCGATGCGGTGCGCTGCTCCGTCGTCAGGAAACGATAAAATTTTCTGTTTTTTACCAGATAGTTGAGAAAGCTGTAGCGATTGGTTGGGGCAACCGCGCTCACTAAATCTTTTAAAAAGTTGGTCTGCATACTGCAGTCCGCCAGGATCATCCCTGGGTGCCAGGAGAAATGAGGTTTGCGTTCAAGGAATTGTCCCGTAAATCCCTCTATTTCACTTCCTAAGGCTGCCAGGCTAAGATTCGACGGGCCAAGGCCAATACCGATGATATCCAAATGCTGATTCATTAATAAGCTCCAGTATAATGAGAATAATACCCAGAAATACGGCCGCAGATAGGGTGGCTTATAGCAACCAGGCTGCCTTTTTCTTATAAGTAAGCTTCACGAATTAAATGTAATTAAACGGTGTGCAGGCCAAAAATACCGCACTTTTAAATTCCCGTTTAGAATTCGGTAGCGCATTAGGTAAAGGATACGGGTGTATTTCTTTCCATGAAAATTCCTATGAAGGTTTTGCGCGTGTATTTAATGAATATTCCTAAGTAAAAATCCGATCTCTCCCTGATTCATCAAGCCATGAAAACGGCCACCAGGGAGGATGCCCACCGTATGAGTTCTTATCTGCTTTTCTGGTGTCTATGCCATTGCATTGCCGGGATCGGTGTATTCGTTGCTTAGAATAGCCTTAAAATAGGCACGGGGAAGGTGAAATAACGTGATATTAGAGGCAGGATGCTTTTTGCAAAGATGAAATCGGAAGTGAAATTATGAAATCTGCGCGTTGTGATTTGGTTTTTGTCATTAAATTCAATGTGTTATTTTGTTTTTTTTCGGCAGGGCATCACACTCTTTCACTAAGGTGATACGCACACTTCTGTACCTTTATCTCTTCTTGTTGCCCCCCGAACGGCAATATTTTACCCCGAGTTGCATCACCCTATGGGCGCGGATGGTTCGCGTTAACTACCGGTGTTAGGGTTCGTTTAATTAATGCCGGGCAAAGGCTGGCCGGAGAGGACGCTTGCTCGAGGCGAGTGTGAAAAACCTGGGCACGCTGGCGCAACGGTTGAATCCGATCCGGCAATCTGCCTTGTCATCATCATTGACCATTCTTACCGACAATAAAAATCTTTTGGTCAGCTCGAGGCATTTTTGCCCCCTGGACTGAATGGCTACCGTTGCGCCACAAGCGTGAAGACCCGCCAGGTTGATCAATCACGGGAGCTTCAAATTGCTGAGATAGTCATACTGGGCTTTCGAAATGTCCAGTTCCCCATCGCTGAAAAAAACTTTTATAAACATATCGCCCTGGCCGACGATATCTACACGCTCGTAGGTTCCCGTTACAAAACGGCGCACGATGGCCTGAATGGTCTCGGCATAGTTAGCAGGAACTGCATTATTATCCGTGACTTTTTGTTCAAATGTAATAGGGTACTCTGCTTGAGGATCGGGGCTGTATTGTGCGCGTTTGGCTGCGCTTTCAAACTTGAAATCATTAAAGGCATTGTGGGTAGAGTTAAACATATCGGCAAGGTTTTTGATATGCGCCGCCATCTGATTCACGACCATGGTTTTATTGGTCACGAAGCGTTTACCCAAATAAGTGCCTGTCACTACAGCGAGCTGGGCGGCATTTCGGCCTAAAATGCTGCCAACGCCAGAACCGGCTCCCGTCCATAATCCCGCGATCAAAACCAGACCGGCCCCGCCTACGGTACTCGATGCGATATTCTCAAAATGCTGAACACGGGCTCCCATTTGCCATGAGGTTCCGGGAAAAGAGACATTAATTCGGTTATCCAGGTGATTAATTCTTCCACCTGGTCGTTGTCCTGACTCAATAGTATTGGCTGTCAACCGGCGGTTGTTTTCATCTTTGAGTTCACCCAGCGTAAACGCGATCTGGCCGGTCTCCGTTTTTGTTAATCGAAAGACTTCTTCTGGTGACAGAGACCTGACGAGGATCAGCGCCTCATTTAAAATCTCGCGGGTCAAAAAGTTGGCCGACACCCGATTATTCGATTCGTGTTGCGATGTCAGAGCTAAAATTTCATGTGACTTAGGAAATGCCATAATGCCCCCGTCATTACGATATGCACCGTAATGTGATTAGCTTTCTTTATTTTGCTTAATATCCCAGCCCATCTGCACCGAAGCCCCTTTATTACCTTGCTTCGCTTGCTCCCAGTATTCCATCGACACTTTACCGGCCTGAAAAGAGTACTCAATGCCTAGCGTGGAACCGTGCTCGACACCGATGAAGTCGGTATGAGTCACCAATACATCTTCCAGGGTAATGCGGGTATATTCCACTTCCTGCCCACCGGCTTTGCAAAGAGACAACTGCACCTTGGCGAGATGTTTACCGGCCGAGCAGTATTTCAATAAGGCAGGTGTTGCTTTATCTATCAGAGCCTGTACGGTCAGATCGCGAAAGTTCACTTTACCCGCACCGCCGCCGCCGCCAACGGCCATATTGCCAGGCTGTCGCGCGCCCCAGTTAAAGGAAAAGACATCGATCCATTGCTTGTGATTCGCATTTTTCGATTCACCATTAATGCCTTCAACTTTTAAAAACATATCCATTGCCATGATTTTATCACCCGATCATTAACGTATTGTTAGGTGCCAGAATGCGCTTAGCTCTCTTTATTCTGCTTGATATCCCAACCAGATTTGCTTTCCGCGCCTTTAGTGCCGCTGCTGCCTTGTTCCCAGTAACTCATGGTGACTTTTGACGCCTGGAAGGCGTAATCAACCACGATCGCATCATTTTGGCCTACACCGTTAAAATCAGTTTGCGTCACCAGAACGTCTTCGAGAACGATTTTGGAATACTCCACCTGGTTGCCGCCCGCTTTGCATACGGAAAGCTCGATTTTCGCGACATGTTTTCCACTGGAACAATATTTGAGAATAGCGGGCGTAGATTTGTCGATAAGGGCTTGAATACGGAGGTCTTGATAATTCACTTTTCCGGAGCCACCCCCGCCGCCAACAGCCATATTTCCTGGCTGTGAAGCGCCCCAGTTAAACGAAAGTACGTCGGTCCATCCTTTATGATTGCTGTCTTGGGACTCGCCCGTCATTCCTTCAACTTTCATATACATATCAATGGCCATTGTCGCCGTATCCTCCATTATTTCGTGTTGGCAGCGGAATAGGTTAAAAATGCCTTATCAATGGGTAAAATTCAGCATAGCCCTATATGAATGAATTGACAGTAATGTCGTTTTTATTCGGAATGTTCCTAGTTTTTGTGCGATATATTATTATTTAACAATGGGGTGCGGTTATATGTTCGTAACTGTATCCCATCACCGTTCGACAATAAAACACTCAATAAACACGGAATATGAGCGCGTTCGTTTGACGTTCGGATAGTCGGGGATTAGGGGCGCTCTTTCGAGAGAGTCCACCTGTAATGCGAAGTTACACCCCATCGGATGAAGCGATGGCGCTTCAGCGCTGGCCCGCAGGGTGAGGCCGTAAGATCGAATAATCGAACGCAGTTCGATGGAGAGTCCGTACTCCAGAAAGCGAAAAACCCGCCATAGGCGGGTTCTTCTGAATAGGGCGACCGGACTCGGACAACCGGCGCTGGCGCCGTGTTGAACAGCGCTTCAGCGCTGGCCCGCAGGGTGAGGTCTTCAGACCGAATAATCGAACGCAGTTCGATGGAGAGTCCGTACTCCAGAAAGCGAAAAACCCGCCATAGGCGGGTTCTTCTGAATAGGGCGACCGGACTCGGACAACCGGCGCTGGCGCCGTGTTGAACAGCGCTTCAGCGCTGGCCCGCAGGGTGAGGTCTTCAGACCGAATAATCGAACGCAGTTCGATGGAGAGTCCGTACTCCAGAAAGCGAAAAACCCGCCATAGGCGGGTTCTTCTGAATAGGGCGACCGGACTCGGACAACCGGCGCTGGCGCCGTGTTGAACAGCGCTTTAGCGCTGGCCCGCAGGGTGAGGTCTCAGACCGAATAATCGAACGCAGTTCGATGGAGAGTCCGTACCCCAGAAAGCGAAAAACCCGCCATAGGCGGGTTCTTCTGAATATGGTGCCCGGACTCGGAATCGAACCAAGGACACGGGGATTTTCAATCCCCTGCTCTACCGACTGAGCTATCCGGGCAACGGGGCGCATTAAACCGTATTGGCCGGATGGCGTCAATCGCTTTCTGTCACAAAGCCGATCGGTTGCTCTATTTTCAGGCAGATAACCAAAAAGGGAGTGGCGCAGGGAGCCAACGCCACTCAATAAATATGCATATAAAACGTGTATTTATACCACTTTAAAATGCGTGATTTCTTGTTTTTAAATTAAATAACAATTAGTTATGCTTGGTTTAATAGGCGTTCAATCAAGACGATTCTTGCTTGAACCCCGCAACGAATCATGCAATCATTGCGCAAATTTTAGCACTCTCCGTTCCCTGACGGTGTTCCCGCTTCTTATAAGCCAGAGGGTTATTGGCATGACTGGTTTTGTTGCTCAAGCGCTGCTGCGCACCAGACATCTGACGCCGTCACCGTTCCGTCGTTGTTTCCTCCGCACGTCCTCCGCCCGAATACGCCTGCCGGCCATGCGGTAAGGCCGCCTGATGCTCGCTGTTAGGCATGCGTAAAGCCAGCGCTTCTGCCCTGATTTTACTGATGCCTGTCGGATGCTGCCAAGACCAGTTCCCCCGATAGCCGCCTGATGATCCCCCGATCATGAGCCGGTCACGCACGCCGCTTATGCTGCCGTGCCCGGGTATCGCTTTTACCGGGATAACCGCGTTATCTCATTACCGTGCCGGTGGCACACCCTCATCCTTCACCGTTTGAGAGTCAGCATGATGAAAGAATTGAAAATCGCGACCAGCGCCAGCCTGGTCGCCACCATTGAGACGCTGCGCCAGATCGTGCGCGTAGAGCAGACGGACTACACCGACGTGGCGGCGGTGGTGGTGTCGGTCGCCGACGTGGACGCCGGCATTCTGGCGCGCTTGCAGGCGACGGGGTTCGATATTCCGACCTTCGTGGCGGTGGAAGGGGACGAGCATCTTTCCCCGGATTATCTGCCGTTTGTCAGCGGGGTCTTCGCGCTGCTGGCCGGCGCCAGCAAGCCATTCTACATGGCGCAGCTGGAGGCCGCCGCCGACGCCTACGAGCAGGCGCTGCTGCCGCCGTTCTTCAAAACGCTGAAGACCTACGTCGAGATGGAAAACTCGACCTTTGCGTGCCCGGGGCATCAGGGCGGAGAGTTCTTCCGCAAACACCCGGCCGGCCGGCAGTTCTTCGATTTCTACGGTGAAACCCTGTTCCGTTCCGATATGTGCAACGCCGACGTCAAGCTGGGCGATCTGCTGATCCACGAAGGATCGGCCAAGGATGCGCAAAAGCACGCGGCGCGGGTGTTCAACGCCGATAAAACCTACTTCGTGCTCAACGGCACCTCGGCGGCCAACAAGGTGGTGACCAACGCGCTGCTGACCCGTGGCGATCTGGTGCTGTTCGATCGCAACAACCACAAATCCAACCACCACGGGGCGCTGATCCAGGCTGGGGCCACGCCGGTCTATCTGGAAACCGCCCGCAACCCGTTCGGTTTTATCGGCGGTATCGATGCGCACTGCTTCGACGAACGCTACCTGCGCGAGCAGATCCGCGAAGTGGCGCCGGAGAAAGCCGCAGCGGCACGGCCGTTCCGGCTGGCGATCATTCAGCTCGGTACCTATGACGGCACGATTTACAACGCTCGCCAGGTGATCGACACCATCGGCCACCTGTGCGATTACATCCTGTTCGACTCCGCCTGGGTGGGCTACGAAGGCTTTATTCCGATGCTGAAAGAGTGCTCGCCGCTGCTGCTGGAGCTGGACGAGCACGATCCGGGCATTTTTGTCACCCAGTCGGTGCATAAACAGCAGGCGGGGTTCTCGCAGACCTCGCAGATCCACAAGAAAGACGACCATATCAAAGGGCAGAAGCGCCACTGCAACCATAAGCATCTGAACAATGCGTTCATGCTGCATGCGTCGACCAGCCCGTTCTATCCGCTGTTCGCCGCGCTGGACGTCAACGCCAAGATGCATGCCGGCGCCGCCGGACGTCGCATGTGGATGGACTGCGTCAAGCTGGGCATCGAGACGCGTAAACAGCTGCTCACGCGCTGCTCGCAGCTGAAGCCGTTTATTCCGTTGCAGGTGGCGGGCAAGGACTGGCAGGATTACGATACCGATCTGATTGCCAACGACGCGCGTTTCTTCACCTTCGTACCGGGGGAAACGTGGCACGGCTTCGAAGGCTATGCCCAGGATCAGTATCTGGTGGATCCGTGCAAGTTGCTGCTGACCACGCCGGGGATTGACGCCGCGACTGGCCAATACACCGAGTTCGGCGTGCCGGCCACCATTCTGGCCAACTTCCTGCGCGAGAACGGCATCGTGCCGGAGAAGTGCGATCTCAACTCGATCCTGTTCCTGCTGACTCCGGCGGAAAACCCGGCCAAGATGGAACAGCTGGTGGAGATGCTGGCGCAGTTCGAGCGCTATGTTGCAGAAGACGCGCCGCTGAGCGTGGTGCTGCCAACGGTATACCGCAAGAACGAGCAGCGCTATCGTGGCTACAGCATTCGCCGGCTGTGCCAGGAGATGCACGATCTGTACGTCAGCTTCGACGTCAAGCAGCTGCAAAAAGAGATGTTCCGCCAGGATCATTTCCCGCCGGTGGTGATGAACCCGCAGGACGCCAACGTGGAGTTTATCCGCGACAACGTCGAGCTGGTGCCGATCGGCCAGGCGGAAGGGCGCATCGCGGCGGAGGGGGCCTTGCCGTACCCGCCGGGCGTGCTGTGCGTGGTGCCGGGCGAAGTGTGGGGCGGCGCGGTGCAGCGCTATTTCCTGGCGCTGGAAGAGGGCATCAACCGCCTGCCGGGCTTCTCGCCGGAGCTGCAGGGGGTCTACATCGAGAAAAAAGATCACGGCTGGAAGCGCATCTTCGGCTACATGATCAAGCCATAGAAAAAGGGCCGGTTCGCACCGGCCCTTCTCATTTATCCACGCGGGAAGCGTTACTTTCTGCGGTAGCTCTTCTGCGCGGTATTTACTTTCACCAGATAGCGGCGCGACTCGGCGGCCGGGTGCTTGGTGGTCAGCGTTTGGTACACGTCGCCCGGCTGCATGCCGTTGATGATGCCCACCGCACGCGTTCTGTCGCTGGAGAACACCCGCAGCACGCTGCCTGCGCCGCCGTTGTAAGCGGTGATCACCGCATAGCGGCGCGAGGTCGGGTTCTGAATGCCGCCCAGGTAGTTGTTCTGCAGGATAGCCAGATAGGCGGTGCCGGTGTCGATGTTGTTTTCCGGATCGAACAGGTAGCTGCGGCTCGGGGTGCCCCACTTGCCGCGCATCTGGAACACATCCTTACCGGCGGTGTGCTGCACCACCTGCATCAGGCCCAGTGCGTCCGAACCGCTCACCGCATACGGGTTGAAGCTCGATTCGGTCTGCATGATAGCCAGGATCAGCGACTCGTCCACGCCGTATTTTTCCGACGCCTTGCGCACCATCGGCAGGTATTTGTGCGCACGTTTGTCCAAGTGGTTCGGCACCAGCTGGATGGTGACCGAGTAGATCACGTGCAGGCCGGAGGTGCGTTTTTGCAGCTTGGTCTGCAGCAGGTAATCGGCGAAGTGCGCCGCGCGCCATTCCCAGCGGATCGGCGCGCCCTTGTTATCCAGCACCTGGCCGTACAGGAACGGCTCTTTGCTGATCTGGATATCGTTGGCGTCGGAATAGAGGTCGATCGAACCCGGATCGTCACCCATCAGCAGCGTGCTGATGATCGCCTGGCGCAGGTGCGCAGCCGGATCGGTGGTGGCGATGGTCTCGATGGTAATGGCGCCGGTGTCGAAGTTGATGTGGCTGCGGGTTTGGTATTGGTCGGTATATTTAACGTAGTCTTTCGGCCCGGCGATCAGAACTTCATTCAGACCCCAGATGTTCTCAATGTTGTGGGCAAATTGGCCCATCAGAATGTCGAAGCCGTTGGTGTCTTTGATCCAGGCTTCGTTGATTTCTTCACTTTTTTTGCCGGAACAGGAAATCAGCAAAGGCGCTATTACGAGCAAAGCTAAAATTTTCTTCATCTTAAAGCCGTTTGGAAGAAGTATAAGAGGATTGAAGCGGGCCAGCGCCTGGCCCCAACAGCATTATTCGCTCGGCGGCGTATAGCCTTCGATGTGTACGTCGTGCCCTTCGAACAGGAACTTGATCATTTCCTCTTCCAGCAGCTTGCGGTCATCCACGTTCATCATGTTCAGCTTCTTCTCGTTGATCAGCATGGTCTGCTTCTTCATCCACTCGCCCCAGGCTTCCTTGGAGATCTCGTTGTAGATGCGCTTGCCGACGTCGCCGGGATAAAGCTGGAAGTCCTGGCCTTCGGCGTCGCGCTGCAGGAAAGTACAAAAAATGGTGCGGCTCATGCTAATTCCTCATCGATGGCGCTATCGCCATATAAGTTTTGTTGGATCGGGGGCTGCTTCGCCAGCTGTTGCAACAGGCGATCTACCGGCGCTGCCAGCCCGACCGACGGCGGCTGCGCTAAGTTATACCAGAGACCCGCGCCCTCATCCATGCCGCTGCCCGCCGCGTCGAGCGACAGCCACATCGGCACAATATCGAGATGGAAATGGCTGAACGTGTGGCGAAACGCGGTCAGCTGTTCCAGGCGCTTGCCTTTCAGACCGCGCTGCTGCAGCCAGAGTTCCAAATCCACGCGCGCGCTGAACTGCGGGAAGCAGAACAGGCCGCCCCACAGGCCCACCGCCGGGCGCTGCTCCAGCCACACGCGGTCGCCGTGCTGCAGCAATAAGAAGTAGGCGCTTTTTTCCGGCAGGGTCTGCTTGGGCTTCTTGCCGGGGTAGTTGGCCCAGCTGTGGTTGGCGTAAGACAGGCAGCCGACGTTGAGCGGGCAGAGTTCACACTTGGGCTTGGAGCGGGTGCAGACCATGGCGCCCAGATCCATCATCGCCTGGTTGAACTGGCCGACGCCCTGGGCCGGGGTGACTTCTTCGCTGATTTTCCACAGCCGGTTTTCGATTTCTTTCTTGCCCGGCCAGCCTTCCACCGCGTAGCAGCGGGCCAGCACGCGCTTCACGTTGCCGTCGAGGATCGGATAGTGTTGGCCCAGCGCCAACGACAGCACCGCGCCGGCGGTAGAGCGGCCAACGCCCGGCAAATCGGCGATTTCTGCGAAGGTTGTCGGGAACTCGCCGCCGTGCTGTGCGACAATGGTCTGCGCAGCCTTGTGCAGGTTACGGGCGCGGGCGTAATAGCCGAGACCGGTCCACAGATGCAGCACTTCGTCCAGCGGGGCCTCCGCCAGCGCGCGCACGTTAGGAAAACGGGCCATAAAGCGCTGAAAATAAGGAATGACGGTGGCAACCTGGGTCTGTTGCAACATCACCTCAGAGAGCCATACTTGATAGGCAGTTTTTTCCAGCTGCCATGGCAGGGTCTTGCGACCGTAGCGCTGATACCAGTCAAGCACCACCTGTGCGAATTGTTGTGCTTGCATCATGGGCAGCGTCGTTATCCGGCAGAAAATGAAGCGAGATTGCAGCATAGAGTCATGGTGCTGTAAACCGGAACTTTCCGACGCCGCACGGCGGGTACAGAAGATGAACACTTGCTAAACCAATGTATCTTTGCATAATGCGCGTTTCCCTAATTGGCAGCCAAACAGACAGAAAGCACTATGATTAATGACGTCATCTCCCCGGAATTTGATGAGAACGGCCGCGCGATGCGCCGTATCCGCAGTTTTGTTCGCCGCCAGGGGCGGCTGACCAAAGGCCAGCAGCACGCGCTGGAGAACTATTGGCCGGTGATGGGCGTGGAGTATCAGACTGACGCTGTCGATCTCGCTGCGCTGTTTGGCCGCGAAGCGCCGACGGTGCTGGAGATCGGTTTTGGCATGGGTGCCTCGCTGGTGACCATGGCGGGTAACAACCCGCAGCAGAACTTTTTAGGGATCGAAGTGCACTCGCCGGGCGTGGGCGCCTGCCTGGCCGACGCCCACGAGGCGAAGTTGAGCAACCTGCGCGTGATGTGCCACGATGCGGTTGAAGTGCTGGAAAACATGATCCCGGACGGCTCGCTGGACATGGTGCAGCTGTTCTTCCCCGATCCGTGGCACAAGGCGCGCCACAACAAGCGCCGCATCGTGCAAACGCCGTTTGTCGAACTGGTGCTGCGCAAGCTGAAGACCGGCGGCGTCTTCCACATGGCCACCGATTGGCAACCTTATGCGGAACATATGTTAGAGGTTATGAACGGGGTCGCAGGCTACCGTAATCTTTCCAGCGATAATGATTATGTGCCGCGTCCGGATTCGCGCCCACTGACGAAATTTGAATTACGCGGCCAGCGCCTGGGACATGGCGTTTGGGACTTGATGTTTGAGAGGAAAGAATAATGGCTAAGAACCGCAGTCGTCGTTTACGTAAAAAGTTGCACATTGAAGAATTTCAGGAGTTGGGTTTCTCCGTAGCCTGGCGCTTCGCCGAAGGCACGTCGGTGGAAGATATCGACAGCACGCTGGATACCTTCATCGATGAAGTGATCGAGCCGAACGGTCTGGCGTTTGACGGCAGCGGCTACCTGCAGTGGGAAGGTCTGATCTGCCTGCAGAAGATCGGCCACTGCACCGACGAGCATCGCGAACTGGTGAAAAACTGGCTGGAAGCGCGCAAACTGTCCGACGTTAAGGTCAGCGATCTGTTCGATATCTGGTGGGATTGATCGCGCTTGCCCGATGAGCGCGGCTTCGCGCCGCTTATTTCCCCCTAAATAATTGGATTTGCATCACGGCGGCAAGAGTGTGAGTCCCCAGGAGCTTACTTCAGTAAGTGACTGGGGTGAGCGCTCGCAGCCAACACAGATGCGGATTCAAGTATGACGGGGATGGATTTAAGGTGCCTTAACGGCGCCTTTGTTTTGCCCGGAGTGTGACCGAGGTGGTAACAACATTGGATAACGCGTTGCTGGAAGAGATCCTGCAACAGGTGCGCCCGCTGATTGGCCAGGGAAAAGTGGCCGACTACATCCCGGCGTTGGCGGAAGTGCCCGCCGATCGGCTGGCGATCGCCGTGTGTACGGTGGATGGCGAACTGTTCCAGGCCGGCGACGCCGCGGAGCGCTTCTCCATCCAGTCGATCTCCAAAGTGCTGAGCCTGACGCTGGCGCTGACGCGCTATCAGGAGCCTGAGATTTGGCGGCGCGTCGGCAAAGAGCCTTCCGGCCTGCCGTTCAATTCGCTGCTGCAGCTGGAGATGGAGCAGGGCAAACCGCGCAATCCGTTTATCAACCCCGGCGCGCTGGTGGTGTGCGACATGCTGCAAACCCGGCTCAGCGCCCCCAAACAGCGCATGCTGGAGGTGGTGCGTCAGTTGGCCGATGAAGACGACCTGGCCTATGACCTGCGGGTGGCGCGCTCCGAGTTCGAACACTCCGATCGCAATGCGGCCATCGCCTATCTGATGAAGTCGTTCGGCAACTTCGAAAACGACGTCATCACCGTGCTGCAAACCTATTTCCACTACTGCGCGCTGCGCATGAGCTGCGTGGAACTGGCGCGCAGCTTCGTCTATCTGGCCAATCACGGCCGCGATCTCAGCGGCGAGGCGGTGATCAGCCCGCTGCAGGCCCGGCAGATCAACGCCCTGATGATGACCAGCGGCATGTACGACGGCGCCGGCGAATTCGCCTATCGGGTGGGGATGCCGGGCAAGTCCGGCGTGGGCGGCGGCATCGTGGCCATCGTGCCGGACGAACTGTCGATCGTCGTTTGGTCGCCGGAACTGGATGCTTCCGGCAACTCGCTGGCGGGAACTGCGGCGCTGGAACTGTTGTCTCAACGTATCGGTCGTTCGATTTTTTAATCCCAATCTGGATGGGAGTCAGGAGAAGCTATGTTGAAGAAAACCGGGTTAGCCTTACTGCTGCTGGCGGCGACTGCCGCACAGGCCCACGCCGAGTACCAATGCAGCGTTAAACCCCAGGATGATGTGATCATCAGCCCGCAGAGCGTGCAGGTGAAAGGCGCCAGCGGCGACCTGCAAATATCGCCGGATGGCGACGTGATCCGCAACGGCCAGGCGCTAAGCTTGAATGACAGCCAGCGGCAGAAAGCCTTCAGTTACCAGAGCGCCTTGCGCAAGCAGCTGCCGTGGATCGACGACGGCGCGCAGAAGCACCTGGAGAAAGCCCGCTCGGCGCTGGATAAGGTGATCGTTAAAGAGCTGGGCAGCAACAGCAACGTGCGCAACCGGCTGACCACCCTGAACGGCCAGCTGAAACAGCAGATGAACCGCATCATCGAACACCGCAGCGACGGTCTGACCTTCCACCACCAGGCGATTGACCAGGTGGAACAGGACGGCCGCAACATCGTGCAGCAGAGCATGGGCGGGGTGCTGCAGGACAGCCTGAACGAGATGGGCGTCAAACAGGCCGCCAACAGCGGCGGCAACCCGCTGCAGGCGATCATGGGCAATTTGGGCGGCTTGCAGAAGGCGATCCAGAACGAATGGAACAACCAGGAGCAGGACTTCCAGAACTTCGGTCATGACGTGTGCAACCGCGTCACCGCACTGGAAACCCAGCGCAAGGATTTGCTGAAGGCGTTGAAGTAACGGATAGGCATAGCCGCCGTGCGTTCTTTGACCTCACGACGGCTATCTGAGAAACTGGCTAAACTATAATCAATCGGCAAAAGGATTTTGCATTGATGCCAGTGATATTCCGTTATAAAGGCTATAGGTTCTTTTTTTATTCAAATGAGGGTGACCCGCTTGAGCCGCCGCATGTTCATATCAGAGACGCTGAGGCTGAAGCGAAATTTTGGTTGGTTCCTGGCGTGCAGTTGGCGCGTAATGATGGCTTTAACGCCAGAACGCTAAAAGAGTTGGCTGGTCTGGTTGATACCTATCAGGCATTGTTTTTGGAGGCTTGGCATGAGTATTTCGGCTAAACGCGTCAGCTTTGACGATACGACGATGTGGGTCGAACTAAGTGACGCCAGAATTATTGGCGTGCCGCTGGCCTGGTTTCCCCGTTTGTTGAACGCGACGGAAGAACAGCGGGCGGGGTATGAGCTCAGCGCTCGCGGCATCCATTGGGACGCGTTGGACGAGGATGTTTCCGTTGAGGGATTGCTGAAGGGGCGTGGCGACGTGACGCACCGCCCTCATAATGCCGCCTGAACATGAAAAAAAGCGCTGATCATTCAGCGCTTTTTTTTTATTCGTCGTCCGCCAGGAACAGTTCCAGCAGCGAGTTGAGGAACAGTTTGCCCTTCTCGGTAATTTGCCAATGCTCCGCGGTTTCTTCCAGATAGCCTTTGGCCAGCGCTTCGTCCAGCTGCGGGCGAATGACGCTTTCCGCCAGCCCGGTGTAGTTGACGAAGTCGGCGCGCGGCGCGGCTTCCAACAGGCGGAAGCGGTTCATGAAGAACTCGAACGGCCGATCCGCCGCCGCCACCTCATGCTGCTTGTCCATGTAGTCGCCGCGCATAAAGCCGCGCGGGTGCTTGGTCTTGGCGGTGCGCAGGATGCGCCCGTCGCTGAAGGTCACCTTGCCGTGCGCGCCGCAGCCGATCCCCAGGTAGTCGCCGAAGCGCCAGTAGTTGAGGTTGTGCTGGCATTGGAAGCCCGGCTTGGCGTAGGCCGAGGTTTCATACTGTTGATAGCCGGCGGCGCTCAGCAGCTGGTGGCCGCGTTCGAAGATGTCCCACAGCGCGTCGTCGTCCGGCAAAACCGGCGGGCGCGAGCTGAACAGGGTGTTCGGCTCGATGGTCAGCTGATACCACGACAGGTGCGGCGGATTGAGGGCGATAGCCTGGCGCAAATCGTCCAGCGCCTCTTCCAGCGACTGATCCGGCAGGCCGTGCATCAGATCGAGGTTGAAGCTGCGCAGGCCGAGGCCGGTCGCCAGCGTCGCCGCGCGTCTGGCCTCTTCCGGGCCGTGGATGCGCCCCAGGCGGTTCAGCTTCTCGGCGCTGAAGCTTTGCACCCCGATGGAGATGCGGTTGACGCCGGCGCGCTGGTAGCCGCTGAAGCGATCGGCCTCGACGGTGCCGGGGTTGGCCTCCATGGTGATTTCGGCGTCGTCGGCGACGTGAATGCGCGCCCGCACGCCGTCCAGCAAGGCTTGCATCGCCTCGGCGCTCAGCAGGCTAGGGGTGCCGCCGCCGATAAAGATAGTGCTGATTTCCCGGCCGCCGGCCAGCGGCAGGTCGGCATCCAGATCCGCCAACAGATGATCGACGTACTCCTGATGCGGTACGTCACCCTTCAGCGCATGGGAGTTGAAGTCGCAGTACGGGCATTTCTGCACGCACCACGGGATGTGGATGTAGAGACTCAGCGGGGGCAGTTTAAGCATTGCGCATGGCTTCCAACATCAACTTCAGCGCCTTGCCGCGGTGCGAAATCGCCCGTTTCTCGTCGCGGCCCAGCTCGGCGGCGGTGCGGCTCAGTTCCGGCACGTAGAAGACCGGATCGTAACCGAAGCCACCTTCACCGGCGGCCAGTTCGGTGATTTCGCCGGCCCAACTGCCGTGGAACACCAGCGGCGTCGGGTCTGCCGCATGGCGCAGATAGACCAGCACGCAATGGAATTGCGCGCCGCGCCGGCCCGGCGCCACGTCTTTCATCGCCGCCAGCAGCTTGTCGAGGTTCTGCCGATCGTCGGCGTCTTCACCGGCGTAGCGTGCGGAGTAGATGCCCGGCGCGCCGCCCAGCGCGTCGACCGCCAGACCGGAGTCGTCGGCGATCGCCGGCAGGCCGGTGAGCTGTGCCGCATGGCGCGCTTTCAGAATGGCGTTTTCGATAAACGTCAGGCCGGTCTCTTCGGCGGATTCCACGCCCAGATCGGTTTGCGCGACCACGTCCAGGCCGAAATCGGCCAACAGGTCGGCAAGTTCGCGCACTTTGCCCGGGTTACCGGTGGCAAGAACGACTTTTTGCATAATGACTACCTTGAAAATTATTCGATGAGCGCCGCGACCACGGCGGGGATCTGTTGCGGATTCACGATGCGTAACTGTTTATGCCGCCCCAGTTCGCCTTTCTCGATGGTGACGTTGCTTTTCGCCACTTTGAACTGCTTGGCGATAAACTTGATCAAATGGGCGTTGGCTTGGCCGTCGACCGGCGGGGCGGTGATGGCGACTTTTAGTTCGTCGCCATGCAAGCCGATAATTTGGTCGCGGCTGGCTTTCGGCTGAATATATAGCCTGATCGCCAGCCCGTCCAGCACCGGAGTGACGGCACTCACAGCAGGAACCAGATCTCGCCGAACAGATCCATGCCCAGGTAGTTGATCAGATAGAGGATCAGGATCACCACCATGGCGGAAAAGTCGATACCGCCCATCGCCGGAATGATGCGACGGATCGGCGCCATCAACGGTTCGGTCAGCTGGTACATCACGTAGTCGATCGGGCTGCGGCCCTGGCTTACCCAGCTCATCAGCGCACGAATGATCATCACCCAGAAGATCAGGTAGCCGGCGGACTTGACCAGCGAGATCAGGCCGAACAGCAGGTTATACGGGCTGAGCGATATCGCGCCGCCCTGGATCAGTAGCAGCAGCGGGTACTTGATGGTCATCAACAGGAACGCCAGCAGCAGAGAAGCGCTGTCGATAGGCCCCAGCGATGGGATGATGCGGCGCAGCGGGCCGACCACCGGTTGGGTGATCTTCACCACAAACTGCGAGAACGGGTTATAAAAATCGGTGCGCGTCCATTGCATCCAAATGCGCAGCAACAGCACCATCACGTACAGATCAATAACGGTCTTGACCAGGAAAGTCAGCGTTAGCATGAAGTGGTCCTTCTCCTTAACTCATGGTTATTTAAAATAATTTTTCCATTTCTTGCGCACGAGAAACGGCGGCCTGCATCGCTTGCGCCACGGTTTCCGGCAGTTGGCGTTCGTTGAACACCCGCAGCGCTTCGGCGGTGGTGCCGCCTTTGGAAGTCACCTGCTCGCGCAGCGTGCCCAGCGGCGTATCCGGGTTGGCTTCCACCAAGGCGGCAGCACCGGAAGCGGCCTGCTGCACCAGATCGCGCGCGGTCTGGCTGTCGAAGCCCATGCGTTCGGCCTCTTTTTGCATCGCTTCCATAAACAGGAAGAAATAAGCCGGGGCGCTGCCCGCGGCGGCGATCACGCCGTTGATGCCATTTTCGTCATCTACCCAGCAAACTTTACCGACCGACGCCATTAAATCGCCGGTGTAGTCGCGATCCCGCTGGCTGACCTGCGCCGGCGCGTACAGCCCGCTCATGCCCTTGCCGACCAGCGACGGGGTGTTGGGCATGATGCGCACGATGTCCAGTTGGTCGCCGAGCAGCTGATAGAAACGGCTGACCTGAATACCGGCGGCGATCGACAGCACCAGTTTGCCGCCGAAATCGACCTGTTCGCGCAGCGGCTGACACACGTCGGCCATCATCTGCGGTTTGACCGCCAGCACCACCACCTCGGCTTCACGCGCGCAGGCGACGTTGTCGCCGCTGCTGACGATGCCGTAGTCCGCCGCCAGCGCGTCACGGTTTTTCGGCGAAGGGGCGCAGACGCTGATGGATTTGGCCGGATAGCCGCCCGCCACCAGGCCGGCGATGATTGCACGCGCCATGTTGCCGGCGCCGATAAAGGTAATCTTGCGATGTTGCATCAAATCCCTCGTCTGTTTGTCAGGCCTGCGAGTAGTCGCGGGCGCCAAAAATTGCGGTGCCGATGCGCACCAGGGTGCTGCCTGCGGCGATCGCCGCCGCCATATCGTCCGTCATGCCCATCGACAGCGTATCGGCCTGCGGATAACGCTGACGCAGGGCGAGAAAGGCGTCGTTCATCCGGCTGAATACCGCCAGCTGCCGCTGATAATCCGTTTCCGGCGCCGGGATGGCCATCAGGCCGCGCAGCGTCAGGTTCGGCAGCGCAGCGATCGCCTCGGCCAGCGCCGGCAGTTCGCTTAATGCAATGCCGGATTTGCTCTGCTCATCGCTGATGTTGATTTGAATCAGCACGTTGAGCGGCGGCATGTCGGCCGGGCGCTGATCGCTCAGGCGCTGGGCGATGCGCAGCCGATCCACGGTATGACACCAGGCGAAATGTTCCGCCACCAGCCGACTCTTATTGGATTGCAGCGGGCCGATAAAGTGCCACACCAACTCACCGCCCTGAGGCGACTCGGCGAAATGCCGGATCTTGTCTACCCCTTCCTGCACGTAGTTCTCGCCGAAGGCGCGCTGGCCGGCGGCGATGGCTTCTTCGATCGCCGCCACAGGTTTGGTTTTGCTGACTGCAAGCAGAGCAACGTCTTCCGGCGCCCGTGCGCAGTTTTGCGCGGCGGCCGCGATGCGGTTTCTGACATCCTGCAGGTTCTGTTGGATAGTGCTCATTATTGACCCGGGAGAGTGATATGGATATCGATGAATTCGTGGCCCTTAGTGTAAAGCATAATGCTTCCGATCTGCACCTTTGTGCCGGTCATCCGCCGATGTTGCGCATCGACGGTGAACTGCAGCCGCTGGCGGCGGCGCCAACGCTGACTGCGCAAGGCGCGCAGGCCCTCTGCGATGGATTGCTGAATGCGCAGCAGCGCGAGAGCCTGCGGCGGCTGGGGCAGGTCGATCTGGCGCTGCACAGGCCGGGCGGGGAGCGGTTGCGCGCCAACATTTTTCAACAAAGCGCGGGGATGTCTCTCGCGTTGCGGCGTATTGCCGGGCAATCGCCTTCGCTTGCCGAGCTGGCAGCGCCGGCCATCGTGCCGGCGCTGCTGCGGCGCGACGATGGGCTTCTCCTGGTCACCGGCGCCACCGGCAGCGGCAAGTCCACCACGCTGGCAGCGATGATCGACGAGATCAACCGGCACCAGCAGCGGCACATTTTGACGCTGGAGGATCCGATTGAATTCCTGCACCGCAGCCGGCGATCGCTGATCCAGCAGCGGGAGATCGGCCGCGACAGCCACAGCTTTGATGCGGCGTTGCGCGCCGCGCTGCGCGAAGATCCTGATGTGATCCTGCTGGGCGAGCTGCGCGATACCACCACCATCCGGCTGGCGCTCACCGCGGCGGAGACCGGCCACCTGGTGCTGGCGACGCTGCACACCCGCAGCGCGTCGCAGGCAGTGGAACGGTTAGTGGACGTGTTTCCGGCGGAAGAAAAACCCTATGTGCGCGCCCAGCTGGCCGGCAGTCTGCAGGCGGTGATCGCGCAAAAGCTGATGAGGCGGCCCGGCGGCGGACGCGTGGCGATCTTCGAAGTGCTGACGGCGACGGCGGCGGTCAGCAACCTGATCCGCGAAGGGAAAACGCATCAGTTGGCGAGCGTGTTGCAAACCGGCGCACAGTCCGGCATGCAAACCTTTGAGCAAGGTTTGCAGCAGCGGATTGACGCCGGTGTGTTGGGGGACTGTGCGGGGGAGGGAACGGGTGTTTAGCCCAGCTGCCGTTCGAACCAGCTCTCGAGGATCACTACCGCGGAGGCGGAATCCACGCTGCCTTTATCAAGGGCGCGGAAGCCGCCGCGGTCGAACAGGTTGGCGCGCGCTTCCACGGTGCTCAGGCGCTCGTCATGCAGATCGATCTGGATGCCGAAGCGGCCGTGCAGGCGGTTGGCGAACTTGCGCGCCTGGGCGGTAACGGGTTGTTCGGTGCCGTCCATGTTCAGCGGCAGGCCGACCACCACCAAATCCGGCTGCCACTCCTTCAGCAGTTTTTCGATTTTCAGCCAGTCCGGCGAGCCGTCCTGCGCTTTGAAGGCCGGCAGGGCGCGGGCGCTGCCGGTCAACTCCTGGCCGATGGCCGCGCCAATGCTTTTGGTGCCGAAGTCGAAGGCGATAATGGTGCGGTTGCTCATCAGGCGTGTCCTGCGTGGTTGGCGATGCTGCGAATGTCGATACCCAATAGGTTCCCCGCCTCGCGCCAGCGGCTGGCGATCGGCGTGCGGAACAAAATGTCGGTGTTGGCTTCGATGGTCAGCCAGGCGTTTTCCAATACTTCCTGCTCCAACTGGCCCTTTTCCCAGCCCGCATAACCCAGCGCCACCAGCACGTCGTCCGGTTGCTCTGGCGTGCCGAGCGTTTCCAGCACGTCTTTCGAGGTGGTGATCATGGTGTTGGGCGAAATTTGAATGCTGGCGCCGAAGCCGTGGCGCGGCGTATGCAGGATAAACCCGCGATCGTCCGCCAGGGGGCCGCCGGCGAACACCGGCTTGTCCAGGCTGATGGCCGGATCGCGCGCAGGCGGCATGATCTTCAGCTTGCTCAGCACCGTGGCTACCGTGAACTGCTCCACCGGTTTATTGATCACCAAACCCATGGCGCCTTCTTCATTGTGCTCGCAAATGTAAATCACCGAGCGCTTGAAGCGAGGATCCTGCAGCGTTGGCATGGCGATCAGAAAATGGTGCTGTAAATTCATGGCGTTAGTATAAGGTAATCAATGGGTGAGAAAATAAACAGCCGCCAGTATGCGGCTATACCCGCCGCCTTTCAAGCCGCTGCCGGAAAGGCGGGCTTTGGCAGGCGCGATACAGGATAGCGGGCGGCATGCCGCCCGCATGACGCATTACTTCGCCGCCAGGCGCTTTTCAATCGCGTCCATCAGCATGCCGGTAATCGAGATAGGGAATGCCGCCTCGATCTCGCGTGCGCAGGTTGGGCTGGTCACGTTGATCTCGGTCAGGCGATCGCCGATCACGTCCAGGCCGACGAAGATCAGCCCTTTCTCTTTCAGCGTCGGGGCGACGGTACGGGCGATTTTCCAGTCGCTCTCGCTCAGTGGACGCGCTTCGCCGCGGCCGCCGGCCGCCAGGTTGCCGCGGGTCTCGCCCTGCGCCGGAATGCGCGCCAGGCAGTAAGGCACCGGCTCGCCGTCCACCACCAGGATGCGCTTGTCGCCGTCCTTGATCGCCGGCAGGAAGTTCTGCGCCATGCAGAAACGGCTGCCGTGTTCGGTCAGGGTTTCGATGATCACCGACAGGTTAGGATCGTCCTGCTTCACGCGGAAGATAGACGCGCCGCCCATGCCGTCCAGCGGTTTCAGGATGATGTCGCCGTGCTGTTGGTGGAATTTGCGGATGTGTGCGGCGCTGCGGCTGACCAGCGTATCCGGCGTCAGTTCCGAGAACCAGGCGGTGAACAGCTTCTCATTGCAGTCGCGCAGGCTTTGCGGCTTGTTGACCACCAGCGTGCCTTTGACTTCGGCGCGCTCCAGAATGTAGGTCGCGTAGATGTATTCGGTATCGAACGGCGGATCCTTGCGCATCAGGATCACGTCCAGATCGTGCAGCGCCAGATCCTGCTCGGCGCCGAAGCTGAACCAGCTCTCCTTGTCTTCCTTCACGCTCAGCAGGCGGGTACGGGCGCGCCCGTCGCCGGCGTGCAGATAGAGATCGTTCATCTCCATGTAGTGCAATTCGTAACCGCGGCGCTGCGCTTCGAGCAGCATGGCGAAGCTGGTGTCTTTCTTGATGTTGATGGAATCGATAGGATCCATCACGATGCCGAGCTTAATCATCTTTTCTCCTTTAACCCAGGTCGCCGAAGCGGACCTGCAGAGCGGTAATGGCGGTGAGCGCTGTGGTTTCGGTACGCAGAACGCGTGGTCCCAGCAGAATATCAGTAAATCCGTGGTCGGTGGTCATAGCGATTTCGTCGGCGGACAAACCGCCTTCCGGGCCGATCAGCAGGCGGACGCGGTCTACCGGCTGCGGCAGCGTGTTGATGCTGTGGCTGGCGCGCGGATGTAGGTTGAGCTTCAGGCTGCCGTCCTGCTCGGCGCACCAGGCCTCCAGCGACATCGCCTCGCGGATTTCGGGAATGCGGTTGCGGCCGCACTGCTCGCAGGCGGCGATGGCGATCTTTTGCCATTGCTGGATTTTCTTCGCCAGACGCTCGCCGTCCAACTTGACGCCGCAGCGCTCGGAAAACAGCGGGGTGATGACGTTGACGCCCAGCTCGATGGATTTCTGGATGGTGAACTCCATCTTCTCGCCGCGCGAGATCACCTGGCCCAGATGCAGGTTGAGCGGCGATTCGATGTCCTCCACGCGGCCGTCGCCGAGGCGCACCAGCACGCTCTTTTTGTCCACCCGGACTATCTCGGCGTCGAACACCTGGTTGCTGCCGTCGAACAGCTGCAGCGCCTGGCCGGCGCTCATGCGCAGCACGCGCCCGACGTGGTTGGCGGCGTCCTCGCTGAGGGCGATCTCCGCCCGATCGGTCAACGGCTGCGGATGGTAAATGCGGGGTATGCGCATGGGTAGTCTGATCCTGACGAAACGGCGCCGCGGGTTGGCGGCGCCATGAAAGATAAAGGCTATAGTAGGTTAGCTTTTCCGCTGCTGACAAGCCTGTTGAATATAGGGGTTGTGGTTGCCCTGCACCTTGGCGATACGTGCTTCACGCTGACATTCCCATTGGCTCACCGGATATTGCCGGTTCCACACCTCGAACAACTGGGTTTGCTGGCGTGACAGCCGCAGCTGGTAGCGATCGCGCATGTAGAAGTAGGTGCGGGCAATGGCGCCGCGGGCGCGGGCGGGCGGCTCCGCCTGTTTATTCTTGAAGTCCACCTTCATTGGGCATTGCCCGTACTGGCCTGCACCGCCGTTCCATTGGCTGTACATGAAGTTGTTGCGGTCGCCGTTCACTTCGCCGATCGCCGGCTGCAGGTTGTGCAGATCGGTTTCTATCTGGCGATAGGTGGCGTCCTTGTTGCAATTTTTGCGCCCGCCGTCCTGCCAGCACTGCAGCTGGTGACCGAACTGCCAGGCCGGCACTACGTGTTCCCATTCGATGCGCTGTGCGCGCTGGACGTTTTTACGCACCTGATAGCCGCAGCCGGCGAGATCCGGGATGCCCTTCTTGCCCTGCCAGTCGATGCGGCAGCCGCAGTAAAAGCTGCCCGGCGCATCCTGATTAATCTTGGCCGCCGCCGCTTTGGCCTGAGAGAAGTTATTGATGCCGTGCGCCTGTACGGCGCCTGCGGCGAAAACCGCCATAAACAAAATTCTGCGAAGCATATTCCAAAACAGCTCAAAATTGGAAAAGCAGGCAGGGTAACGGAACTTGCCGGCAGTGGCAAATGGCGATATTTGCTTGTTTTAACGTATAAATCGTTTAACTAAAGGTTCTCGCTAGCAAGAAATTTCAGTTTTTCGCCGCACCGGCGGCAGCGGTATTCGCTTTCGCCGCGCAGCACGCGGTTATGGCGGCGAATGGTGAGCTGGTGCTGCCCGCAGCCGCAGCGGTAGGGGAAGGTTTTGCTTTGCACCGAGGCGGTTTCGAAACGGTGAGTGCGGCTGGCGGGGGTCAGTAGCACGCTTTCCATCATCCAGCGCCATTCGCGGCCGTGCGGCGCCACCCGGCCGAATTGGCGAAACACCAGCAGGTGCGCCAACTCATGCGGCACCACCTCATCGATAAACGGCTGTTGGTTTTCCAGCAGCAGCACCGGGTTCAGACGGATTTCCCAGCTTTGCAGCCAGGCGGTGCCCGCGCTGGTGCCGCGTTGCTGATAGACGATGCTGGGTTCGGGGAACTCGACGGCAAAATGCTGGCGTGCCAACTGCAGCTTTTCTCGCAGGCAGCGCATCACCGCTTGTTGCAGCGCGATGGGGATTCTTGGTTTGTTCATTGCGGCTAGCTTAAGCAATGGCACGGCGGCTGACAATATGCTCCAACGCAAATCCGCATCCGCGTTTTTTCGCCACATTGATAAAGCGATCGCCGTCGATGGATTGTAATCAATGTGTTAACTGCGGGATAATAAAGCGTGCATGATGAGCCTGTACCCGCAGTTCTCACCGAGCAAGGTTGAAACGCCGCCTGTGGTAATCCCTTACGCAAAGAGCGGTTATTTTGCGATTTGGCGCAATAACTGACTGATTAAAAATACGTAAGGTGGAGGCAGTTTTTTGACAAGGCGCCGCTTCGCGCGCCACAAGTGTGAATTTAACGCAGCTGATGTTGCAAGTGAGAGATCAATGTCGAATAAACCGTTCCACTATCAAGATCCGTTCCCGCTGAAGAAAGACGATACCGAATATTATCTGCTGAGCCGCGACCACGTTTCCGTGAGCGAGTTTGAAGGCCAGGAAATACTGAAAGTTGCCCCTGAAGCGTTAACCCTGCTTGCCCAGCATGCGTTCCACGACGCCTCGTTCATGCTGCGCCCGGCGCATCAACAGCAGGTGGCCGATATCCTCGACGATCCGGACGCCAGCGAAAACGACAAGTACGTTGCGCTGCAATTTCTGCGTAACTCAGAAATCGCCGCCAAGGGTATTTTACCGACCTGCCAGGATACCGGCACGGCGATCATCGTCGGCAAAAAGGGCCAGCGCGTCTGGACCGGCGGCGGCGATGAAGAAGCGCTGTCGCGCGGGGTGTACAACACCTACATCGAAGAGAACCTGCGCTATTCGCAGAACGCCGCGCTGGATATGTACAAAGAGGTCAATACCGGCAGCAACCTGCCGGCGCAGATCGATCTCTACAGCGTGGACGGCGAAGAATACAAATTCCTGTGCATCGCCAAGGGCGGTGGTTCTGCCAACAAAACCTATCTGTATCAGGAAACCAAGGCGCTGCTGTCGCCGGGCAAGCTGAAAAACTACCTGGTCGACAAGATGCGCACGCTGGGCACTGCGGCCTGCCCGCCGTACCACGTGGCGTTCGTCATCGGCGGCACCTCGGCGGAAGCGACGCTGAAAACCGTCAAACTGGCCTCGACCAAGTATTACGATGGCCTGCCGACCGAAGGCAACGAGCATGGCCAGGCGTTCCGCGATCTGGAACTCGAAGCGGAACTGCTGCAAGAAGCGCAAAACCTGGGGCTGGGCGCGCAGTTCGGCGGCAAATACTTCGCGCACGATATCCGCGTGGTGCGCCTGCCGCGCCACGGCGCCTCCTGCCCGGTCGGCATGGGCGTTTCCTGTTCGGCGGACCGCAACATCAAAGGCAAGATTAACCGCGACGGCATCTGGCTGGAAAAACTGGAGCACAATCCGGGTAAATTCATTCCTCAGGAGCTGCGCCAGGCCGGGGAAGGCGAGGCGATCAAAGTCGATCTCAACCGTCCAATGGCCGAGATCCTCAAACAGCTGTCGCAGTACCCGGTTTCCACCCGTCTGTCGTTGAGCGGCACCATCATCGTCGGCCGCGATATCGCGCACGCCAAGCTGAAAGAGCGCCTGGATCGCGGGGAAGGCCTGCCGCAGTACGTCAAGGATCACCCGATCTACTACGCCGGCCCGGCTAAAACGCCGGAAGGCTATGCGTCCGGTTCCTTGGGGCCGACCACCGCCGGGCGTATGGACTCCTACGTCGATCTGCTGCAATCCCACGGCGGCAGCATGATCATGCTGGCGAAAGGCAACCGCAGCCAGCAGGTGACGGATGCCTGCCACAAGCACGGCGGCTTTTACCTCGGCAGCATCGGCGGCCCGGCGGCGGTGCTGGCGCAGCAGAGCATCAAGAGCCTGGAGTGCGTGGAGTACCCTGAGCTGGGCATGGAAGCGATCTGGAAAATCGAAGTGGAAGATTTCCCGGCGTTTATCCTGGTGGATGACAAAGGCAATGACTTCTTCCAGAAGATTCAGGCCGGTCAGTGCTCCAGCTGCCTGAAATAATCGCTGCCCCCTTCGCCGCCCGCGGGCGGTGAAGGGGAGTGTGTAAAGTCCTGTAGCTTGCTGGACGTCGAGTTTTAACCTGTATACCCTACGCGGGTAGCACTAAAATTCGACTAATGGAATATCGGCAACAGAAGGTTCGGCAAGCACATGGGAACGCAGGAAAGTCACATCAAGGAATTGCTGGTCTGGATTGAAGATAACCTGACCAATCCGCTGTCGTTGGATATCGTTTCTGCCAAGTCAGGCTACACGAAATGGTACCTGCAGCGCATGTTCAAAAAGCAGACCGGATTATCGTTAGCCTCGTATATCCGCGCTCGCCGCCTCTACCTCGCCGCCTTCGCCTTGCGCTTCACGCAGAAGAGCATTCTAGACATTTCGGTTGAATATCAATTCGATAATCAGCAGACATTCTCGCGCTGTTTCAAAAAGCACTTCGCCGAATCGCCCAGCGTGTATCGCCATGCCCGCAAGCAGGACTTCAGCAATCTGGTGCGTTCGCTGGCGGCCAGCCAGCCCGGCGATATTCAGGTCGAACGCGTCAGCATCGCCAGAGGGCAATATGCCTTTCACGGCAAACATTACGCGTACCATCTGGATATCGAGAAGCTGGACAAGTCGCACCTGCCGCAGCGCAGCGCGCTTCGGGCGCAGTTCTATACTTTGCTGGGTGAGCGCCCGGCACAAACCTATTCGTTTACCCAGCTGGTGCCGGACGGCGAGCGGGTCAGGGTCGATTATACCCTGGGCGTGACGACGGACTACCCGCTACGCGAAGGCGTGGCGCTGGAGCCGCTGCCGGAGATCCACGGCGAGTTTTGCCGTTTTCGCTATTCCGGCAAGCCGGTGGCGCTCAATGATCACATCATTAAAATTTACACGCAGGTGCTGCCCGAAATGGGGCTGGCCCGCGGTGACGGGCCGGACATGACGGTATTCAGCTATTCGCTGAGCGGGAAAGAGGAGCTGCATCTGGAGCTGCAACATCTGGTGCCGGTGGTGCCGCTGCACTGATCCCGTCGGCGGCCGGCAGCCGGTTTTTTTGCTGCACGATCGCCGCCATCACCGCCAGAGCGATCTCCGCCGGGGTTTTGCTGCCCAGCGGCAGGCCGATCGGCGCATGAATGCGTTCCAGCTCCTGCGGCGTGAATTCGGCAATCTGCTGCAAACGCTGGCGCCGCCGCGCGCTGTTTCTCAGCGAGCCCATGGCGCCGATGTAAAACGCCGGGGTGTGGATCGCTTCCATCAGCGTCAGGTCGTCCATGCGCGGATCGTGGGTCAGCGCCACGACGGCGGTATTGGCGTGGCAACCGCCGTCCTCAATGAACTTGGCCGGAAACTGGCGCAGCAGCGTCACGCCCGGTTTCAGCTCGGCGGCGAAGTTATCCAGCGCCTCCGGGCGGCTCTCGCACACCAGCACCTCAAACCCCAGCGCCACGGCGAAGTCGGCGCAGTACAGCGCCACGCTGGACAACCCGGCGATCAGCAGGCGCGGCGCGGCCGCGATGTGCAAGGTGATCTGCTCGAGCCGGCGTTCGACCTGGGTGGCGCTGGTGAAGTGGCTCTGCTCAAGGCTGTGGCAGGCGTGGGGCAGCGTCAGGCGTTTGATCAACGCGTGATGCCCTTCCAGCGCGCCGGCGATGCGTTGCAGATAAGCGACGCTGGCTTCTCCCGCCGGCAGATACTCGATCAGCACGTCCAGCACGCCGCCGCAGGGCAGCGCCACGTTGGGCGTCATGCCGCCTTCGCCATAACGGATCACCTGGCTGGGCGCCTGATACTCCCCGGCGGCTACGCGCCGTAGAAAGTCCTCCTCCACGCACCCGCCCGACAATGAACCGCTGAAGCGGCCGTCTCGGGTCGCGGCCATCAACGCGCCCGGCGACCGCGGCGAAGAGCCGTAGGTACTGAGCACGGTGCATAACCAGACCGGCTGTTGCTGCAGCCAGCTTATCGCCTGGCTGACCACGGTGACATCAAGATGTTGCATAGGTGAATTTACTCGCTGGCCGGGAGTTGCGATGGAAGATCAATATCCTGCACGACGCCGGGGTGCTCAAGCGGCAGCAGGTGCACTGCCGCGCCTTGCAGCAGTTCACGCGCGCCATTATCGCCGCGCAGTTGGCAAAGCGGTTTGCGCAATCGGGCGGAAAAGCCGACCGGGTGACCGGGCTGTTGCGCATAGCAGGGGCGCACGATCGCGTGTTGCCGTAAGGCATCCGCCACCTGTCGGAAAACGTCGGCGCCGACGAACGGCATATCGGCCAGGTGGATCAGCCAGCCCTGCCAGTGCGGCGTGGCCGCAACGCCCGCGGCGATCGAGTCGCCGAGGCCCGCGCTGGCGAGCAGGGTGACCGGCACTTGCTTGGCGGCGCAGGCTGCCAGCACCGGCAGATTATCCGGCCGGGTTACCACCTGTACCGGCAGGCCGGAAGCCAGCGCCTGGCGCAGAGTGTGTTCGAACAGCGATCGCTGCTCGCCCGCTGCATCGGCGAATCCGGCGTTCAATTTGTTGCCCTGGCCGCCGGCCTGGATAAAGCGCTCCCCGCGTCCGGCGGCGGTAATGACAATGCCCGTGGTCATGCTTGAAGTCCGCGTTTGCGCAAATTATTTATTAGCCTACAAACTACCTGTGTTTTGCAAATGTTTTTTTGTTGAAAACAGCCTGTTAATCATCACATAATTTTAGTTATAAGCATATGCTTATGACGTCTACGGCAAGGTCGTCAGCGTTTGCGCAACAACACCGCGAACAAAAACCAATTACAAGAAAGACGTGAAGGACTTATTTATGAGCAATTTCAACCCGTCGCGCCGCCGCTTTATCAAAAGCGCCGTGATTGCGGGGGTGTCTGTGTATCTCGCCCCCCTGTACAGCCGCGCCTACGCCGCGCTGTTCGAGCAAAAAATCCTCCAGTCGCCCAACTGGGATCCGCAGACCAAACGCGTCCGTTTCCGCATCGATGGCCGCGCCAAGGTCATGGGGCAGAAGGTGTTCGCGCGCGATATCCGCGCGGTGGACATGCCGCACTGGCCGCAGAAACAGGCGCACGCCTTCATTCTGCGCGTCACCAAAGCCGACCGGCTGTTCGAAGGGGTCGATCTGTCGCTGTTGGGGGACGACCTGCAGCCGGATCGCCTGGTGACGGCGGAAGATCTGGCGCGCGATGGCCTGGCCTTCCCGGCGTTCTACGGTGACGACATGCTGCTGCCGAGCGGCAAAACCCCGGCCTACCTCGGCCAGGCGGTGGCGATCCTGATCTATCACGACTTCGCCCGATTCCGCTTTGCCAAGGACAAGCTGAAATTCCGCGAAGAAACCATCAAATACGGCGCGGTCACCGGCCCGCTCGAGCGCGATCCCTGGGGCAGTTTCCGCTATGTGCGGGTGGGGGGAGAACAGCCGTTTGACGATGACCGCTTCTCCAGCCTGAAGGACACGCCAATCTTCCCGGTATCGATGAAAAAGCACCTGCCGGTGTGGCCGGAAGGGCGCGAGGGCGGCAAGCTGGATCAGGAAGGCATGCGCTATGCGGGCCAGATCGCCGACGAGATGGCCAACCCGCCGGCCGACTGGCTGGTGATGTCACGCCGCTACACCACGCAGTCGATCGATACCTCGGCGCTGGAGCCGGACAACGCCAACGGCTGGTTCGACGCGCAGACGCAAACCCTGCATCTGGTGGTGCCGACCCAGTCGCCGCAGGAAGTGGCCGACGAGATGCCGCGCATGTTGGCCAAGCGCAACCCGCCGGTGAAACAGCTGATCCTGCACCCGTGCTACACCGTGGGCTACGGCTCGAAAGATCACTACAACTTCCCCTATTACGGCGCAGTGGCGGCGATGTACGGCGACGGCCACCCGGTGCGCCTGGCCAATGACCGCTTCGAGCAGTTCCAGACGGCGCTGAAGCGCCACGCGTTCGACATGAACTATCGCATCGCGGTGAATCGCCAGACCGGCGTTATGCAGTCGTTCCTCGGTGACATGACGGCGGACGGCGGCGGCCGCAGCAACTTTACCCCTTCGGTGGTGATGGTTGGCGCGACCGCCGCCCAGTCGATTTACTACTTCCCGAAAAGCGATCTGTCGTCGGTCGGGCTGGCCTCACGCGCCATCGACGCCGGATCGGCGCGCGGTTACGGCACGCTGCAGAGCATGGCCGCCACCGAGATGATGGTGGATGAGCTGGCCGCCGAGCTGAAGATCGACCCGATCGAGTTCCGCCTGCGCAACGTGCTGAAATCCGGCATGAAAAACACCCAAGGGGCGATCCCGGCCGGTGCGATCCGCGCCGATGAAGTGCTGGTGAAGGCGGCGAAGCATGAGATGTGGCTCAAGCGCGCCGAACGCAAGGCCGAGTTTGAGAGCCGCTATCCCGGCAAGCGCTATGGCGTTGGCTTCGGCTGCGTGCAGAAAGACTTCGGCACCGGGGCGGAAACCTCGTTCGCCCGGGTGGAGCTGAGCGAAGACGGGCGCATCACCCTGCATCACAGCGGCGCGGAGATGGGCACCGGCATGTCGACCTCGCAGTCGGTACTGTGCGCGCAGTGGCTGGGCAAACCGGCCGACGAAGCGCACTTCTCGGTCACCGACTGGTCGGTACTGCCGATGGTCACCAGCGGCGATCCTTACCTGATGTCGCAAGAAGAGCAGGACAAGCTGCAAACCAACCCCAACTGGACGCCGAGCTACTGTTCGCCGTCGAGCGCCAGCAATTCGGCCTATTACTTCTCGCACAGCACCCGCGAAGCGGCGCGCCTGATCTTCGATCACGGCCTGTGGCCGGCGGCGATGGCGCTGTGGCAGGCCGGTATCGGCGGCGGCCAGGCGGCGCCGCTGGTGGTGCGGCGCGAAGATGCGCGTTGGGTCGAAGGCGGCCTGACGGCGGCGGGCATGTCGGTGCTGAGCCTCGAGCTGCTGGCCAAGACGGCTTATCAGATGGGCGGCGTCACCGGCGCGGCGGTGCACGTGTTCAACCGCTGGCAGTGGGCGGAGGCCGATTTCACGTTGAACGGCAAAAGCGAGCGCCTGCCGGTCGACGGCATGGCGCTGCGCAACGCCAGCGGCGAATTCAAACCGCTGGCGCGCGGGCAGGTCTATTATCCGCCGACCCAGCGCAACAATGCGGCGGTGACCTACTACAGTGCCGTTGGCACGCTGGCGGAAGTGGCGGTGGATATCGCCACCGGCCAGGTGGAATTGCTGAATCACCACTCGATCATGGAGTGCGGCAACCTGATCGTGCCAGAACTGGTTTCCGGCCAACTGCAGGGCGGGCTGGCGATGGGGATCGGCCATGCGCTGCACGAATATTTACCACTGTACGAAGACGGCCCGGGCAACGGCACCTGGAACTTCAACCGTTACCACCTGCCGCGCGCTAGCGACGTGGCGGTGTGGAAGCAGAGCGGCGACATCCTGCCGGCGCTGTCGGAAACCGATCCGCCGAAAGGCATGGCGGAGGTGGTGATGATCCCGATCGTGGCCGCGCTGGTCAACGCCATCGCCGACGCCACCGGCCACCGTTTCCGTGATTTGCCCGTTCGTGCAGAAAATATTCGTGAGGTATTACAATGAGCATTAAAACCCAGCCGATTTCCCTGACCATCAACGAAAAGCAGTACGGCCCGATCGAGGTGCCGGAAGGCTTGATGATGATCGATTTCCTGCACGAGTACCTTGACCTGACCGGTTCGCGCCTCGGCTGCGGGCAGGGCATTTGCCACGCCTGCGTGGCGATCGTCGATCACCCGAGCGGCACTAGCGAAGAGGTGCGCACCTGCATCACCGGCGCGCATTTCTTCAACGGCAAGAAAGTGCGTACCGTCGAAGGCCATGCCAAGGTGGACGAGCAGGGCGAGGTGGTTGAACTGTCGCCGATCCAGCAGGCGTTTCTGGAGCACTACAGCTTCCAGTGCGGCTACTGCACGCCGGGCTTCGTCAACGCCGCCACCATTTTCGTGGAAAAGCTCAAGCGTGAACCTATCGCCCGCGAACAGCTGGAAAACGCCATCGAGCAGGCGCTGGACAGCCACATCTGCCGCTGCACCGGCTACGTGCGCTACTACGAAGCGGTGCGCGACGTGGTGCTGAAAACGCCGGGCCTGCTGAAGGAGACGGCGCAATGAAAAAACGTCTCGCAGTGTTGATTGTGCTGGTGGCGATCGTGGTGATTGCGCTGCTGTGGTGGCGGGAAAACCGCCGTTACGACGGCCCGGTGCAGCAGGTGACCGCCAGCGCCGAACAGATCGCGCGCGGCCGCTATCTGGCGCAGGCCGCCGACTGCGCCGCCTGCCATACCGCCAGCGGCGGGGCGCCGTTGGCCGGCGGCTATCCGCTGGACACGCCGTTCGGCACGATTTACGGCAGCAACCTGACGCCGTCGGCCGACCACGGCATCGGGCGCTGGAGCAAGGACGACTTCTTCCTGGCGCTGACGCAGGGCGTGGCGCCGGGCGGACGGCACCTGTACCCGGCGATGCCTTACACCTCGTACAAGGGCATGTCGCGTCAGGACGCCGATGACATCTACGCTTACCTGATGACGCGCCCGGCGGTGGACGTGGCCATTCCGGCCAACGAGATGCCGTTCCCGTTCAACCAGCGCATGGCGCTGATCGGCTGGAACCTGCTGTTCCGCAGCCAGGATCCGCTGCCGGCCAGCTCGCAGGGCAGCTCGTCGCAATGGCAGCGCGGCCGCTATCTAGCCGACGTGCTGGGCCACTGTGGCGAATGCCACACGCCGCGCGGCGCGCTGGGGCAGATGGATCTCGGCAAGCCGATGCAGGGCGGCGATCTCGGCCGCTTCATGGCGCCGGACATTACGCCGCACGGCCTGGCGCAGCGCGGCTGGACACCGCAGGACGTCAGCCGCTTCCTTGGCACCGGCCTCGCGCCGCAGGGTTCGGCCTTCAGTGAGATGCATATGGTGGTGGATCTCAGCACCCGTCATTTGACGCCAGAAGACCATCAGGCGCTGGCGCTGTATCTGATGGGCGAGCAGCCGCCAGCGGCGGTGCCGGTGAAAATGGGGCAGGGCAGCGATGCCGGGCGCATGACCTATCTGGATCAGTGTGCCGGCTGTCATGCGCGCGAAGGCGAAGGCAAACCGCACGTCGCACCGGCGATGCGCGATAACGCCACGCTGCGCCAGGCGGACGGCCAGAACCTGATCGTGTCGGTGCTGGACGGCCTGCCGGCCCAGCAGTTCCCGAACGGTGAAAGCATGCAGAGCATGCCGGGCTTCGGCGAGCGTCTGAGCGATGCCGACGTGGCGGAACTGGTAAATTACCTGCGGGTGACCTGGGGCGGTTTGCCGGCGGACGTCACCGCCGAGCAGGTGAAAGCGCTGCGCAAGTAAGCGGCGTTCAGACGAAAAAAATGGCCCGCATCTGCGGGCCATTTTATTGCGCGGTCACGGGATTCAACGGCTGGTGACGCCGTCGACGCGTTGGCTGCGCTGTTTGATGGCGTAACCGACGGCCAGGATCGCCACCCATACCGGGATCAGCAGCACCGAGATTTGAATGCCCGGCGTCAGGTACATGATCACCAGGATGCCGGCCATGAACAGCAGGCACAGGTAGTTGCTGAACGGGTACCAGAACGCTTTGAACTTCGGCACCACGCCTTCGCGGTTTTTAGCGGCGCGGAACTTCAGGTGCGCCAGGCTGATCATCGCCCAGTTGATCACCAGCGCCGACACCACCAACGCCATCAGCAGTTCGAAGGCACGGCCCGGGATCAGGTAGTTAATCAGCACGCACAGCGCGGTGGCGAGGGCGGAGATGCCGATGGCCACCACCGGCACGCCGCGGCCGTCGACCTTCAGCAGGCTTTTCGGGCCGTTGCCCTGCTGCGCCAGACCGTACAGCATGCGGCTGTTGCAGTAGACGCAGCTGTTGTACACCGACAGCGCGGCGGTGAGCACCACGACGTTTAGCACGGTCGCCACCAGGTTGCTGTTCAGCGCGTGGAAGATCAGTACGAACGGGCTGCCGCCTTCGACCACTTTGCCCCACGGGTACAGCGACAGCAGAATGGCCAGCGAACCGATATAGAAGATCAGGATGCGGTAGATCACCTGATTGGTGGCTTTCGGAATGCTCTTTTGCGGGTTGTCGGCTTCGGCGGCGGTGATGCCAACCAGTTCGAGGCCGCCGAAGGAGAACATGATCACCGCCATCGCCATCACCAGGCCCATGACGCCGTTCGGGAAGAACCCGCCCTGCGCCCACAGGTTGGTGACGGTGGCTTCCGGGCCGCCCATGCCGCTGAACAGCAGGTAGGCGCCGAACACGATCATGCCGATAATCGCCACCACCTTGATGATGGCGAACCAGAACTCCATCTCGCCGTAAACTTTAACGTTGGCGAGGTTGATGGCGTTGATCGCCAGGAAGAATACCGCGGCGGAGACCCAGGTCGGGATCTCCGGCCACCAGTACTGCACGTAGATGCCGACCGCGGTCAGCTCCGCCATCGCCACCAGGACATACAGCACCCAGTAGTTCCAGCCGGAGGCGAAGCCGGCGAAGTTGCCCCAGTATTTGTAGGCGAAGTGGCTGAAGGAACCGGCGACCGGCTCTTCCACCACCATTTCCCCCAGCTGGCGCATGATCAGAAACGCGATGAAGCCGCCGATGGCGTAGCCGAGAAGCACTGACGGGCCGGCCATTTTTATTGTTTGAGCGATACCGAGAAATAACCCGGTACCGATTGCGCCACCTAAGGCGATGAGCTGAATATGGCGGTTTTTCAGGCCGCGTTTCAGCTGGTCACCCTGCTGTTGACCATCCATCAATCTAACCCTCTGTCGTTGTGAATGCCCACCTGCCTGTAAAGCAGTGGTTACGATGTGTGTTTTGTTTTATTTACGGCGTTATAGCTATTAATTCCACGGCGCCGCTACCGTTTGGCAGAGAATAATGTTATGCGCGTCGGTTTGCACCTGCTTTGTCGTGTGAGTGATTAAGATTGCAGCAGTTTAGGAAACAAAATGCGGGTTGTGTGACGGCGGGGGGGATTCAGTGCATGAAATAAGCAACAAATCACATAATGCGCAAAAATAACGTAGATCTGAACGGTGGGGTGCGTTCAAATAATGAACGAACCGCCGTTGCGCTGCTCGCCAAATAGCCATTCATTAAAGCGTCATAACCATGCAATAAAACTCGGGCAAAAAGTTTGCACTCTGCCTTGCGTAAGGTTTGGTAAAAGTTAAATCCCCAACCCGCCGCGTAAATGGTAATACCATCACGGCGTTACCGGTTTGCAGCGGGGTTTTCAGCGGGGTGTTAAAATGTGCGGGTAACCTGATTTCGATCAAGGCCCGTATGGACAGGAGGTGAATACTTTGTTACTTTACCGTCACGTTTTTGAAATTGGTATTACCAATTGACTCCGCGCCATTCGCAGAGAAGAATTCACTCATGGCCTACAGCAAAATCCGCCAACCCAAGTTGTCAGATGTTATCGAGCAACAGCTCGAATACCTGATCCTCGAGGGGACACTGCGCCCAGGCGAAAAATTGCCTCCGGAGCGCGAGCTGGCGAAACAATTTGATGTCTCCCGTCCTTCTCTGAGAGAGGCCATTCAGCGCCTTGAAGCGAAAGGGCTGCTCCTGCGCCGTCAGGGCGGCGGCACCTTCGTGCAAACTAATCTGTGGCAGAGCTTCAGCGATCCGCTGGCCGAGCTGCTGGCCGACCATCCCGAATCACAGTTCGATCTGCTGGAAACCCGTCACGCGCTGGAAGGCATTGCCGCCTATTACGCGGCGCTGCGCGGCACCGATGAAGATCTGGCGCGCATCCGCGATTGCCACATCGTGATTCAACAGGCTCAAGACAGCGGCGATCTCGACGCCGAGGCCGATGCGGTCATGCAGTATCAAATCGCCGTGACTGAAGCCGCTCACAACGTTGTGTTACTTCACCTGCTACGCTGCATGGGGCCGATGCTGGAACAGAACGTGCGTCAGAACTTTGAATTGCTCTACTCGCGCCGTGAGATGTTGGCAAAAGTGAGCAGCCACCGCGCCGGAATTTTTGAGGCGATTGTGGCACGCGAGCCGGAAAAGGCCCGTGAAGCCTCGCATCGCCACTTGGCGTTTATCGAGGAAATCTTGCTGGATCTCAGCCGGGAGCATACTCGGCGCGAGAGATCGCTACGGCGTCTCCAGCAACGCAAGGATTAAGAGCTGTCCTCTTCAGGGTACACCAGCCTGCGGGGGTTAAGTTCGAGGTACTTAGTTAAGTACTTAAGCGGCAACTAAACTGATGGGCCTGTCTTCGTGTGTTTTTGCACAGAGCACAGGAAGACAGGCTCCAAACAAACCATTAGACAGATAAGGAATACCACCATGTCAGAACGTTTAAACAATGACGTGGATCCGATCGAAACCCGCGACTGGCTGCAGGCGATCGAATCGGTCATCCGTGAAGAGGGTGTTGAGCGAGCTCAGTTTCTGATTGATCAGGTATTGGGAGAAGCCCGCAAAGGCGGCGTTAACGTTGCGGCCGGTGCTGCAGCGCACAACTACGTCAACACCATCGCGGTAGAAGACGAACCGGCCTACCCAGGCAACCTGGATCTGGAACGCCGCATTCGCTCTGCGATCCGTTGGAACGCGATCATGACCGTTCTGCGCGCATCCAAAAAAGACCTGGAGCTGGGCGGCCACATGGCTTCCTTCCAGTCTTCCGCGACCTTCTATGAAGTCTGCTTTAACCACTTCTTCCGCGCACGCAACGAGAAAGACGGCGGCGACCTGGTGTACTTCCAGGGCCACATCTCTCCGGGCGTTTACGCGCGTGCCTTCCTTGAAGGCCGCCTGACCGAAGAACAGATGAACAACTTCCGTCAGGAAGTGCACGGCAACGGCCTGTCCTCTTACCCGCATCCTAAGCTGATGCCGGAATTCTGGCAGTTCCCGACCGTATCCATGGGCCTGGGCCCAATCAGCGCCATCTATCAGGCGAAGTTCCTGAAATACCTGGAACACCGCGGCCTGAAAGACACCTCTGAGCAGACCGTTTACGCCTTCCTGGGCGACGGTGAGATGGATGAGCCGGAATCCAAAGGCGCCATCACCATCGCGACTCGCGAGAAGCTGGACAACCTGGTGTTCGTCATCAACTGCAACCTGCAGCGCCTGGACGGCCCGGTCACCGGTAACGGCAAGATCATCAACGAACTGGAAGGCATCTTCTCCGGCGCAGGCTGGCAGGTGCTGAAAGTGATCTGGGGCGGCCGTTGGGACGAGCTGCTGCGCAAAGACACCAGCGGTAAACTGGTTCAGCTGATGAACGAGACCCTGGACGGCGACTACCAGACCTTCAAATCCAAAGACGGCGCTTACGTGCGCGAGCACTTCTTCGGCCGTTACCCGGAAACCGCGGCGCTGGTCAAAGACATGACCGACGACGAAATCTGGGCGCTGAACCGTGGTGGTCACGATCCGAAGAAAATCTTCGCTGCACTGAAAAAAGCGCAGGACACCAAAGGCAAACCGACCGTTATCCTGGCCCACACCATCAAAGGTTACGGCATGGGTGAAACCGCGGAAGGTAAAAACATCGCTCACCAGGTGAAGAAAATGAACATGGAAGGGGTTCACCACTTCCGCGATCGTTTCAATGTGCCGGTTGCCGATGCTGACATCGAAAAACTGCCGTACATCACCTTCGAGAAAGAGTCCGAAGAATACAAATACCTGCACGAACGTCGCCAGGCGCTGAAAGGCTACGTGCCAACCCGTCTGCCGGAGTTCACCCAGAAGCTGGAAATGCCGGCGCTGGAAGATTTCAGCTCGCTGTTGGAAGAGCAGAACAAAGAGATCTCCACCACTATCGCCTTCGTGCGTGCCCTGAACGTGATGCTGAAGAACAAGTCGATCAAAGATCGCCTGGTGCCAATCATCGCCGACGAAGCGCGTACTTTCGGTATGGAAGGTCTGTTCCGTCAGATCGGTATCTACAGCCCGAACGGCCAGCAGTACACCCCGCAGGACCGTGAGCAGGTTGCTTACTACAAAGAAGACGAGAAAGGTCAAATCCTGCAGGAAGGCATCAACGAACTGGGCGCAGCCTCTTCCTGGCTGGCCGCAGCGACTTCCTACAGCACCAACGATCTGCCGATGATTCCGTTCTACATCTACTACTCGATGTTCGGTTTCCAACGTATCGGCGACCTGTGCTGGGCAGCGGGCGACCAACAGGCGCGTGGCTTCCTGATCGGCGGGACCTCGGGCCGTACTACCCTGAACGGCGAAGGTCTGCAGCACGAAGATGGCCACAGCCACATTCAGTCTCTGACCATCCCTAACTGCATCTCTTACGATCCGGCTTACGCGTACGAAGTGGCGGTGATCATGCACGACGGTCTGGTGCGCATGTATGGCGACAACCCAGAAAACGTGTACTACTACCTGACCACGCTGAACGAAAACTACCACATGCCTGCGATGCCGCAGGGTGCGGAAGAAGGTATCCGCAAGGGTATCTACAAGCTGGAAACGCTGGAAGGCAGCAAAGGCAAGGTACAGCTGCTGGGCTCCGGCGCTATCCTGCGCCACGTGCGCGAAGCTGCGCAGATCCTGGCGAAGGACTACGGCGTGGGTTCCGACACCTACAGCGTGACCTCGTTCACCGAACTGGCGCGTGACGGCCAGGATTGCGAGCGTTGGAACATGCTGCACCCAACCGAAACGCCACGCGTGCCTTACATCGCTCAGGTGATGAGCGACGCGCCAGCGGTAGCGTCTACCGACTACATGAAACTGTTCGCTGAACAGGTTCGTACTTATGTGCCGGCCAGCGATTATCGCGTACTGGGCACCGACGGCTTCGGTCGTTCGGACAGCCGCGAAAACCTGCGTCACCACTTCGAAGTCGATGCATCTTACGTGGTGGTTGCTGCTCTGGGTGAACTGGCTAAACGCGGTGAGATCGAAGCTTCTGTGGTTGCTGATGCAATCAAGAAATTCGACATCAACCCGGAAAAAGTTAACCCGCGTCTGGCCTAAGAGGTACTGAATAATGTCTATCGAAATCAACGTACCGGACATCGGTGCAGATGAAGTCGAAATCACCGAGATTCTGGTGAAGGTCGGCGATAAAGTTGAAGCGGAACAATCGCTGATCACCGTGGAAGGCGACAAGGCTTCCATGGAAGTGCCATCCCCTCAGGCGGGCGTGGTGAAAGAGATTAAAGTGGCGGTCGGCGATAAAACCGAAACCGGCAAACTGATCATGATCTTCGAAGCGGCAGGCGCAGCGGAAGCTGCACCGGCGGCGAAAGCGGAAGAAAAACCGGCGGCAGCAGCAGCTGCCCCGGCTGCCGCTGCGGCCAAAGACGTTGCTGTGCCGGACATCGGCGCCGACGAAGTCGAAGTGACCGAGATCCTGGTGAAAGTGGGCGACAAGGTGGAAGCCGAGCAGTCCCTGATCACCGTGGAAGGCGACAAGGCTTCCATGGAAGTCCCTGCGCCGTTCGCAGGCACCGTGAAAGAGATCAAGATCGCGACCGGCGACAAAGTGAAAACCGGTTCCCTGATCATGGTGTTCGAAGTGGCCGGCGCCGCTTCTGCTGCGGCCCCGGCTGCGGCGCAAGCCCCTGCCGCCGCTGCAGCGCCTGCGGCCTCTGCGGCCAAAGACGTCGCCGTGCCGGATATCGGCGGTGACGAAGTCGAAGTGACCGAGGTGATGGTTAAGGTGGGCGACAAGGTTGCCGCCGAGCAGTCTCTGATCACCGTGGAAGGCGACAAGGCCTCCATGGAAGTGCCTGCTCCGTTCGCGGGTACCGTGAAAGAGATCAAGATCGCGACCGGCGACAAAGTGAAAACCGGCTCTCTGATCATGGTGTTCGAAGTGGAAGGCGCTGCGCCTGCCGCTGCCGCCGCTCCAGCCGCTAAAGCGGACGCTGCGCCGGCGCCGGCCGCCGCTAAAGCCGCCGCTCCGGCTGCGAAAGCTGACGACAAAGGCGAGTTCGCCGAGAACGCGGCATACGTGCACGCGACCCCGGTCATTCGTCGTCTGGCGCGTGAATTCGGCGTTAACCTGGCGAAAGTGAAAGGCACCGGTCGTAAAGGCCGCATCCTGCGCGAAGACGTTCAGACTTACGTGAAAGACGCGGTGAAACGCGCTGAAGCAGCTCCGGCTGCTGCTGGCGGCGGTCTGCCAGGCATGTTGCCATGGCCGAAAGTGGACTTCAGCAAGTTCGGCGAGATCGAAGAAGTCGAAATGGGCCGCATCCAGAAGATCTCTGGCGCGAACCTGAGCCGCAACTGGGTGATGATCCCGCACGTGACTCACTTCGACAAAACCGACATCACCGATCTGGAAGCGTTCCGCAAGCAACAGAACGAAGAAGCGGCCAAGCGCAAGCTGGACGTGAAGTTCACGCCTGTCGTGTTCATCATGAAAGCCGTTGCTGCCGCTCTGGAGCAGATGCCGCGCTTCAACAGCTCGCTGTCCGAAGATGGCCAGAAGCTGACGCTGAAGAAATACATCAACATCGGCGTGGCGGTAGATACCCCGAACGGCCTGGTGGTTCCGGTGTTCAAGGACGTGAACAAGAAGAGCATCACCGAGCTGTCTCGCGAACTGATGGCCATCTCCAAGAAAGCGCGCGACGGCAAGCTGACCGCGGGCGAGATGCAGGGCGGCTGCTTCACCATCTCCAGCCTGGGTGGCATCGGGACGACCCACTTCGCGCCGATCGTCAACGCGCCGGAAGTGGCTATCCTGGGCGTCTCCAAGTCTGCGATGGAGCCGGTCTGGAACGGTAAAGAGTTCATGCCGCGCCTGATGATGCCGATGTCGCTGTCCTTCGACCACCGCGTTATCGACGGTGCCGATGGTGCGCGCTTCATCACCATCATCAACAACATGTTGTCCGACATTCGCCGTCTGGTGATGTAATGCAAAAGGGGCGCAGCATGCTGCGCCCCTGATGATTCTGTAGCAGTTTTGTCGGATTTTGCACAACTCGACAAAATTGTTGAGACACGGGTCACTCGAACACGCTTTGCAGATTATTAACAATTCTGTAAACTGCTCGCGGTGTAAGCGTCCCGGTGGATGAAGGGCGTTATGAGATCGATTAGCAATAAAAATGACGTCTGACCCGCCGGACAATCAATTAAGAGGTCATGATGAGTACTGAAATTAAAACTCAGGTCGTGGTACTTGGGGCGGGCCCGGCAGGTTACTCTGCAGCCTTTCGTTGCGCTGACTTAGGTCTTGAAACCGTTCTGGTTGAACGTTATTCCACTCTGGGCGGGGTTTGCCTGAACGTGGGATGTATCCCTTCCAAAGCACTGCTGCACGTTGCCAAAGTGATCGAAGAAGCCAAAGCGCTGGCCGAACACGGCATCGTTTTCGGCGAGCCGAAAACCGACATCGACAAAGTGCGCGTCTGGAAAGAAAAAGTCATCACTCAGCTGACCGGCGGTCTGGCTGGCATGGCGAAAGGCCGTAAAGTGAAAGTGGTCAACGGCTTGGGCAAGTTCACCGGCGCTAACACCCTGGTTGTGGAAGGCGAAAACGGCCCAACCACCATCAACTTCGACAACGCCATCATCGCTGCAGGTTCTCGTCCGATCCAACTGCCATTCATTCCTCATGAAGATCCACGCGTGTGGGATTCCACCGATGCGCTGGAGCTGAAAACCGTCCCAGAGCGTCTGCTGGTTATGGGCGGCGGCATCATCGGCCTGGAAATGGGCACCGTATACCATGCACTGGGTTCACAGATCGACGTCGTTGAAATGTTCGATCAGGTTATCCCGGCGGCAGATAAAGACGTGGTGAAAGTCTTCACCAAGCGTATCAGCAAGCAGTTCAACCTGATGCTGGAAACCAAAGTGACCGCGGTAGAAGCCAAAGAAGACGGCATCTACGTCACGATGGAAGGTAAAAAAGCGCCGGCAGAACCACAGCGTTACGACGCGGTGCTGGTGGCGATCGGCCGCGTGCCGAACGGCAAACTGCTGGATGCTGGCAAAGCCGGTGTTGAAGTTGACGAGCGTGGCTTCATCAACGTCGACAAACAGCTGCGTACCAACGTGCCGCACATCTTCGCTATCGGCGACATCGTCGGTCAGCCGATGCTGGCGCACAAAGGCGTGCACGAAGGCCACGTTGCCGCAGAAGTTATCGCCGGCATGAAGCACTACTTCGATCCGAAAGTGATCCCATCCATCGCTTACACCGAGCCGGAAGTGGCATGGGTGGGTCTGACCGAGAAAGAAGCGAAAGAGAAAGGCATCAGCTACGAAACCTCCACCTTCCCGTGGGCGGCTTCCGGCCGTGCGATCGCTTCCGACTGTGCAGACGGCATGACCAAACTGATCTTCGACAAAGAAACTCACCGCATCATCGGTGGCGCGATTGTCGGCACCAACGGCGGTGAACTGCTGGGTGAAATCGGTCTGGCTATCGAGATGGGCTGCGACGCGGAAGACATCGCGCTGACCATCCACGCTCACCCGACCCTGCACGAATCCGTGGGCCTGGCGGCGGAAATCTACGAAGGCAGCATCACCGACCTGCCTAACCCGAAAGCCAAGAAGAAGTAATTCTGCTGGTTTGACCGGTTAACAAGCGGCTCCTGAGAAGGGGCCGTTTTTTTTTTGCTCAGATGCAGAACGCGGTTTTTTGTGGCCGCTGCGCCAAATTCCGATCCTCATGCTTATATCCGTTTTAATTATGTGGATATAATGCCCTGTTTGTCCGGCAGCCGATTACGCTGCGCTCAACGATTCAGCAAAGATTTAATGTTGCTTTTATGTGAACGAATTAACAACCGTTTCAAATCCTGATATGCTGGCTGAGCGGAACCGGGCACTGTACCTTACAGTCCAGGACATCGACAGCAGTGCCCCGTCAGGATAGATGGCATCAATATCGCCGTGCGCTCTACCCATCAGTCTTTCATGCTGTAACGCTGTTTGACCGTGCTTGTTTGCCCCAATCACCGTTTCGGGGCCTTTACGGGCCGATCGCCTAGCCACAGAGTGAAACCCCAAGGGTATAAACCCGGTTTGCATATACGCCAGGCACAATAAATGACAATGAGAGCGAGGAGAACGTCGTGCTAGAAGAATACCGTAAGCACGTAGCCGAGCGTGCTGCTGAGGGCATCGCCCCTAAGCCGCTAGACGCCACCCAAATGGCCGCGCTGGTCGAACTACTGAAGAATCCGCCAAAAGGCGAAGAAGAATTCCTGTTAGACCTGCTGATTAACCGTGTTCCACCGGGCGTCGACGAAGCCGCCTACGTTAAAGCAGGTTTCCTGGCGGCCATCGCCAAAGGCGAAGCGACATCCCCCCTGGTTACCCCCGAGAAAGCCATTGAACTGTTAGGCACCATGCAGGGCGGTTATAACATTCATCCGCTGATCGATGCCCTGGACAACGAAACGCTGGCGCCTATCGCCGCCAAAGCGCTGTCCCACACGCTGCTGATGTTCGACAACTTCTACGACGTGGAAGATAAGGCCAAGGCCGGTAACCCGCACGCCAAGCAGATCATGCAGTCCTGGGCCGATGCCGAATGGTACCTGTCGCGCCCTGAGCTGGCGGAAAAGATCACCGTCACCGTGTTCAAAGTCACCGGCGAAACCAACACCGATGACCTTTCTCCGGCGCCGGACGCCTGGTCGCGTCCTGACATCCCGCTGCACGCGCTGGCGATGTTGAAAAACGAACGTGAAGGCATCGTGCCGGATCAGCCGGGCAGCGTTGGCCCGATCAAACAGATCGAGCTGCTGAACAAGAAAGGCTTCCCGCTGGCCTACGTCGGCGACGTGGTCGGCACCGGTTCCTCCCGTAAATCCGCCACCAACTCGGTGCTGTGGTTCATGGGTGATGACATCCCGCACGTGCCGAACAAGCGCGGCGGCGGCGTGGTGCTGGGCGGCAAGATTGCACCTATCTTCTTCAACACCATGGAAGATGCTGGCGCATTGCCGATCGAAGTGGACGTGTCCGAGCTGAACATGGGCGACGTGATCGACGTTTACCCGTACAAAGGTGAAGTACGCAACCACGAGACCAGTGCGCTGATCGCCAACTTCGAGCTGAAAACCGACGTGCTGCTGGATGAAGTGCGCGCCGGCGGCCGTATCCCGCTGATCATCGGCCGCGGCCTGACCACCAAGGCGCGCGAAGCGCTGGGCCTGCCGCACAGCGACGTGTTCCGTATCGCCAAACCGGTTGCCGCGAGCAGCAAAGGCTTCTCGCTGGCGCAGAAAATGGTCGGCCGCGCCTGCGGCGTCGCCGGCATTCGCCCTGGCGAATACTGCGAACCGAAGATGACCTCCGTCGGTTCTCAGGACACCACCGGCCCGATGACCCGCGATGAACTGAAAGACCTGGCCTGCCTCGGCTTCTCCGCCGATCTGGTCATGCAGTCGTTCTGCCACACCGCCGCGTACCCGAAACCGGTCGACGTGACCACGCACCACACGCTGCCTGACTTCATCATGAACCGCGGCGGCGTCTCGCTGCGTCCGGGCGACGGCGTGATCCACTCTTGGCTGAACCGTATGCTGCTGCCTGACACCGTCGGCACCGGCGGCGATTCCCACACCCGCTTCCCGATCGGCATCTCCTTCCCGGCCGGTTCCGGCCTGGTGGCGTTTGCCGCCGCGACCGGCGTGATGCCGCTGGATATGCCTGAGTCGGTGCTGGTGCGCTTCAAAGGCAAAATGCAGCCGGGCATCACCCTGCGCGATCTGGTGCACGCCATCCCTTACTACGCGATCCAGCAAGGGCTGCTGACCGTCGAGAAGAAGGGCAAGAAAAACATCTTCTCCGGCCGCATTCTGGAGATCGAAGGCCTGCCGGACCTGAAGGTCGAGCAGGCGTTTGAGCTGACCGATGCGTCCGCCGAACGTTCCGCCGCCGGTTGTACCATCAAGCTGGACAAGGCGCCGATCGAAGAGTATCTGAACTCCAACATCGTGCTGCTGAAGTGGATGATCTCCGAAGGCTACGGCGATCGCCGTACGCTGGAGCGCCGTATTCAGGGCATGGAAAAATGGCTGGCGGATCCGCAACTGCTGGAAGGCGATGCGGATGCGGAATACGCAGCGGTGATCGACATCGATCTGAACGAGATCAAAGAGCCGATCCTGTGCGCGCCGAACGATCCTGACGATGCACGCCTGCTGTCCGACGTGGCCAACAGCAAAATCGATGAAGTGTTCATCGGTTCTTGCATGACCAACATCGGCCACTTCCGCGCGGCCGGCAAGCTGCTGGATCAGCACAAGGGCCAGCTGCCGACCCGTCTGTGGGTGGCGCCGCCAACCAAGATGGATGCGGCTCAGCTGACCGAAGAAGGCTACTACAGCGTCTTCGGCAAGAGCGGTGCGCGTATCGAGATCCCGGGCTGCTCGCTGTGTATGGGCAACCAGGCGCGCGTGGCGGACGGCGCGACGGTGGTATCCACCTCGACCCGTAACTTCCCGAACCGTCTGGGCACCGGTGCCAACGTCTATCTGGCGTCTGCCGAACTGGCCGCGGTAGCGTCCCTGTTGGGCCGCCTGCCGACGCCGGACGAGTACCAGACCTATATGGCGCAGGTCGACAAGACGGCGGCGGATACCTACCGCTACCTGAACTTTGACCAGCTGGGGCAGTACACCGAAAAAGCCGACGGCGTGATCTTCCAAACCGCCGTGTAAGCCGCTATATTGCGCAACTGTTTAACGGGAGGCCTTGGCCTCCCGTTTTATTTTGCTCAGTTGCCAACTTTGCGAGCGCTCACTGAGTTAGTCCGCCATTTATGTTTACACTAAGAAAAAGGGCTCAGGAGGGCATGCTATGGATTACGAATTTCTGCGTGACGTCACCGGTCAGGTGATCGTCAGATTTTCGATGGGGCATGAAGCGATTGGCCACTGGATCAACGAAGAAGTTAAAGGCGATTTCAACCTGCTGGACCGGATTGAAGCCGGTGCGGCCGAGGTCAAAGGCAGCGAGCGTCAATGGCAGCTGGAAGGCCATGAATATACGCTGCTGATGGATGGTGAAGAAGTGATGATCCGCGCCAATCAGCTGGAGTTTGAGGGCGATGAAATGGAAGAGGGGATGAACTACTACGACGAAGAAAGCCTCTCATTCTGCGGCGTTGAGGACTTCCTGCTGGTGTTGAAGGCCTATCGTTCTTTCATGCTGAAGTACTAAGCATCAGGGCGCGGCGTGCCGCGCCCTTTCCATCACAGATGCGGAATATTGCGGCCGTAATAGATTTCCTGCATCTCTTTCCATAACAGATCGGTGATCTGCTTGCGTTCGGCTGCGCTCAACGCCTCCGGCTCCGCGTTAAACAGGTAGTGCTTCAGATCGAAATCTTTCAGCAACATCTTGGTATGGAAGATATTTTCCTGGTAAACGTTCACGTCCATCATGTGGTACAGCGCCTTGATGTCTTCCGACATAAAGTTCTGGATCGAATTGATCTCGTGATCGATGTAATGTTTCACGCCGTTCACGTCGCGGGTAAAACCGCGCACGCGATAGTCCATGGTGACGATGTCGGATTCCAGTTGGTGAATTAAGTAGTTCAGCGCCTTGAGGGGCGAAATGACGCCGCAGGTCGAGACCTCGATATCGGCGCGAAAGGTGCATAGCCCGCCTTCCGGATGGCTTTCCGGGTAGGTATGTACGCAGATATGGCTTTTGTCCAGGTGCGCGACGACCGTATTCGGCAACGGGCCTGGGTGTTCCGACGTATCGACGTCTTTCGGATCGATGGGCTCTTCGCTGACCAGGATGGTGACGCTGGCGCCCTGCGGCTCGTAGTCCTGACGCGCGATGTTCAGAATATTGGCGCCGATGATCGAGCAGGTCTCGCTCAGGATCTCGGTCAGCCGGTTGGCGTTATATTGTTCGTCTATGTAGGCGATATAGCCGTCGCGATCGTCCGCGGTTTTGGCATAACAAATATCGTAAATACAAAAACTCAGGCTCTTGGTCAGGTTGTTGAAGCCGTGCAGTTTTAGCTTATGCAATTTAGGCCACCTCCTTTATCTTCTCGCTTAACGTGTTACGTTCAGGGCATTGAGCAAATATTGCGGCAGGGCAAAGCTGCCGACGTGAATTGCCGGGTTGTAATAACGGCAGTGTAGGCCGCTTTGGTTAAAGCGCTGTTGCAGAGTCGGCAGATCGATCTGGCGCAGTGCCGGGTTCTGGCTCGCCCAGGCAAAGGTCATGATGCCGCCGTAATAGGTCGGGATCGCCGCCTGATAGAAGCTGACGTCGCTAAAGTAGCGGCTCAGTTTGGCGTGGCTGTTGATTGCCTCGTCCTGTTGCAGGAAGCAGACGCCGTTCTGCGCAACGAAAATGCCGCCCTCATTCAGGCAGCGGGCGCAGCCTTCATAAAACGCCGAGGTGAACAGGCTTTCGCCGGGGCCGATCGGATCGGTGCAGTCGGAGATGATCACATCGAACGTTTCGTCGGTTTGATTCACGAAGTTGACGCCGTCGTCGATCACCAACTTGAAGCGCGGATCGTCATAGGCGCCGGCGCTGTGGTTGGGCAGGTATTGGCGGCAGAACTCGACGACACCGGCGTCGATCTCGACCATGGTGATCTGCTCCACGCCAGGATGCCGGCTGACTTCGCGCAGCATGCCGCCGTCGCCGCCGCCGATGATCAGCACTTTCTTCGCCTGGCCATGCGCTAGCAGCGGCACGTGGGTCAGCATTTCGTGATAGATGAACTCGTCACGCTCGGTGGTTTGCACCACGCCGTCGAGCGCCATCACGCGCCCCAGGACCGGGTTCTCGAAGATCACCAGATCCTGATGATCGGTCTTCTCGCGGTACAGCACCTTCTCTACCGAGAAATACTGGCCGAAGCCCGTATGCAGCGTTTCGTACCAAATTTCTTTCTGGGTCATGTGCGGGAAACTCCGTAATAACAGCCATGAAAAATCGGCGCAACATCATAGCTAACTCTGTCTGGCGATGCACGGTTGAATTTCAGACAGAGAGAGCGAAAGGCGGGTGGGGGAGAGGGGCGGAATTAGTTGGCGTAGGCCAGCAGGCTCAAAGAGTCGCGCGCCAGCGATTTGCACTTCTTAGGCGTTGGAATGGCGATGCCGCTGAGATCGCGATAGCTGTCTTCGCCCAGCGCCTTCATGTTAAAGCTGTTGTAGTTGCTCAAATCCCAGCGGTTTTGTTGCGCGAAATAGACAATGGCGCGTTTGATTTGCGCATTTGGCAAATCGTTGTAGCCGCAATCATTTTTCAAATAAATAAATACCGCCGTCAGATCGGCCAGATCTTCCGCCTCGGATTCATTCAGCGCCAGACTGGCGTTGGAGAAGCCCAGCATCGCCAGCAACAGCATCGATAACGTTGTTTTTTTCATCATGAAATAGGCCTGTTTGTCGTCTGCTGACGTTACCACACTTGCCTGTAAAGGCACCAAATTTTATTGCTGCCGGGCCGGCGTCGCGCGTGCCGGTCATACTCTCTTGATTGTGAGGCATAGCTTAAAATACCGCCAGGAAAGGCTTGACCTTCCGCCTGGGGGAAGGTTTAGGCTGACGGCATTGAGTTATGTCACTGAGAAAAGGGAGTCAGCGATGTTACGCCGTGATTTTATTAAATTAACCGCTGCGCTGGGCGCGGCGAGCGCATTGCCGTTATGGAGCCGGGCCGCCTGGGCGGCCGATCGGCCGGCCTTGCCGGTACCGCCGCTGTTGATGCCGGACGCGCAGGGAAAGATTGCGCTGGCGCTGCAGGCGGGTGAAACCCGCTGGTTGCCCGGTGCCGCCACCAAAACCTGGGGATTCAACGGCGCGCTGCTCGGGCCGGCGGTGAAGCTGCAGCGTGGCCAGCCGGTGACGGTCGATATCAAAAACAGCCTGGCGGAGGCCAGTACCGTCCACTGGCACGGGCTGGAAATTCCCGGCGACGTCGATGGCGGCCCGCAGGCGCTGATCCACCCCGGCGCGACGCGCACGGTGAATTTCACCGTCGAACAACCGGCCGCTACCTGCTGGTTCCACCCGCACACGCACGGTAAAACCGGCAGCCAGGTGATGATGGGGCTGGCGGGGTTGGTGCTGCTGGAAGACGATGAAAGCGCCAAACTGCCGCTGCCGAAAACCTGGGGGCAGGATGATATTCCGGTGATCCTGCAGGATAAGCGGCTGGGCAAAGACGCGCAGATCGAATACCGCCTGGACGTGATGAGCGCGGCGGTAGGCTGGTTTGGCGATCGCATGTTCACCAACGGCGCGCAGTATCCGCAACATCTGGCGTCGCGCGGCTGGCTGCGTCTGCGTTTTCTCAACGGCTGCAACGCCCGCTCGTTGAATCTGGCGGCCAGTGACAACCGTCCGCTGTATGTTATCGCCAGCGACGGCGGTTTCCTGGCGGAGCCGGTGAAGCTGACCGAGCTGCCGATGCTGATGGGCGAACGCTTTGAAGTGCTGGTGGATGCCTCCGACGGGAAAGCGTTCGATATCGTGACGCTGCCGGTGAAACAGATGGGCATGACGCTGGCTCCGTTCGATCAGCCGCTGCCGGTGTTGCGCATTCAGCCGTCGTTGGCACAGGGTATCAAAACCATGCCGGACAGCCTGGTGAAGCTGCCGACATTGCCTGCCACCACTGGTATCCAGGAGCGTTGGCTGCAGCTGATGATGGATCCGCAGCTGGATATGCTCGGCATGCAGGCGCTGATGGATCGTTATGGTCACCAGGCGATGGCCGGCATGAGCATGAATCATGGCGCGACGGGCGCTGGAGACATGAAAGGCATGGAGAAGGGCGGCATGCAGGGCATGGACCACGGCAACATGAAGGGCATGGATCATGGCAAGATGGCCGGGATGGATCACGGCGGCGCGCAGAGCAAAGCCAAACCGTTCGATTTCAGCCACGGCAACATGATCAACGGCAAGGCCTTCGACATGAACAAACCGATGTTTGCCGCCAAACGGGGTCAGTATGAAAAATGGACCATTTCCGGTGAGGGCGACATGATGCTGCACCCGTTCCACATTCACGGCACCCAGTTCCGTATCCTGTCGGAAAACGGCAAACCGCCGGCGGCGCATCGCAGCGGCTGGAAGGACACGGTGCGCGTCGAAGGTTGGCGCAGCGAAGTGCTGGTGCGTTTCGATCATCCGGCAAGCAGCGAACATGCGTATATGGCCCACTGCCACCTGTTGGAGCATGAAGATACCGGCATGATGATGGGCTTTACCGTCGACGACTGATCGCGGTTCATCGCTCAGGTGGCGGTGCGCTCGCGTCGCCACCGGCGAAAGGCTATGCTAAACTCTGCGCCTTTCTTCCGGCAACTGACCTGAATACTATGAAACACACTGTAGACGTAATGATTTCCGAGCAGGAAGTTAAGACCCGTATCGCCGAACTTGGCCGCCAGATCACCGAACATTACCGCGACAGCGGCAGCGACATGGTGCTGGTCGGGCTGCTGCGCGGCTCCTTCATGTTCATGGCCGATCTCTGCCGCGCGATCGACGTGCCGCACGAAGTCGACTTTATGACCGCCTCCAGCTACGGCAGCGGTATGTCCACCACCCGCGACGTGAAGATCCTCAAGGATCTGGACGAAGACATTCGCGGCAAAGACGTGCTGATCGTGGAAGACATCATCGATTCCGGCAACACGCTGAACAAAGTGCGCGAGATTTTGGCGCTGCGCGGGCCGAAATCGCTGGCGATTTGCACCTTGCTGGACAAACCTGAGCGCCGTGAAGTGCAGGTGCCGGTCGAATATGTCGGCTTCTCGATCCCGGATGAGTTCGTGGTGGGGTATGGCATCGACTACGCTCAGCGCTACCGTCACCTGCCGTACGTCGGCAAAGTGGTGCTGCTGGACGAGTAATTGGATGTGGGGCGCGGCAAGCCGCGCCCGCGGCGGGGTTATACGCCTTTATCCTGCTTCAGTTTGGCTATCGCTTTGCGGTAGCCCATCTCCAGGCTCTCGCGGCTGGTCGCCAGCACTTCCATATCGCGCAGACGGCCGTCCTGAATGCCGTACACCCAACCGTGAATCATCACCTTCTGGCCGCGCTTCCAGGCGGACTGCATGATGGTGGAGTGGCCCAGGTTGTACACCTGCTCAATGACGTTGATCTCGCACAGCATGTCGAAACGCTGTTCCGGCGGCAGCTCGCCCAGCAGCGAGCTGTGCTTGTACCACAGATCGCGAATGTGCAGCAGCCAGTTGTCGATCAACCCCAGCTCCGGGTTTTCCACCGCCGCCTGCACGCCGCCGCAGCCCAGGTGGCCGCAGATGATGATGTGTTCGACTTCCAGCACATCTACCGCATACTGCACCACCGACAGGCAGTTAAGATCGGTATGGATAACGAGGTTCGCCACGTTGCGATGGACGAACAGTTCACCCGGCTCGAGGCCGGTCAGGCGTTCTGCGGGAACGCGGCTGTCAGAGCAACCAATCCATAAGAAGCGGGGCTTTTGCGCCTGGGCTAAACGTTCAAAAAATTCCGGGTCTTCCTGACTGATATTGGCCGACCAGGCCTGGTTGTTGGCGATAAGCTCTTCGATTTCTTTCATGAAGGTGATTGACCCGTAACGAACAGATTGCGTTGGAGTAATATAGGGTAAGCGTCACAATTTGGAAATCGGAACAGTGGTGCAACCTCATTTACCGCACGGATTCGACGCAGTGAAAACGCCGTCGATGCTAGGATTATTGTTAGTGTTTCAAGCCTCGCAAACAGGGGCGCGGCGGCATACTCATCGTCATAAGGTACTATTTTACATATGAATTATGCACTGGAATTAGCGCAGCTGACCAAGACTTACGCCGGTGGCGTCAAGGCGCTGCGCGGCATCGACCTGAGCGTCGAAGCGGGGGATTTTTATGCTCTGCTGGGGCCAAACGGCGCCGGAAAGTCCACCACCATCGGCATCATCAGCTCGCTGGTGAACAAAACCGCCGGCAGCGTGCGGGTGTTCGGTTATGACATCGATAAAGACATCGTCAACGCCAAGCGCCAGCTCGGCCTGGTGCCGCAGGAGTTCAACTTCAACCCGTTTGAGACCGTGTTGCAGATCGTGGTGAACCAGGCGGGTTACTACGGCGTCACGCGGCGTGAAGCGATGGCGCGCGCCGAGAAATACCTCAATCAGCTGGATCTGTGGGGCAAGCGCAACGAGCGCGCCCGTATGCTGTCCGGCGGCATGAAGCGCCGTCTGATGATCGCCCGCGCGTTGATGCACCAACCGAAGCTGCTGATCCTCGATGAGCCGACCGCCGGGGTGGATATCGAACTGCGTCGCTCGATGTGGGGCTTCCTGAAAGAGCTGAACGCCCAAGGCACCACCATCATCCTCACCACCCACTATCTGGAAGAGGCGGAAATGCTGTGCCGCAACATCGGCATCATCCAGAACGGGGAACTGGTGGAAAACACCTCGATGAAAGGGCTGCTGGCCAAGCTGAAGTCGGAAACTTTCATCCTCGATCTGGCGGCGAAGAGCCCGCTGCCGAAGCTGGACGGTTACCACAGCCGCCTGACGGATACCTCGACGCTGGAAGTGGAGGTGATGCGCGAGCAGGGGCTGAACGGCCTGTTCGCCCAGCTAAGCGCGCAGGGCGTGCAGGTGCTGAGCATGCGCAATAAGGCGAACCGCCTGGAAGAGCTGTTTGTCACCCTGGTTAACGGCAATGGAGAGAAAGCATGACGCGTTTGTATTGGGTGGCCTTACAAAGCATCTGGGCCAAAGAGGTAAACCGCTTCGCGCGCATCTGGATCCAGACCCTGGTGCCGCCGGTGATCACCATGACGCTGTACTTCATCATCTTCGGTAACCTGATCGGTTCGCGCATCGGCGATATGCACGGCTTCAGCTACATGCAGTTCATCGTGCCCGGCCTTATCATGATGGCGGTGATCACCAACTCCTATGCCAACGTCGCCTCGTCGTTCTTCAGCGCCAAGTTTCAGCGCAACATTGAGGAACTGCTGGTGGCGCCGGTGCCGACCCACGTGGTGATCGCCGGCTATGTCGGCGGCGGCGTGGCCCGCGGTATCTGCGTCGGCGTGCTGGTGACCATCATCTCGCTGTTCTTCGTGCCGCTGCAGGTACATGCCTGGTGGGTGATTGCGCTGACGCTGTTGCTGACGGCGATCTTGTTCTCGCTGGCGGGGCTGATCAACGCGGTGTTTGCCACCACTTTCGATGATATCAGCCTGATCCCGACCTTCGTGCTGACGCCGCTGACTTACTTGGGCGGGGTGTTCTACTCGCTGTCGCTGCTGCCGCCATTCTGGCAGGCGGTGTCCAAGCTGAATCCGATCGTCTATATGATCAGCGGCTTCCGCTACGGCTTCCTCGGCATCAACGATGTGCCGCTGGCGTTCACCATGGCGGTGCTGGTGGCGTTTATCGCGCTGTTCTATCTGCTGTCCTGGTATCTGATCGAGCGCGGCCGCGGCCTGCGCAGCTGATCATATCGCGCTCCCGCTTTCCCGGCGGGGGCGCCTTTCTTGATTTGGCGCAGGCGGCGCGTAAATCAATAGAATTGCTCAAATAACCGCTAGTTCCCCGCTGTTCAAATCGTGCTATGCTGGCGCTCCACATTTCCTTCACTTTTGTCATTACGCACTCGTAAGCAGAACATCATCATGCGGTCTCAATACACGTTAACGGCTGGGTTACTCGGCATTCTGATGTCGTTGGTTTCCCCTGTGAGCCTGGCTAATCTGCTGTCGGAAGACGGCGCGGTTAAATCTGAATACATGGAAGCGCAGCGCGATAGCGAAGTCTATGCGTTGGTGGGCGAGCATGTGATCCCGGTAGGGGAAGTGAAGCGCGGGCAGCTGATCCAAGTCTTCCCGGCGGATGCGGAATACTACGAATTCAAATTCGGGCACGGTACCGGCTTTATCGATAAAGACGACGTGCGTGAATTGAAGAAGTCGCGCAAGGTGCAAGACGATTTGGGCGAGCTGAACAAACCGCTGACCAACCAGAATCTGATCACGCAAAAAACGATAGACGTATACACCGCAGCGGACAAGGACAGCGAGGTCTTGGGCACGCTGGAAGGCAACCTGCGCTATCCCATCATCGGCAAGCTGAAAGATCGCCTGAACAACACCTGGTACGAGGTCAACATCGGCGAGCGGCTGGGGTTCATTAATGAGTTGGACTGCGAGATCGATAACGGCATACCGGTGCTGACTTACCACCACCTGCTGAAAAACGAAGAGAACAAACGCTTCCGCCACACCTCGACCACCACCTCAGACGTGGCGTTCAGCAACCAAATGACCTATCTGAAGCAGGCGGGCTACGACACCATTTCGCTGTATCAGCTGGAAGCCTACCTGAAAAATCAGATCAACCTGCCTGGCAAGGCGATCGTGCTGACCTTCGACGACGGGCTGAAGTCGGTTTATCGCTACGCTTACCCGGTGCTGAAGGATTACGGTTTCCGCGCCACGGCGTTCATCATCTCTTCGCGCATCAAACGCCACCCGCAGAAATGGAACCCGGACTCGCTGCAGTTTATGAGCGTTTCGGAGCTCAAGCAGATTCAGGACGTGTTCGACGTGCAGTCGCATACCCATTTTCTGCACCGCACCGACGGCAACCGCCAGCCGATTTTGCTGAGCCGTTCGTTGCACAATATCGAGTTCGATTTTGAGCGCTCGCGCCGCGCGCTGTCGCAGTTCAATCCGCACGTGCTGTATCTGTCTTATCCGTTCGGCGGCTATAACCAACGGGCGATTCAGGCGGCGCAGGACGCTGGGTTCCATCTGGCGGTGACCACGGTGCAGGGCAAGGTGAAGCCGGGGGATAACCCCTATACGCTGAAGCGGCTGTATATTCTGCGCACCGACTCGATCCAGACCATGGCGGATCGGATAGCCAACAAGCCGGGTACGGTGGTGGTGCAGTAGGGAAGAACGGGCGCGTAAGGCGCCCGTTTTATTGTCAGGCGACCTGAACCGGCACGGCTTTCGCCTTGCGCTGCAGGTTGTTGTCACCTTCGAAATAGGCGACTTTCGGGTGGTGCTGGCGGGCGTCGGCGTCGGTCATTTGCACATAGGAGCAGATGATCAGTTTGTCGCCCACGCAGGCGCAGCGCGCGGCGGCGCCGTTGACCGAAATGATGCGCGAACCGCGCTCGGCGGCAATGGCGTAGGTGGAGAAGCGCTGGCCGTTATCCACGTTGTAAATATCGATCGCTTCATATTCCAGAATGCCGGCGGCTTCCAGAAAATCCTGGTCGATGGCGCAGGATCCTTCATAGTGCAAGTCAGCCTGAGTGACTTTGACGCGATGCAGCTTGCCTTGCAGCATAGTACGTATCATAGCTTTACCTAACTGAATATCGGCCTTCACAGGCGCTGGGGTTGAACATCTCTCCTGCATCCCTGCAATCTCTATCGTCACCGATTGCTCCGCCATTGTCTACCAATGGCCAAGGCTTCAGGGTGACGACAGTATAAAAAACGGCTTATAGCGTCAGGTCAACCTGCTGGTTGTCGATAAGACGCGCCTTGCCCAGCCAGGCGGCCATCAGCACCACCGCCCGCTGGCTATCTACCGTCAGCGGCTGCAGGCTATCGGCGTCGCGAATAAACAGCTCATCCGGCGTAAAGCCGGCGGCGCGCAGTTGCTCGGCGGTCTGCTCCAACAGCGTTTCAACATGGCGTTCGCCATTGGCCAGCTGCTGCGCCAGCGCGTTCATGATCTTGCTCAGCTGCGGCGCGATCTTGCGCTCTTCGGCGGTCAGGTAACCGTTACGCGAGCTGAGGGCCAGGCCGTCTTTGGCGCGCACGGTCGGTACGCCGACGATATCGATGTCGTAACCCATGTCCGCCACCATTTTGCGGATCAGCGCCAGCTGTTGGTAATCCTTCTCGCCGAAGCAGGCCAAATCAGGCTGCACCAGGTTGAACAGCTTGCTGACGATGGTGGAAACGCCGCGGAAGTGGCCCGGCCGGCTTGCGCCTTCCAGGATGCTGGAGATGCCGGGCACGTCGACGTAGGTCTGCTGCTCCAGCCCCTGCGGATAGACCGCGGCCGGGGCCGGCGCGAACACCAGATCGACGCCGCGGCGGGTCAGCTTCTCGCTGTCTTCCTGCAGCGTGCGCGGGTAGCGCGCCAGATCGTCCGGCCGATCGAACTGCATCGGGTTGACGAAGATGCTCACCACCACCACGTCGGCGCGGGCACGCGCTTCATCGACCAGCGTCATGTGGCCGTCGTGCAGGTTGCCCATGGTCGGCACCAGCGCGATGCGTTTGCCTTCCTGGCGCCAGCGGCGGATCTGCTGACGCAGCATCGGCAGGGTTTCGATAATAATCATTGGGTGACTCCTGGAACCATCGCTTAGTTAAAAGAGTGTTCAGCCGCCGGGTAGAGGCCTTGCTCCACTTCCTGAATGTAGTGCTGCACCGCCGTGCGGATATCGCCGCTCTGCGCCAGGAAGTTCTTGGCGAACTTCGGCGTGTGGCCGCCGGTAATGCCGAAGGCGTCGTGCATCACCAGGATCTGGCCGTCGGTGCCGCTGCCGGCGCCGATGCCGATGACCGGAATGGACAACGCTTCGGTGATCTGGCGCGCCAGCTCGGTCGGCACGCATTCCAGCACCAGCAGCTGAATGCCGGCCAGTTCCAGATTCTGCGCGTCCTGCAGCAGCTGTTTGGCGGCCAGTTCGTCGCGCCCTTGCACCTTATAGCCACCGAACACGTTGACCGACTGCGGCGTCAGGCCCAGGTGGCCGCACACCGGCACGGCGCGCTCGGCGAGCATTTTCACCGTGTCGCACAGCCAGCTGCCACCTTCCAGTTTCACCATGTTGGCGCCGGCGCGCATCAGCTCGGCGGCGTTGGCGAAGGTCTGTTCCGGGGTGGCGTAACTCATGAACGGCAGATCGGCCAGCAGCAGGCAGGCCGGCGCGCCGCGGCGCACGGCGCGCGTGTGGTAGGCCACGTCGGCGACGGTGACCGGCAGCGTGGAGTCGTGGCCCTGCAGCGTCATGCCCAGCGAATCGCCCACCAACAGGACTTTGATGCCTTGCTCTTCAAACAGTTTGGCAAAGCTGGCATCGTAGGCGGTAAGGGTAGCAAACTTGCGCTGCTCCTGTTTCCACTGGCGCAAATGGGTCACGGTGGTGGGTTTCATCACAACGTCTCCTGAAACGGGCCGTGCGGCTTACGCAGGCCCAGGCTGCAAAAAAGTGCAGCCATTCTACTGTAACCCGATCGGGGTGGGTAGCGCGGATCGCCATGCTTAAGCGGTTCTTAAGAACCTTGTGGTGCAATGGCGCCAAGACTCAAAAGGGATACTCATGCGAATTCTGTTGATCGAAGATGACAAACTGATCGGTGACGGCATCAAGGCCGGGCTGACCAAACTCGGCTTCAATCTGGACTGGTTCACCGACGGCGCCGTCGGCAAAAATGCGCTGGACAGTGCGCCGTACGACGCGGTGATCCTCGATCTCAGCCTGCCGGGCCTCGACGGCCTGGATCTGCTGCGCCAGTGGCGCCAGGCGGGGCAGGACGTGCCGGTCCTGATCCTCACCGCCCGCGACGCGCTGGAGCAGCGGGTCAGCGGGCTGCAAAGCGGCGCCGACGATTACCTGTGCAAGCCGTTCGCGCTGGCCGAAGTGGCGGCGCGCCTGCAGGCGCTGATCCGCCGTCGCCACGGCCAACTGATGCCACAGCTGACGCACGGCAACGTGGTGTTCGACAGCGCCACCCGCAGCGTGAGCTGCAACGGCGAGCCGGTGACGCTGACGCCGCGCGAATTGGCGGTACTGGAGCTGTTTCTGCACAACAAGGGGCGGGTGCTGGCGCGGCCGTTGATCCAGGAGAAGCTGTACAACTGGGATGACGAGGTGAGCAGCAACGCGGTGGAGGTACATATTCACCACCTGCGGCGCAAGCTGGGCAACGGCTTCATCCGTACCATCCACGGCGTGGGTTACACGCTGGGGGATGCGCCGTGAAGCGTCTCAGCCTGCGGCTGCGCCTGATCCTGATCTTCAGCCTGCTGGCGCTGCTGACCTGGAGCACCGCCAGCGTGGTGGCCTGGGTGATGTCGCGCAACACCATCAACGAAGTGTTCGACACCCAACAGATGCTGTTCGCCAAACGACTGGCGACCGCCAACCTCGGCGATCTGCTGGCCGATGAAAGTGCGCGCAGCCTGCCGAAAACCAAGAAGCTGGTGCATCATGGCAAGCGCGGCGAGCAGGACGACGACGCGCTGGCGTTCGCCATCTTCGATCGCGACGGCAAGATGCTGCTCAACGACGGTGAGAACGGCGCTGATTTCCTGTTTGACGGGGAGCGTGAAGGTTTTACCGACGGTGAGCGCAAAGGCGATGATGACAGCTGGCGCCTGGTATGGTTGACCAGCCCGGACGGGCGCTACCGCATTGTCGTGGGGCAGGAGTGGGATTACCGGCGCGATATGGCGCTGGGCATGGTGACGGGCCAATTGGTGCCCTGGCTGGCGACGCTGCCGGTGCTGATGCTGCTGATCGCGCTGATGGTGGGGCGCGAGCTGCGGCCGCTGCGTGCGGTGGCCGCCGGTTTGCGTCGGCGTGCACCCGATGACGCCACGCCGCTGGATGCGCGCCAGGTGCCGACCGAGGTGCGCCCGCTGGTGGATGCACTCAATGCGCTGTTCGCTCGCATCAACGCTTTGCTGGTGCGAGAGCGACGCTTCACCTCCGATGCCGCGCACGAATTGCGCAGCCCATTGGCGGCATTGCGGGTGCAGACCGAAGTGGTGCAGTTGGCGGGGGATGATGCGCCGATGCGCGAGCACGCGCTGGACAATCTGACGGTCGGCATCGATCGCGCGACCCGGCTGGTGGATCAGCTGCTGACGCTGTCGCGGCTGGATTCGCTGTCGGATCTGGCCGAGCTGACGCCGATCGACTGGAACGATCTGGTGACGATGACCCTGGCGGAACAGGATCGGCAAGCCCATGCGGCGGGTGTGACGCTGCGCTATGAACATCGGGGAACGCCACCGCCGCGTCAGGGGGAAACCTTGCTGTTGTCGCTGCTATTGCGCAACTTGCTGGACAACGCGGTGCGCTATACCCCGCAGGGCGGCGTCGTCACCGTGACGCTGAGCGAACGTTCGCTGACGGTAGAGGATGACGGCCCGGGGGTGACCGCGGAGCATCTGGCGCGGCTGGGAGAACGTTTCTATCGCCCGCCGGGACAGGAACAAACCGGCAGCGGGCTGGGGTTATCTATCGTGCAGCGTATTGCCGGCTTGCATGGTTTACAGATCAGTTTCGCCAATCGCTCGGCGGGGGGATTCGTTGCGCGGTTGGCGCTGTAGGTAGGTCAGGATTTCGGTTTTGGCTGATGCCATAGCGCCATGCCGTTTTCCGGCACGCGCTTGAGGCAGCTGGCGAGCGGTTCGCCATCGGGGAAAATCAGATCGGGGGCGATTTCCGCCAGCGGGTAGAGCATGAATTCGCGCTCTTTCAGGCCGTAATGCGGTACGGTCAGGCGATCGGTATGGATCACCTTGTCGCCGTACAGCATGATGTCTAAATCGAGCGTGCGCGGCCCCCAGCGTTCATCCTTGCGCACGCGCCCCTGATTGCGTTCTATCGCCTGGGTATGGTCGAGCAGCTGTTCGGGCGGCAACAGGGTATCCAGCGCCACCACCGCGTTGAGAAAGTCCGGCTGGTTTTGCGGCCCCAGCGGCTTGGTGCGGTAAAACGAAGAACAGGTGACCAGCCGGGTGCGCGGGAGATGCTCCAGCGCCTCCAGCGCGGCGTTAACCTGTTGCAGCGGCTGCGCCAGGTTGCTGCCCAGCGCGATATAAACGCGGATCATTATGCCCCTTCTTTACGCGGTGCCCGGCGACGAGGACGGCGTTGACGCGCGCGGCGCGGCGCCGGATCGTCACCCAGGGTGCTCAGCATGGCTTTCTGCCGCGCCGGCGTGGCGTCTTGGAACTCACCCCACCACTCGGCCAGACGCAGCATCTCCTGATTGTCTTCCACTTCCGCACGCAGCGCCAGCAAATCATAGGCGGCGCGGAATTTCGGATGTTCCATCAGTTTGTGCGCGCGTTTGCCCTGACGGCGGGACAGGCGCAGCTGCAGCTGCCAGATATCGCGCACCAGCGTGGTGATGCGTTTCGGGATCGCCAGCGAGCGGCACTGCTCGTCGAGTACGTCGTTCATCGCCAGCGCGAAGGCGTCGTAGTACGCCAGGCCGCTTTCCTGCGCCAGCTTCTGCGCGTGCTCCAGCAGCGGGTACCACAGCATGGCGGCAAACAGGAAGGCTGGGTTGACGCGCATGTCGTTCTGCAGACGGTGATCGGTGTTCTTCAGCACCTGCGCCAGAATGCGCTCCATCGGCGTATCGTGGTTCGGCGTGAAGTTGCGGGCGATCAGCGGGAACAGCGGTTGGAACAGCTGGTATTCGCACAGCTTCAGGTAGGTCTGGAAACCGTAACCCGCCTGCAGCAGCTTGAGGGATTCTTCGAACAGGCGCGCCGGCGGGATCTCGTGCAGCAGCGAGGCCAGGCGCGGGATCGGCTCGGCGGTCTCTTCGCTGATGCGCATATCCAGCTTGGCGGCGAAGCGCACCGCGCGCAGCATGCGCACCGGATCTTCGCGGTAGCGGGTTTCTGGATCGCCAATCAGGCGGATCACGCCTTGCTTCAGATCGTTCAGGCCGCCGACGTAATCGCGCAGGGTGAAATCCGCCACGCCGTAGTACAGGCTGTTGATGGTGAAATCACGGCGCTGGGCGTCCTCCTCGATCGAACCGAAGATGTTGTCGCGCAGCAGCATGCCGTTTTGCGCCTGCTGAGACGAGTTCTTGTCGGATTCCTGATTCTGTTCGTGGTGACCGCGGAAGGTGGCCACTTCGATGATCTCCGGCCCGAACATCACGTGCGCCAAGCGGAAACGGCGGCCGACCAGGCGGCAGTTGCGGAACAGCTTGCGCACTTGCTCCGGCGTGGCGTTGGTGGTGATGTCGAAGTCTTTCGGCTTTTTGCCGAGCAACAGATCGCGCACCCCGCCGCCGACCAGATAGGCCTCGTAGCCGGACTTGTTCAGGCGATAAAGCACTTTCAGCGCATTTTCGCTGATGTCTTTACGGGAGATCGAGTGCTGTTCGCGCGGGATCACGGTCATCGAGTCGTTGCTCTCGGCGATAGGAAAAGGCGGACGCTTGCGCGGCGTTGAGCGGCGGGCAGGGGCGTTGCTGCCGTTATCGGCGGCGCGCGGCTGCGGCGCAGGGCGGCTTGGCGCCGCGGCACGCTCTTCGCGGACTACGTTTTTATCGCCGGCCGCCGCGTCGTCGCGGGGCAGCTTGTCATCGCGGGTCAGTACCTTACGACAGAAGTTGGCTACTCGGGTAAAAATGGTACACCTCGATAGTGACTGATAAAAATGGAGCTAACAAAAAATAGCGGCTAATCATAGCTCACCATGGCTCCTTTGAGAATGCCGGCGTGTTTTCATCCAGAGGGATAGCCTCCTGACGCGGCACGTTTTCCAACCGCCAGTGTTCGATCGCCCAGCTCAATAATAATGGCAGGTCAAGATCTTGCCAGCTTTCCGGCAGCGGTTGGCGCAGAAATTTCAGCGCGGCGATCAGCACCGGCCGCGGATCGCCAGCGGGCAATGCCGGCGCATGGTTTTGCTTCGACAGCTTGATGCCGTTGGCACCCAGCGCCAGCGGCAGATGCACATAAGTGGGCACCGGCGCCTGCAGCTGGCGGTAAAGGGCAATTTGGCGCACCGTCGGTTCGATCAGATCGGCGCCGCGGACAATCTCGGTCACGCCCTGAAAATGGTCGTCGATCACCACCGCCAGATTGTAAGCGAACAGCCCGTCGCGGCGGCGAATGATAAAGTCTTCCCCCGCCAGCGCCGGATCGGCGTGCAATTCTCCCTGCAGGCGATCGTGGAACCGGTAAACGGGGGCGGTCTGACGCAAGCGGATGGCGGCACCCTGCGGGCCGAGCTGCAAATCGCGGCAGTGGCCGTCGTACAATCCGCCGATGTGCTGGATGCGGCTGCGGGTGCAGGTGCAGTAATAGCTGAGCCCCTGGCGCTGCAACAGATCCAGCGCGGCGCGATAGGCGTCGTGACGTTGGGATTGATAGATGACCTGGCCGTCCCAGTGGAGACCATAATGTTCCAGCGCGGACAGGATGCGAGCGGCGGCGCCGGGGACTTCGCGCGGCGGGTCGATATCTTCGATGCGAACCAGCCACTGCCCGCGTTGGGCGCGAGCCTGAAGGTAGCTTCCCAGAGCGGCAATCAGCGAACCGAAATGCAGATCCCCGGAAGGCGATGGGGCAAAGCGCCCCACATAATGACTTTCTTGCATATCAGAGGGGAGAGGTTCCCTTTTCTCTGTGCGGCGCACGCAGGTGCGCACGCCGCAGCGGTAACAACGGTATTAGCCGGCCATCTGCTTTTCGCGGATCTCAGCCAGCGTCTTGCAGTCGATGCACAGATCGGCGGTCGGACGCGCTTCGAGGCGACGAATGCCGATCTCCACGCCACAAGATTCGCAGTAGCCGAAATCATCGTCTTCCACTTTCTTCAGCGTTTTCTCGATCTTTTTGATCAGTTTGCGTTCACGGTCACGGTTACGCAGTTCAAGGCTGAACTCTTCTTCCTGGGTAGCGCGGTCGGCCGGATCAGGGAAGTTGGCTGCCTCTTCTTGCATATGCGATACAGTACGGTCCACTTCGTCCCTGAGCTGGTTGCGCCACGCTTCAAGAATGCGCTTGAAATGCGACAACTGGGCGTCGTTCATGTACTCTTCGCCCGGCTTCTCTTGGTACGGCTCCACCCCAGCGATGGCGAGAATGCTCAAGGACGAGGTTTTACGGTTTTGCCCTTCTTGCATGTTGCTTCTCCTACATACACACGCACTATCGAATCCCCAATGCGGGGGAAAAACAGGCCGCTATAAATAACAGAAGGAAGGTAGGTTGGCAATTATTCCTGTCGCCCGCTTGACAATCGTGTGAAGGAGGGCGTATTTGGCGATCGTGCTGGCCGGTTGTCTATTTATAGGGACCCGACTGCGCTAATCGATAAAAAACGGCAGCTTATCGCAGAGATAAATACCGTCAGGTGATAATTTTGCCCCATAGCAAACCACTTCCACTCCCAACTGCCGGACCTGTGCCAACAGCGCCGCATAGCGCTCATCTATATGATGTGCCGGTGCGACCTGCTCAATACCGCTGTGTAACACGGCAAAGAACAACACCGCCCGTTGCCCGCTTTCAACCACGCTGAGCAACTCACGCAGGTGCTTTTGCCCTCTGAGCGTTACCGCATCAGGAAAGTAACCACGTTGTTGTTGCAGTAATGTGACTGACTTAACTTCAATATAGCAGTTAACCCGATTTTCTGCCTGTAATAACAAATCGATACGGCTGTTTTCACCGCCGTATTTCACTTCGCCACTAATTTTACTGTAACCGGATAATTCATTGATTAAATTGTGTTCAATCGCCTCGCGCACCACCGCGTTGGCGCGCAGGGTGTTGACGCAGATCCAGTGTCCCTGTTGGGTATGGGTCAGCTCCCAGCTGTGGGCGTATTTACGTTTGGGGTTGTCCGAGGTGGAGTACCAAACGGTATCGCCGGGCGTGGCGCAGCCGGTCATGGCGCCGGTATTGGCGCAGTGCAGCGTAAAGGTTTCCCCTTCCGGGGTGATCACGTCCGCCAGAAAGCGCTTGTAACGTTTGATCAGCGTGGCGGAACGCAGCGGTGGAGAGAAAATCATGCGGATGCCTGCTTGGCCAGCGGCCACTGTTCGAGGTGTTGATAGCGGGTGCGGCCGTTTTCGAACACCGACTCATATAAGGAAAAGGCGTCGGCGCTGAACGCCCAGCCCGGCGTCGCCGGCGGGATGGCCACCGGCTGGGTGGCGGCGCGCAACAGCGTGATGTGCGGATGGAACGGCAGCGCGCTTTGGTGGCAGCCGCTGCGGGCGGCCTGCGAACGCAGCAGCTCGGCCAGCTGCAGCAGCCCGCGCGGTGCGCGGCGGGTGCCGAGCCAGACCACGCCGGGGCGCGGCCAATGGCCGAGATCGTCGAGCCGCATGCTGAAGCCGGGTTGAACGATGCGGCCGGCCAGTTTGCGCAGCGCCAGCTCTTTCTGCGCGGTGACCTCGCCAAGAAACGCCAGCGTCAGGTGCAAATTGGCCGCCGCCACCGGTCGGCCGGCCTCCGGCGCAAACGCCTCGGCGCGCCAGCGGATCACCTGCTGTTGCAGGGTATCAGGCAAAGACAGGGCGAAAAACAGGCGGCGCGAATTGGACATGGGGGCTCGGTAAATAATGACAAATCCGTCAGGAACAGACTTGAATGCGGTTTGCAACGGTCTCGCGCGAAGCGGGGCGCATGGATGAGCTCCGTACTATAGCTAACGACGCCGCAGTTTGAAAGGCTACGGGGGCAAAGCTAATGCTACACTGTACGCCGTTTAACGTTAACCACCACGGAGAGTTCAGTGTCTTCATTGCCCGTCAGCGCGGTGCTTGATGAGTTGCTGGCTGCGCTGCAGTCCGCTCCTCAGGTGCTGTTGCACGCCCCGACCGGCGCCGGTAAATCCACCTGGTTGCCGCTGCAGATCCTGGCTAAGGCCGGATTGCCGGGGCGCATTATCATGCTGGAGCCGCGGCGGCTGGCAGCGAAAAATGTCGCTTACCGCCTGGCACAGCAACTGGGGGAGGAGCCCGGCCAGACCGTGGGCTACCGCATGCGCGCCGAAAGTAAAAGCGGGCCGCAGACCCGGCTGGAAGTGGTGACGGAAGGCATTCTCACCCGCATGCTGCAGCAGGATGCCGAGCTGCAGGGCGTGTCGCTGGTGATCCTCGATGAATTTCACGAACGCAGTCTGCAGGCCGATTTGGCGCTGGCGCTGCTGCTCGACGTGCAGCAAGGGCTACGCGACGATCTGAAACTGCTGATCATGTCGGCCACGCTGGACAACGTCCGTATGACGCAGCTGTTGCCGCAGGCGCCGGTGGTGGTGTCAGAGGGACGCAGCTTTCCGGTTGAACGTTTATATCAGCCGTTGGCCAGCCATCAGCGGCTGGAGGATGGCGTAGCGGCGGCGGTGAAGCGTCTGCTGGCCGAACAGCCGGGGTCTTTGCTGTTGTTCCTGCCGGGCGTAGCGGAGATCAATCGGGTGCTGGAGAGATTGACCGGCGAGGTGGCGAGCGATACCGATCTTTGCCCGCTGTATGGTGCCCTGCCTTTGGTGCAACAGCAAAAAGCGATTCAGCCGGCGGCGCCTGGCCGCCGCAAGGTGGTGCTGGCGACCAACATCGCCGAAACCAGCCTGACGATCGAGGGCATTCGGTTGGTGGTGGACAGCGGCCTGGAGCGCGTGGCGCGTTACGACGTACGCAACGGTTTGACGCGGCTGGCGACGCAGCGCATCAGTCAGGCCTCGATGGTGCAGCGTGCCGGGCGCGCCGGGCGCCTGGAGCCGGGCCTTTGCTGGCACCTGTTCGCCAAAGAGCAGGCGGAGCGTGCGGCGGAACATGCCGAACCGGAAATTTTACAGAGCGATCTCACCGGCTTCTGGCTCGAATTGCTGCAATGGGGGTGCCATGATCCGGCGCAGCTGACCTGGCTTGATGCGCCTCCGACGGCGGCATTGGCAGCGGCCAGGGCACTGTTGCACCGGCTGGGAGCCACGGATGACGGCGGCAAACTTACCGCGCCGGGGCGCCAGATGGCCGCGCTGGGGTGCGAGCCGCGGCTGGCGGCGATGCTGGTCGCCGGGGCGGCACTGAGCGCCGACGGCCTGGCGACGGCGGCGTTGCTGGCGGCATTGCTGGAAGAACCGCCGCGCGGCAGGCAGATGGATATCGGCTACTGGCTGAGCCGCCCGGAACCGAACTGGCGGCAGCGCGCCGCGCAGTTGACCAAACGCCTGCCGCAACGTGCGGGGCAAGTCGACGTCGATCTGGCGCCGCGCCTGTTGGCGCAGGCGTTTACCGATCGCATCGCCCAGCGCCGTGGCCAGGCCGGCCGCTACCTGCTGGCCAACGGCCTGGGCGTGGCGATGAACCAGGACGAGGCGCTGTCGCGCGCGCCCTGGCTTATCGTTCCCAGCCTGTTGCAGGGCCACAACAGCCCCGATGCGCGTATCCTGCTGGCGCTGCCGGTGGACATCGAAGCCCTGGCGGCGCAGCTGCCGGCGATCGTCACGCAGCGCACGGCGGTGGAATGGGATGAAGAGAAGGGCACGCTGCGCGCCTGGAAGCGCCAGCAGATCGGTCGTCTGACGCTGCGCGCTCAGCCGCTGGCCAAACCGGCGGACGAAGAGCTGCAGCAGGCGCTGCTCGACTGGGTGCGCGCACAGGGGTTGGCGGTGCTCAATTGGGAGGGGGCCGCTGAACAATTGCGGGTGCGCCTGCAGTGCGCGCAAGCCTGGCTGCCGGAGGCGGAGTGGCCGGCGATGGATGAAGAGCCGCTGCTGGCGGCGCTGGAGCAGTGGCTGTTGCCGTCGCTGAACGGCGTGCGCGATCTGCGCGGATTGAAGCAGGTCAACATCGCCGAGGCGCTGTCCCGTCTGCTGGACTGGCAGCAAAAGCAGCGGCTGGATAATGCGCTACCCACTCATTACACTGTGCCGACCGGCAGCCGCTTACCGATCCGTTATGAGGCGGGTAAACCGCCGGCGCTGGCGGTGCGTTTGCAGGAGGTGTTCGGCGAGCAGCGCAGCCCGATGTTGGCGGAGGGTCGCATCCCGGTGGTGCTTGAGTTACTCTCACCGGCGCACCGGCCGTTGCAAATCACCGGCGATCTGGCGGCCTTCTGGCAAGGCGCCTATCGCGAGGTGCAAAAAGAGATGAAGGGCCGCTACCCTAAACACGTTTGGCCGGACGATCCGGCCACGGCGGTACCGACGCGCCGAACGAAGAAATATCAGTAGGTCGCGATCATTTAAGGTTTGGAATTCAGATGTTTCTTCTGGTCAGCGCTGCGGCGTAGGCACAGATTAAGCGACTAATCATGGCCGGCAGTGTCGGCAAGCTCGGAGAACAACAGCCATGGCTGGGGATGACCGCGAGCCCATCGGGCGCAAAGGAAAACAACCAAAAAGCACCGCGTCGCGCAAGCCGCCGCGCCGTCGCCGAGACGACGATTATGACGATTACGAAGAAGACGAGTATGACGATGATGAGTATGAAGAGGAGGAGGAACGCATGCCGCGTAAGGTAAAAGCGACTCCGCCGCGTAAAAAACGCCGTTGGCTCGGCCTGTTTATCAAACTGATCCTGGTGATCGCCGTCTTGTTGGCAATCTATGGCGTCTACCTGGACTCGCAGATCCGCAGCCGCATCGACGGTAAAGTCTGGCAACTGCCGGCGGCGGTGTACGGCCGCATGGTCAACCTGGAACCGGGTATGCCGTACAGCAAGAAGGAGATGGTCAACCTGCTGGAAGGCATGCAGTATCGCCAGGTCAGCCGCATGACGCGCCCGGGCGAGTTTACCGTGCAGGCCAACAGCATCGAAATGCTGCGCCGCCCGTTCGACTTCCCGGATGGTAAAGAAGGGCAGATCCGTGCCCGCCTCGATTTCCAGAACAACCGTCTGGCGAAGATCGAAAACCTGGACAGCGGCCGCAGCTTCGGCTTCTTCCGCCTCGATCCGCGTCTTATCACCATGCTGCAGTCGCCTAACGGTGAACAGCGCCTGTTCGTGCCGCGTTCCGGTTTCCCGGATCTGTTGGTAGACACGCTGATCGCCACGGAAGACCGCCATTTCTATGAGCATGACGGCATCAGCCCGTACTCCATCGGCCGCGCGGTGCTGGCCAACCTGACCGCTGGCCGTGCGGTGCAGGGCGGCAGTACCCTGACGCAGCAACTGGTGAAGAACCTGTTCCTGACCAACGAGCGTTCGCTGTGGCGTAAGGCCAACGAAGCCTATATGGCGCTGTTGGTGGATTACCGTTACAGCAAAGACCGCATCCTGGAGCTGTATCTGAACGAGGTGTACCTCGGCCAGAGCGGTAGCGACCAGATCCGCGGCTTCCCGCTGGCCAGCCTGTATTACTTCGGCCGTCCGGTGGACGAGCTGAGCCTCGATCAGCAGGCGTTGCTGGTCGGCATGGTCAAGGGCGCGTCGCTGTATAACCCGTGGCGCAACCCGAAACTGGCGCTGGAGCGCCGCAACCTGGTGCTCAAACTGTTGCAGAACCAGGGCGTGATCGACGGCGAGCTGTATGACATGCTGAGCGCGCGTCCGCTGGGCGTGCAGCCGAAAGGCGGCGTCATTACGCCACAGCCGGCGTTTATGCAGATGGTGCGTCAGGAACTGCAAACCAAGCTGGGCGATAAGGTCAATGACCTGTCCGGCGTGAAGATCTTCACCACGCTGGATCCGGTGTCGCAAGACGCGGCGGAAAAAGCGGTCGAAGACGGCATCCCGGCGCTGCGCGCTGCGCGTCACCTGCAGGATCTGGAAGCGGCAATGGTGATCGTCGATCGCTTCAGCGGTGAAGTGCGCGCCATGGTCGGCGGCGCCAACCCGCAGTTCGCCGGCTTCAACCGCGCCATGCAGGCGCGCCGTCTGGTCGGCTCGCTGGCCAAGCCGCCGACGTACCTGACCGCGCTGTCCGAACCGGATAAATACCGCCTCAACACCTGGCTGGCGGATGCGCCGCTGTCGCTGAAACAGCCGAACGGCGCCGTCTGGCAGCCGAACAACTATGACCGTAAATTCCGCGGTCAGGTGATGCTGGTGGATGCGTTGGCCAACTCGCTGAACGTGCCGACGGTGAACCTCGGCCTGTCGGTCGGGCTGGATCAGATCAGCGCCACGCTGCAACGCCTGGGGATCCCGAAAGCGGAGATCAATCCGGTGCCTTCGATGCTGCTGGGGGCGATCGGCCTGACGCCGATGGAAGTCGCGCAGGAGTACCAGACCATCGCCAGCGGCGGTAACCGTGCGCCGCTGTCGGCGGTGCGTTCGGTGATCGCCGAAGACGGCACGGTGCTGTACCAGAGCTTCCCGCAGGCGGAGCGCATGGTGCCGGCGCAGGCCGCTTACCTGACGCTGTACGCGATGCAGCAGGGCGTGGCGCGCGGGACCTCCCGCTCGCTGTCGGTGAAGTTCCCGAACTACAACCTGGCGGCGAAAACCGGTACCACCAACGATCTGCGCGACAGCTGGTTCGCCGGCATCGACGGCAAGGAAGTGGCGATCGCCTGGGTGGGGCGCGACAACAACGGCCCGGCCAAGCTGACCGGCGCCAACGGCGCGTTGACCCTGTATCGCCGCTATCTGGAAAACCAGACGCCGCTGCCGCTGATGCTGCAGCCGCCGGAAGGCATAAACCAGATGAGCATCGACTCTGCCGGCAACTTTATCTGCGGCGGCGGCAGCTGGCGCACCATCCCGGTCTGGACCGACAATCCGCAGGGATTGTGCCAGGCCAGCCAGGCGGCGGTGCAGCAACAGCAGCAACCGGCGGCGGGTGAGCAAAAAGATGGCGATGGCGTCGCCGGCTGGATCAAGGATATGTTCGGTCAGTAATCGCTACCGGGGCGTCGGCCCCGGTGAAAATTTTTCTTTGTTATTAGGCCCGTAACCGTGGTTGCGGGCTTTTTTGTTTTTCCGCTCGTTTTATTTCCCTGTTAACTACATGGCTAAGCGCCTAATCCTTAACCTATTTGCCCTATGAATTCGGCTTGCAGTTTAATTTGGCTTCTGCATAAAATGCGACGCTTATAATAATTATTATCGTTTACATTCGTCATTTAATAATTCATCAGAGAAATAAATCATGCCGACCAAGCGTCTTTCATCATCCGCGGCCAAACAGGGCCGTCTCCCCGTCAGCGCGTTAGCGATCACCGTCGCTGCGGCGTTAGGCACGCTGGCGATGCCGGCTTTTTCCGCCGACGCCAAGCCGGCCGCCAAGGAAGACACGATTACCGTTGTGGGCGGCAGCAATTCCGCCCAGCAGGAAAGCGCCTGGGGGCCGGTCGGCACCTATGTCGCCAAACGTAGCGCCACCGGCACCAAAACCGATACGCCGATCGAAAAGAACCCGCAGTCCGTTTCCGTGGTGACGCGTGAAGAGATGGACATGCGCCAGCCGGATACGGTGAAAAGTGCTCTGGCCTATGCGCCGGGCGTATTCGCCAGCCGCGGCAGCTCCACGACCTATGACGCGGTGGCAATCCGCGGCTTCCCGGCTACCAACACCACCCAGTATCTGGATGGCCTGCGGTTGCTGGGCGACAACTACAGCGAAGCGTCCATCGATCCTTATTTCCTCGAACGCGCCGAGCTGCTGCGCGGCCCGGTCTCGGTGCTGTACGGTAAAAGCAACCCGGGCGGTTTGGTCTCGATGGTCAGCAAGCGGCCAACCACCGAGCCGCTGCGCGAAATCCAGTTCAAAATGGGTACCGATAACCTGTTCCAGACCGGTTTCGATTTCAGCGACGCGCTGGACGATCAGGGCATCTATTCCTATCGCCTGACCGGCCTGGCGAAAGACAGCGATACGCAGCAGAACATGAGCAAAGAGAAGCGCTATGCGATCGCGCCGTCCTTTAGCTGGCGCCCGGATGACAAAACCAACTTCACGCTGCTGGCCAACATTCAAAACGATCCCTATACCGGTTATTACGGCTGGTTGCCGAAGCAGGGCACGCTGATCCCATTGCCGGACGGCAGCAAACTGCCGACCGATTTCAACGAAGGCGAAGCCAGCAACTATATGGCGCGCAAGCAGCGGATGATCGGGTACAGTTTCGAACACGCCTTCAACGATACTTGGGCGGTGCGCCAGAACCTGCGTTATATGCAGGTGGACACCGATATGAAGAGCATCTACGGATTCGGCTTGTCATCACCGACGACGATCAATCGCGCTTACGTTCAGTCGAAAGAGCACCTGAACAATTTTGCGGTTGATACTCAGGCACAGGCGAAGGTGAAAACCGGCGATATCGACCATACGTTGTTGTTTGGCGTAGATTATTCGCGTATGCGCAACGATATCAATTCCGACTATGGTTCCACAGACGGCCTGAGCATGACCCGGCCGCAGTATGGCAATGATGTGGTCAATATCAACTTCCCATACAAGTACTTGAACCGTCAGGAGCAAACCGGTTTGTATGTGCAGGAGCAAGGGGAGTGGAACCAGTGGCTGTTGACGCTGGGCGGGCGCTATGACTGGGCGAAAACGTCGGCCAATAACCGCGTTCTCGGGTACACCAACGAACGCTCCGATGGGCAGTTTACCTGGCGCGGCGGATTGAATTACCTGTTCGACAACGGCGTGACGCCGTATTTCAGCTACAGCGAGTCGTTTGAACCGACCCTCGATACGTCAATCAATGGCCAGACCTTTAAGCCCTCGATCGGCAAGCAGTATGAAGCCGGTGTGAAATACGTGCCGAAGGATCGCCCAATCGTGCTGACTGGTGCGTTGTATCAACTGACCAAGAACAACAACCTGACGCCGGATCCGGATAACGCGCAGTTCAGCGTGCAGAGCGGCGAGATCCGTTCGCGCGGTGTGGAGCTGGAAGCCAAGGCGGCGTTGAATGCCAACGTCAACCTGATCGCCTCCTATACTTATACCGATGCGAAGTACACCAAGGACAACACCTATCAGGGCAAACCGACCGTCGAAGTGCCGAAACACATGGCGTCGCTGTGGGCGGATTATACCTTCCACGAAACGGCGGTGAGCGGTTTGACGCTGGGTTCCGGTGTGCGTTACGTCGGCTCCAGCTCGAGCTTCAACAGCGATAACACCACCTTCAAGGTGCCGGACTACACGCTGGTGGACGCCACCATTAAATACGATCTGGCGCGCTTTGGCCTGCCGGGCTCGTCCGTGGGCGTCAACATCAACAACCTGTTCGACAAGACCTACGTGTCGAGCTGCTACCGCGACTACGCCTGCTACTGGGGCGCAGAACGCCAGGTGGTCGCCACCGCAACCTTCCGTTTCTAACCGGATAGCCGGGGCGGCGCCGCGTCGCCCCGGACAAAGCAGGATCTATGCAGGACAAACTTCTTAATCCCGGCGCGGCCTTTGCGCTGGATAACGCCAGCTTCGCCGTCCCCGGCCGGGTGCTGCTGCAACCGCTGTCGCTCAGTTTTCCCCAGGGCAAAGTCTGCGGCCTGATCGGCCATAACGGTTCCGGTAAATCCACCCTGTTGAAACTGCTCGGGCGGCATCAAGCCCCCAGTGGCGGCCAGGTACTGCTCAATCGGCAGCCGCTGGCGCAGTGGGACGGCAAATCCTTCGCTCGCCAGGTGGCTTACCTGCCGCAGCAGTTGCCGGCGGCGGAAGGCATGACGGTGCGTGAGTTGGTGGCCGTCGGCCGTTATCCGTGGCATGGCGCGCTGGGGCGTTTTGGCGCCAACGATCGTCAACAGGTGGAAGAGGCCATCGCGCTGGTGGGCTTGAAGCCGTTCGCCAACCGGCTGGTGGACAGCCTGTCCGGTGGCGAGCGCCAACGCGCCTGGCTGGCGATGATGGTGGCGCAGGACAGCCGCTGTCTGTTGCTCGACGAGCCGACGTCGGCGCTGGACATCGCGCACCAGGTCGAGGTGCTGGCGCTGATCCAGCGCCTGAGCCGCGAACGCGATCTCACGGTGATCGCCGTACTGCACGACATCAATATGGCGGCGCGCTACTGCGACTATTTGGTTGCGCTGCGCGGCGGTGAAATGATCGCCCAGGGCGGCCCGCTGGAACTGATGCAGGGGCCGGTGCTGGAGCAAATTTACGGTATTCCTATGGGCACGTTGCCGCACCCAAGCGGCGGCGCGCCGGTGAGTTTTGTCTACTGATGTCCTCTGCATTCACTTCTTCTCACGATCCGCTGCGCCGCCGCCTGTTGATGGCGCTGGCGCTGTCGCCGCTGTTGGGATCGTTGCCTGGGCGAGCGGCGGAGGCGCCGCCGGATATCGCGCGCGTTGCGGCGCTGGAATGGCTGCCGATCGAGCTGCTGTTGGCATTGGGCGTGACGCCGCTGGCGGTGGCCGATGTCCATAACTACAACCTGTGGGTGGCGGAGCCGAAGCTGCCGGCGACGGTGGTCGACGTCGGCCAGCGCACCGAACCGAATCTCGAACTGCTGCAGCAGCTCCAGCCTTCGCTGGTGTTGCTGTCGCAGGGCTATGGCCCGACGCCGCGAAAAATCCAACCCATCGCGCCAACCATGAGCTTCGGCTTCAACGATGGCAGCGGCAAACCGCTGACCGTCGCCCGCCAGTCGCTGCTGGCGCTGGGGCAACGATTAGGCATAGAAAGCCGGGCGATAAACCACCTGGCGCAGTTCGACCGCTTTATGCAGGACGCCCGTCAGCGCCTGCAAAGCTACACCCGCCAACCGTTGCTGCTGTTTTCCCTGATAGACACGCGCCATGCGTTGATCATCGGCCAGAAAAGCCTGTTCCAGGAAGCGATGGACCAACTGGGCATCCGCAATGCCTGGCAGGAGCCAACCGACTTTTGGGGCACGGCGGTGGTGGGGATTGAACGGTTGGCCACGGTGCGTAACGCCCGAGTCATCTATCTCGATCACGGCAATCAGGCGATGATGGACAAGGTCAGCGCGACGCCGCTGTGGCAGTCATTGCCCTTCGTGCGGCAAAACCAGCTGCGGCAGGTGCCGGCGGTGTGGTTCTACGGTGCCACGCTGTCGACGATGCGGTTTTGCCGCCTGTTGGCACAGGCTCAGGAGAGTGCGGCATGAATGCTGGCATCCGGAAATTACCGCTGACGCTGATCCTGCTGTTGCTGGCGGCGGCAGGTGGCCTGACGATATACAACCTGACGCAGCAGCTGCCGCCGGCGCAATGGGCACGGGCGCTCAGCGCGCCGGACATCGACGACGTGCGGCAAATGCTGTTCCATTACAGCCTGCTGCCTCGGTTGACGGTGTCGCTGTTGGCCGGCGCCGGCCTGGGGTTGGTCGGCGTGCTGTTCCAGCAGGTGTTGCGCAATCCGTTGGCGGAACCGTCGACGCTCGGCGTGGCCGCCGGTGCGCAGCTCGGCCTGACCATCGCCACGCTGTGGGTGCTGCCGGGGGGCGAATTTACCCGCCAGCTGGCCGCTATGGTGGGTGCGATTGTGGTGGGCGGGCTGGTGTTCGGCGTCGCCTGGGGCAAGCGGATGTCGCCGGTGACGCTGATTCTGGCCGGGCTGGTGTTGGGACTGTACTGCGGCGCGGTCAACAGCTTGTTGGCGCTGTTTCATTACGATCAGCTGCAGGGCATGTTCCTGTGGGGCACCGGCGCGCTGAACCAACAGGATTGGAGCGCCGTACAGTTCCTCCTGCCGCGTTTGCTGGTGGCAGGCCTGCTGGCGGCGCTGTTGCTGCGCCCGCTGACGCTGCTGGGGCTGGACGACGGCGTGGCGCGCAACCTGGGGTTGGGGCTATCGATGGCGCGCTTCTGCGCCTTGGGGCTGGCCATCATTTTCAGCGCCATGTTGGTGAGCGCGGTGGGCGTTATCGGCTTTATCGGCCTGTTTGCGCCGCTGATGGCGAAGATGCTGGGCGCTCGCCGCCTGGCGCATCGCATGATGTTGGCGCCGTTGCTGGGGGCGTTGCTGCTGTGGCTGACCGATCAGGTGATGCTCGGGGTGACGCAGGTGTGGCGTGAGATCCCGACCGGCGCGGCCACTGCGCTGTTCGGCGCACCGCTGCTGCTGTGGCTGTTGCCGCGTTTGCGCAGCGCCACCACGCCGCCGCCGATGAACCTTGGCGACAAGGTGCCTGCCGAGCGCGGGAATCTGCCCGGCTGGATCCTGCTGGGTGGCCTCGTATTGCTGATCGGTCTGACGCTGGCGCTGATGCTGGGCAAAAATGCCGGCGGTTGGCACTGGAGCCTGGGTGCGGAGCTGGATTCCCTGCTGCCGTGGCGCTGGCCGCGGGTGCTGTCGGCGCTGGCGGCGGGCATGATGCTGGCGGTCGCCGGCACGTTGATCCAGAAATTGACCGGCAACCCGATGGCCAGCCCGGAAGTGTTGGGGATCAGCTCCGGCGCCGCTTTTGGCGTCGTGATGATGCTGTTTATGGTGCCGGGCGACGCCTTCGTTTGGCTGCTGCCCGCCGGCAGTTTGGGAGCGGCCGCTACGCTGCTGATCATCATGATCGCCGCAGGCCGCGGCGGTTTCTCGACGGAACGCATGCTGCTCGCCGGTATCGCGCTCAGCACCGCCTTTACTACCGTCATCTTCCTGCTGTTGGCCAGCGGCGATCCGCGTATGGGGGGCTTGCTGACCTGGCTCTCCGGTTCGACCTATTCGGTGGAGCCGGCGCAGGCGCTGCGTACCGCTCTGGTGGCCGCCGGCCTGATGGTATTGGCGCCGCTGTGCCGCCGTTGGTTGACCATCCTGCCGCTCGGCGGCGCCACCGCCCGCTCGGTGGGCATTGCGCTGACGCCGGCGCGGTTGACCATTTTGTTGCTGGCTGCCACCCTGACCGCCATGGCGACCCTGACCGTCGGGCCGCTGAGCTTTGTCGGGCTGATGGCGCCGCATATGGCGCGTATGCTGGGCTTCCGCCGCGCGCTGCCGCAGATGGTGATCGCCGCGCTGCTGGGCGGCTTGCTGATGGTGTTTGCCGACTGGTGCGGGCGTATGCTGCTGTTCCCGTATCAGATCCCCGCCGGGTTATTGGCGACCTTTATCGGTGCGCCGTACTTCGTTTATCTGTTGCGTAAGCAGACGTCGTAAGCTTCAGCCCTACTTTGCTTTCTCCGCCATCAAAGGCCCAGCGTTGCTGGGCCTTTTTTCAACGCCTTGCAAGGCGTTGCGTGCCGCTACGCAAGAAAGACATTTAACGTGAAAAGGAACGCGGGAAGAGAGGGGGAGGTGAATATACTGCGGGCGGGTGCTCTGGATCTTTGTCTCTGGAGCCTGCGTGAAAGATACAAAGAGAAAAGCCCCGAGTCGATATCCATCAACCCGAGGCCTACTCTAACGCACGACAACGTTAAGTTAGCCTCTTACCCGCCGCGAGGCAAGGAGAAGAAGGCATGATGCCGAACAAACGGAGCCTGTTAAAATTGGTGGTTATTTGTGCCACGGTAATATCACTGGCATGGATAACCCGCAGCACGCGGTGTGAGCTGCGTATCCGATCGGGCACTACGGAGGTTGCGGCCATTTTGGCTTACGAATCCGAACGGTAAGGCAACCCGGCGGCGGGGGCTTTGCCTCCGCCGGCCGGCAGTCGATGCGTTGATCCAGGAGCACCCATCCGTTCAAAAAAAACGGCGAGCCCAGGCTCGCCGTTTTCATGTTGATGTCGGGGCTTATTTCAGGCCGGCGGCATCGCGCAGCAGTGCGGCTTTGTCGGTCGCTTCCCACGGGAAGTGCTCGCGGCCGAAGTGGCCGTAGGCGGCAGTTTCGCGGTAGATCGGCTGCAGCAGATCCATCATCTGGATCAGGCCGTATGGGCGCAGATCGAAGAATTCGCGCACCAGCAGCGTCAGCTGTTCGGTTGGCACTTTCTCGGTACCGAAGGTTTCCACCATGATGGAGGTCGGTTCCGCTACGCCGATAGCGTAAGACACCTGAATCTCGCAGCGATCGGCCAGGCCGGCGGCAACGATGTTTTTCGCCACGTAGCGCGCCGCGTAAGCCGCGGAACGGTCAACCTTGGACGGATCCTTACCGGAGAAGGCGCCGCCGCCGTGGCGAGCCATGCCGCCGTAGGTGTCGACGATGATCTTACGGCCGGTCAGGCCGCAGTCGCCCATCGGGCCGCCGATAACGAAACGGCCGGTCGGGTTGATGTGGTATTTGGTGCCCGCCGTCAGCCATTCCGCCGGCAGTACCGGCTTGATGATCTCTTCCATCACCGCTTCTTGCAGATCTTTCAGCGAGATGTCTTCTGAGTGCTGGGTGGACAGCACCACGGCGTCGATGCCGACGATTTTGCCGTCGTCGTACTGGAAGGTCACCTGGCTCTTCGCATCCGGGCGCAGCCACGGCAGGGTGCCGTTTTTGCGCACTTCGGACTGGCGCTGCACCAGACGGTGCGCGTAGGTGACCGGTGCAGGCATCAGCACGTCGGTTTCGTTGGTGGCGTAGCCAAACATCAAGCCCTGATCGCCAGCGCCCTGCTCGAGAGGATCGGTGCGGTCAACGCCCTGATTGATGTCCGGGGATTGTTTGCCGATGGCGCTCAAGACTGCACAGGAGTTGGCGTCAAAGCCCATGTCCGAATGAACGTAGCCGATCTCGCGCACGGTCTTGCGGGTAATCTCTTCGATATCGACCCAGGCACTGGTGGTGATTTCACCGCCGACCAGCACCATACCGGTTTTCACGTAAGTTTCGCAGGCGACGCGCGCTTTCGGATCTTGTTCCAGGATGGCGTCGAGGACGGCATCGGAGATCTGGTCGGCGATTTTATCGGGATGTCCTTCGGAGACGGATTCGGACGTGAAGAGGTGTTTAGCCATTGTGTTCTTTACCTTGCATAAGACGGGTTAGAAATTACTGCACAGCGCTGGAGATCCGGCATCGAAGCGAAGGGTCTTCCGCTGATGGCGCGAGATGCATCCTGCAACGCCCCTCAGGCAAAGCCGTTAAGCAGTTTATCAGTTAACCAGTATAGATGGATTAACATCTGGACGTCTATTTTAGGTCAGGGTTTAGCCAGATTGCCAGTAATTTTTTGCGCTTTCGCTCTTTTGCGCAAACGGGTTGGCGCCATTTTCATCGCTTGAAACAGTTTTCGGCGAATTTTCATTTTGCTTTTTCACCTGCTTACCGGTATAAACTGCGCGCGCGGTTCATTTGCTGCACAGTACGGCGGTCTGGCGTGGGGGAAGGTGCGATAAACTTCCGCTTTGCATTCGCCAGCGTTGCGCTATTATCCGTCGCGGGCGTTCGCCGCTTCATCGAACGGTCACGTTCTTACACTATATTTAGAGGCTGGGTCGTTCACTCCGAACGGCGCGCGTGGAGGTGGTTGGATTAATGATCCGTTGTCTACCGGTTGTTGGTTCTCAACAGCAGTGCCGTTCTGGCGCACATTCTTCTGCTATTTCCCGTCTTGTCTCTCTGTCACTTACCAGGTGCGATAAACACTTGGCCGCTACTCAGGATTCTCGGGCCGGCTAACGGTCGTCTGAAGAACTGAACAAGGGTAGCCTGCAGCCTTCCTGTGGGATGTTTCTTGGCCCGATTCACGAGGTTTGAACAGGGTGTCTTACAATTATATGAGTGATAAACCGATCGCTGACCGCGAACGGCAGTTCTCTTCGCTGCCGCCGGCGCGGCTTGTTGGGTTGTTCTCGCGGGTTGTAGCTGCGATAGTGGCTGACGGTTTCGTCAGTAGGGAATGTGAGGCGAACCATGTCTGATGATCTGTTGATTCACCGTCCGCCGGTTGCGGGCGAGTCTTTATCTTTGCGCTCCATGCAGGAGGTTGCCATGAATGATCGTAATGCCAGCAAGATGCTGCGTACTTATAACGTCGCCTACTGGGGCAACAATTACTATGACGTCAACGAGCTGGGCCATATCAGCGTGTGCCCGGATCCGGATGTCCCGCAGGCGCGCGTCGATCTGGCAGAACTGGTGAAAACGCGCCAGCAAGACGGCCAACGTCTGCCGGCGCTGTTCTGCTTCCCGCAGATCCTTCAGCATCGCCTGCGCTCTATCAACGCCGCGTTCAAACGCGCGCGTGAATCCTTCGGCTACCAGGGCGGTTATTTCCTGGTGTATCCGATCAAGGTGAACCAACACCGCCGCGTGATTGAATCGCTGGTGAACTCCGGCGAACCGCTGGGGCTGGAAGCCGGCTCCAAGGCCGAACTGATGGCGGTGCTGGCGCATGCCGGCATGACCCGCTCGGTGATCGTCTGTAATGGTTATAAAGATCGTGAATATATTCGTCTGGCGCTGATCGGGGAAAAGCTGGGGCACAAGGTGTACCTGGTGATCGAGAAGATGTCCGAGATCAACCTGGTGCTGGAAGAGGCCGAGCGGCTGAACGTCATACCGCGCCTGGGCGTGCGTGCGCGTCTGGCATCGCAAGGCTCCGGCAAATGGCAGTCGAGCGGCGGCGAAAAATCCAAGTTCGGTCTGGCGGCGGTGCAGGTGCTGAAGCTGGTGGAGACCCTGCGTGAAGCGGGCCGCCTCGACAGCCTGCAGCTGCTGCACTTCCATTTGGGTTCGCAGCTGGCCAATATTCGCGACATCGCCACCGGCGTGCGCGAATCGGCGCGCTTCTACGTTGAGCTGCACAAGCTGGGCGTCAACATTCAGTGCTTCGACGTGGGCGGCGGCTTGGGCGTCGACTACGAAGGCACCCGTTCGCAGTCCGATTGCTCGGTCAACTACGGCCTGAACGAATATGCCAACAACGTGATTTGGGGCATCGGCGACGCCTGTAACGAACACGGCCTGCCGCACCCGACGGTGATCACCGAGTCCGGTCGCGCCGTGACCGCGCACCACACGGTGCTGGTCTCCAACGTGATTGGCGTCGAGCGCAACGAGTTCAGCGAACCGCAGCCGCCGGAAGCCGACGCGCCGCGCGCGCTGGAAAGCATGTGGGAAACCTGGCTGGAAATGAACGAGCCGGAGAACCGCCGCTCGCTGCGCGAATGGCTGCACGACAGCCAGATGGATCTGCACGACGTGCATACCCAATACGCGCACGGCATGCTGGACCTGACCAAGCGCGCCTGGGCCGAGCAGCTGTATCTGAACATCTGCAACAAGATCCAGCAGCAGCTCGATCCGAGCAACCGCGCGCACCGTCCTATCATCGACGAACTGCAAGAGCGCATGGCGGACAAGTTCTACGTCAACTTCTCGCTGTTCCAGTCGATGCCGGATGCATGGGGCATCGACCAGCTGTTCCCGGTGCTGCCGCTGGAAGGGCTGGATAAGCCGCCGGAAGGCCGTGCGGTGCTGCTCGACATCACCTGCGACTCCGACGGCACCATCGATCATTACGTCGACGGCGACGGCGTGGCGACCACCATGCCGATGCCGCCGTACGATCCGGAGAACCCGCCGGCGTTGGGCTTCTTCATGGTCGGCGCGTACCAGGAGATCCTTGGCAACATGCACAACCTGTTCGGCGACACCGCCTCGGTTGACGTGTACGTGTTCCCGGACGGCAGCGTCGAGACCGAGCTGTCCGACGAGGGCGATACCGTGGCGGACATGCTGGAGTATGTGCAGCTCGATCCGAGCGCGCTGCTGTCCAAGTTCCGCGATCAGGTCAAAGAAACCGATCTGGACAGCGAGCTGCAGGCGCAGTTCCTGGAAGAATTTGAGGCCGGTCTGTACGGTTATACGTATCTGGAAGACGAGTAACCGCCCTCTTCAGGGGGGCGCTGTTGACCCCCTTGAAGCATGAACAAAATGCGGCCATAATCTGCCGTATCGGTAGCACCGAAACACACATCGAATAAATCCCTTTCTCGTCGGGCTAACGACGCGGGAGGGATTTTTTTTTGTAACGGCCCGGCGTCTGCGCCCGGCAACTTGTTGAACTACGAGGGTTTACTATGAGCACCTTAGGCCATCAGTCCGATAATTCATTAGTGTCCAACGCCTTTGGTTTCCTGCGCTTTCCGCTGAACTTCATGCCTTACGACAGCGATGCAGAGTGGGTCATCACCGGCATTCCGTTTGACATGGCGACCTCCGGTCGCGCCGGCGGCCGCCATGGCCCGGCGGCCATCCGTCAGGTGTCCACCAACCTGGCCTGGGAAGGCAACCGTTGGCCGTGGAGCTTCGATCTGCGCGATCGCCTGAACGTGGTTGACTGCGGCGACATCGTGTTCAACTTCGGCGATGCGCAGGACATGAGCGACAAGCTGCAGGCGCACGCGGAGAAACTGCTGAAAGCCGGTAAGCGCATGCTCTCGTTCGGCGGCGACCACTTTGTCACCCTGCCGCTGCTGCGCGCGCACGCCAAGCATTTCGGCAAGCTGGCGCTGGTGCACTTCGACGCCCATACCGATACCTACGCCAACGGCAGCAAGTTCGACCATGGCACCATGTTCTATCATGCGCCGAACGAAGGCCTGATCGATCCGCACCACTCGGTGCAGATCGGCATTCGCACCGAGTTCGATCACGACAACGGCTTTACCGTGCTGGACGCCGCGCAGGTGAACGATCGCAGCGTGGACGACCTGCTGACCCAGATCAAGGGCATCGTCGGCGATATGCCGGTGTACCTGACCTTCGACATCGACTGCCTGGATCCGGCGTTTGCACCGGGCACCGGCACGCCGGTGATCGGCGGCCTGACTTCCGATCGCGCGCTGAAACTGGTACGCGGCATGCAGTCGCTGAACATCGTCGGCATGGACGTAGTGGAAGTGGCGCCGGCCTATGACCAGTCCGAGATCACCGCACTGGCCGCGGCGACATTGGGTCTGGAGATGCTGTACCTGCAGGCGGCCAAGAAACACGCCTGACGCTTGGCCACGCCTCGCTGAAAAAGCGGCTCCCATCGTATGGGGGTCGCTTTTTTTATTTCATTTTTCGCCATCCGTGCGGCGATTTTCAGTCTGTTGCAACGCCTTTGCGCAATTTTGCGCAGAAATGAAACGGAGTCAGTAAAAAGGAATCGGGATAACGGGGAGGATGAATATACTGCGCGCGGGTGCTCTGGATCTTTGTATCTAGAGCCTGCGTGAAAGGTACAAAGAGAAAAGCCCCGAGTCGATATTCATCAACCCGAGGCCTACTCTAACGCCAGCAACGTTAAGTTAGCCTCTTACCCGCCGCGAGGCAAGGAGAAGAAGGCATGATGCCGAACAAACGGAGCCTGTTAAAACTGGTGGTTATTTGTGCCACGGTAATATCACTGGCATGGATAACCCGTAGCACGCTGTGGGAGCTGCGGATCCGATCGGGCACTACGGAGGTTGCGGCCATTTTGGCTTACGAATCCGAACGGTAAGGCAACCCGGCGACGGGGGGGGCCCCCGTCTGCTGGTTGTTGGCGTCCAGATCCATGAGCACCCTCTCAACGCTTTCGGTTTGCCGCCGTAGAACACGGTGAAACGGATTTATGCCCGTTTCACCTGGCGCGCCAGCAACATGCGGCTAAACAGCGCGCCGCCCGCCAGCAGCGTCAGCAGCTGTGAGGCAATCAGTACCGCAAAGCCCGAGGACACCTTGCCCTGGCTGGCCATCACCATGCCCATCGCCATCGGCACAAACGCCGAGAACAGATTGCCGATGCCGTTGATCAGCCCATAGGCGCTGCCGACCGCCTCCGGCCGCGCATAATGCTGCAGCAGAGTGGGGATTGCCGCGCCCTGTGCGCCCCAACAGGCGTTGGCCGCCAGCAGGAAGAAGGCGATCCAGCCAAGCTGATGACTGTTCATTACGCCATAGATGCACAGTGCGGTCGCCGCGCCGCCAAAGACGAAGATCAGTGGCGCCTGATAGGGGCGGATACGATCGAGCAGCACGCCGCCGAGGTATTTTGAGGCGATGCTGACGATGAAAGGCAGTGCGGCCATCCATCCCATCTGCTTGATGGAGAATCCTTTTTCATCAGTCAGGTAAGCCGGCAGCCAGGCGCTGGATCCCCACAGGTAGCTGAGCGTGGCGATCTCGATCAGCAGGATCCAACCGAGCATCGGTGTGCGCCAGGCCAGCGCGAAGGTGTGCCAGACGCGGCTCAACACCGGCTGAGGATCGGCGGGGCGTGAAGATGAGGGTAAGGCGAGCGGATGAACGAACAGCCGCACCAGCGCCAGGCCCAACAGCAGGTTGAGCAGCGCCAGCAGGTGAAACGACATCGCCCACCCGAAGTGCGCCATCAGAAAACTCACCAGCGGAAAGCCGATCACCAGCCCCAACGAGACGCCCAGCGCGCTGACCGCGTTGGGTTTGCCGCGCTCGTCGGCGGCGAAATGATCGCTGATGTACATGGTCTTGAGCGAGAACAGCGGCCCTTCGCTGACGCCAAGCAACGCGCGCACCGCGCACAGCAACAGCAGCGATCCCGCCAACGGCGAGGCGGCGGTGAGCAGCGCCCACAGCACCACGCTCAGCGTCAGCGCGCGGCGGTAACCCATCAGCGTTTCCAGAAACGGCGTCAGCAACATGGCGGACAGGCCGTAACCGAGTAAAAACACCGTCATCAGCGTGCCCTGATGGGCGCGGTCGCCGCCGAGTTGAAAGTGTTGCAGGAAGTCGGGATTGACCAACATCACGGCGATATTAACCCGATCCGCATAGGCGATAACGATCAGAAACAGCAGGGCGATCACCCCAAACCAGCGTTGACGTTGTTGCACGGCGCGTTCCTCAGTGCGAGCGGTTGACGAATTCAGGCAGCAGTAAACTCGCCCGCGGAGGCCATTACGCGCAAACGCGGGGGACGAGGCTGATTAATGTAAAATAATTGTTATTAAATTGAGTGTAAAAGACAGTGAGAAAACACTTTTACGCGCAATGCGCCGCCGGGATCAACGCATTTTTTGCCATAAATTAGCGGAAGAGCGCACAACTGACATAGGTTTTTCATATCGGTGCATGATTTCGTGATCCCTCCCGCATTTGTCATTTTTAAACAACCTTTCATTAACATTTGCCGTTCCGCTCGCTTGACGAAAGTTTCGCCAGACTTATAGTGGCTGTATTAAATAAGAAACTGAGTTTCATATATGAAACAATCAGATAGAGGATAAAAGCAATGAGCTGGAAGAATGTGTGCGAAGTGTCTCAGGTGAAAGAAGATTTTCCTTTCTCCGGCAAAGTGGAAGGAAAAGAGATCGGGGTGTACCTGCTCGACGGTAACTACTACGCGCTGGAAGACGTCTGCCCGCATGCTTATGCCTTGCTCAGCCAGGGGTTTGTAGACGACGGTAAGGTTGAGTGCCCGCTGCACGAAGCGCTGTTTGACGTGCGCACCGGCCAGTGCCTGCGCGAGCCAGGCGGCCGCGATCTGCAAACCTATCCCACCCGGGTGGTCGACAACCAAATCCAGATCACCTTTATCGCGGAGGAGTAATCATGCAGCACATCACCGATTTCAATCCCTGGCTGCCGGACACCCAACAGGTGACGCCGGCCCGCGAAGGCGGCAACGGCCAAATCCATCAGCCGGGCCAGTTCCGCAATGTCATCTGGCAAAACCGCGCCCGGGTGCCGGACGGTTTCGAAACCGCGCTGGTGGCGGCGCTGGAAACGATCTTCGATCAGGGGGCGGAAGAGCTGGAGCAGATCGTCAGCGCGTTGAATCAGCGCCGCCTGTTCGATCGCAGCGGCCAACCGTGGAATGAGGCGACGTTCCGCGAATTCCTTCACGTTAACGGTTTCTGAGCCACATCCGGGAGAAGACAATGACAGCAAACACAACATCCTCCGAACAGAGCCTGCAGGACTATCTTGACCAGGGATTGCGCGGCATGTGGTATCCGGTGCTGGCCAGTTGGGAAGTGGGCAACAACCCGGTCGGCATCACCCGTCTCGAGCAGCAAATCGTGGTGTGGCGCGACGGTGAAGGCCAGATCCACGCGTTGGAAGATCGCTGCCCGCACCGCGGCGCGCGGCTTTCCATGGGGTGGAACCTCGGCGATCGTATCGCCTGCTGGTATCACGGGGTGGAAGTCGGCGGCGACGGAACGGTGAAAGACGTGCCGGCGGTGGATCGCTGCCCGCTGGTGGGGCAAAAATGCCTGCGGTCTTACCCGGCCAAAGAAGCCTACGGCGCAGTGTTTCTCTATTTCGGCGTGACGGCGGATGAAGCGCCGGCGGCGCTGACTTTCCCGCAAGAGCTGGCGGACGAAGCGTCGTACAGTAATTTTCTGTGTACCGCCAGCTGGGACTGCAACTACCAGTACGCATTGGAAAACGTGATGGATCCGATGCACGGCACCTACCTGCACTCTTCCTCACACTCGATGGCGGAAGGGGATCGCAAGGCGGATATGGGGCTGGAGCCGACCGACAGCGGGTTTATCTTCAAAAAGAACGGACAGATCGGGGTTAACTTCGACTGGGTGGAATTCGGCAGCAGCGGCGCGTATTGGATGCGCCTGTCGATCCCGTACAAGAAGCGCTTTGGGCCGGGTGGTCACTTCTGGATCATCGGCATGGTGGTGCCGGAAGACAAGGATCACTGCCGGGTGTTCTTCTGGCGCATCCGTAAGGTCAAAGACTGGCAGCGCGACATGTGGCGCTTCATGTACCGTAATCGCCTGGAATCGTTGCATTGGGACGTGCTCGAGCAGGATCGCATCGTGCTCGAGAACATGGCGCCTAACGCCCGCGGCCGCGAATACCTGTACCAGCACGACGTCGGTCTGTCGCGCCTGCGCCGCCTGATGCAGAAAGAGGCGCAGAAACAGCTGGCGACGCTGCGCGAGCGGGAGGCGGCGCAGTGAACGGCTTGCTGGACGGCAAGCGCATCGTGGTCACCGGTGCGGCGCGCGGCCTGGGCTACAGCTTTGCCGCCGCCATCGCCGCCGCCGGCGCGCAGGTGGTGATGTGCGACATCTTGGCGGATGAGCTGGCGGCGAGCGGCGCCGCGCTGCGCGAGCAGGGCGCTCGGGTGGAAACGCAGACGATCGATCTGGCCTCACCGGATTCGATCCGCTTGGCGTTCGAGAAGATCGCCGCTGGCGGCGGGATCGACGGTCTGGTGAACAACGCGGCGCTGGCGACCGGCGTCGGCGGTAAAACCATGATGGAATACGATATCGATCTGTGGGATCGCGTGATGCAAGTCAACGTGCGCGGCACCTGGCTGGTGAGCCAGGCGGCGGTGCCGCTGCTGGCGCGCAATCCGCACGCCAAGATCGTCAACGTGGCGTCGGACACCGCGCTGTGGGGCGCGCCGCGCCTGATGGCCTATGTCGCCAGTAAAGGCGCGGTGATCGCGATGACCCGATCGATGGCGCGCGAGCTGGGCCCGCAGGGTATCTGCGTCAACGCCATCGCGCCGGGCCTGACGCGAGTGGAAGCCACTGAGTATGTGCCCGCCGAGCGCCATCAGCTGTACGAGCAGGGGCGCGCGCTGGCCGGGGCGCAGCACCCGGACGATGTGAACGGTACGGTACTTTATCTGCTGTCGTCGCTGGCGGATTTCGTCACCGGCCAACTGCTGCCGGTTAACGGCGGCTTCGTATTCAACTGACGGCCCGCAGGGCAGGCGCACAGCGCAGGAGCGAGAGATGGCGGACGAGCAAGCATGTAAGTATCTGATCCCGGGACTGGATCGCGGGTTGCAGTTGCTGCTGGCGTTTGGCGAGCAGCATAAGGAAATGACTTTTGCCGAGTTGCATCGCCTGGTCGATATGCCGAAGGCCACCGCCTACCGCGTGGTGCAGACGCTCGAGCACCTGGGCTTTCTGGAGCGCAATCCGCGCACCAATACCTTCGCACTGGGCATCAAGGTGCTGCGTCTCGGTTTTGAATACATCGCGTCGCTGGACGTCGCGCAGGCCGGCCAGCCGGTGATCGAGCAGTTGCGCGATCGCAGCCAGTGCAGCAGCCATCTGGCGATCCGCGACGGGCGCGACGTGATCTATATCGCCCGCGTCAGCGCCGCCGGTTCACAGATCAATCAGGTCAGCGTCGGCACCCGCTTGCCGGTGCACCAAACCTCGCTCGGCCGCATGTTGTTGACCAGCGCCACCCGCAGCGAGTTCGAACAACTCTATCCGGACGCGCAGCTGCCGGGCAACGCGCCGGGCACCCCGGCGGATCGCGAAACGCTGTGGCAGATGGTGCAGCAAGACAAGGCGCGCGGCTATGTGATCGGCGAATCGTTCTTCCGCCACGGCATCTCCTCGATCGTCTACCCGATCTTCAACCGCGAGCAGCGGGTCGAGGCGGTGGTCAGCATCATGGTGCCGTCCGATGAGATCCCGAAAGCGGATCGCGAGCGGCTGCGCATGGAAGTGCGCGACGCGGCGGAGAAAATTTCTGGCTTCCTCGGCGCGCCGCCGCAGGCCAACGTCGGCTAACCGACAGGACCGACTCTTTCACTCAGGCAAGGATAAGGCCCACAGTAAACAGGGGCCGGGGTTCACTCATGCCTGAAAACCGTATGCAGCGAGAACGTGAGGCTGAACAATGAGCGTAATCGGAATCGAAAAACTGGAATTTGGCGTCGAAGATCTGCCAACCTGCGAAAAATTTATGCAAGACTTCGGCCTGCAGCCCGCCACGCAACATTGGGGCGAACCGCAGCGCGAATTCACCACCCTGAGCGGGGCGCAGGTTGTCCTGTACCCGTTGCAAAGCGCGGCGCTGCCTGCGGCGTTTGAAGGCGGTTCTACCCTGCGCCGCATGACCTGGGGCGTGGGCTCACCCGCCGATCTGGCGCGCCTGCAGCCGCGTTTGGCGTTGATGCCCGGCTTCCGTCAGGTGGGAGAAGAGCTGGAATGCCTCGATCCCAACGGCATGACGCTGCGCTTCGTCGTCAGCCGCCAGCAGGCGGTTGAGGTGCCGGTCACGCCGATCAACCAATGGGGCGACGTGCGCCGCATCGATCAACCCAGCCCGGTCTATTCGCAGGCGCAACCGATCAATATTGGCCACGTAGTGTTCTTCGTTGAAGATCTGGCGGCGACCGAGCGTTTCTATCGCGAGCTGTTGGATTTCCAGGTTTCCGATCGCTATATCGATCGCGCCGTCTTCCTGCGCACCCAGGCGCGCGGCGGCCACCATAACCTGTTCCTGCTGAAGCTGCCTAACCGCCCACGCGGCCTGAACCATGTGGCGTTCACCGTGCGCGATATCCATGAAGTGATCGGCGGCGGCATCGCCATGAACAAAGAGCAGTGGAGCACCTTTATCGGCCCCGGCCGCCACCCGATTTCCTCGGCCTATTTCTGGTACGTCAACAGCCCGACCGGCGGCGCGTTCGAGTATTACACCAACGACGATTATCTGACGGAAAACTGGCAGCCGCGCGAGCTGGAGCATTCGCTGGTCTCCTTCACCGAATGGGCGGTAGAGGGCGGCATCGATCACGATACGCGCCGCCAGCATAAAAAGGCGCAAGCGTTATGAACCGGCCAGAACAGACGGGCATCGTCATCGTCGGCGGCGGCCAGGCCGGCGGCTGGGCGGCCAAGACGCTGCGCGACCGCGGTTACAGCGGCCGGCTGACGGTGGTCAGCGACGAGCCCTACGATTTTTACGAGCGGCCGCCGCTGTCGAAAGCGGCGCTGCTGGATGCCGCGGCTCCCCTCAGTCGGCTGTTCAGCGAACAGGCGGTGGAGGCGCTGAACATCGACTGGCGTCGCCCGCTGCGCGCCGAGTCCATCGACGCTGAACAGCAAATCGTCACGCTCAGCGACGGGCAACGGCTGCAGTTCGAGCAGCTGCTGATCGCCACCGGCGGGCGGCCGCGTGTGCCGGGCGCCGCTTGGGCGCAGCATCCGCGCGTGATGACGCTGCGTTCCTGGGACGATGCGGCCCGGTTGCGGCAGGGCCTGCAAGGTTGCCGCCGTCTGGCGATCGTCGGCGGCGGTTGGATCGGGCTGGAGATCGCCGCTTCTGCGCGCCGTCTCGGCGCCGAGGTGACGGTGTTTGAACGCCAGCCCGCGCTATGCATGCGCAGCGTCGGCGCCGATGTCTCGCAGGCGTTGCTCGAACTGCATCGCCGGCAGGGCGTTACGGTGTTGTGTGGCTGCGGCGAGATCTCGCTGGAAGATCGCGACGGCGCCGCCTGGATCGGCAGCGAAGTCAGCGATCCGCAGGTCTTCGATCTGGTGGTGGTGGGGATCGGCGTCGAGCTGAATCTCGAACTGGCGCGCAGCGCCGGGCTGGCGATCGAGTCCGGCATCGTGGTCGACGGCCAAGGGCGTACCAGCCATCCGGCGATCTTCGCCGCCGGCGACGTGGCGCGCCACCCGACGCTTGGCCTGTGCCTGCAGTCCTGGGCCTACGCGCAAAATCAGGCCATCAGCACCGCCTGCGCGATGCTCGACGCCTTTGCCGCTCCGTATGACGACGTGGCCTGGCTGTGGTCGGATCAATATGACGTCAATATCCAGATCCTCGGCGTGCCGAGCGGCGGCGTGCACCATGTGGTGCGCCGCACGCCGCAGTCGCAGGTGTTCTTCACGCTGAACGCCGATCGGCAGCTGGTGCAGATGGTGGCGTTCAACGACGCGCGCACCATCAAGCTCGGCAAGCGCTGGTTGGCGAGCGGCCGGGTGCTGGATCCGCAGCAGCTGGCGGATGCGGAGTTTTCTTTGATGGCGTTGAAATAACGCCCGAACCTCGGGAGCGTTTTATGACTACGCAAGACATTGACGCCCGCGCTGGACGGGCGGGGGAAGCCGTTGCCGAAAATCCGCAGCAACGGGTGCGCTGGTCGGTGCCGATCGCGCTGTTCGCCTGCGTGCTGCTGGCGTTTTTCGACAAGATCAGCATCGCGGCGCTGTTTTCCGACGCCGAGTTTCAGCAGGCGTTAGGGATCGGCTTTGACCCGGCGCGGCTGGGCTTGCTGATGAGCGCGTTTCTGTTCTCCTACGGCATCTCCTCGATGCTGCTCAGCGGCATCGGCGATCGGCTTAACCCGGTAAAAGTATTGATTGGCATGATGGTGGTGTGGGGCGTGCTGATGGTGTTGATGGGGCTGGTGCGTTCCTATCATGCCATGATGACGCTGCGCATTCTGCTCGGCATCGCCGAAGGGCCGCTGCTGCCGATGGCCTACGCCATTATTCGTCAGGCCTTTCCGCCGCAGCTGCAGGCGCGCGCCACCATGCTGTGGCTGCTCGGCACGCCGCTCGGGGCCGCGCTCGGCTTCCCGGTCACCCTGTACATCCTCAATACCTTCGACTGGCAGACCACCTTCTTCTTTATGGCGTTTCTGACGCTGCCGGTGATGTTGCTGGTGCTGTTCGGCATGCGCCACCTGAACGTCTCGCGCCCGGCGGCGGCGGCCAAGCCGGCGGTGTCCGAACGCCAACAGCACCGCCGCGAGCTGCTGCGCAGCCCGCATTTCTGGATGATTTGCCTGTTCAATATCGCCTTCCTGACCTACCTGTGGGGCATGAACGGCTGGTTGCCGAGCTATCTGATCAAGGGCAAAGGCATTCATCTGGAACATGCCGGTTACCTCTCTTCGCTGCCGTTCATCGCCATGCTGCTCGGCGAAGTGCTGGGCGCCTGGCTGTCGGACAAGCTGGATCGGCGCGCGCTGGCCTGCTTCCTGTCGCTGTGCGGCGCCGGTCTCGGTCTGGCGGTGGTGCTGCACCTGCAGGGCACCTACAGCGTGATCGCCGCCATGGCCTTCAGCACCTTTATGTGGGGCGCCGGCGCACCGAATATTTTCGCGCTGTTGGCGAAGGCGACCAGCAGCAAGGTCAGCGCCACCGCCGGCGGCATTTTCAACGGGTTGGGCAATTTTGCCGGCGCGCTGGCGCCGGTGCTGATGGGGGCGTTGATCGCCGCCACCGGCAATATGGATAACGGCCTGCTGTTCCTGGTGGTGATGGCGTTCGTCGGCTGCCTCATTCTGCTGCCGTTGCTGAGAAAGTACTGAATTAACAATTGCTAAGCCCAATGGATTTCATGCTGTGGCTAGGCGGCAAGTTCGTGAGTCTCCAGGAGCTTACTGCGGTAAGTGACTGGTGCGAACGAATGCAGCCAACAACGCCACAGCGTGAAAGACGAAGGGGATAACCATTTGATTCAACAGAGGAGTGACAACATGTCTCAGGTTGAGAATAAAGCCGGCGTCAAGCCGCAGGATCTGTCGATGGAAAACTGGGTAGAGTCGCGCATCGCCCGTTTCGAGGGCCGCAAATACGACTGGAACGCGCTGAAATTCCAGGCCGACTTTGACCCGAAATACCGCCGCGCTCAGATGCGCTACATCGGCACCGGCGCTACCGGCGTGGCCAGCGACGCCAACACCATTCCGGCGGGCAACTTCACCTTTTCCACCATGGTGCTGCCGTCGAAATGCGAGGGCCCACTGCACCTGCACGACGACGTGGAAGAAGTGTTCTTCATGCTGAAAGGCAGCATCACGCTGATGATCCAGGATGGGGAAGAGTATTACGAAACCAGGCTGAAAGAGCGCGATCTGATCTCGGTGCCGGCGGGCGTGTACCGCGGCCTGTTCAACCACGGCGAGGAAGAGGCGCTGATGTGCGTGATGCTCGGCACCGCCAAACCAGAGATCCCGACCTATCCGGCGGATCACCCGCTGTCCAAAGTGAAGCGCAACTGATGAACGGCCTGGCGCAACGTCAACGGGCGCGCTGCGGGGCGTACACCCTGAGCTGGCGCGAGACCGGGCAGGGGCGGCCGGTGGTGTTGCTGCACGGCATCAGTTCCGGATCCGCCTCGTGGATAAAGCAGTTTAACGACAGCGGCCTGACGGACGGTCATCGTCTGTTGGCGTGGGACGCGCCGGGCTACGGCGGCAGCCTGCCGTTGGCGGATCCGCAGGCTGACGCCGCCGGTTATGCGGCGGCGTTGGCGGCGCTGATTGATGAACTGCAGCTGGCGCAGCCGCTGATCGTTGGCCATTCGCTGGGAGCGCTGATCGGCAGCGCCTACGCCGCCGGCTATCCGGACGGGCTATGTGGGCTGGTGTTGGCGGATCCGGCGCAGGGCTATGCCGCGGCGCCGGAGGAAAAACGCCGGCAGGTGTACGGCCAGCGCCAACAGATGATGGAGACGCTGGGGCCGGTGGGCTACGGCGAGCAGCGGGCGGCGGCCTTGCTGCGCGAAGGGGCGGATCCGCAGGACATCGCCTGGGTGCGCAACGGCATGCAGCAGCTCGATCCCGACGGTTTTCTGAGTGCCGCCTGGATGCTGGCCAACGACGACATCGGCCGCTATCTGGCGCGCTATCGCGGCCCGCTGGAAGTGTGGTGCGGTGAACAGGATCGCATTACGCCGCCGGAGAAGGCGGCCGAGCTGGCGCGTGAGCAAGACGCGACGCTGCGTCTGATTGCCGCCGCCGGTCACGCCAGCTACCTCGATGCGCCGGCGTGTTTCAACCGCTATCTGCGGGATTTTACGGGAGCAATCCAACGATGAATTTTCAGCTTGAGGATCGGGTGGCGGTGGTGACCGGCGGCTCGTCGGGCATCGGTTTCGAAACTCTGAAGCTGCTGCTGGCCGAAGGGGCGAAGGTGGCGTTCTGCGGCCGCGATCCGGACAAACTGGCCGGCGCGGAGGCCAGCCTGCGCGCGGACTTCCCGCAGGCGGAGATCCTGGCGCTGCGCTGCGACGTGCTGGACGCGCAGCAGGTGGCGCAGTTCGCCGCTCAGGTGACGGCGCGTTTCGGCGGCGTGGATCTGCTGATCAACAACGCCGGTCAGGGCTTCGTCGCCCATTTTGACCAGACGCCGCGCGAGGCCTGGCTGCATGAGGCCGAGCTGAAGCTGTTCGGCGTGATCAACCCGGTGCAGGCGTTTTTACCGGCGCTGGAACGATCGGCGATCGCGTCTATCACCTGTGTGAACTCGCTGCTGGCGCTGCAGCCGGAAGAACACATGATCGCCACCTCGGCGGCGCGTGCCGCGCTGCTCAACATGACGCTGACGCTATCGAAAGAGCTGGTGGACAAAGGTATTCGCGTTAACTCGATCTTGCTGGGGATGGTGGAGTCGGGTCAGTGGCGCCGCCGTTTCGAAGAGCGCAGCGATAAAGATCAAAGTTGGGAGCAGTGGACGGCGGCGATCGCCGAACGGCGCGGCATCCCGATGAAGCGCCTGGGCAAGCCGCAGGAGCCGGCGCAGGCGCTGCTGTTCCTCGCTTCGCCGCTGGCTTCTTTTACCACCGGTGCGGCGCTGGACGTTTCCGGCGGCTTTAACCGCCATGTGTAGCAGGGGCAGAAAAAGATGAAGAAGATCATGATGATTGGCTACGGCGCGATGGCGAAGGAAGTGATCGCCCGTTTGCCGGAAGGCGTGGAGGTCGGTTGGATCCTGGCGCGCGCAGCTCATCATGCGGCGATCGCCGAGGCTTTTGGCGGGCGGGTGCAGGCGCTGGCCCATCCTGGGCAGTGTTCGCAGCGGCCGGATCTGGTGCTGGAGTGCGCCAGCCAGCAGGCGGTGGCGGAGTTTGGCGAAGCGGTGCTGCAGCGCGGCTGGCCGCTGGCGCTGATCTCGACCGGCGCGCTGGCGGACGCCGCATTGCAACAGCGGCTGCAGCAGGTTTGCCGCCGCCATCACGGGCAGCTGATCGTGCTGTCCGGCGCGGTGGCGGGGATGGACGGGCTGGCGTCGGCGCGCGAAGGCGGGCTGGAGAGCGTGACCTATCAGGCCAGTAAAAGCCCGGCCAGCTGGCGCGGCAGCCCGGCGGAACAGTTGATCGATCTCGATGCGGTGAGTGAAGCGCAGGTGTTTTTTGAAGGTTCGGCGCGTGAAGCGGCGCGTTTGTTCCCGGCTAATGCCAACGTGGCGGCCACCATTGCGCTCAACGGCCTGGGGATGGACGCCACCCGGGTACGCCTGCAGGTCGATCCCGCCACCCGACGCAATACCCATCGCCTGCAGGTGTGCGGCGATTTTGGCGAGTTTCACATCGAGCTGAGCGGCACCCCGCTGGCGAGCAATCCCAAAACATCAACCCTGGCGGCGCTGAGCGCGGTACAAGCCTGCCGCCGTCTGGTGGACGGCGGTTTTATTGCCTGAACGGCAGGAGCGGAGCATGGAACGATTGAATATTTTTGTCGCCGGACGCTGGCGCGAAGGGCGTGGCGAAGAGATGGCTTCGGTATTCCCGGCCGACGGCAGCGTCAACGCGCGGCTGCGTGCCGCTAACGTCGAGGACGTGAATGAGGCGGTGGAGGCAGCGGAACGCGCCTGGCGCGCGCCGGAGTGGCGTGGGTTGGTGCCGCACCAACGCGCCTCGATCCTCTACCGCGTCAGCAACCTGATCCTGGCGCAGCAGGAACAGCTGGCCGAGCTGCAGACCCGCGACAACGGCAAGCCGCTGGCGGAGACCCGCGGGCTGGTGGCCAGCGCAGCGGCGACCGCGCGCTACTTCGCCGCCGCCTGCGAAGTGTTGGAAGGCGAATTGCCGACCCCGCGCAGCGCCGAGGTGATGACGCTCAGCCAGTATCAGCCGATGGGGGTGATCGCCGCCATCACGCCGTGGAACTCACCGATCGCCAGTGAAATGCAGAAGGTGGCGCCGGCGCTGGCGGCGGGCAACGCGGTGGTGCTCAAACCGGCCGAAGCCACGCCGCTGATGGCGCTGAAGCTGGCCGAGCTGTTCGAACAGGCGGGCCTGCCTGCCGGGCTGCTCAGCGTGCTGCCGGGCAAAGGTTCGGTGATCGGCGAGGCGTTGGCGCGCCATCCGCGGGTGAAAAAGATCGCCTTTACCGGTGGGACCAGCACCGGGCGCCATTTGGCGCATATCGCCGCCGACAAGCTGATCCCCACCTCGTTGGAACTGGGGGGCAAATCACCGACCATCGTGCTGGAGGACGCCGATCTGGAACAGGCGGCGCGCGGTATCTGCTACGGCATTTTCAGCTCCGCCGGCCAGGCGTGCATCGCCGGATCGCGGCTGTTCGTGCATCGTTCGCTGTATCAGCCGCTGCTGGCGCGCTTGACCGAACTGACGGCGGGGCTGCGCATCGGCAACCCGCTGGTGCCGGGCGTGCATCTCGGCCCGCTGATCAGCGCCAAACATCGGCAAAGCGTGGCGGACTACGTGGCGCTGGCGCGGCAGGAGGGTGGCCGGGTGATCATCGGCGGCGAAGCGCCGGCCGATCCGCAACTGGCGAGCGGTAGCTATTACCTGCCGACCATTATTGAAGGCTTGAACAACGACGCCCGCGTGTGCCAGGAGGAGATCTTCGGCCCGGTGCTGGTGGCGCTGCCGTTCGACGACGAGCAACAGCTGATCGAACAGGCCAACGACTCGGTGTACGGCCTGGCGGCCGGCATCTGGAGCCGCGATTTCCCGCGGGCGATGGCGCTGGCGGAGCGGCTGGAAACCGGCACCGTCTGGATCAACACCTACAAAACGTTCTCGATTTCTACACCGTTCGGCGGTTTCAAGGAAAGCGGGCTGGGCCGCGAAAAGGGCCTGAACGGCATCAAGGCCTACATGCAGCAGAAAAGCGTGTATCTGGCGCTGAGCCATCAGGTGAACCGCTGGAGCGACTAGGCCGACACCTCTACGCATAACCCTAATAACGACTACCCTAAGAAGGCAGATGATGAGCGATAAAATCACGGTTGGCGAGGCGATAGCCCGGACTCTGGAACAGTACGCGGTGTCGGCGATGTACGGCATCATTTCGATTCATAATCTGCCGATCGCCGATGCGGTGGGGCAGCGCGATAAAATTCGCTTCGTGCCGGCGCGCGGCGAAGCGGGCGCGGTCACCATGGCCGACGCGCACGGGCGCTTCTCCGGCCTGGGCGTGGCGTTGACCAGCACCGGCGCCGGCGCGGGCAACGCGGTGGGGGCGATGATTGAGGCGCTCAACGCCAACACGCCGCTGCTGCATATCACCGGCCAGGTGGAAAAAGCCTATCTGGACGCCGACGCCGGTTTTATTCATGAAACCCGCGATCAGCTCGGCTTCCTGCGCGCCTGCTCCAAGCGCGCTTACCGGGTCAATTCGCCGGAGCAGGCGGTGGCGGTGATCCAGCGGGCGATCCTGGATGCGCAAACCGTGCCCTGTGGCCCGGTGGCGGTCGAGATCCCGATCGATATCCAAAGCAGCCTGGTGTCCCGTTCGGTGCTGACTGAAGCGTTGGCGCCGGCGCCGCTGCCGAAGGCGGACGATGCGGCGGTGGAGCGGCTGCATCAGCGGCTGAAACAGGCCAAGCGTCCGCTGCTGTGGTTAGGCGGTGGCGCCTTGGCCTGCGGCGACGCGGTGCGCAAGCTGGCGGACGCCGGCGTGGCGGTGATCTCCAGCACCCACGGGCGCGGCATTCTGCCGGACAGCCATCCGCGCAGCCTGCGGGCGTTCCACAACTCGCCGAGCATCGAGGCGATCCTGACGCAGTGCGACCTGACGCTGGTGGCTGGTTCGCGCCTGCGCAGTAATGAAACCCGCACCTGGACGCTGCCGCTGCCGCGCCCGCTGGTGCAGATTGACATCGATCCGGCGGCGGCCAACCGCAACTACCTGGCCGATGAGCAGATCAACGGCGACTGTGCGGCGCTGCTGGCCGCGCTGGCGGCGCGGCTGAGCCCCGGCGAGAAGGTTAACGCCGAGTGGGATGCCGAGATCGCGGGGGCGGTGCAGCAGGCGGAGAGCGCGTTGCGTCAGCAGTCCGGTGAATACGCCAAACTCAACGACGCCATCGACGCCGCGTTGCCGCAGGACGGATTGCTGGTGCGCGATATCACCGTTTCCGGCAGCGTCTGGGGCAGCCGTTTGTTCCGCGCGATCTCGCCGCTGTGCAACATTCACTCGCTGGCCGGTGCTATCGGCATGGGGCTGCCGATGGCGATCGGCACCGCGATCGCCAACCCGCAGCGCAAGGTGGTGGGGCTGGTGGGCGATGGCGGTTTGGCGCTGGGCCTGGGGGAACTGGCGACCATGGCGCAGGAACAGGTGAACATCACCCTGCTGATCATGAACGACGGCGGTTATGGCGTGATGCGCGGCATTCAGGACAAGTATTTCGCCGGGCGCCAGTATTACAACGAGCTGCATACGCCGGCCTTTACTCAAATAGCCGAAGCGATGGGGCTGAAAGCCTGGAAGGTCGAGGCGGCGGCGCAGTTCAACGGCGTATTGGCCGAGGCGATCAACTACCCGGGGCCGTCGGTGGTCGAGGTGGACATGAAGCAGGTCGGGCCGCTGACCTTCGCCGGGCCGCCGCAGAAAACCCTGTATTGAGACGATAAAAAACGCCCGGCGGTTGCCGGGCGTTCTCGTTGTTACTTCTCTGCCGCGATGCGATCGCGAATGTGCTGTGCACGCGCTTGGGAAGACGGGTGATCGTCGAACATGCTGCTCTGACGGCCGGCTTCCATTTGGGCCAATTTTTCGAAGCTGGTGGCCAGGCCGTTCGGATCGATGCCGCGCTTTTTCAGCAGATCGAACGAGTAATCATCCGCTTCGCTTTCCTGCTTCTGCGAGAACTGGGCGCTGACCAGTTTCTCGCCGATGTCCGCCAGCTGCGACTGCGACAGCGAGCCGATGACGCCGCCGGCGGAGGACGCCGCGGTGCGCAGCGCCACGGTGCCGTAAGCCACCTGCATCGCTTTACGGGTGTGGCCCAGCGCCACGTGGCCCATTTCGTGGCCCAGCACGCCTTCCACTTCGTTGTCGTTCATCATGTCCATCAGGCCGCTGTAGACGCGGATACAGCCGTTGGCCATCGCCCAGGCGTTGACGTCTTTGGTCACGTAAACCTTATAGTTGGCCGGGGTGCCGTTGATGTTGTCGCCCAGCGCCGCAGCGATTTTGTTGAGACGCTTGGCGTAGGTGCTGCCGGCCGGCGCGATTTGTGCCTTGCTGTCCATCTCGGCGCAGGATTTATCACTCAGGGCCTTAACGTCGTCGTTGCTCAGGGTCGCCGCCTGGAACGCCTGCGCGCCGGACTGCATCAAGGTTTCGGTATTCAGGTTTTGACAGCCGGTTGCCAAGGTGGCAATGCCCAACGCAATCAAAGAGGTACGGATCTTCATAACGCCATCTTCCTGTGAAGGTAACAAGGTAAAAGAGTCATTTTGCTTTGAGGAAATCTTGTCGCAAGAGCCTAGTGTACGCCAGCTAAGGCGAGAATAGTGTTATTCCGAAAAAGCGTCCAATCGTGCTAATAAGTGGTGAACTCGCTCTCATTTGGCATTAGGGATTGCCGTTGTGATGTGGAGTCTGAGAAAATAGGGAACTTGACTGCTTTTTTTATCCGACCTGGAGTAAAACATGTCCTCTCGTAAAGAGCTTGCCAACGCCATCCGCGCACTCAGCATGGACGCCGTACAAAAAGCAAATTCCGGCCACCCGGGT